>JAGLWF010000009.1 GCA_023133595.1 Nanobdellota archaeon | reverse complement strand
TTGCACGACTTTTTCACCTAAGCCGAAGAATCCGTAACCTTTAAAAAGCCCTTCTCTCACTAATTTGATATGACCCCCACACAAGAGTTCCAGACGGAACTGAAAATCCCTAGGGAGCGAATAGCGGTCCTTATTGGAAAAGACGGAGAGATAAAGAAAGAGTTAGAGGATCGTACAGATACAAAGATCGAAGTAGACTCAAGAGACGGGGATATATATATACGGGGAACAGATGGATTACACATATTTGATGCAAAAGAGGTTGTCGCTGCTGTTGGTCGCGGATTCAATCCAAAGATCGCATTTTTTTTGCTGAAAGGTGATTATGTTTTTGAGATCATTAATATCAAAGATTTTGCAACATCAAAGAATGCAAGTGCACGTTTGAAGGGGCGTGTTATTGGCACAGAAGGAAAGACAAGAAAATTGTTAGAAGAGGTGACTGAAAGCTACATCTCAGTTTATGGCAAGACAGTTTCAATCATTGGCCAGCCAGAATCAGCAAACATGGCAAAACAGGCTGTAACAAACTTGCTTCGCGGTGCACAGCACACTACAGTATACCGCTGGCTTGAAAAACGAAGAAGATCAATAAAACAAAGAGAGTTCATGGAAAAAGCTGGCATAAAAAAACATGAAGAATAAAAATGGCACAAGCTAAACTTACTGGAAATGGAAAAAAGCCGATCGCAGTTGAATTGGCAAAGAAACAGAGAGAGATAAGTGTAGCTGAATTCTTCGAGAAGAACCGTCACTTGCTGGGTTTTGATAATAAAAGAAAAGCACTTCTTACAACAATTAAAGAAGCAGTTGACAACTCATTAGATGCTTGTGAAGAAGCAAGTATTCTTCCTGAAATAAATATTGAGATTATTGAATTAGCAGAAGACAAGTACAGAGTTGTTGTTGAAGATAACGGGCCAGGTATTGTTAGAAAGCAAGTTCCTAATATCTTTGCAAAATTACTTTACGGAAGCAAGTTCCATTCCATGAAACAGAGCCGTGGACAACAAGGTATTGGTATTTCTGCTGCAGCAATGTATGGACAGCTAACAACAGGAAAACCGATCAGGGTAATAACAAGAATCTCAAAGGACAGACCGGCATTCTCTGTTGAACTTTACCTGAACACAACAACAAACAGACCAGAGCCAAGGAATGAGAAAGAAGTCAGCTGGAATGGAAGAGAGCACGGTACCAGAATTGAATTGGATCTTGAAGCGTCTTATAAGAAAGGTGCGCAGTCTATTGATGAATACTTGAAACAGACAGCTATTGTCAATCCTCATTGTACACTTATCTATACAAATCCAAAAGCAGAGCAGATGATATTTGCGCGTGTCACAGACCAGTTGCCTCCACTGCCAAAAGAGATCAAACCGCATCCGTATGGAATCGAAGTTGGTATCCTGATAAAGATGATCCAGAATACAACCGCAAAAACATTGCAGCAGTTCTTTACAACAGAATTCTCGCGTGTCTCTTCTGGAATTGCAAAAGAGATCTGTTCGAAAGCAGTTATCGCACCGAACACAAAACCTAAAGATATCACTCAACAGCATGCTGTAAGATTAATGGATGCTATCAAGAATACAAAGATAATAGCACCTCCTACAGATTGTACTTATCCTATTGGTCAGGATCTATTGGAAAAAGGTCTGAGAAAAGAGATCCAGGCAGAATTTTATTGTGCTGTCACAAGAAAACCTTCTGTCTACAGAGGAAATCCTTTTGTAGTAGAATGCGGTCTTGCTTATGGCGGAGAATTGCAAAAAGAAGGTACTGCCCGGATCATGAGATTTGCTAACAGAGTTCCATTATTGTTCCAGCAGAGCGGGTGCGCATCAACAAAAGCTATCATTAATACTGCCTGGAGAAATTATGGTTTATCGCAAAGTAGAAATGCACTGCCAGTAGGGCCGATGGTTGTTGCAATACATATTGCATCTGTCTGGGCACCGTTCACATCAGAGGCAAAAGAAGCTATTGCGCACTATCCTGAAATCATCAAAGAGATGAGATTAGCATTGCAGGAAGCAGGAAGATTATTAGGAAGGTATGTAAATAAGAAAAAAAGAGTAAAAGATGAGATAAAGAAGAGAAGCTTTATTGAAAAATATATTCCGCATGTTGCATCTGCACTAGGCGAACTTTTAGATCTCAAGAAAGCAGAAGAGAACAAGATCGAAGAGAATCTAGCAGAAATATTAGAACATGTTCGGGGAGAGGTTGAAGATGTGGAGTTCGATCCTACAAAGAACGTTGATTACGATGAAGAATTTGCTAAGATCGGCAGCAAAAGTGCTGATGCTGATCTTTTTGACGAGGAAGTTGTTGACGAAGAAAAAAAGGCTAAGAAAGCTAAAAAAGACAAAAAGAAATCAAAACAAATTAAACTAGAATAAAAATGGCAAAAAAGATAGATCGGAAAACAGTATTGGATGGTATTAGGTTCATTGCTAATGATGTTTATAAAAGCATCCTGAAGAATAAAGCTCCGCAGGTGAAGATGCCGTTACGTTCCTTAACTAATGTCAAGTACGATCAGAAGAAAGGTTTCTTTGAATTGCTGGGCAAGTTTAAGGCAAGAACATTGACAGCAAGCACAATCAAGACTTTTGCACAGACTTTGTTATTGATGAAAGAATCAAGACGCTTGGCAAAAGATGAGGATCGTGCCTCAAAAAGAGAGATGTACTATGTTTCCAAGAACTGGGGAGATGCACGATTTGATACTGATTCAGACGCTTTCAATGTCATGGATGATGTAGAGGCAATGCTGGAAGTCAACAGAGAACAGATGAGTATATATCCAGGAGAACGTGGTGGAACCATTGCAGGTAAACTTATTGTCATAGATGGAAAAGAGAAAATTGATTGTACTAAGTTTGGATCTGGAGCTTATTCAATTCCATCAAGTGTTGAAGATCTAAAGTTCCAGACAAAAGCAAAATTCATCCTGGTTGTGGAGACTACTGCATTGTTCGACAGATTGAACCATCACAGGTACTGGGAAAAAGCTAATTGCATCATAATCGCAATGATGGGAGTTCCAACACGGGCAACAAGAAGATTCATCAGAAGATTAGCTGGTGACAGGAAACTTCCTGTCTATGTCTTCACAGACGGCGACCCCTACGGTTATCTGAATATTTATAGAACTTTGAAAGTCGGTTCTGGTAATGCTGCACATATCAATGAATTCTTCTGCGTACCTCAGGCACAATTCTTAGGAATTACACCAAAAGATATCATTGATTACAACTTGCCGTCACATCCATTGAAAGATGTTGATATCAAAAGATTAAAAGACGGAATCAAGAACGATCCTTTTGTCAAGACACACAAAGAGTGGCAGAAAGCCCTGACATTGATGGCAAAGCACAAGAAGAGGGCAGAGCAGCAGGCATTCGCAGCAAAGACACTGAATTATGTCTACGAAGTCTATCTGCCTGAGAAATTAAAGAATAAAAAGACCTGGCTGCCTTAAAAACACTTCTGGTTAGATTTATATAATGGACTAAATATTCTGCTTTATGTTCTTCGAATACGAATCTCAATTCAGCACTGCAAATCCTATGATCTATATGACTAATGAGGAATATGGACGTAGAGATAGACCAAGTTTTCATAACAGTTCAATACTTAGACATTTAGATTTGCCAGATGTTATAGAAAAAATAGAATCTTACATGCATCAGTTTAAGTTCTCAGATAGATATCTTGAACAGATATTCAGAGAATATCTTGTTCCTACTCAAGATATTGCTGAACTTAAAGCCAGGCAGGCAGTTGTCCGAGAAATCTTTGAAAGTGATAAAAAAGCTAAGCAAGTTGAAGAGATCATTTACTCTACAAGGAATCTGCAGACTTGGAATGATGGGTATATTGGAAGGATAACTTTTGGCAGAAAAACTAAGCAGATTAAATATCTTGTAGATTTTGTAAGTTCATCACTGGCTTTAAGGCCAAAAAGCGACCGCTTGAAAAGAGTACGAGAATTTGCAAAAAATATTTCTAAAACCAAGCAATACCGGGAATTACAAACATATCTTACTGATGCTGGGTTTGGGATCTTCAAGAGATACGATCATGTATTAGATCAGATAAAAGAAGAATTAGGGACTTATGGCAGGGATAAGAAGTCTGTTTCTGCTTCTGATTTGGTATCTATCTTTCATGAGGTAATAAGTGAAAAAGCGAGAGATCATAGATATTTTAATATGTTTGATATTGATACTAAAAGAGCTTTCTATGAAGCACTAAAAGATTTCCAAGGAGTGGTTCATGATATCATGCATGATCCTAAATTAGAAGGTCTTATCGATCGAAAAGAAGCAAAAACTTTTGGTTTGGAAAAAGAACTAAAAAAAGCAATAAAAATTCTTAATGAAACTGTTCTTGTGGATACAAGGAAAAAACCTAATCAGGTCAGAAGAACATTCTTAAGACAGCTCGGAAGAGTAATTGAACACCTTGATGAACTAATAACAGAAGGTCTTGGAGAAAGAATGGAAGACTTATATGTTCGGACAGAAGAACTTGAAGGTGAATTAGCCTTTTATTACAGCCTTGCAATGCTTGGAAGAGAGATGGCCGAAAGCTCTCCTGTTGTCATGCCAAAAATGTTATCTCCAAAAATAAAACACTGTGTGATCAAATCTGGTCATAATCTTTCTTTACTTCTAGAAGATACTAGCAAGTCTGTTGTCAATTATGTCCGATTTGATAAAGATTTTTGCTCTTATGTTATAACTGGCCCTAATAATAATGGCAAGACTACTTATGCACGGATGGTTGGTCAATTTCAGATCCTGGCACAACTTGGGGGTTTACTTCCAGCGAAAAGTGCAAGAATGAGTATGGTCAATGGGATATTTACTTATTTCGGTAATCTTGATAACCCTAAAAGAAAAGAAGGAGCGTTCAAATCAGGATTAGCATATTTGAACTTTATTGCCGTTCCAAAATATTATGATTGGAATACATATAAATATCTTGATATTACTTCAATTGAAAAACTAAAAGAATATTTGACACATAAAAGGCGGACTTTTTTCACATCAGACAGTCTTCTCCTGCTTGATGAGATTGCAGTAGGTTCTGATAATGAAGCTACTGAAGAAGCTCTCAGATTAATTTTAGAAGCAATATCTAAAAGAGGGACTCGTTCACTTCTCAGCACGCACTTCCATCCTATTGCTGAGCAGGTTCAAAAGAAGAGATTTGCGCATACAATGAACCTTGGTGCGACCATGCGTAAAGGTAAAAAAGGCAAATTAATCTGTACCTTTAAGATTCGAAGAAACAGACATGAACCGAGCTTAGGCCTGCGTCTTTTCGAAGAAGCAGACTATACTGATAAGTCGATTAAGAAAGCTATTAGATTATTCAGAAAAGCTGGAATCATTCACTAGTTTCTTTTCCTGTGAAGAATGCACTTGCTAGAGGTCCTAGAACTTTCTCGAAATTAATCAGACCGTTATCTGATACTACAGGTTCTTTCATGCTTTTTGCATATGCCTGGCCAGCAGTGTAGCCTATCCAGACAGCTTCACCAAAACCAAAGTCTGGAAGATTATCGACAATAAGATCTCCGCCTTTGTATGTGACTTGTATCTCATCACCGCTTTGTGCAGGAATTGCAGCTGTGAATCTCCCGTGTTTGTCAGCAACAATATTTTTTATCGCACCATTGTTTGTATTTTCTAGGGTCACTTCAGAATTTGGCGCAACTGAATACGGCATTCCAGAAACATAACTTGCGCCATCAATAGGAACAGATGCAGTTATACCTCCTTCTTTTGGTTTCAGTGCTAATACTGCTGGAGATAAAAGAATCATAATAATGCATATGACAAAAACCTTCTTCATCTAATCACCGAAAATCAAGAGTCAGAATTCATATATAAACTTATGCAAAGCACGCATGTGCATAGCACGCTTCGCAAGATCAGAAATATGAATCAGAAGCCGAGTCTAGTAAACTTGATTGTTTTCTTTATGGCCATTGCTGCGTTTCGCTAGCATTGTTTTCAGCTTTAGAAGCCGGGTCTAGGTATATACCATGGAAAATCCAAAGGCTACACTTGGCAGCAATGGCTACATTGGGTGGTATGTACGTGTCAAAGCACGCGCCCGGATTCGAACCGGGGATCAGAGGGTTGCAGCCTCTTGCCTTAACCACTTGGCCACGCGTGCAAAAAATGGGCCCGAGGGGACTTTCGATCGCAAAGGTTTGACACCCTTTCAGGCAACCGTACGGTTTTTACACGTAACCTCACACGTTTTCGAACCCCTGATCTACAGCTTACTTCGAAAGCGCGCTTTTGAAGTATTGCAAAGCGCAGCTTTGAAATAGAAGGCTGTCGCCTTATCCAGGCTAGGCTACGGGCCCATATTCGAAAAGACCCCTGATTTGTTTAAATAAGTTTCTATAAAAGGGTCCAAGAAAGACATATCAAACCCCAAGCTTCAGAAGAAACTTGGAGTAGGATATGAAGGAACGTAAAACCCTTCGCAAACCGACGAATCGGTCTGGAAGGGGAAAAGAGGTGATGTTATTACTCTTAAATAGTAAGAACATATATATAAATCTTTCGTTTTTGTTGCTACTGAACAATAACAAATATATCTCCTTTATAAATGCCTTTTCTGCCCTATATATTTATATATAAACAAGCCTTGTCGATAAATGGAGATAACTCATGAGGGTTGATAGATGGCTGATATTATTAGTAATTCTATTAGTGCTAATTTCTTCTATCGTGATTGTAGGTGCTGAGAATTCTCCCAATGAAACTCAGGCAGATCAGACACCTGAGATCCGGGCAGAAGATGAATATGTAGATGTGATTGTCAATATCAAACCAGAGAGAAGGCCAAGAGCAAAGCAGATGCAGGGAATGGGATTCAAAGGCATGGATAAGAAGGAACGCAGGAAAGCATTCAAGGCAATGGCAGAAGAGATAAAGCTGGAAAAGCAAGACATTATCCGCGAATCCAGAAGAGAGTTCCTACAGAATATTCGAATTCAAGATAAACAAGTCAAGCGTGCATATTCTAATGTTAACACAGTTGTGATGAGGATAAAAAAATCTGAGATGCATAAGCTGCAGTCTGATCCAAATGTTGAATCTTTTGGAGAGGGTGTGAAGTTTGATTCTTTTTTATCGAACAGTGTCCCTTTGACTGAAGCAGATGTTGTCCATGGGCTGCAGTACAGTGGATATAATATCACTGGAACAGGAGAAACTGTTTGTGTTATCGATACTGGAATTGATTACACACATCCTGATCTGGGAGGGTGTACACAAGGACAGATGACTTCTGGTACTTGCCCAAAAATACCAGGCGGTTATGATTATGTAAACAATGATAATGATCCTGCTGATGATCGCGGTCATGGAACACATGTTGCTGGTATTGTCGCAGCATCTGGAACACTGACAGGTATTGCACCAGATGCAAAGCTTCTTGCACTGAAAACTTTGAACGAGAACGGCAGTGACCCGACAGGTGCCTGGGTCCTTGCTGGAATAGATTTTTGTGTTAATAATTCTGCGGCATATAATGTTTCAGTCATAACAATGAGTCTTGGCACGCCTGAGTTCAACAACACCCTGTGTGACGCTGATAACAGGGCAATAATGAGTGCAATGAGAGATGCAATAAACACTGCTCACGGTCTGGGCATTACTGTGATGGCTGCAGCTGGAAATTATTTCAGCACAGGAGCTCCTGTTTATGGTGTGGCTTTTCCAGCCTGCCTGACAAATGTCACTGCTGTCGGTGCCACGCACAATACTGGGGCAAGTCCTGTTGACGGAATCGCATCTTTTTCACAGAGAGGGAATACATTAGATCTGTTAGCCCCTGGAAAATTTATTTCATCAACAGTTCCGCCGATGTCTGCCTGTACTGGTGTCAGTCCATTGTGCGATGATTCAACATATAAATCAATACAGGGAACATCGCAGGCAACACCGCATGTTGCTGGTGCAGTCGCATTGCTTCAACAGTATTCAAAAATCCGGAACGGTCATACCCTTACACCAGCAGAAATAAAGACAATGCTTCAGCAGACTGGAAAATCAATCACAGACACTGGTTATTCAGGATTAACATTCTCAAGGATCAATATCTCTGCAGCAATCAATTCGATGGTGTTTGTGAATCTGCAGATATACGACCAGGGAGACAGCCAGGGAGGTTCTTTGGCTACAGTTGAAAATGCTCAGATAATGTTCTTTGCAAATTATACAAACACATCCGGTAATACAGCAATATCAACTGCAAACTGCACTGCTGCTTTTGACGGCAGTAATCTTACACTAGTTTATGATTCTGCAACTGGATTGTATAATGCAACCAGAAACTTTACTGTCAGTGCAACTTATTCATACACAACAGCATGTGCTGCGCAGGGTTATGATTCTGCATCAGATTCTGGTTCTGTGGCAATCTCTGATGTCAATGACGCTCCTGCTGCCAGCATCACAGCACCTGCCAATGCTTCTTCACATTATAATCAATCAACAATAACTTTCACTGGCACTGGCACAGATGAAGAGGACGGACAATTGTCTGGCGCAAGTCTTGTCTGGTGGTCAAGCCTGGATGGTTCGCTTGGGACTGGAACAGAACTAAATGTTTCAACACTAACAGTTGGAAACCATACAGTTGTTCTTAATGCAACAGACAGTGGCAGTTTAGTTGCGAGCGATTCAATCACAATAGAAATCACACCCAGAGACGATGATAGTGACGGATTATATGATAATGTGGATACTTTGTTTGGCAATGCGGATGATGTTGATGTTACTGGAATAAGCAGTGTGATTTTGAAGATCTCTGGGAACTCTACTGTTGATGGCGTGAGTTTTTCAGGAAAACAAAGTATTGAGATCTGGGATAATCTGAATATTTTACTGAACATTTCTTATAATTTCTCGCAAGGGCAGTTCAATATGTCCCGTGTAAAACTGGTTGTTAACTCCAGCAATGGTCTTGTTGTTGATCTGGACAACCAGCAACAGGAGACAAAGACAATGTATATTTCAGATCCGGGATACACTTCATTGTGTGTCAAGGATGCTGTTATCAATTCAATAGAAGATATCTCTGTTGCATGCACTGGTGCCTCAGAGTTTGATTTCACGTCCTGCATTGGGAATAGTTCTGGTGTAACAATTGCAGGAATCACCTGTTATGATCTTGGGAATAATTTCAGACTAGAAAATCTGAATCATTCAGGCGCACGCGGATCCGGCAGTTCTGGCGGAGGCAG
The DNA here is from genome assembly GCA_023133595.1 of Nanobdellota archaeon. Lineage (GTDB taxonomy): Archaea > Nanobdellota > Nanobdellia > Woesearchaeales > WJKV01 > JAGLWF01. The sequence continues at coordinate 41,063 of JAGLWF010000009.1, read as the reverse complement.
CAGCAGTGGCGGAAGCAGCGGCTACTCTGGTTCTGGCGGAGGAGGCGGTGGCGGCGGCAGTTATGCCCGTGCAATGTCAACCCGTCCAACTTCGATAAAGATAAGTTCGTTATGCGCGAACATGAATAACTCAATCACTGTCTTTAATGCAGCTGGAGCTTCGATGGCATTTATTGATGTCCGGATTTATGACCCAAATGGCACACAGATCTTTAAATCAAAAACTTCAAGAGAAGGATATGTAGGATTTGTTTTCCCGACAGAAGGAACCTATACTTTGGAAGCAAAATATGAATATTCTTTATTAAATACTGTGCGGGTAATGGATTGTTCAAAAACAGTGCCTTTTGGATCCACATCCAAATCAAAAGAGGAAGTAAAAGAAGAAGAAGTAGTAGAAGAAGTCCAGAGCCCTGCAGCTGAAGAAGAACTTGCGCTTGAAAGTGAAAAAGAAGAAGTGCCAGAGACAGTCAAAGAAGTCGAGAAGAAAGATAATTTCTTGCTAGGCACCTTACTGCTTTTGATTGCAATTGGTGTGGTTGTTCCTTTGGGTTTGTTAAAACATTATCATCCAAAACATCAGATTTCAAAATATCTTCCAAACTTACATTTACATTTCCCTGAGGTAAAAATTCCACATAAGCCTGTTGATCTGGGAAAAATGAACATTAAAATGATCCTGCATAAGTATCTGAAAGGAACAAAAGTCAAGAAGAAAGCAAAAACTAAACCGAAGAAAGTCAAGATTGAGGTTAAGAAAGAAGTTATAGTTAAAGACAGAGCTAAAGAAAGAGCAAAGATAAAGAGAGATAAGATAAAACAGAAAGGACTTGCCGTACAGAAGAAGGAACGCATGCGCCAGAAGAAGGCAAGAGCAAAAGCTAAGCTGAAGAAAGAGAAAGAAAAAGAACGACAGATGAAGAAACTTAACAGGGCACTGAGAAAACTTAACAAACAGATTGAGAACGAAAAAAATTGAGAAAACCTTTTTATACTAAACAATTTCTTTTGGCAATATGACACGGATAGCAATATTAAACAAGAATACATGCAAGAATGGGATAGATTGTCCTTTCATCTGCGGGGGTGCCTGCCCTGTCAATAGGACTGGGAAAGAATGCATTATTGTTGATACTGATAATAAGGCGTTTATCAATGAGGAATTATGCATTGGATGCGGTATCTGTATCAAGCAATGTCCTTTTGACTGCATCAGCATAATAAATCTTCCTGAAGAATTAAAGACAGATCCTATCCATAGGTATGGAGGGAATGGTTTTGCATTGTATTCATTGCCAACTCCTATGTTTGGGAAAGTAGTTGGAATTGTCGGTATCAATGGGATTGGAAAATCCACTGCAATCAAGATTCTTGCTGGAATCGAGAAGCCTAATTTCGGCAAATTTGACAAAGAATCAACATATGATGATTTAATCTCTTTCTTCAAAGGAACAGAAGCGCAAAATTTCTTTGAAAAAGTTAAAGCTGGAAAGATAAAGATTGCTTACAAACCTCAGGCAGTGGACCAGATTCCGAGAGTAACAAAAGGAAGAGTTCGTGACCTGCTCAAGAAAGTTGACGAGAAGAATAAGATGGAAGAGATCGTAGAGAAATTAGAGATCGCAAACATTCTCGACCATCAGCTTGACAAAATCTCTGGCGGCGAACTTCAGCGTGTTGCAATCGCAGCAACTGCCCTGAAAGATGCAAATCTCTATATCTTTGACGAGATGACTTCCTATCTTGATATCAAGCAAAGATTAAAGATCGCACGGTTCATCAAGGATCTGGCAAAAGAAGATACTGCTGTCTTAGTGATTGAACATGATCTTATAGCTCTGGATTATATATCTGACTTGGTGCACATAATGTACGGTCAGCCAGGCGGGTTTGGTGTTGTCTCTAATCCGCGAGCAACAAAGACAGCGATCAATGTCTATCTTGAAGGTTATATGAAAGAAGAGAATGTCAGATTCAGAAATCATAAGATCAAGTTTGAGATACGGCCTCCTGTGGAGACAAGAAAAGAGAACACATTGACAGAGTGGCCAGCTATGCAGAAAAAATTAGGAATTTTCTCTCTTGCAGTACAGCCTGGAAAGATAATGAAAGGAGAGCTGTGCGGAATTTTAGGAGAGAATGGTATTGGGAAGACAACTTTTGTCAAGATGCTTGCAGGAGTTGAAAAGCCTGACACTGGAAAAACAGATGCTTCTGTTAAAGTTGCGTATAAACCACAATATCTTGAGACAGATTCAGAAGAACTGGTCATGCAGTTTCTTCAGAATGCGATCAGGAAACATAACAATGATGTTGTACAGCCATTAGGCATCCAGCCTTTGATGATGAAACAGCTTAAACAATTATCAGGCGGGGAACTGCAGCGTGTTTCTATTGCAAAAGCACTTGCAGAAGATGCATCCCTTGTGCTTTTGGACGAGCCTTCTGCATACTTGGATGTTGAACAGCGTCTTTCTATCTCAAAGATAATATCTTCTGTTGCAGAGACGCAAGGCTTGGCAGTTTTTGTTGTTGACCACGATCTTTTATTCCTGGACTATCTTTCTGAGCGTTTGTTAGTCTTCAATGGAATTCCTGCAAAGAACGGTCTGACAAACGGTCCGATGCAGATGGAAGAAGGAATGAACATGCTTCTGAAAGAATTAAACATTACTTTGAGAAGAGATGAACTCTCTGGCAGACCAAGAATCAACAAACCAGGTTCGCAAAAAGATAGTGAACAGAAATCCAAAGGTAAGTATTATTATTCTTGAGACTTTATTAGTTTTTGAGTTTCTTTTTTCCGTCCTTCTTCTATATTCACTAATTTCGCTCTTCGAACATCTGGGGGGTTTTCATATCCTGTTTTGATACGATATTCTCCTTCTGGAGTGGACAGATGTATCACTGTTAAATCTCCTCCGTCTTCTGTGAACTCTATGTCTGTTACTGGTATTTGTATATCATAGTTATCAGATCCAGGACCTATTTGATGATATTGCCAAAAAGAACTGCCCTCTAGAATGAAACTAGTAAATGAGTGTCCTTTTTCAAAATGGATAGTTATGATAGCTCTCAGTCTGTCAGTTCCTACTTCGAGAGCAGTTTCTCCATCTCTTAATCTATCATCTTCATAAATTATTCTGATAGGATTTTCTTGAAGTCTGCCATAAGTCTGACATTCATCATTTCCTACTTTTACAAATCCTCCAGCCCGATTCAGAATATCATTTGCTCTTGCAAGTTTTTCAAGAAAGCCTTCGACATCATCTGGACTGTGAAGTATTGCATATGCTCTTGCAAGATTCCTGTCACTGATTTTTGCATTTTCAACAAGACACTTCAATCGTTCTCTTGCTTCTTCATTATGTTCCATCAAATATAGAGGGAGAAAACTTGGTTCTTCTGCTGGGTCTTGATCTTCTTTCATTATAATCACGAGATATAATTCGGATATTTAAACTTTACTCTTGATTTAAAAACTAAGCTCGCCCTTTGCTCTCGCCTTCCACAATTCCAGCTGCTATCAGATGAGCAGTCCTTATCGGTTCTGGCATGTGGCCTCTAGAAACAGCAGTCTGTATGATTTCTTTTGCTTTTGATACAACTATCCCTTTGCACTGGAAATAAATCTTTCCATCACCCACTTTGACTTCTCTTATTTTTCCTGCTTTTGCAATAAGTTTTGCTTTTTCTTTTGAGTTTGGAACATTTTTTAATGCACTAAGCACTCTCTTCAGGTTTGGCTTGTTCCTGATAACAATGATCACTGGCAATCTCGTCCTATCTGCCAATTCCCTGATATCTATCACATTAAAACCACCAACAGCAATACCATCGAGCATGATACACTGCAATTGATCTTTGTGTCTTGATTTATTTATCATCTCAATGATTCTGTCTGTTGAATTGACACCGTCAACATCAACTCTTGTTGAAAGAACCCCTTCAATCGCACCACCGCCACGATGTATTGTACCGATAACCGGAACCTCCCCTTTCTTGAAACGATTGAATGGTGCATCGTCTATCCCTATTAATCTGATCTCTTTCTTGATAGGCTTATCTTTATCAAAATAATATTTTGGTTTCTTCGGTCCTCGCCTTATCTTCCTCTGAAAAAACCTAAGAAGGCGCTGTGTCCGAGAGGGACGAATTCCGGCCTCGCTATTTTCCCCGTTAGTTTCCATTCTCTTTCAAATACCTCGATTGTTCTCAATGGGATAAAAACCTCTTTTTCTTTATTCTCATTGATGAATTGCAGAGCTTGAGTAATATGCGGTGTGTAAACTACTAGAAAACCTCCTGATTTCAATGCTTTCCTGCAATGATCAATGCATCTCCACGGCTCTTTAAGATCCAGGATGATGCAGTCTGCGTTTTTCTTTCCAAAACCTTTCTCGTAGACATCACGTTCGATCACATCTACATTTTTCAGGTCGAGCATCTTCACATTATCTTTTGTGCAAATTATATGCCGTTTGTCGTTATCAAAAGTATAAACTTTCTTCACAACATTCGCAAGGAAACAAGCGACTCCGCCTGATCCAGAACCAGCATCAAACACAACAGACTCTTTGCCAAGGCCGCATTCACTTATTATGAATCCAATATCTTTTGGAAGGATGATCTGCGCAGTTCTTTTCAGTCTCTTGTATCTGTCAATAAAAGAAGGATCAAATATGATAAAATCTTTGCCAATATTTGTCTTTCCTTTCTTCTTCTTGAAATCCGACTTTTTCACAATACCATCTTTAGTGTGAAAGTCTTTGCTAGTATCCTTTACTAGAAACTTCCTTCCATTCTCAAAGTATACGATTTTCATATGCATTCCCCGATCCTAGAATTTGATGAAGTCTTATATATAAAGGTTATTCCTGATTATCAGTATGTTGAAGATTCTTGGCAAGATTATGAACTCTTTGTTTGTACTTGCCTCTTGCAGAATTAAACAGGTCTTTTGCAGTGCTTGCACCCATGTATAAAAAGCCACCAGCTACTAACATAATTCCTTGACCCCATCCCTTCAATGCGAGGTCTTCAATAAGAGATGTGTCTTCTTTTGAATTAGAATTGGTTAGGATTTGTCCTGCGGCTATAATCTTACATAAGATATCTGCGCCAAGTACCACAGAAATATTACTATAAAAAACCGAATGATGAGAAACTCCATAATGAAATAGTAGGCCTGCGGCAGTCATTTCACCAAAAAGCTGAAGTATACTTCCGTTCCAAGCATATGAGTTTTCTTTAGCTTCTTCTCCGCAGAAATATTTTAGGATTCTGTGTCTATGACTTGGCCACATTGGAATTGCTTGGAATGCAGTCGCAGCTGCTGTCTTAAGAAGTCCTTTAGGCAAATCAACACATAATGCTTTTGGAGCAGCTATTGCAGTATCAACAGCTATTTTGTAACAGCCAACTGCAAAATTTGCTGCAGCATTATAACCTTTTCTTGCAAGTTCTTTTGCAATATATTTTTCATCTGCTCTTGTCTGTTCGTCTGTCACAGTTGTTTCTATTTCACTTTCTTCAGAATCAAATATATCATCTAACACAATGGATAAAGAGAAGTATCGTCTATATTTAAACTTTTTGAATATAAGATGTGAAAATCCTTGCTAGTATCTTTCACAAGAAACTTTCTTCCAGTCTCAAAGTATACGATTTTCATTTTTTATGTATTTGAAAACATCTTTATTTAAAGCTTCTTGTAATTTCTTCAATTTCTTTACCTTTTCAAGATTATATCTAAAACCTATATTGTGACTGAATCTTAATATATTTTGTTTATTCCGTTGTATCCAAAAATGTTTTGAATATGTAATCAAATTATCTTTTCTATCGGTTAAATGTTTTGGTATTCTTGAGATTTCTCCGCATTCTACCCCCATACTTTCAATGATATTTTTGATTTGCTTCAAAAAATATTCTAGATTCTGTAATCTCTCTTCAATTTTTGCCATCTTGAATATTGGTTTAGTTGAATAATTTGATTTTTCTATTCTAACTGTACTTAATTCATCTTCCAAAATTCCTTGTAAAAATGCTCTTTTTGTGTCATTAGTAAAAGAGATCCATTTAGGAATTAAAAAATCGTTTTTAACTTTAGCTCCGATAGGGGCTCCAAGAACAGACAATAATCTCCCTAATAGCGCATCATTGATTTGGAGCATATAAGAGTCTCCTTTTGCTTGCTTGAAATTTATTTTTAATCTTTTATGAGAAATTTTAAACTCCTGAGTGATCATCTCTTTTATTTTCTCTAAATCAGCCTGTTGTCCAATTAGGCGAATTGTAAACTTTTTATCAAGATTTCCATCCCCCATAATTTTTCCGATTAGATAAGCACATTCCAGACAAATAGAACTATTCAAATAAAGAGGAAGCCAGTTTCTAACTGAAAGAATATTCAATTGTGTATTAGGTATTCGATTTTGGTATGATTTTAAAAGCCCCTTTAAGTCTAAGACTAACATACTCTATATTTGGGATTTTTGTTTTTATATTTCTTACGTATACTTGTCCAGTGGCCAGTGCTAGTACCTTGTAAGCTTTCTAAATATATTATAAAAAAAGAAAAATGCGGGGGGTGAGATTCGAATTCGTGGACTTATAGCACGCAGCTATAAATCTCTCACGAACCCACTAAGGGACTGGATTCCTCATAGTGGGAAAATATCATCGGTCAAAGAGACCTCATTACTCAACTAACTTGAGTCCAGCACGTTTGGCCACTTCGCTACCCCCGCGATATGTATGAAAAAAACCCAGAGTTCTTTATAAATCTTGCCTCAAAGTTTAAAAGAATTCAAAAATCTCACAATATTACCAAAAAGTTTATATAGCCCGATTATAAAGAAAAATGTATGAAAAAGAGGATAGGTATTGCTCAAGGTACTTTGCTTGTACTTCTTATTTTCATTGTCATGGCTGTTTATATTCCTGGAAATGGTCCGTCTAATCTAATAATTGCTTTACTTTCTGTTGCAACATTTTTATTTGGTATCTTTAGTGCTTTTGTTATGCAGAATAGACATAGAAGATTGAATGAGCTGAGGTCTAATATGCGTAAAGATGATGCGAATTATGTCAATATCTACAAATTATCTAGTATATTTGGCAAAAAAATCCAAAATCAAGTAAAGAAACATATCGATGACTATTTAGTTGCAACTTTAGATTATGAGTTAAAAGATTATCATAAAACAAATAAACCCTTTCTGAGATTATATGATTTTATAGTCAAGCTAAAAGCTAAAACTAGTAAACAAAGATTAGCGCTTGATCGGATGCTGGCTGTTATTGAAAATGCAAATGTAAATCGCAAATATATTGAATATCTTGTTCGAAATACAATGCTCAAGTTTAAATGGTTCACTTTAATAGGTTTGTTAGGAGTAATTCTCTTCAGTATGTTCTATATTAATACTAATTCCTGGCCTTCGATAGTGATTACAGTTTTACTTTCAACTTCAATCGCCATGCTCCTTTTAATTTTGAGAGAGTTAGATGCTCTTATCTGGAAAGAACAGAAATGGATTTGGGATCCTATTCATCAACTGTTCCAGGAACTTGACTTAGTTCCTTATTATCCAGAAAAAATCATAACACTTAAGAAAGCTAAGTTGAAAAAAGGGACAAAGGTAAGAATTGCACATTATCCAAATCCTTATCCTGATTTTACTGGAAAGAAAGTTAAAATAGAAATAATTTAATCATAAATGAGATAGTTTCTCTTCAATAGAAGAAAGTTCTACCTCTAGTTTTTCAAACTCTGTCAGCTTTCTAGAAGGTTCTTCTTTTTTTAGTGCTCTTGAAGATATCTTTGGCTTTTCCCGGACCCGGGTCTCTGGAAGAGCGCGCTTTAATTTGTTTGTCAGAGCATTCAGTTCCTTGATCAGCTTCTGGAGAACAAGCATCTGCTTTACTTTCTCTATCCGCAATGATTTAATGTTCTCGTACGTCTTGATGATTGTGATTGAATCTTTTGTTGACTCTAGCAAATCCCGTTTGATCTCTATTGGATCCTTGATTCCAACAAAAAAGACTTCTCCTTCTTTTGTTATTGGTGCTGTTTTTACTGCTTTTTTCTTTGCCATTATACTGATTCTGGTTCAAACAATGATTTGTCTATGAATTGCACTTTTCTTTCGATAGCTTCAAGTCCGGATTCCCATCTTTCGAGCTCCAGATCCTCTTCATTCTTCAGTTCATTGATGCGGTTGATAGCTTCTTTTGCTTCTGAGAGTTTGTGCTTGATCATATTGATCACATCCAGCACATCCCTGTACTCCTCGATCCTTACAAATATTGGCATTTCTTTTTCTGGCATATTATCACCTTACGTATTTTGTTTCGAACAATGTCTTTTCAACATATATGAATTTCCTCTGCAGGTCGCGCATCACACTTTTCCATGATTCGTACTTCTTGTCCTGCATATTCTTGATCTCATTCAGTTTGAATAGAACAGCATCCCCGTCTTTCAGCTCATTCCTGATCTGTCCGATGAATTCCAGCACTTCCTTGAAATCATTGATCTCAATGAATGTTGGTTTTGGCAGTCTTTTCTTCAGTTCATGAAGTTCTTTCTTCTCTGCCCTGAACTCTTCCTCCTCAACTTCTTCTATGACTTTGAGAGGAATAATCTTCTTTTTCCCGATCTTAGGGAAAGCAGGAAGGTCTGCTGGAGCTTCTTCTTTTATCTCTGGGAATAATGGACCTGCAGGTGGTGCAGGCGGAGCTCCTTTTGGCGAGCTTATTTCAAACAATGGTTTCTCCACTTTCTCTGGCAGTCCTGCTTTTGCCTCAAACGGCGGTAGTGGCGGCAACGGTTTTTTCATATGCAGCACCCGCTCTTCTTCTTTTAATGGCGGGAGCTGTGGCAAACTAGGAGGAGCTAGTTCTTCTTTTTTCTTCTTCTTGTCTTTTTCTAAGAATTTCAAAAATGCCACTAATTCACCCCCTTTTTTCATCAAATAGCTCTCTCAGTTTTATAAATGTTCTTAAGTATCTTAGAGTAGTTACAAAAATAACCCCTTATAGGGAGATATATTCTGGGGGAAATATCAGGATTTACAAGAAGCACAGAAGTTTTCTAGATTTTGGCTGGAAAATCATTTTAATCTCAAAAATACAATTTATTTAGGTAATCATGATGAAAAATCTAACTTTAGCTCTATTATTCATTGGATGTTTGTTGATCACATTATATTCTGCAAGAGCTGTGAGAATAAATGAGATAATGTATAATCCTATAGGCAATGATTATGATTTTGAATATCTTGAACTGTTTGCAGAGAATCTTACAGACGTAAGCAACTATTCTTTTGAAGGAATAACCTTTACATTTCCAGAAAATTATTCATTTGATGGTTACCTTCTTCTTGCAAACACGAATTACGATGAAGATAATGATTTCCAGGACAGATATAATGTTTCACCAGATTTTGAATATTCAGGAACATTGTCAAATAATGGGGAAGCAATCACATTATACGATGCGAATAGGTACGTGATCGATTTTGTGGTATACGATCCAGGAACTGAAGGATATTCTCTTGAATATTATAACGGGGAATTTGTCGAATCTTTGGTCCTTCATGGAACTCCTGGTTCTGAAAACCAATTTGTGGATAATTCTTCTGTCGATCCTGTTCCTGAGAATGAGGCAAACGAGACAAATACTACAAATCAGACAAATTCGATTCTGACTGGATGCGATTTTTCTATTTCTATATTGCTCGATAAAGAGATTTATGAGAATAAGGAGCGGATAATATATGACTTGGATGTAGATTTTCAGGAAGGTGACGATGAATATAGTTACTACATAGAATATTTCATCGAAGATCTTTCTGGCGATCTCATCAGAAAAAAGAGGAACACAACAAATCCCGGCAAAAAGAGCTTTACACCGTCGATAAAAGAATCTGACAAATTGTTTTTCATCAAAGCAAAGATTTATCCAAACTGCAATGATATTGATATGGAAAATAACCATGATTCTGCAACTGTCATTGTCCGCAACAATGTCACTGAAGATGAGATTGAAGAAGAGAAGGGGGATGTCAGGGCTAAGACAATTTCTGAAGAAAAAAAAGAAAAAGAAAAGAAATCTGAAAAAAAAGCAGAGATACAGAGCTTCTATACAAGGCACAAAAAGTTCGAGCAGGGAAGAAACATAAGTCTGTACGCCATGCTCTATAATCCCAATGGCGACAGGGATTTTGATATCGGTTTGCTGAACAATGGCAAATCTATCGAGAATTTTGTGATTCCTATCAAAGAAGATCACAAGAAACGCCTGAACATGACAATCTCTCTTGAACCTGGGTTGAATAATCTCAGTTTGATCATGTCAAAGGAAGGCAAGAAAGAAGCATTTGAAAGCATTGAGATATGGGCAACTCCTAATCAGGAACCAGTTCCTGTTTCAGAAAATAAATATAAACCCGATGAAACTAAGATAACAGGTGCGTCTGTTGCTGATACTTTAGACTCGCACGGAAATAAAGCGAAGAAACAGATAAAGACAGAGGAAGAAAAACAAAACGCATTTGTCCAGTACATCATCCTAGGAGTCTCTGTCCTCCTCAACAGCGTGTTAATCTGGAGAAGATAATCGTATCTTTTTTCCGTAATGACGTTCCCAGGCACCTTTGCCAAACGAATCAATCATTTCTCCTTCATCAATAAGTTTGAAAGGGCGGAATTCTGTTCCATACTTTTTTGGGACTGCAGTTGTCGCTTCTGCTAATTTTCCCATATATTCTGGGCCTTCTCTAGTCCAGTGCGCAAAAGAACTGATCATTCTTTTCCCCCATGTCAAAAATTCATCATGTGACCCCCACTGAGCAATGTAAACTCCGTCCCCTAATCCAAAGTAAAATCTGAATTCTTCCATCTCTTCTTTTGGGATTATCTTTGGATCTGGATGCGCAGCAAGAATATTTTCCATTGTCGGAAGAAGCAGGTATGGCTGAAAACATCCGCCTTCATTATTATCTCCCAGATATGGTTCATACTTGTGCATTGGGTATTCAAATTTATAGCATAATGTGATGAAACATCCAACTGCATCTTCCCATTCTTCATCTCCCTCGAATAATGCTATATTTGTATTCCTTCCTCTTCCGAGGTAGAATCTATCTAGAATAAGTTGATTTTCAGGTATTACAGTTAATATTTTTTCAGTCATTGTTGAAAAGTTGAAGGAAAAATAAAAAATTAATCTACATTCATTCCAGTTGCATATCTGTGTCGATCGAATTTAGCTGCGCTTTCTTTTATGTCTGCAACAAGTTGTCTAATTGGTTTTACTCTTGCAGTAAGACCTGATTTTAGTTCTCCAACAAAATCTGGTACAACACAAGCATTTCCTGTTGCATTTTCCAGAGCTAGTCTGTCTGCGTAGAACTCTAGAAGTTTTCCTTTAACGTCTTCTGGTGCTTCTTTTATTCTTGCAATGTGTGGATGTTCCATTCCTGCGTAGAAACCGTCCAATTTAGGATCATGCTCTGCTAAAATTGCTCTAGCTTCTTCACTGATTCTTACTCTTGCTAGAGGCTCCATTTCCAGACCGCCATCAAACCCATAAAACATTTCTCGATTTTTATCTCTTTCTTCCATTGTAGCCGACCTCCATTAATCTTTTTTTCCTTCCCCTGTATGTAATATATGATCCAAATCAGTTAAAAAGGCATGTTGTAGTGGTTGTTACAGCACCCAAAAGATGTCCAAAATCAGGCCTTTAAAAGGCCTAAAAATCACTCTAAAATCAGCCCAAAAATAATCTCGTTTTCCGTCGCTGAGAGCCTCTGGAAATGTTCTAAAAAATCGACGAAAGATTTAAAAAGGAAGGTACTTTACAAAGACATAAGGAGAGGTTATACAAGGAGGTTTTTGAAGGCCAAAATACAGCATTTTAGGCTTTCTTATGCTGACAATGGACAAGAGGGAGATTCAAGAATTTATAGACAAAGGAGGCCTTCAGTGCAGGCTTATATGCGAAATATTAGGAGGCCCGAAAGAGCATGTCGAGAGGTCGATCAAGGCTCTGGTTGACAGGACAAAGGAGATGCCTCCCCAGAACGCAGTGCTCCTTGATTCCAAGATATTCCCTATCAAGCCGCAGGATAAGCTGTTTTCCACGTTTGCAGAATTGGAGATCCTGTTCAAGAAGCATAAATCCTTGCTTGACTTTTGCTATACCTTCCTTCCGTCATCTGTCGAGGTGATCGAACCGCAGGAAGTCAAGATTAAAAATGATTTTTTTTCAGCGTGGCTGAACGAGCTCCAATCAAGGCTGCACACAACTGACCGTATTGCAAAAGAAGGAAATGCACTGAAAAAGCTGCTGACAGAGAGGATGGCAAGGATCATCCGTTATAACTTATTATCACATCTGAGAGCTGGTCCCAAGACAAGAGAAGAATTGTGGGACCTTATCGGGATTGACAAGGAATCTTTTGACAAATACATCCAATTCCTGACAGAGATTGGTGAGGTGGAAGAGGACGGTCAAAAGTTAAAATTATCAGAGAAGGTGAAATTCAAAGATGGTGAATCTAAGGAATCAAGTTGAGGCTGTACTGTTCGCAGTAGGAAAAAGGATTGAAGCCGCAGAGATAGCTAGAGTCTGCAAAGCTTCAATCGATAGCATAAAAGATGCTTTGAAGCAGCTGGAGCAGGAATACAATGAGAAAGATTCTGCCCTGATGATCACTGGCAGTGATAATTTCTGGAAGATCAATGTGAGGGAAAAATACCTGCCTTTGTGCCGAGACTTGATATCAGAGACAGAGCTTGATATGCAGACAATGGAAACTCTTGCAATCATTGCATATGCACAACCGTGTTTACAGAGTGATATTATCAAGAAAAGAACAGCAAAAGCATACGACCACATAAAAGAACTGGTCGAGATTGGTTTTCTTACAAAAGAACGTAAAGGTCGTACAAGATTATTGAAGCTTACACAGAAATTCTTTGATTATTTTGACATGTCCAGGGAAAAGGCAGATGAGATATTAAGACAGTTCCATAAAGACGAGCAGGAAGTGCTCGAAGGCGAAGAGCAGGTAAAAGAACTCTGGAAAGAGCGCGAGAAAGAACAGGAAGAGATCAAAGAGATACAGAAGGAACGTGACGAACGTTTGAAATCTGTAGGTGACCGTCTGATTAAGATCGACAGCGAAGTTGATAAGCTTGGGGTCCGGGAACCGCACCAGGCGGATGAGGATGTTTCAAAAGAAATAGATGCGCAGGAAGAAGAGCGCGAGAAAGAAAGAATGAAGAAGAGATATAAAGCCAAGCATCTCTTGAAAGCAATGGGTAAAGATATTTCTGACTTAGAACCAAAAGAAGAGACCAAAGAGGAAGCAGAAGAAACAGAAGAACCAGTAGAGGAAGAAAAAGTAGAGAAAAAGAAAGCACGAAAAGAGCGAAGCTCTTTTGTGTCCCAGGAATCTTCGATTCCTGTGAAGAAGAAAGAGAAGACAAAAAAAGAAGTGAAAAAGAAACCTATAGGTAAATCTAAGAAAAAGAAAAAGTAAGTTAAAATGGCAGAAGATGAAGAGCAGTTAGAGAAAACTCCTGAACAGAAGGATGTAGTTCCTAAATTGATAGAAGCAGAAATGAAGGAATCATTCCTGGATTATGCTATGAGCGTTATTGTCTCCAGGGCTCTGCCAGATGTCCGTGACGGCCTGAAACCGGTCCACAGGCGTGTTTTGTTCTCTATGAGAGATTTAGGATTGCTTCATAACAAATCTTACAAGAAAAGCGCAAGGATTGTCGGAGATTGTATGGGTAAGTACCACCCTCATGGTGATGTTGCGATCTATGACACATTAGTCCGTATGGCACAGGATTTCTCACTGCGTTATCCATTGGTCGATGGTCAGGGTAATTTTGGTTCTATTGACGGAGATCCGCCAGCTGCAATGAGATATACAGAAGCAAGAATGGCAAGACTTGCAGAAGAGATGCTTATTGATATTGAGAAAGAGACAGTTAATTTTGTTGATAATTACGATGCTCATTTGAAGGAGCCTTCTGTTCTTCCGAGCAGAATCCCAAATCTCCTGGTCAATGGTTCGACAGGGATCGCAGTCGGTATGGCAACCAATATCCCGCCGCATAACCTGAACGAAGTTGCAGACGCTACTATCGCGCTTATTGATGATCCTGACATGGATGTAAATGCTTTGAACAAAGTAATCAAAGGCCCTGATTTTCCAACAGCAGGAATAATCTGCGGAGTCAATGGGATCAGGAATGCTTATGGACTGGGAAGAGGAAGAATAATTGTCAAGTCAAAGACGCATGTTGAGGAGAGGAAAGGAAAAGAGATGATCATTGTCACAGAGATTCCATTCCAGGTCAATAAATCCCAATTAATTGAGCAAATTGCAGACCAGGTAAAAGCAGGAAGAATCGAAGGGGTCTCTGACATCAGAGATGAGAGTAATAAAGAAGGGATAAGGATTGTTTTTGTTCTCAAGGGTACAGTCGGAAGTGATGTTGTGTTGAACCAGTTGTTCAAGCACAGCCGTTTGAGGACAACTTTCGGCACCAACATGCTTGCATTAGTCAACAATGAACCTAAGACTCTTAACCTGAAACAATTATTGCAGCATTTTATCAATCATAGAAAAGAAGTTGTCACACGAAAAACTGAATTCGAGCTGAAAGAAGCAAAAGCAAAAGCACACAAGCTTGAAGGTCTGAAAATTGCTCTTGATAATATTGATCCTGTCATCGCTTTGATCAAGAAAGCTCCTGACGCAAAGACTGCAACAGGTGAATTGATGAGCCAGTATTCATTATCTGAGATCCAGGCAAAGACAATTCTTGAGATGAGGCTGCAGAGACTGACTGCACTGGAACAGGATAAGATAAAGATAGACCTTAAGGAAACATTAGAATTGATTGAAAAACTTACTATAATTCTCAATGACGAGAAACTGGTCTACAGCATAATCAAAGAAGAAACATTAGAATTAAAAGAAAAATATGGTGATGCAAGAAGAACAGAGATCAGCTTTGAAGAGGAAGAAGAATTAGAGGATGAAGCTCTGATAGAAGAAGAACGGATGGTTGTGACTGTAACACACTCTGGTTATGTAAAACGATTGCCGCTTACAACTTACAGGATGCAGAGACGTGGCGGTGTCGGTGTCAAGGGTGCAGGAACAAAAGAGGAAGATTTTGTCGAGAACCTGTTTATCGCGTCTACTCACGCTTATCTTTTATGCTTCACTAATGCTGGGAATATGCATTGGCTGAAAGTATACCAGATTCCAGAAAGCAGCAGGCAGGCACGGGGAAAAGCTATTGTCAACCTAGTACAGCCGAAAAAAGGAGAGAAGATCACAACAATCATTCCAGTACGCTCATTTGATCCAGACAAATATCTTATCGCTGTAACAAAGAAAGGTGTTGTCAAGAAAACTGACCTGGCAGCATATTCAAAACCAAGAAAAGGTGGACTCAGAGCGATCAAGCTCGATGCTGATGACGAGCTTATGGATGTCAAGGTAACTTCTGGCATTGATGACATTGTTATTGCTTCTGCCGATGGGATGGCAGTACGTTTCCATGAAAAACAAGCGCGGGCTATCGGACGGGCGTCTCGTGGTGTGCGCGGGATATCACTGCGAGGCGGAGATCATGTTGTTGGTCTTCTTGTCTGCCAGCTGGGCACTGATGTTTTCAGCATCACAAAGAATGGTTATGGAAAGAGAACACCAATCGGGCAATACAGACGGACAAACCGTGGCGGTGTTGGGGTTATCAATATCAAGACTTCGGAACGGAATGGTCCAATTGTAAGTGTTCTTGCTGTAACTGACAAAAATGATATAATGTTCATAACTAAAAACGGAATAGTGATCAGGGTTGCTGCAAGCGGTATCAGCAGGATTGGACGTAACACACAGGGAATGCGTCTGATGAAATTACGGCCTGGAGATGCTGTGGTTTCAGCAGCAAGAGTTATAAAGGAAGAAGAAGAAGCTGAGATTACTGAAAAAAACGGGAATGGAGGGAACAATATGGTTACATTCAGGAAAAAAGAAAAAGAATCTGAAGAACTGGAAGAACATCCAGATATAATTGAACCGACAGATGAAGCTTTGAAAGACGATGAATTGGCGCCAAACGAAGAGGCAATGGTTCGGGGACTAGAAAGTGATGCTTCTGAAACAATAAATAAAGAAATTCTAGAAGGAGATTCATACCAAGTTGTCTCAGACGAAGAGATCGAACCTAAGAAGAAAGACGAAGAGGAAGAATAGATCTGCTGTAAATGAAGATCATTCTTCTCTATAAACCAAACGAGACGATAACAAATCCATTAGTTACAATTCTGCCGAACGGATTACGCACAATAGCTTCTTTTTTAAAGGATTGTTCTCTTGAAAATTTATATAATAAAAATTGGGATGAAATAGAAGAACTAATTAAGAAATCTAAGCCAGACATTGTTGGTATTTCCTGTTTCACTTTCAACAGGCATACTGTCTTTAAACTAGCCTCATTGGTCAAAAAAATAAACCCCGGGACAAAAGTTGTTCTTGGAGGCCCGTTTCCAACTTTGATGTATAACCTTATATTGAAAAAAGTAAAAGATATTGACTATATTGTCCGCGGTGAAGGAGAAGTCACGTTCAAGGAACTGGTTGATGCGATTGAGAACAGTAAACCTGTTGCTTCTGTTGAGGGAATTGTATTCTGTTCTGGAAAAAAGATAATTGTCACTCCAGACAGAAAGCCGATGGCAGATCTGGACATTGTTCCTATCTCTGCGAAATATCCAGACAGGCATATCATCACTTCCAGAGGCTGTCCTTCTGCTTGTCATTTCTGTTCAACTCCGGCATTATGGGGCAGAAAAGTTCGGTTCAGATCAGCAAAGAATGTTGTTGATGAGATCGAGATGCTTGTCAAGAGACATAAGATCACAACATTTACTATTGAAGATGATACATTTGCAGTGAACAAGGAACGTGTGATCGATATATGCAAAGAAATAATCAAGCGGGAGCTGAAAGTGATCTGGAACTGCATGTCGCGCGTTAATATTATTGATGAAGAAAGATTGCACTGGATGAAAAAAGCAGGATGCTACGCAGTCAGCTATGGAGTCGAGAGTGGAAGCGAGAGGATCTTGAAGAATATCAATAAGAATATCTCTCTTACTGAGATCAAGAATGCAGCTTCACTAGCAAGAAAGCATGGAATCTTTGTAAATTTCTTTCTGATGGTTGGAAATCCCGGAGAGACAGAAGAGACTATCAAGGAAACAATAGATATGCTGAAACAAACCAGGCCGAACATGATAATTACCTCACATCTCCAGCTCTATCCTGGGACAAAGTTCTACAATGATGCTGTTGCTAAAGGGCAGATCTCAGACTATATCTGGTTTGAAGATAAAGAATCCACTCCAGAAGCAACTTATTTCTTCCATGAGATGTCCAAGAAAGATCAGATGAAATATAAGAAACTAATCGAGGAAGAGTTTGAAAAGTTAGATTCTGACTTTAGTCTTAAAGAATTGAACGAGATATTGAAGATGTATCCTGATGATGCTTATACCTATAACCGTATCGGTGAAATATACTATAAACAAAAAAGGTTTGAGAAAGCAGAAGAGATGTATGCCAAGGCGATAAAGATTAATCCTGGCTATGCACGTTTCCATCTGGCACTTGGATTGTTGCATTCAAAACAGAGACAGTTTAACCTGGCAATCTCTGAGTTTGCAACTGTCATCGACTTGGATCCATTCTATCGGCAGGCATACATTAATCTTGGAACTATCTTTGGAATGGCCAAGAAATATGAAAAAGCAGTCAAGATGTTCCGGTATGCGGTCTCATTGGATAGGACACAGCCGCAGGCATATTATAATCTTGGCGTGATATACGGGCGGATTGGGGACATTGCTAAGATGAGACAGGCATTTATGCAGGCAGTGCGATACAACCATCCTAAAAAGAGGATACTGCTCGCACAGATAAATAAGTTAACCATTTCAGGAAAGTAACAAAACCTTATATACTATATTCTTAATAAGAGCTTTTATGAAATTTAATATGCAGGATAAACCTAGTCCTACAAAGCAGCATTATCATGATACAGATATCAAGATAGGATACGAATTTTCAAAGAAGATTTATACTGAACTGTCAAGTTTGATAAAAGCAATCGTCCTTTTCGGGTCCACTGCCAGAAGAGAGGATACTAAAAAATCAGATGTTGACATGCTTATCCTGATCGATGATGTTCATCTGCAGCTGACTCCTGAATTGTTAGAGACATACAAGATCATCACTGATAAAAAGATTGCAGAAGTCAGCACAAGATTGCATGTTGTGACATTAAAATTGAGCACGTTCTGGGAATACGTGCGTTCTGGAGATCCGATTGCGATCAATATACTGCGTGATGGCTTTGCATTAGTTGACGAAGGATTCTTTGATCCTCTGCAGGCTTTATTGTTCAGGGGACGGATCAGGCCAACACAGGAAGCAATCAATAGTTATTATTCAAAAGCTAATGTCACTTTGTTCAATGCAAACTGGCACGTCCTGCAAGGAGCATTAGATTTATACTGGGCTGTGATTGATGCTGCGCATTCTGCACTGATGTCACAAGGATATATCCCACCTTCACCAAGCCATGTTCCAGATCTGCTGGACAAAGAGATGGCACAGAAAGGTTTGATTGAAGATAAATATGTCAGGATTATGAAGATGTTCTTTGACCTGATGAAAAAGATAACACACAGAGAGATTTCTTCAATGTCTGGTGTGGAGTACGACAAATACCGGAAAGATGCAGTCGACTTTGTCGAGCGGATGAAAGCGTTTGCTCGTTCTGGCAGACACTAAAAACCTTTAAATACCTTAACTCGATTCTTGGGATTATCATGGATTTTCGGGAAACAATCATCAAAATAATAAAGAAGAGTACTGGATTGGATGAGAATGCAATAGACAAGGCTCTCTCTGTTCCGCCAGACCAGAAACTTGGTGATTTTGCATTTCCGTGCTTCATCTTATCTAAAAAAGAGAAGAAGCCGCCTGTTGAGATTGCAAAGGATCTCGCAGGGAAGATTAAACCTGGAAAAGAGATTGAAAAAGTTGAAGCTGTCGGTCCTTACTTGAATTTCTTTCTGAACAAAAGCCAGTTGAATCAAAGGACATTGACTTCTGTCACAAAAGATAAAGACGATTATGGAAAAGGTGCAGAGAAAAAAGAGAATGTCATGATTGAATATCATCAGCCAAACACTCACAAAGCATTCCACATCGGCCATCTAAGAAATGCTGTTCTTGGTGACGCGATTATCCGCTCTGTGAGATTTGCAGGCTACAAGGTTGTTGCTGCAACATACATGGGAGATATCGGCATGCACGTTGCAAAAGTATTGTGGTATTTGAAAACTTATCACAAAGGCCCTTATCCTGAAAAGAACCGCGGAGAGTGGCTTGGTGAGATGTATGTCAAGGCACAGAATGAATATGAAAAACACGAACAGCACGAGAAAGAAGTAAAGGAATTATTGCAGAAGTATGAAGCTGGAGACAAAGAACTGCATGAACTATGGAAAAAGACAAGACAGTGGAGCCTTGATGATTTTGATGTGATTGAAAAAGAATTAGCTCTTAATATTGATGTAAGATTTTACGAAAGCGAAGTTGAGAAAGAAGGAAAAGACATGGTTCTTGACCTTAAGAAGAGAGGCATTGCTGTCGAGAGTGAAGGCGCTCTGATAATGGATCTTGAGAAGTATAACCTAGGCATATTTCTGGTCCTGAAAGGAGATGGAACATCACTATATTCAACAAAAGATTTTGCGCTTGCAAAAAGAAAATTTGAAAAATTCAAGATAGACAGATCTTTTCATGTGATTGGTTCTGAACAAAAGTTATACATGAAGCAGCTGTTCAAATCTCTTGAGATTCTGGGATTCCCGCAGGCAAGCAAATGCCAGCATATTTCTTATGAACTAGTAACATTGAAAGAAGGAAAGATGAGTTCTCGTGCAGGGACAGGCATAAGCTATAATGATTTCAAGAACAAGATGTTTGAAAAAGCAGGAAAAGAAGTTAGAAAAAGGCATAAGGACTGGAAAAGAGAGGATATTGAGAAAGCAATCTCGCAAGTTGCATTCGCAGCAATGAAATTCGGCATGCTTAACCAGGATAATAACAAAAAGATTGTCTTTGACATGGACAAAGCTCTGGATTTTGAAGGAGAAACAGGTCCCTATGTGCAGTATGCTCATGCAAGAGCCTGCTCAATATTAAGAAAAGCAGGAACAAAGCCAAAAGCAGATGTAAAGTTCGAACTGCTTGACCAGGAGATTGAAAAGAAAGTAATAATGTTGCTGAACAAATTCTCAGAAGTAGTTGAACAGGTTGCACAATCCTACAGACCAATGTTGATGACAAGGTACTGCATTGAGCTTGCACAGACATTCAATGAATTCTATCATTCGTGCCAGATCCTGAGAGAAGAGGAAGACCTGAAAAACGCACGTCTCCTGCTTGTTGACTGTGTACGGCAAGTTCTGAAGAATGCTCTGGATCTATTAGGAATCGAAGCACCTGAGCAGATGTGAATCTCCTTTTCTCCCCCCATTTATAAACAATTCAGAAACATTTATATACTAGATTTCCTAATATAATAATCAGAACTGATTATCAGTTCCTTCACTCGGGGGGTGGACATAATGGATAAAAAATCAGAAATAGAATCTCGTTTCAGAAGTGTTAACTTTGAATTTCAGATGGCTACTTTGAAAAAAGAGGTTAAGCAGATTCTTGACAAGACAAAGCCAACTATCTTGGTTGTCGATGATGAACCGCACATAGTAAATCTTATTCGGCTTTCATTGCAGGATGATTTCAATGTGATCATTGCAAACAGTGGTAATGAAGCACTGCAGAAAGCAACAGAGATAAAACCAGATCTTATCACAATGGACATAATGATGCCAGGCATGTCTGGTTTTGAGGCTGTGGAAGAATTAAAAAAGTCTCCAGAAACAAAAAGCATTCCGATAGTATTTTTGTCTGCAAAGGACAAGATGAATGATCTTTATGCTGGAATGAAAGTTGGAGGGGACGATTTCATCACAAAACCTTTTGAGCCTGAGGAGCTTAATGAAAGATTAAAGGCAAATCTCAAAAGATGAAGCAAAGAATTTTGGTTGCAGATGATGATGAAAATATTTTGAAATTATTAGAGCTCTGCTTGGCAAAGTACGACGTGACATCTGCAAAAAATGGAGAAGAGGCATTGGATGCCTGGAAAAAAAATGAATTTGATCTCATTGTTTTGGACATCATGATGCCAAAACTCAATGGCTGGGAAGTGTGCAAAGAGATCAAGAAAAATTCCCCAGTCCCTGTCTTGATACTTACAGCAAAGGAAACAACAGAGAATCTTTTTGAGAGCAAACCGGATGGTTTTCTCATAAAACCGTTCGATCCAGTAGAATTGGCAAAAAAAATAAATTTGATGTTAACCGCAAGGAGGTAGATACATTTGGAAAACTTAAACGAAGAAATTGTAAACGAAATACTTTCCTTTTTGGAGCAAAAGGATTTTGGCGCCAGTACTTCAGAGGTCTCAAAGTCCACTGGCAGGAACCGCGTCACAGTATCGAAATATCTTGAAGTGATGCAGGCCAGCAATATCGTCACATCAAAGGTGGTAGCGCAAGCTCGATTCTGGCAATTGTCAAAAGAGCATACAAGCTCGAATATACTTATTGTCGATGACGAAGATAATGTACGCGACCTTGTCAAACTCAGCCTGGCACCTGGCCAGTATAATATCTTTGAAGCAAAGAATGGAATCGAAGCATTGAAATTTGTCGATCATACTATTCCTGATCTTATCCTTTTGGATCTGATGATGCCAAAGATGGACGGAATCGAGGTATGCAATTATCTGAAACGGAATGTTGCAACAAACAATATCCCGATCATAATGCTGACCGCAAAGACAATGGTGCACGATAAGATCAAAGGTCTGAACATTGGGGCTGATGATTATGTGACAAAACCATTCGATCCTCTTGAATTAGAAGCCAGAGTCCAAGCAGTTCTTCGTAGAAAGGATCAGTTATTGAAAATAAATTACGTGACAGGACTTCCTGGTTTCGAGCTCTTGATAGAAGAGATAAAAAAGACAAAAGCAAAGATGCTTTTCTTGGATTTCACTAATTTCAAGAAGTTCAATGATGAATATGGATACAAGAATGGAAATGAAATCCTGCAGTTGTTCAGCAGAGTTGTCCAGACTTGTATTGACCGGTTTGGAACAAAGCATGATTTCTTGGCGCATCTAGGCGCTGATGATTTTGTGGTTCTGACATATTCCAACAGCGAGATAATCAGTGCACAGATAAAGCAGATGACGCGGGATCTACTGCCGAATCTGATAAATAAAAGATTAGGTATTTCTCTTAAAATAAAAGCGGTGGACAGTCTTGATATACAGAGCGAAATCCAGAAAGGTGATTTGGATAGGATAATGGCTAAGGCCAAGACAGTCTAAAATGGAGCAAAGGGAATATATAGATTTGAATGCAGTACTGAAAGCAAAACAGGAACTGCAGGCAATGTTTGACAGCATGACAGATCCTCTCTTTTTTATCAATGATAAGTATGAGATTGTGCGCGCGAACAAAGCTTTGCTTGATACTGTCAAGAAAAAGGATTTCTCAGAGATCGTAGGGCGGAAATGCCACACTCTTGTACAAAATAGAAAACAGGTATGCAAAGAATGTATTGCAAAAAAAGTCTTTGAAACTGGCGAGGTCCAGACATTTGTATATCCAACAGAAGGTGTAAATAAAAAATATATAGAATCATCCTGCTATCCGATTAAAGATGGAGATAAAATTCCGTTTGTCGTCTGCCACGATAAGGACGTCACCAAAAGACGGATATTAGAGCTTAGAGCAGAAAAACAGAATCAACGGCTCCTGCTGATGCAGGAGATTGGTGCGAGCATGCACAGTGTTCTTGAACTGAACGTATTGCTAAAACAGATACTGGATGGAATTGTCCGGTTAGGTTATGATTACGCCACTATATACTTGATCAATGAAGATGAAAATCTTTTAGAAGGTGTTATTTCGACAGGACTAGAACAGGAAGGGATAAGAAACATAAGGATTCCTATTAAAAAAAATAACGGGATCATTGCGAACACAATCAGGGCAAAAAAGGCAATTTTCCTTGAAAAGATTGATAATCCAAACAATAAGATCTTTATTGATGAAGAATTGTTCACAGTATCAAAAGGACATTCTTTCCTCTCCCTTCCTTTGATCATCTCAGACAAAGTGATTGGTATCCTTACTGTTGATAATAAAAATAAACCCCTAGTATTAAGTAAAAATGCTCGTAATATCTTGGGGTTGTTTGCAGATAATGCAGCATTAGCAATAAACCGGGCAATACTTTATGATAGATTGAACACTTTCAACAAAAGTTTGAAAGAGAAAATCAAGGCTGCAACTATCGAGCTTCGTGCAAAGAATATCCGCTTTAAGGAAGCAGATAAGATGAAATCCGAGATGCTGTCAATTGTCTCGCACGAACTTAGGACCCCATTAACTTCTATCAAGGGATATGCATCTTTATTGATCTCTGGTAAATTCGGAGAACTTTCAAAAACCCAGAAAGAATGTCTTGAGATTGTACATTCAGAATCAGAACGATTGAAAGATACTATAAACAGTGTTTTAAATCTTAGCAAGCTTGTTTCTGGCAAGGAGCGATTGAACTTAGAAAAAACAGATCTGAACAAAATCATATCCCAAGGCATCATGGATCTGGAAAAACAATCAAAAGAAAAGAATATCATGATCTATTTTACACCAGAGAAAGAACTCACGATAAACATCGATCCTGAGAAAATAAGGCAGGCAATAAATATCCTGATATCAAATGCAATTAAATTCAATAAAAAGAACGGGAGCATTACTGTCCTTGTCAATGATAATCCTTATTTCCTGCAGATAAGTGTCAGGGACACTGGGATTGGAATCCCAAGAGAGTTTATCAATAAGATCTTTGATAAATTTGCACAGCTTGAAGAACATATGACTCGTGCAGGAACTGGCACAGGTATTGGTCTGTCAATCTTCAAAGAGATAATTGACCTTCATGGAGGGGACATCTGGGTCCAGAGTACTCCTGGAAAGAGCAGTACTTTCTCTTTTACACTTCCTAAAGATATCAAGGTTAAGAAACAATCTTCTGAAGAAAGTGAATATTTCAAGACTCTGCAGGAATTAGAGACAGTAAGAACTATCTTCAACATGATCCATGCTGAATTCGAGCTTAACCAGATTTTGGGGTTAATCTTGGAGAGCATCAAGAGCACTATTGGTTTTGACAGGATCCGTCTTTATCTCTTGGATAAGAAGAAGACAACATTGAATGGGGTTGTTGCAATAGGAACCTCTAATTTTGATAAACTTTCTATTGAGGCTGAGAAAGATAAGATTCTTCAAGAGATCTTTGTTCGGAAACGCGCCCAGGTCTATCATTTTTATGATAATCCTGGTGTGAATAAATTATTGGGCAAAGATAGCTCCACTCCGTTTGCTGCAGTACCTCTGGTTGTCAGGAATAGTGTTATAGGACTGCTCACTGCAGATAATATATATTCAAACAAGATGATAACACGAAGCAACCTGGATACATTCACAACATTCGCGAACAGCACAGCAGTTGCAATTGAAAACGCGACCCTCATCAATCAGATGGAGAAAGAGGTCGAAGATCGAACTGAAGAATTGACAAACGCGAACGAAAGATTGAGAGAGATTGATAAGCAAAGGAATGAATTCATGGGTTATGTCAGCCACGAACTGAGAACACCTCTGACAAGCCTGATAGGATATTCAAAATTAATTTTATCTGGTGGTGTGAAAGGAAAACAACTAGAAGAAAGCGTGAAGATCATACACAAGGAAGCATTAAGATTGAAGAATATGCTTGATGATTATCTTGACTTGACAAAGATGGAAGCTGGGAAAGTGCAGATGAAACAAAAACCAACAGATCTATACTTCCTGGTTGATAATGTCATTCAGATCATGCTTCCGCAAGCAAAACAAAAAAATCTTATCATGATCCTCACAGGCCAGAAAGTAAAGGATATAAATATTGACCAGGACAAGATCAAGCAGGCTTTATTAAACCTGATCAGCAATGCTATCAAATTTACACAAAAAGGAAAAGTAGCAATAAATCTTAAAGATTTTGATGATCATGTTGAGATTCACATAAAAGATACTGGTATTGGGATTGCAAAAGAAGATTTTGATAAGGTATTTGACAAGTTCAACCAGATTCAACATGACTTTCACACTGAGAAAGGTTCTGGTCTAGGGATACCGATCACAAAACAGATAGTTGAATCTCACGGTGGAAAAATCTGGTTTGACAGTCAGCTTGGCATAGGAAGCACGTTTTCTTTCTCTCTTCCAAAGAAATAGACACAGTATGTGCATAGCACGCTTCGCAAGATCATAATATTGCTCATTAAACCGAGTCTATGTTATTGGTGCGGTTATTCAAGGGCTACGCTTGGTGCTATGCACATATTAGACACAGAAAAGCTTAAATACTCTGCTTCTATGATGTATTTCAGAATTAAAAGGGTGATAAATTATGGTTAGTGTACATGGTCGTTTTGGAATAAGAAGCTGGGCAAGCATGCTTCTTGGTGCTGCTCTGGTTGCAATTGGCCTGATTCCTTTATTGTTTAGTTTGGGGAGTATTGGCTTTACAATCCCGGGAATTCCAGCGTTTATCTTTAGAATAATATTGATTGTTGCTGGTATCTTATTGCTGTGGGATGCAACACACGAAATTTATCAGCAATCTGCCTGGATGTGGCTAAGTATTGCAGCGGGTGTACCAATTCTGATACTAGGCCTGATCCCTATATTAAATATGTACGGGATAATTGGGTTTAATATAGAATTCGTCGGCGGAATAATATTACATATCCTGACAATCTTTGCAGGTGTTGTATTGTTTATAGATGCTTGGAAAGCAGAATAAGAAAAAAAGAAATTTTATTCTTTTTCTTCTTCAGATTCAGTAACCTTTTCTGGAAAAGGTCTGGACACTGTCATTGGAATAACTCCTGCATCGAACTCTTTCTTGGCAATAGCTATCGGATCGTACCCAATTTCTTCAAGTTCTTTTTTACTGAGCTTGATATGAAAAGGGGCTCCAGACGCAATCTGCAGCGCCCTGCTTCCAATTATTCTTGCCCGTTCGAATCGGGTGATTCCCGGTCTTTCCCTTTCTTCTTTTGCCATTGTTATCCACCTACAATTTAGCTCTTATTTCCTTGCTCTTTTCGATAGCAAGGTCAATGACTTTTCCAAGTTCTTCAGATGTAAAAGGAATTGGTCCTCCTTTCTGAATAGAACATATTGTTCCATCTTCAAGAATTGTTGCAGTCACTCGCCCGTCTTCTGCAGCTTCTTCATTGTCAGCAAGATCCACAATCAATTGATCGTTTAATTTACTGATGGTTACAGGGATAGGAACTTTGTCAATGACAAGAGGTTTGTCTGTCATCTCTTTGTAGTCTACGGTTTCTCCGTCAAACGCAGGATATTTTGTATCCTTAAGAGCGGCAATTGCCGCGACTCCAGCAGCATCGAACAAGTTTCCGTCTGCATTTATTGTGCAGATGTCGATAGAAACCATCCAGACTTTTTCTCTGGATGTGATGCATAGCTTTTTCTGGTCAATCGCGTGACTCTCTCTGATGCCTCGATCGATTACTCTTGCAAGCTCGATCGATTTGATTGACGGTGGGCCTGATTCAAACTTAGGGCTTGACATTGGCATCAGTTCTGCGCTAACCATTAAAGCACCCTCATCAGGTGTGTCTGGATACGGTGCTCCAACAGAGAGTTTAATTCCAATTATGACTTCTGTCTTGCCAAGTTTGACATGTGCAGAACCTTCTGCAGTCTTGACAACTCCAGTCTCAACCGAAAGATCACGATATTCGTCCATTTTCCGAGCATCTAACCGTTTACCTTGCTTTATTAAATCCCTTACGTGTTGTATTATCGGATTCATTTTGATGCCTCCACTTTGAACTGTTCTTTTAATGCAACCTTCAAAGTTTCATTTATTTTCTTTGTAACTGCTTTTGCCATCTCTAATGCCTCAAACAGTTTCTCTTTTGAAACCATTCCGTCCATCTGCAGATGGGTGACTTGTCCGGTTCGTGGCAGGATAGTCACTGCAATGTCTGCAACATGCTCTGCTTCTCCTGTCTGGTTCAGAGTCTCTTCTGCATAATCCGGATCTGCAAAAACAGTTTTGTTATCAGCAACAGCTATTGCGATTGAAACAGGAATATCTTTCATCTTGAAACCTGCATCTGCCAGTGCCATTGAAGCTGCACAGATACCTGCGCATCTTGTTCCAGCGTCAGCCTGCGGGATCTCGACGAAAACATCAACAACTGTGTTTGGATAATCTGAAAGATCCATGACACTTGCCAATGCATTCTGTGTTACCATGCTGATTTCCTTGCTCCTTCTCGAAGGTCCTGGTCTGATTCGCTCGCCAGTGCCTGAGAAAGGCATCATGTTATAATTGCATCTTAATTTTCCAGTCTTAGGATCCTGTAAAAATTTAGGATGTAATTCTCTTGGACCGTAAACAGCTGCGTATGCTGTTGTCTTGCCGATTGTGAAAGAGGCGCTTCCTTTTGCGTTTGGGATTATACCTACTTTTGCAATGATCGGCCTGGTTTCGTCCATTTTTCGTTTATCTTTTCTCTTTGTATAAGTCATCGTCTTTGCCTCCTATTGTCTCTGTTAAAATTTCGAGGACCGCTTCTTGAATCTCGTCTAGGGCCTCCTCGATATGGCGGACTTCTTGAATCTCTTCTTGGCTCCCGTCTCTCGCGAGGCTCATCTTCTTCCATCACTGGTGGTTTTTTGATCACACCTCCAGTTTTATCTTTCAAGAATTTTTCAATCTCTTCTGTCAGACCTTGCTTGTGCGATTCTTTCTCGATCTTTTTGATACATTCGATCGCAAGCATCTCATCTTCTGGTTCTCCTCTTAACCAGATCAATCCGTTCTGGCCTACAATTATGTTGCAGCCGGTTGAATTCTTCACCATGCTGACCATTGAGCCCTGCTTTCCGATTATTCTCGGGACTTTGCACGGATCTACCTCAATAATTCGTCCTGGTTTCAGCTTGTTCAACCCAGGGCCTTTAAGTGAGATGTCGATCAAGTTCTGTCCTGTGACATTTATGATCTTTGCAACAATATATTCGCCTATTGTGAAATACTTGTTCAGGTCTGCACCATGTTCAATGTATTCTGATGTTGCCTCTTTCATCGACAGCATTGCTGCGTATGCAGTATTTGTCTTAACTCTCCACCCACTGTATGTGAGATCAAATACTTTGCATATGATTCTATCTCCTACTTTTGGTAGGTATGTTCCTGCCAACGGAATAATCTTGATTGCTCGTCCGTCAACATTAACCAGTCCTAATCTAGAAGAAATCACTATTTCTCCTTCTCTAAAAGCACCTTCACCAGGAAGAAAATCCATACCTTCGGCAAGGGTCTCTCCAGGCACAACAATGCTTTTGTTTTCTACTTTTAATGCCATTTATTTCACTCTCCTATTTTATCTCTTTAACTTCACAACTACCATGAGTTACATTGTTCAATTTTTGAACATATTTGTCGACCAGTCCGCCGCTCAGTTCCACTGAGATCAGCCATGAACCGTCGTCTCCCCAGGTTTCATGTTTTATTGTCCCGAATTCACGTGCCGCATGCTGTGCCTTTCCAGCACTAGCTCCTGGAATTCTTATCTTAAGAACTCTTTTCTCAAAACTTATCGGAATAATCGGTCTTAATTTGCTGATTATATCCTCGATCTGATTTTCAGCTGTTCTGAATTCGTCAATAGTAATTCTTGCTTCTTTCATTGCAAGCTCTATCCTCTCAACTGGATGAGGAAGTTTTGTCTTTGGATCGATCGCGTCGCGCGCAATCGTGGCTACTATCTTGTTTCTCTTCTGTTCTCTTACTTTGTCTCTCTCTGCTGAATTCAGCTGGATATTGCCTTCCTCCAGCATGATCTTTGCAACCTCAATTGGATCTTTTGTCCCGAACACAGTCTCCATGTGTTTCTCTGATGCTAATTCCCCACGCTGACAATCTGAAAAAATATTCTCGCTCTCTAAAATCTCGCTTACTGCAACATCTTTTCCTTCTTTGTAGGCAATAGCTCTGTCTGGACGTATCGGAACTTCGAAATGCTCTCCACCTTTATCCAATCTCAAAAGGTTTAGTTGCACGCGTTCTCTTCCGCCTCCGCCGTCAAATGTACCCCACATTTTTGATCACCTTACATAAATTTTCTTATTTCTTCTTTTGAAACAAGCTTCTTGAATTTCTTAGCTTTTGTCTCGATGTATGCAATTTCTACACGTTCTAGCTTAAAGTTTGAACCTAGAACAGTCTTCAGCGCTCTTAATCCAAGATTGATTCCTTGTTTCAAGTTTATTGTTCTTTTGTACTCTTTATTCAGTATCTCTACGATCGCATCACTCCCTTCTCCGATCGCTGTTGCAGAATACTGGAAGTAAATCCCAGACGGTTCTGTCAAGAACAATATTGGAGTATAATCGTCGACACCGACAACAAGCAAGGACACACCGAAAGGTCTTAATCCTCCGCTCTGTGTGCATATCTGTTTCAGATCACAGATATCTTTCACAATGCTGAATGTGTCTACAGGAGTATCGTATGAAACCCTATGCTGCTGTGCCTTGATCTGTGCACGCTCGATGAGCACTCTGCCGTCTGATACCAATCCAGAAACAGTTGCAGCAATATGATCGTCTACCTGAAATATCTTTTCAACAGCCTCTGGCATCATAAGCTTGTCCATTATACGCTTGTCTGCGATCAGGACAACTCCGTCAGAACATACCAGTCCCATGACAGTTGTTCCTTGTTTTACAGTTTTCTTTGCATATTCAACCTGCAACAGTCTGCCGTCAGGACTGAACATTGTGATTGCCCTGTCGTACCCCATTGCTTGATGATCTATTTCCATTTTTTACATCAACCTCCGATTGATTTACCAGCTTTATTGATCATGCCTGATGTGGCAATAGATTTCACGATCACGCGCTGGTTGTTTATTGTTTTAATCAATGATAAACTTGATTTAATATGATCTACATATCTTCTGTTCACTTTAATCATACCTGCCTGTTCTTTTGGTTTCCATTTGTTCCTGATTAATGCAGGGCCTGCTTTAGCCATCCCAAGTTCGCCAATGAATTTGGATATATGATTAAGGATAGCTTTATTTACGTTAGAAAAATCCTTTATTTCTTTATTAGAGTCTATTTTGAACGTTATATAACGAATCTGTTCTTTTAAGGACGGTTTTAACGGTTTTATTGAACTTTTAGTCCCCATTCTTTATTTTTTAGTTTTCTGGTGATCAAACGATCCCAGAGAAAAAAAGCCTCCTTCTTTTCTCTCACACAGTATGTGAATCCGAGCTTATTTATAAAGATTTGCCTTGGATATATGAGCACCACAAGTTTTATATACAGACTACTGATTTTGAAAGGAGTACTATGGGAAGGATTAAGACAAAACTGATAAAGAGAGTTACCAGAAAACTGTACAATGCCCATAGTCAGGACTTTAAAGCGACATTTGAAGAGAACAAGGGATTAGTCACAAAGTTTGCTGATATTCCGTCAAAGAAACTGCGGAATATTATCGCAGGATATGTGACCAGAATGGTAAACACCAGAGAAGAAATATAGATAACAGGAGGTAACGCGAATGGCAGATAACTCTATTTTTGTAGGGGGTAAACCTTTTATGAACTATGTGACAGGCGTAGTTATGCAGTTCACAACAAAAGGTGCAAAAGAAGTGATAGTAAAGGCGCGAGGTAAATTCATCTCACGTGCAGTGGACATTGCAGAAGTTGCATGCAAACGATTTCTTAAGGACCAGGTCGAGATAAAAGACATCCAGGTGGACAGCGAAGAATTCCAGAACAAGGAAGGAAAAGAAGTTCGGGTCTCGACAATTGAAATCATCTTGATCACAAAAGAAAAAGAAACTTCATCAGCAGAAGGGATGCCTGCAGCAGAATAAAGATTTTCATTCTTTTGATTTTCTTAGTTTCTAGTATCTTTTGTAATACTTCTATTATTTTTGTAAAAATCATGGCCACTGGACAGGTGTGCGTGAACAATTTAAACATAAAAGTATATGATATCTTTGAAATGAATTCAATAGAGATTAATCTAGATAATCATGAAATTAATCAACAACTTGCAGAAGTCTGTGGTATTCATGCAGGTGATGGATATTTAAGAAATGATGGGAAAAGAAGAGAGTGGGACATCAGTGGTAGCGTAGAAGAGAAAGATTATTATGACGAGCATATGATTCCTTTATTTAATAAATTATTTAACTTAAATATTAAAGGAAAGTTTTTTTCAAGCAGAAATACTTATGGATTTGTGATCAGAGATAAGAAAGTTATAGAATTTGCACATAGCATTTTAGGATTTCCTTATGGGAACAAATCAATGATAATTACTGTTCCAAATTTCATACAAAATAGCTTGCCATTAATAAGGAAGTTTTTAAGAGGCTATTTTGATACAGATGGTCATTTTAGTTGTACAAAAAAGTATGGGACATATTCAGAATTTAAAAAGAAATTTCATTGTTATCCTAGGATAACATTTTCTACAGTATCTCCTAATCTTTCGAATAATTTAAGAAAATTGCTTCAGATAATCGGGTTAAAATACTCTTTCCATAATTACAAACCCTTAAAGAAAACAGAAAGTTTAAAATATGTATATGAAATATATGGTTCTGAAAGAACTCAAAAATTTATGGACTTAGTTAAACCTAAAAACACTATGAAAACATCGAGATTTATTATATGGCAGAAATTTGGATTTTGTCCAACAAATATAACCTTCCAACAAAGACAAAATATTATAAATGATGAACTAGATCCATATATGTTTTATAAGGGCTTGTAGCATAACCTGGATATGCTTATCAAAGGCACTAGAAAGTGCGGTCGGCTTCACTTCACGGGCTAAGGACCGATTGATCAGGGTTCGAATCCCTGCAGGCCCATTTATTTTTCTTCAGAAATAGGCTGTGGTTTCTCTTTCAATTCTTTCCATAAGAACCTGGCAAACCAGATATAGATTATGATATGGATTATAGATATCAATAAGGCAAATCCAGACCCAACACCTTTGATTATTGTTGTTCTGTAGATCTCTGTGACCAAATCATTCCTGAGGACGTACATCATATTGAGCAGAGTTGTGAATGTCAATATCCAGAACATGAGACTGTATCTTTTTGTATCACTGTTCATTGTTCTCTCGAGGAAATATAATATTACAAGTATTGATAAGATTGGAACAAGATATCTTTCGTGAATTTCTGTGACTAACATGAAAAAAGAGAAGATCATGAATGCAGATGCAATGAACAACCTGTATTTATTTCTGCTTTTCCAGACATAGTAGATTGCGAATAATGCAGCTATACTCAGCATCAGCAAGGACCAGTATCTGTATTGCATAAATAGGAAGATTGCTGCATCTGAGGTACGTTCTGGCCGTCCCTTGACAAACAACCACCAGAAATTGAAAGCATAGATAGAAAGATGCGGGAAGATATTTGCATTTTTTAGCATGGTTAGTATCATCTTCCAGAATTCTCCTGCGATTATGTATGGTAGGGAGAGGACAATACATGTGATGAACGAAATAAGTATTGCCTTTATTGTCCTGACAAATTTTATTTTTTTGAAAGTGTATGCAAGGATGACAGGAGCAATTACAATGCTCTGCATTTTCATCAAGAATGCGAGCGCAAAAAACATCCAACCTAGTTTATATTTTCCTCTATAGACATATATCAACGACGCGATCATCAATAATGCTTGAACTGAATCTGCCTGTCCCCAGTAAGGGGAATTGAATAATACTGCTGGGTTGAAAAAATAGAATGCAGAGGCTAACAATGCTAATCTTTCATTCTTTAATTCTCTCATGAGAAAAAAGAATATGATTAAAGCAAGTATAAAATCAGAGATGACAGGAGGCATTTTGTAGAGGAAAAGCATCCTTCCATCCAAGGTGAAATCATCTTTCAGAATGTGTTTGTTTGTCAATCCAATTCCATATAAGGCGTACATGTAAAAGGGAGGATAATTTGCATCCTCAGTTGTTGAGAACACATACGGAAAACCGTGCTCTACCATTGCATATGTCCAACTGTTCCAGAATTTGTTGTCATTGATGTATCCTGGAGATGGCGCGATCAAGAAACGAATGATTAAACCGATTATGAGAATGATCGCAAGCTTTTTGTTCAGCTTCATATCACTGAGATAGCTGATCTATCTATATATGTTTTTCTGCCAAAACTTTTAAATACCCTAGTCCCTCCCTGTTTTATCATGGCAAATAACGAAGACGAGAAAAAAGAACAGATCGGAATCACTGTCAAGAAGGATGAAGATTTCAGTGAGTGGTATACTCAGCTTTTGCAGAAAGCTGAACTGATTGAGTATACAGAAGTTTCTGGTTGTTATGTTCTTCGTCCAAGATTATATTCTATCTGGGAGATTGCGCAAAATTATTTTGATAACCTGATAAAAAAAGATGGAGTTACAAATGCTTATTTTCCTTTATTCATTCCTGAATCTTATCTGCAGAGAGAAGCTTCACATATTAAAGGTTTCAGTCCAGAAGTTGCATGGGTGACTCATGCAGGGCAAACAAAAATGGCAGAAAAGCTTGCTATCCGGCCAACTTCTGAGACAATAATGTATCCGTCCTATAAAAAATGGATTCGATCTTACAAAGATCTTCCATTGAGAATAAATCAATGGTGCAATGTTGTGCGTTGGGAGTTCAAGAATCCGGTGCCATTATTGCGATCAAGAGAATTTTTATGGCAGGAAGGTCATACTGTATTTGCAACAAAAGAAGGAGCATGGGAGGAAGTGCTTCAAATCCTGGATTTTTACGCTGATCTGTTTGAGAATCTTTATGCCATCCCTGTTCTTAAAGGAATCAAATCAGAGAAAGAAAAATTTGCAGGTGCAGACGCAACAACTAGTGTTGAAACTTTTCTGCCATCTGGGAAGGCAATCCAGGGAGCAACCTCACACTTGCTAGGACAGAATTTTGCAAAAGCTTTTGATATTACTTATACTGATAAGGATGAGAAAAAGAAACATGCATGGCAGAACAGCTGGGGTTTTTCTACCCGAAGTCTTGGGATGTTGATCATGTTCCATTCAGACGACAAAGGATTAGTTCTTCCTCCGAGATTGGCATCAAACAAAGTTGTTGTCGTACCTATCTTTTTCGAGAAGAACAAAGATGTGGTGCTGAAGAAGGCTAAGGAGCTTGTCAGGCAACTGGAAGAGTTCAATCCAATCTTTGACAACAGGGATGAGTACACTCCTGGATGGAAATATAATGAGTGGGAATTGAAAGGTATTCCTTTGCGTATCGAATTCGGGCCTCGGGACCTGGAGAAAAAACAGGTCATGATTGTCCGGAGAGATAATGGCAAGAAAGAAGCTGTTCCTTTCAAGGATATTAAGAAAAAGATTCCTCTGTTGCTCGAAGATATGCAAAAATCATTGTTCAATAAAGCAAAAAAATTCCTGAAAGACAGCACAGCAGAGACAACAAGCTGGAAAGAGATTGAAAAAGCGATCAAGGATAAGAAATTAGTGAAAACTATCTGGTGCGAGGAAGCAGAATGCGAGGATTTGATGAAGGATAGGACTGATGGAGCAAAGATATTGAACATGCCTTTTAAACAACCGGATCTTAAAGGCGAGAAATGCCCTCAATGTGGAAAACCAGCCAAGAAACAGATATATTTTGCAAAATCCTATTAGATTTTAGTTTTGAATAGTATGTGCATAGCACCCAGCGTAGTCTTCCAATAAACAGTCAAGTTTACTAGACTCGGCTTCTGACTCAGATTTCTGATCTAGCAAAGCGTGCTATGCACGTATTCTGAATAGCAATATTTATATATTCATAAATACAGCTCATGTATAGGAATTGGGGGAAATTGTCATGAAAAAATCATTCATACTATTTGCTGTATTTATTGTATTAGCTTTAGTCTCACTTGCTTCAGCTGATGAACTAAGTTTCAGGCATATCGATGCTTATGTCGGTGGAGAAAAATTCTCTAATCTAGAGAAGGATACCCATGACTTGGAAGTACGGCCTGGAGAAGAATTAAGATTAGTTATCGAAATTCGGAATCTCTTTGATGAAAGGGATCGTATCGAGATAGATGGAATTGAAATGACTGTCACTGTGCATGATATCAGAGGCAATGGTGACGATTTGTATTACGAGTTCCGAAACTTCGGTCTTGATGCTGGGGAAGATAAAGACAAAGAGGTTGTCTTTGATATTCCTGAAGATGCATTGACAGGAGATTATATTCTAGAAATCAAAGCTGAAGGAAGAGATGACAACAAAAAGAATCAAGAAGAATCTTTTGTCTTTCCACTTCGATTAAGGAAAAGGCCGCACGATATCCTGCTGGGCCAGCCAACATTCGATCCTAGAGGAGTCAATTGTGGTGAAACAGCAATGCTTTCAGTAGAAGCAGATAATAAGGGACAGGTTGTCGAGAATGTCAAGATCACGGTCACAAACATAGAACTTGATATCCAGAAAAAGTATGAGACAGTTTTGAAAGTCGGAAGCATTGGCCAGAACAGCAAGATTGTGAAAGAATTTCCAATCGAATTTCCATTAGGTATTGGAACAGGTGTATATTCATTCGATGTTGTTGCTGAATATTTTGGCAAACGCATTACAAAAAAAGCACAGATCATGGTGGATTGTGAAGATCTTCCAACTGAACCTGGAAAAAGGTACCTGCTGAAGAAAGAGACAATCAACTTGGCTGGAGGAAGTGTGGCAGATACTGAGAAGACATTTATTTCATCTTTCTTTTCAAGCAAAGGTAAAGATATCGCGCTCTTCTCTGGGTTGGGAATTATAATCCTTGTCTTGGTATTTCTTGTATTTGGAATGCTTTTGAGAAGATAAGGCATAGCACCTAGCGTAGCTTTGTAATAAACAGTCTAATTTACTAGACTCGTCTTCTAGTACGATTTAATGATTTAGCGAAGCGTGCTATGCCTATTCGAGCCATTGCTGTGTTCCGCTGGTATTGTTTTCAGCTTTAGAAGTCGAGTCTATGCAATTCGTACAAAAAGGTATAAAGCTGCACTTGGCAGCAATGGCTAGGCACATGAAGAAGATAAATTTAAATACAAGCATTCTATCTTTTTTTGTTATGATAGTAATTGGTTCTGACCATGGCGGATTTGAATTAAAGAAGAAGATAAAACAGCAGTTGGAAGAGATGGGTGAAAAGTACGAAGATATCGGCTGCCATTCTTCTGAATCATGCGATTATCCTGATTTCTCTGCGCGTGTCGGAAAAGATGTGAAAGAACATCCAGACTGGAAAGGTATTTTGGTTTGCCGTTCTGGATTGGGCATGGCAATGGTCGCAAACAAGTTCAAAGGTGTCCGGGCAGCAGTGTGCAGGTCTGTTGCAGAAGCAAAAGCAGCACGCGAACATAATAATGCAAATGTACTTGCTATAGGTGCAGATTATACTCCTGAAGACGAGATCCCCAAGATTGTCGAAGCTTTCCTCACAACGCCGTTCTCAACAGAAGAACGGCACAAGAGAAGGGTTGCAAAGATGAATGATTTAGGCGAGTAATTGTAATATTTCTCCTTTTTTTGTAATCTACCACAAGCCACTGGACAGGTGCTCGCAGCGTTTATAAAGCTGGATTTCTAATAATTAATCTATGAATGTTCAAGAAAAATTAGCTGAATGCTTGGGGATAATTCTAGGAGACGGACATCTGCATAAGAAGAGCAATTGTATCACAATCGTAGGTAGCTTAGAAGATCTTCAGTACTATAAAGATAATGTAATTCCTCTTCTGAAATCATTATTCACGGGCAATCCTAAATTAAGGAAGAGAAATGATCGAAATGCTTACTATATTGACTTTAATTCTAAAGAGGCAATGAATCATCTAACTAATAAAATCGGATTAGTTCGAGGAAATAAAGTGAATGCAAGAATTCCTACCATCATCACCAATAATTTAAACCTGATTCCTCATTTCCTAAGAGGTTTATTTGATACAGATGGCTGTTTGAAATTTTCTAAACAATCAAAAGATATCCGTTATTATCCTAGGATTCAATTTTGTTTTCGGAATACTAAGTTTGCAGAAGAAGTTGGAGATTTATTAATCAAAATAGGTTTTAAAATCGCTACTTGGAAAGATCAGAGATTTAACGGACTTTTATTTTATCAGATTTCTGGCAAAGAGAACTTGGAAAGATGGATGCAGGTTGTCGGGTCAAATAATATTGTCCATAAAACAAAATATCTTGTATGGAAAGAAAGGGGCTTTTATATACCAAAATCTTCATTGAAATCGCGTATTGAAGCATTAACTTTAAATATGATATGTTAGCCTAATAGACATAGCTTTAGCGGATTCGATTAGTTTTTATCGGTACAGCCCCGTGGAAGAATTAACGTGCGATCTCGCATTGTTGTTCTGCGGAATGTAGTGGCCAATCATACTGGCCTTTGGAGCCGGTGACCGCGGTTCGAATCCGCGCGGGGCTATTTTTTTGAAAAAATGGGTGAATGGGCAAAGTCGTTATTCGGAAGAGGGAAGTTCGATTGTGTTGGCATTGTATTGGCTGGCACTATCAAGCCGAAATTTGAAAAGAAAGTTCTTTCATTGTTTGATCAGGTCGTCTCGAGCAAAGATGCTGTTTATCATGCACATCTAGTTAGAAAAGGAAAAAAGTTTTATCCAATAATGACCAATGTTTACGGTGGTCCTGCTATGATGGATGCACTGGCAGAGATGTACGATGGCGGATGTAGAACAGTAGTATTTGTTGGCTATGCTTATGGTGGATTCCAGAATCTTGCTGTTGGATCTGCAGTAGTATCAACAAAAGCTTATCATTTTGATGGAATCTACAGTCCATTTGATCCTTCAAGAACAGTAGCTACTCCAAATCGAGAATTACGAGTCAAAGTTAAAGAAATTTTAGACAAGGCAAAGATCTCATACACAGAAGGTTCAGATATTTCTGTACCTGCAGTTACGTTTCAACTGCCGCATGCAAATGAAAGATACCAGAAAATAAAACCATCAACTGTTGAGATGGAATTAGCTTCATGTTTTTCCAGAGGACGTGATATTGGAATGCGTACAGCAGGAATATTGATAATCAGTGATAATCGCACATCAAGTATTGGGGATGTATTAAAACCTAAAATAACAACCAAAGCAAAGTTTGAGATCATAAAATTATTAAGCGAAAATCTAACCAGATTAGATTTTCCTCCATTGAAGACAAAAAGACAGTTTTGTGTTAATGAATATTTGGCAAATATCATCGAAGATCAAGAAGATGTCACTAATGTCTATAGAAAGAAAAAATGATAACATGCGATGAATGTGACGGCGAGTGTTGCAAGACAATTGCGATTGACATAGAGACGCCAAAACTAAAAGAGGATTTTGAGAATATTCGTTGGTACTTGTACCACAAAGGACTTTCAGTATATATTGACAATGAAGATACATGGCAGGTGGAGATCCCTTTTCCGTGCGAGCACAGAGAGAAAGATGGGTCATGCGCGATCTATGATAAAAGACCGCCGATATGCCAGACTTTTTCTGTTGAAGATTGTGAAAAAAACATCAAAGAAGTGAAAGTCATGTTCAAGACAGTAAAAGATTACGACAAATGGTTGGAGAAAAATAAGAAGTTCAAATAATTATTTGCAGGCACCATTGATGCAGACATTGTCACACTCTTTTTCCATTGCTACAACATTCTCAGCTTCACAGGAATATTCGATCAGATATTTATTTTCTGAGCAAGTGTCGTAACGTCTTTTTACATAACTTCCTTTGTTGTAAGTCACATATCCTGGTTGGTAGATATCATTTCCTTCATCAGAATCATAGCATCCATATGCATCAATGTTCAAAACACTTTTTCCTGTCAGGGTCTTTTCTGGCACAAAAACAACTGCAGAAAACAGGATAACAAACACAAACAGTGCCACAAGCACAGATACGGTATAATATTTCCCTCTTTTGTTCATAATAGCATTTAGGCTTTTCTTCTATATATATTTATCTATTTTTTATATATGTGCATAGCACGCTTCACTAGATCAAAAATAGGATTTAGAAGACGAGTCTAGTAAACTTGGCTGGTTTTATTGCAAGGTTACGCTAGGTGCTATACACACTATTTTTTATAATAGCTCCAGTCAAAAAATGTATTCCTTTTATCGCCTAAAGGATAGTTGATATGCTTGCATTTCACAACAGTATCAACATATGCCCGGAATCCTAACTTTCTGGCCTCCAGAAAAAAACTCACATCATCTGTTGTGTCCTCTATCTTGGCAAAAGTTGTATCAACAAGCACTGCTCTTGAGACAAGAACACAGCCCATGCCACCGCACGCGATTTCCTGGAATTTATCTGGCATGATCTCTTTTCTTGTCATCAGTCTTACGCGCTGGTCTTCTGGATTGTCAGACACAAAATCATAGAGCACTGGAAACACACCTGGTTTATTGTTGATGATCATTCCGTTCAGATAAACTCCTGAGACTATGGCTTTTTTTCTTGACAACATTTGTCTGATCGCATTTTTTGGAGGAACCACATCACTGTCAAGATATAGTAGATAATCGTAATTTCCTTTCAGGAAAAGAGTCCGGATCATTCTTCTGCTTCCTCTTATCTTTTCAAACTTGTCTGGATATTCTTTTGCATCTCTGACAACAGGAACACCTTTGCTCTGCAACAGTTTGAAATATCCATCTGTTGCAGAATTATCAACAGCCAGAATGCCATAATTATCATAATCCAGATTTTTTATTCCTTCCAGGAATGCCTCCAGACAATATTTCTGCCCATCGTATGTTGGAAATGCCACAAGTATCTTTGGATCTGCCATTGTATATGTATTCTGATAATCTATATATAAATTTGTCCATGATTCTGCGAAACCTTTATAAATCTCTTTCCCAGCTTGAATATATTATGGAACTGAGACTCGACATAGAACAGTTCACCCCAGCTGTCGGACCAGGGGTGGCTACAGCATTTCTAGATTTTCATAGAGATTTTGAGACTTCACAAATAGAGGTTCCAGATTCTCGACCTGTGATTGAGTTCCCAGAGCACCTTAAGGAGAGATTTAATCTTGATCTTGAAAATGGAAAATTAGCTTGTAGTGTCACACTTGATGATATCCTGATGTTTAGCGATATCACTGGAGATCATAATATTATTCACACCAATCGAAATCTTTATACTGGAAGAGCATTAGTACAAGGAAATTTGATCGCATCACTTGCAGAATTTCTTGTATCAGCATATTTTGACAAACATAATTTTGAACATGTTGACGATTATTTTAATGCGCATCATGCATGGATTCCGCAGCCTTTCAGAAGACTATTCAGCAGGTTTGCAGTGAGAAACAAGTATATCAGCCACCTGGCTTACACTTTCAGGGATGAATTCCACCCAGACGATGAGATGGAACTTGAAGTCAAGAAATTTTCATTCACAAAGAGAGCTGATAGAGACTGTAAATTCGCAATAACATGCCACCTGTCGCACAAAGAAAACCGCGAAAAGGCAGAAGAAGCAGGTGATAAATACAAGCCTGGATTGATCAAGATACAATACGATCTTGTACTTCCTAAAGGCCCTACTCTGCAGGAAGTCACTGAAGAAGAACCATTATGCACAGATAAGATTGAATTAGATGA
>JAGLWF010000008.1 GCA_023133595.1 Nanobdellota archaeon | reverse complement strand
GCCAAAAGTAGAGGCTAAACCAGAAGTAGGAGTTAAAGCAGAACATAAAGAGCATAAAGAAAAGAAGAAATCAGAAACACTAAACACCGTGAAAAACATGAGTGTACGATTGAAGAGCTTCTATCTTGAATGCAGACGTGTCCTGAAAGTTACTCAGAAGCCGTCAAAGAACGAAGCTCTCACAGTGATCAAGATTTCTGCTCTAGGTATGTTGATAATTGGTATGATAGGTTTTGTCATAAAGATGGCACATATTTTATTAATAAAAGGTGGATTATAAAAAAGAGGTTAATTGAAAAATGGCACAGATATTTTCAGTACGGACAACTGCAAACAGGGAAGAACAAGTCGTTGATTTTCTTTCTGCAAATGCAAAAAAGAAAGGCATTGAAGTTTTTGCAGTCATAAGACCGCACGGAATGCGTTCTTATATATTTATAGAGACTCTGAATCGATTAGAGGCAGAAGCTGCTGTATTCGAAGTTCCATATGCTCGAGGAGTACTGCCAGAACCTGTGCCGTACGAAGAGATCGAACATATGGTCGAGACAATAAAGAAAGATATCAGGATACAAAAAGGAGATATTGCAGAGATCATATCAGGACCATTCAAACGAGAGAAGTGTAAGATCACAAAGGTTGACAAGGACAAAGAAGAAGTTGTTGTCGAGCTGCTGGAAGCAGCAGTTCCGATTCCTATCACTTTGAAGACTGATGCATTAAAAGTTATCAGGCGAGAAGACGAGGAAGACGAAGACTAGCTTTAGAAAGACCAGAAAAGAGATAATCTTGCTTCCAATTCTCTTTC
The DNA here is from genome assembly GCA_023133595.1 of Nanobdellota archaeon. Taxonomy (GTDB): domain Archaea; phylum Nanobdellota; class Nanobdellia; order Woesearchaeales; family WJKV01; genus JAGLWF01. The sequence continues at coordinate 51,768 of JAGLWF010000008.1, read as the reverse complement.
TTTTGAATTATCAAATTCATCAGATTCTATATCAATAGATCCTTTTATTCCAATGATATGATGATGATTTGTCCTGAACTGCAGTTCTAAGCTTGCTTCCAGATTAAATGGTTGCTTGCTTGTAGCAATATCGTGATAATATCCCACATTTGTTTTAATCACTAGATTTTCGAAGCTCCAGCTCCCTGCGTATCGTCGTTCTTTGGTGTTCCAGATTCCGGTGTATCCTGCATATAAGAATAATTTGTCTTTTTCTCCATCCTTAACATTTATGGAATGATAACCAATCTTAAAACCATGGAAAGTACCGCTTTCTCCTAGGCTCTCTCTAAAATATCTATGTCTCTTTGCATAGTGCTCTGGCCGCATAGGTTCTTCTTCTTCATTTCTCAATAAACTATGTTCATTGAAATTACCATCTTCAAACATAAGGCTCAAGTAACCATAATGCCTGTATTTTTCTCCGCCAAATATGACAGATCCTTGTGCGATGAATTCATTTTTCTTGTCTGGATCTTCCAATGGAAACTTAAACATGACTCTTCCTGCTCCCTCTTTCTCGTATGTTACTTTGTTATAATGATTTGCAGGCGGGTTCTGGTTATCAAAAATCTCTCTTTGTTTAACTTGGGTATATCTTCCATAAGCTTTGAGATAGATGCCTTTTGCATTCTTTGGATCAATGACGAATGCTATTTTTACTGTTGATTCCTCTTCAAAAAAGTCCCAATCATATTTGTAATTTTTAGTGTTGATTCCACCTTCATAATCTTTCTCATAATCGAATAGAACCTCTTGATCCCTATAGTATGCAAATAGACATAATCTGTACCTGTTTTTGTTTTTATCCCCTGTTGAGATCTCTACTGCAACTTCACTTTGAACCATGATGTTTCTTTTATCTACATCTACCCATTTGTAGGTTGAAGCATCCATCCATCCGTCGGTTTTGTAAAAATCATCACTTCTAGAAAAGCCTCCGAAAACATAGGTTGTAAGTTTCCATCCCTCTCCTAATTTAAGTGCTAACTCCAAAGTCCCAACTCCGTTTGAGACATGCGGTCCGACTCTAACTACTGGTAGCAGACGCAAGAAGCTGGTATTTTTATGTAAGAAGCCGCTATTTTTAGCATCACCTAAGATTGTGATCAATGCATCTCCATAAAACTCTCCGTCAGACCGGGAATTCTTATCTTCTTCTGATAGATATGTTCCTTTAAGGAATAAGCCAAAATTCTCATCACCCAAATGCCTGAAGTAAAGCGAGTTTGCATAATCTTCTTCAACATCATCTTCATAATAATCCTCTTCTGGCATTTCCTGATGAAATTCACTCATAAAACCAATAACCTCTCCTGAGAAATCTCTGCTGGACGATCCTAAATCATCTAGGAATTTTCTTAATATTCCTGGTCTCTGCCTTTCTTGTTCTGCTTTTATAAGATCATCTAATTTGATATCATACTTTTGCCAAAGATAACCGAATCTTTTAATGACAGCTTCTCTGGCAACACCCTCCTCAGAAGAACTTAATTCAACATCTCTATCCTTTTTTGGCTTGTATATTCCACTTACAACTCTTTCAACAATCTTTTCAATTTCCCTTGTATACTCATCTTTCTTATCTTCAAATCTATCCGGATGAACAACTATTGTTTTAGGAGTGATCTCTTCTTCTGGTTTTTCTTCAGCCTCTGCAAAGTCACTGGTACCAAAGAGAAAAGCTGAGCAGAGAGCAAGCCCACTAGCAAAATTAGATAATTTTGCCAGATAAGTCTGCAGTCTGCTTGGCATAGTCTTTTCCTCCGTATGGAACATAAGTTTATCTGACATGGAATTCACTCTCCTTGTCAACTTTTGTTATGAAATGAGCCTCATATCCACTGTTTGATTTCTTGAACCGATATAATTTGTCGCCAACTTTTGCAAGGATGGTCTCTCTGTCCGGAAAGAAGATAGCTCTGCTGTGCTTGTCTGTCCCTTTTGGATCTAAGATTATCTCTTTATCATAAGGCATATTATCTGGTTTTGATAATACTCCGTTAGGTATGCTCATCCCTTTTGTAAGTTTAAGGACTAATCCATCATCTTCGTTTGTGAACAGTACATAACCATATTCATTAACAGCAGGATTGAAGTCTGCCTTATTCCTGCTCGACAACCAGTTAACAGGCAGGAACCAGGTAGAACCAACATTTTTAGTTACATTCCTGTATTTCCATTTCTTTCCTTTTTTCCAAAGCTCTTTTAATCTGGTATCTACTAATTGAATCTCACTATCACTTTCGCGACCCTCTTTTACATAAACAAGAATATAATCATTTACCCACGCTGGCTGAGTATTGTATTTGTTGTCTTCCAGTGTGATCTGTTTGCCAGGAGAATTTCCTAAGATATCAGATACAAAGATCTGGCATGCGTTTCTCTCATCATAATCACTATGAACAACATACGCAACTTTCTCTCCATTTGGAGATACTGCAAGATTCCCTATTCTTCCTGCATCGTTCTTGACTAGGCATGTAACTTTTCCATCTGTAAGTGAATAGGTCCAGATAAGATCATTCTTTTCTCCACTTATGAAAACAAGAAGATTGTTGCCTGCCCATACCTGATTAGTCATGTCTTGCTTTAAGAAATTTGGCTCTGAAGGTTTTCTAAATTCTGGACTGGTAATAATGGGCAAATATTTTTGACTAAGATCTTCTGTGATCTTTACTAATCCAATTCTCCATCTTAGTATCTGTATCCCTTCTTTATCTGCATCATCATAATGTTTGTATTCATAAGCAACATTTTTCTTATCTGGACTTAGCCGGGGTCTTCGGATATTTCCCCATATAATTTCAAAAGCTCTATTAGAAGAACCATAATTTGCATCGACAACGTATAAATTACCTTCTAGAACAAATGCAATCCTTGTGCCACTCAGTGCTTTTGTCTCATCTGGAATGTTATCCAATATTTCTGAAAGATCTTTATATTTTTCTTTTCGTTCATCATGAGCTTCTTTCTCGGTGTCATATTCTTCTGTTTTTTTCTTTAAGCTTACTTTAAGAATCTCTCTCTCTTCTTTAAGATTTTTGATCTCTTCTTTATTGGAATCTTCACTTCCTTTTAATTCTTCTATTCTTTTTTCAAGCTCTCCAATTCTTTTTCTCTTCTTTTCGATGTCATTACTTTGTGCATCAATAGTTGCTTTATCTTCCTCTTTCTTTTTTTCATATAAAACAATCTGATTGTTTAATCCGGTTATCTTCTCATTTAATCCAGCAATTTCATCAATATGACCTTCTAACTGTCCTTGGTATTTGTCCCTTTCGTCGACGAGTTTTGTTCTTTCTTTTGAATATGCTTTTTCTCTCTCTTCGATTTTTGTATTATGTTCTTTTTTAAGCTTTCTAGTCTCTTGTTCATGCATTTCTGTAAGCTTTTTGGTTCGTTCGCTTATATCTCTCAATGAATTTGTTAGATCATTAACTAATTTTTCTAATCGTTCTATATTTGTAGTGTATCCTTTATTTTTCTCAACAATTCCGGCATAATCTTTATCTAAGTCTCCTTTGCTGGTTCTTAATGCTTCTATATCTCGTAATGTATTTTTATATCGTTTTTCGATTTTTACCTTAGCTTTCTGGAGTGTCTCGTGATTTTCTTTTGCAGTTCTTAAGTCTTCTTCTAGAGCTGTTTTTTGTTTTTTTAATCGTGTTTTGTCTCTTTCTATAGAATTATTCAATGCTTCAGTATCTTTAACATTCTTTTTAATATCTTCTTGTAATTTATCATATGCTTCTTGTATCTCTTTTTGCTTTCCATCTAGTTCAACATACTCCTTATCTCTTGCTTCATATTTCTTCTGTACAGTTTGCAGGTTTCTTTCAGAGTCATCTAAATTCTTTTTTAAACCTGTGTTTGCCTCTCTAGTACTTTTTAATTCTTTAATTATCTCCTCGATTCGCCCGTCAAGGCCTTTAATATCTCCTCTTAGTTTACTAACACTTTCGTTTAAATTATCAATTTGTGTTTTGTAAGTTCCTGAGAGTTTATCAGCCTCCTGAAACATATTTTTATATCCATCTCTTTGATCTTCGAGATCATTTTTTTCTTTTTCATATCTTTTATTGCGCTTTTTTTCTTTATCTAAATCTGTCTTTAGTTCTTTTATTTTTCTAGCATGCTCTTGTCGCAATATCCCTTCATGAATCTCGCGTTCCAACTTTTCGTTTCTTTCACCTTCATCACGACCCATACTCCATAACAAAGCCCCTCCTAATCCTGCGATGACTAGAGCAGAAGCTCCAACAGCTGCGATTGGTTTATAATGATCTAATACCCATTCTACTAATCTACTTCTTTTTGAATTTGAATCTATCAGACTATAGATCTCACTATCTTTCAAATCCCTTTGTCTAAATTTTCGAAATTTTACCATTTTTATCCAAACCACCTTTCGATCCACCCTTTAGGGGGCCTATATTCTGGAGGTAATAGATTAACATGAGTGCTTGGTCTCCAATTTTTTATGTCATTTAATCGTTTTTTTTCAATTTCTGTATCCTTAGGTAATGTTGTGATTAATTTCCAAATAGTTTTTTGCTTTTTTTCTTCTTCTTTCTTTTCATTTTCTTTTCTTGCTTCTTCTTCAGGATCAACATTCCCGAAGAGGTCATCTAATTTACTTCTAGCGGTTTTTTCGAAACCTTCCCATCTTTTAAAATCTCTTTCTAAATTTTCTAAAGTTTCCATTAAAAATCCATAATCTCCTTTCCATTTGTCTTTCTTATCCTTTATGTCTCTCAATCTTTCTTCGATTTCAGGACCTAATCCGATTTCTCCTAAAGAACCTGCATTAAATTTCAAAAATACATTTAAACCGGAGAAAATTTCTCTGAGACGTTTATACATAGGATAAACATTTTCTCCTGCTTCTTCTTCTAACATATTCACTACTTCATGCCTATAAATATCTGGTTCTAGTTTTCTATAAACAGAATTCCAAGCACTCGCTTCTATTAACAGATCTTTTACAAAAGGATCACTTTTCCCACGAAGGGATATAATTTCTCTAAGTTTTGATAAATATTCCTCCATGTTTAGTTCAACAGCTGCAACCATAGTGAAGAATTCTCTTCTATACCTAATTTGGGATAATAATGGCTGTTTTTTAATTAATTCAAATGCTTTTTGAACTTTTGAATTAATATCTTTATATAGAGCGAGACATATCTTGTTATGTGATCTTAACTCTTTTTCAATTTTGTGTCTATTTTTTCTATCATAAGTATCTATTAATAACTCATCTAATTCAGACTGCCCTTTTTTAGGTTCTTCTAATCTAATTAGATTTAGTACTATATCTTTGTATAAATCAAATATCTGAACTCTATCTCCTGCTGCTTGAATGATAGTTTTTTTAGCATCATTTGTTAGAACTCCAGATGAAATAGCTGCCTTAAAATTTCCTGTTGCATAATATAATTCTGGAAGAATATCTTTATCTTCAGCAAATATAGTTAGGCCGATTTTTTCAGGATTATTAAGGCCCTTTGTTAATTTTCTAGATTCTGTTATGCTCTCTTCTGCAGCTGTAATTAGAATTTCTAGCATCTGTGGAGAATTAAAATTTGTAAATCTGCTAGGAAAGATAAATGGTTTATCTTTATACAATAAGCTTGTATGTTTTTTAAGTATTGAATAGCATTCTGCGCCAAAATAGTGAAGAAATTCAGCATATTCTCTTTTTAGATATTCTGTTCGTTGGAGATTTTTTGAGCTAGCAGCTATAAGATTTTCATATGTTCTTCTAATTGTTTGCCATTGGCTAATTATCCCATCTGCTATAACTGTTTTTGATTTTGTTTCAAGCATCAGCATTGCTATATATGGGTCCATGCGTCTTGGCCACATAATCTCTAAAAGCTCTTTTTGCATTCTGAGATTATTTGGATTTCTTTCTATAGCCCTTCTAAGCTCCTTTCGATTTCTATTATTCAATGCAAAAATCTCTTGCGCTAACGGATCAATATCGTCCATGAAGCCTAAAGGACCCATCACAAATTTTCCTTCATGCGTAGAATCAATCATTTGAAAAATGCCATCTTTAAAATCTACATATTTTAATAGATAATGATATAATTTGTCGTGAAGATCTGCATTATCATTTAAAATTTCTTCATCTTTCCAGGGATTTTCTCTCTTACTAGCTTCAGCTTTTTTTGCAAACTCGTAGATCGCTTTTGCTTTCTTATAATCTGATCGGTCTGCGAATTTGAGAGTGCCATTCTTTTTGTAGAGTTTTTTTATACTAAACTCCATTTTTTTAAAAAAATTTGCTTTTATCTCTCTGTCTTCTACAATGTACTCTCTGCTTTGCATAAGCTTTGTAAATTTATCTTCTTCTCCTTCGAATATTAAACCTGCCATCTTCAGATTATAACTGTATGCTTCAATATCTCCTTCTGCTCTTTTTTCAAGGGCTTCTCTTGCGAGTAATTCTGCCATAAGATAGAATCTCTTGTAATCTATTTTTACTTTATGTATGGTTGCTAAAGTTCCTAGTGCTCTCTTGACTCTTTCTTCTCCTGTTCCTTCTCCAGCATAATACTCTTTCCGGATTTCTTCAACTACTTTATTGCCTATAGGGATATATGCTTTGGTCAATCCAATGAGTTGATCCAAAGTTTTTCTTATATCTGTCATTTTCGACTTTTACCCTCATAAAATGAATTATTGCACTCTTGGATTTTATTTGTATATCCGGGTTCATATACTGTCAGGAGAATTTCACATGCACTGCATATCCTTTGAAATTCAGTATCAGTCCAGCCTATACCATCTACTTCTTCTCCAATAGTCTCTAGTTGTTTTTGTATCAGTTCCTTTTCGTATGCTTGTACATCTCTTAAGAAATTATCGCATTCTTCTGTTGCTTCCTGTTTTCTTCTCTCGAATAATTTTTTAAGTACCTCTTTTATTGGATTATCTTCAAAATTAGGAGCATTTGAATCTCCAAGAGCATATTTTATGATTGTATCTATTCCACGATATTTTTCTTCAAATTGCAGAATCTGTTTGTATCTTTCAGCTTGTTCTATAACATAATCGACATTCTTGTCGATCTTGTTTTTATCAGCACTACCATTATTTCCAGTTACTTCGCACAATTTTGGGATTGTAGGCAATAGCTGATCAATTTTTCTCTGGAATTCTCGATATAAGGTTCTGATATTTTTTGTATCTTCCCATTCGCTCACTTCTAAGAAATGTTCTCCAATACTGATTTCTGAATTGTCAATAACTTTTCCATTTCTATAATCTGTTCGAATCTTTCTCTCATCTGTTAATTCTATGTCCTTTAACATTGATCCAATATCATTAAGTAACGTAATATTATCTGTAAGTTTTGTTTTTTTTGCTTTTGCCCGCTTTTCTAATTCCAGAAGTTCGTCTTTTTTTGTCGAGAGAAGGATATCATATCTTAATGAAGCCATAGAATGGTATCTGTTTTCTGGATCTGCTGCCATTGCTTTTTTGATAACTTCTGTCATCAGAGGATTGTTTTTCACCTTAATGCTTTCTGTAACCTTTTTGAGTGCTCCCTTCCTAATCCTTTCATGATCTTTTGCCAATTCTTCAGATTTCTGTGCAATATCCTCTCTATCTAATACCCATGTATAATCAAATTCTATATCGTGAGTATCTCCGGAGATCTTAGCATTTTTCTTTAATTCTTTGATAGTTTTCTTTGTTTTTTCAGCAAGTAAACGTTGAAATTTTTGTGATTTTTCATCCCCATCATGTACAAAGACATCCATAAGCATAACACCAATCTGATATACATCAGCGGTAATCGGGCATTCTACGTAAAGATCTCTTTCTGGAGGAATGTATAATCCTGTTCCTTTTGTTTCATATGTTATAGTCTTTGCTGGGGCTTCTGCTTTTGCAATTCCAAAATCAATTATTTTTGGAACTAGTGTTTCGCCTGTTTTTAATTTCTTTTCTAATATCTCCCGAAGATCCCATTCATACTCCTCACTTAGCCCATAGATTGTGTCATAATAGTTTATTCTTTCTACATCGTCTTTTTTAGAGAGAAAATCAAACATTATATTTGCAGGTTTCAGATCTCTATGAATAATTGGAGTTTCTGGAGAAATTTCATATGCTTTTTCTAATCCAAAACAAATTTTTGCAAATATCCCGGGAAATCTTTCTCTTGTCTTTCTTTTCAGTTCTTCATCTTCTCCCCTAAGAATTTCATATAATAAATCTAGAGAATTCTTTCCAGTTGAAGTTTCACTGAATTTAAAGTTTAATAATTCCATTGGAAGAAATATAACTCCTTTCTCTGGGTCGTCTTTATGGGTAATCACTGCTTTATCTGGATAATATTTTACAATGTATGGATTATCAATCTGCATCAGAGACATTATAATCTTCAGATATTTATCTCCTGAGATACGCCCTGGACCTTGTTCTGTTTTTCTCCCACCACTTGAAGTTGTTAAAATATTTTTAACTTTATCCCCTAGTCTTTTTTTCCCAACAAGTTTTACTGCAATGAATTTGGAATTTGTTCTTTTTGTTTTACTTTCTTCTTTTGAGACCCCCACAGTTTGGTGAAAATCATCAATCTTGCTTGAAGCTTTAAAAGGAGTACAATATCTAACTGCATCGGCAGGTTTAATTTCAACAGCAGCGTATATAAACGTCCCACTAGAACCTTTTCCAATTTCTTCTATTAATTTGATTCCATGGTCGTCTAGAACCTTCTGATGTTTAGGAAATTTATCTCTCTTTCGCGAAAAACTTAAAAGTTCTTCTAAAGTTAAGTTTATTTCCATATCAAGCACCCTCGTTTAATATTTGAAAATTCATTATCATATCTAGGCCTTTTTTCTCTATGTCTCTACTCCAATCAGTGCGATGCATGTGTTTTGCAAGCAGGTAGTATCTGTTTCCAACAATGATATAGTTTCCATAAGATTTTATATCACCTATTTCATCAGGATTAGTCAAAGGACACATCTCTTTATCTCCAACCTTTACTAATTTGCCATCTTTATTTTTATCATAAAGCTCAACTTTTAGCCATTTTTTATCATCTCTTCCATTATCGACTCTTGCAATATACAAGAGCTCTGTCCCTGTCTTTGGATTTCTATATATTCCTGTTCCAAAAATTGCGGTTCCTCTATTGCCTTTGACTTCTAAATCTACAGATTGAATCTCTGCTGGATTTGTGATCTCGGTTATATCTTTACATAACACATGAGTATTATTTTGAATGGCATAGAATAAATAGTGGGATTTCTTAAATTCTTGAATTTTCAGGTTGTTTTCAAGTATTTGTTTCTTATGATCTATTTTGCCAACAACATTTAAATCAGCATCTATTACTGTTATCTTGTCTATCTCATCTAAATCTGCACTTTGGAGAAATACATAACCTCTGCTATCTATTACCATATATTCTGGCTCTCTTACGTCTTTGGTGAATCTTTTACTTTTTGCTACTTCCAATGTCTCTAGATCTCGGATCTCAATATGTCTATCATATAAAACATATAAGTGTTCCCCAGAGATTCCTAAACAATTAATTGTATTTTCAACTTTTGTATATCTGTATGAATAATGTTCTCCCTCTGGTTCAATTTCAATCCCTTCCTTGATTGTATGTGCTCCTGCAGGTCTGACATTATACTCCCCTTTTAATGTGAAACCCTTTTCAAAATTAAATTTAAATCGGAAAAATTTATTCCTTGTTATACTTCTACTGTTTGCTAAAGCAATCAGTGTCTTTCCGTTTCCGCATATATCTTCAATCGAGCCAAGCTGAGATATCCTTCCAACAGGTATACGGCTTCCCTTGAAAGTTGTTAAAAGAATTTCTCCAGTACGATCTGAATCATGAACAGCAACAATCGCATCAAGAGGATTAATATAAGGTAAACCTAGATTTGGTTCTTCAAGTTCGCTTCTTTCTGCAGCAGCTATAGTGCCAAGAATTTTGCTATTAAGAAAATTATTAAATGTTTCTGTATCTATTTTATCAAATACTGGAACCCCGCTTTCTGCTTTTGCTTCTTTATTGAATCTACCATCTTTTGGATGCGCAAATCTTTGATTCACTCTAGCTCCTAAAGTTTTTCTCTTATGATGACCATATGCTTCGAATTCTGCTGGAAGTGTAAGCACTGCAGGATCTTCGTTATCGTTGATGTGCATTAAAGAACCAAAAATACCTTGAACTGGCATTTTGCAAGGATATACAAACATATGTGCCATAGCCATTATGACTTTTGTCATTGATGGAGCCAATTCCTCTATAGGCCATAATCCTTCAGCATTAAACATTCTTGGAACATAACTTCCAACTAAAGCAGGAAGAGACTCTTTGAGTGGATGCCTTTTATCTCCCTCTTTTTTCGTTTTATTCTCTGCAATTATCTGTGGTGAAAATTTCCGATATTCAAAGAACATTCCTTCTTCTGCAACTATTTCTCCTTGCTCTGTTACTTCTTTTGCTCTGAACGGAAATTCTAGATTTGGATACTTTTCTCTCAATTTTTCATCATGTAGAGCTATCCTAAGGCTTGATAATGCTGGAAATCCCCATTTTCCGTGCTCTCCTGAAAAGAAAAGTCCCTGAAGATCATAATCTGCTCTTGTTAATGGTATTTCTCTTTTCTTTAATTCTCTTTCAATCATGTCTTCGGTCTCATACATTAATCTTGAAGGGTCTATTTGAGCAAATCCAAACCAACTTCTTGCTAAGAATTTCAAGTATTCTCTTGAATTATCATCATGTTCTTGTAATGCTTTTACTAAATGTCTTCCTGGTATTCCTGATAGATCCTCCTGGTATGTCCATTCTTTGTCGTCCTTAGATAAATATTTTACTAACTCCATTAGGTTTTCATCCTTTTTGACGTGCTCTCTCATCAAATGCCTTTGACTGAAATATGTCATATAATCAACACAATTTGTTATCATGAATTTGAGTGCTTTAGATTTTCCTAAAACATCTACCATGCGCATTGGTATCTTTTCATATACAGTATTCCCATTATTATCTTTAACTTCATCTCCATTTCCATCTATTTTTTTAATAGCATTTCCTTCTTTATCTTTTTTTGTTACTTCGACCTTGTAAGTCAGCATTGTTTTAATATTTGGATTCTGTACAAGGAATCTAGATACAGGAACTATTTCTGGTTCATCTATTCCAGAATCATATGCCACTACTATCGCGTTTGCTTTGTTTGCAACTATTTCAAGAGGAGCTGCTGTAACATAATTAGAAATCATTTCATCCAAATCTGGATGCGAATCTCGCATCTCTGTTGCAGGCTTTAGAAGTTTTTTTTTTATAAAAGCTTCAACAGATTTGATTTTATCCTCAGAATCCTGGTTGTTTATCATAATTTTGATTGGAGGTTTATTATTCACATGCCAATTATACCATTTATCTTTAATAAAATCCATTAGAAAACTCTTGGCAAGGGCCCCAATACCAATCCAGCCAATAGTGATGCCTTGTTCAGAGCGTTCAGAAACTTGATTCTCCAAGGAGGTTCGACTTGCCAATTTTATCCCCAAGTGTGATGTTTGTCTATCTGCCCCTTATCAAACTTCTTATGTTGGTTGTTTATAAAGGTTAGCCCCCTTACAGGGGTGAACAGTCATCTCTGATAAGCCTCTTTTAGAATTGTTGCTTGCCTAAGGGGTTTCATATTAATAGACAATCATTACATATAAAGATGTGTTGTATATATCCATACATCCGATGTGTTGTCTATTTTACTAATAAAATGTGAGAATTCTATATATAAATATGTTGTAATGAAGTAGACAACTAGACTATTTATACTAAAACTTTATATATATTATTTAGTTACCTATCTGGAGATGATACCTGAAATGGAAAAAGTCCTTGAAGAACTCGGCTTGAACAAGAATGAGGCGCGCGTCTACCTCGCGTTGAACGAACTTGGCACTTCTACTGTGCATAATATAGCTAACAAGAGCGGTGTGCACAGGACAAATGTGTATGATTCTTTGAAGAAACTGATCAGCAGAGGCCTTGTCTCTTTCATTGTAAAACAGAATGTCAAATACTATGAGACAACACCTAGTGATAATCTGGTAAACATGCTGAAAATAAAAGAGACTGAATTATTGCGGATCCTTCCCCAGCTGCAATTAAGAGAAAAGATGGCGCAGCACGAAGGACAGACATTCATCCTTAAAGGCATACAGGCATTTCTTTCTGCTATGAACGGTTTGTTGGAATCAGGGGAGACTGTCAAGGTATATGGAGCTCCCCCTCCAGAAAGTATGAGGCCGCATGTTGGATTATTCCACGAGAATAGAATAAAAAAGAAAATCCCGATCAAAGTCATATATGATTTTAATGACAAAAGCAGGATAAAATTTGCACGAACATTGACTCTCACAGAAGTAAGGCATTGTAAGAATCAATTTAATTCTCCTGTCACAAATCTTGTCTGCGGAGATTTAGTACTTCTTGCACTATGGACAAAGAGTCCGTATATCATCCAAATAAACAATAAAGAGATTGCAGAAGCATACAAGAATTATTTTGATATGTTGTGGAATATTTCTGAGAATCAATCTTAAAAAAATAAATTAGAAAAAATAATCAAATCTTCTCAAGCATATAGAAGACATGAAATTCTGGTGTGACCATCTGATCGATTCCAACAACTCGTTTCTCTAGAACACGCAATCCATTCTCGTGGAATATCTTTTCCCAGCCAGAAGGCGAGTTGAAATTGCACGGAACATTAGCATTGTTCTTGAAAGACATCTTGTTCAGGAACCAATCAAGGAATGTGCCATACTTTTTCTGACCGTCTTTGCCTAAGCCAAAGAATGCATCATAAAGTTCTGGATATTCTGTATAAACTTCATCTGGGAGTTCACTCTGATCAACACTATAGGTTGATTCTAGAATTGCAATCTTGCCTTTTCTTTTTGTAACCCTTATTGCTTCTCTCAAAACTTGCATTGGATCATTACAATGGTGTAATACTGTCATAAGAAGGGTAAGATTATACGTATTATCACTATACCTTAAAGGGACGTTGTTTTTATCTAGATCATAGGGTAATTTACCAGCCTTTACTAATTCTATAACATCCGGCGCCCTCTTTTCTTTTCCATCTCCGATAATATCCTGCAATCGTACGTCAAAACTTTCCTCATGGAATTTTTTTCCTACTTTTGCAGGACCTGTGCCAATATCCAGTACTTTATAGTTGCTTCTCACAAGATCCTTTGGCAGATGTGGGGAGATATACCCAAATAATAGATCTGCCCGACCACCCATCTTTGAGATCATTGTCTTCACAGTATTCAATTGATCGTATTTTGCAATCAAATCTTCTTCTAAATCTTCGCTGACAGGAGTGGATCTCAGACAAGACAGCATTGTTTCGGTCATCAATCTCCTTGCTTCTTCATCACTCCGACCTAGAAATCTTAACCATTGATATAATAATGTCTTAATAGTATTTGTAACTTTCTGATCTGAAAACAGATCAGCTGGTGAGTATTTCAGGTTGTTGAATGCATCTCTCATTTTTTTTGCTCCTGTATTCGCATACGTATACATTGTGCGCATTTCCTTTAGCTGAATACCTGCTATGCCGGATATTTATAAAATTTTGCGTAGCAAGATATTCTTTGACTTCTTCAATATCTTTCATAAAGCATTTCTGGCCAGAAGTGATATTTTTTGTTAGATTTTGAAAGATTTTCCATAAAGAATGGTCAGAATTAGATTTAATATCGCGATCTCTTGATGGCTGCCACCAAGTGAAGTAGTCAAAGATGAATGTTGCCTCTGGATTCTCTGGTTTGATCTTTTTGACTAACGTCTGCAAATTCTTATTTAATCTCTCTCTTTGTTCATCATCCAGATAAAAGGTCAATCCTTCTATTACAATTGCTAGGGATTCCAGTCCTGTTGCAGAAGCGGCTTCTCTGATTCTCTGGCCAAACTCTTTGATTGCTTCTTCATCAAGCAGATCAAGTCTTGATATTTGATGATTAGAAGGCTTAGGGAATGTTGGAATTTGGCGAGTCACGACAATCTCTGATAAATCTGTATCAACTACTTGCTTGTCTGGATTTTCCATTGCGTATGCCAGTCCAAGCGGTGATAGGCCGCAGGCCCCTACAATGAGAAGATCTGGTTTTGTGTCATCTAATTCTTTTTTTATTGCTTCATACCTGTTCAATAATTCGTCTGAAACATCAGGAGAAAAGATATGAAAGCCTTTATAAGCAGCTTGAATCTGTTCATCATTGAATATAGGTGATAAGAATTTGTCCAGGATCCCTGCTTCCTTTTTATATCCTGGATTCTTGCCCATTGCCTTTCTTAGCAAATACGCAGTGATTGTACTGGTCAATGGGATATTATCTTTTGGTTTTTGATCATTCAATACAATATTATATATGTCTCTCCAGATATCCATTTTATATCTATACCAAATAGAATTTATCTTTTTAGCCATATAAACTAATGTTGTCCTAATCACTACAACTGATTGTTCGGGCCAATCCATAAAGTTTCTCTGCTTCATAGACTCCTGCAGCTATTCCATCTGCAATTTCTCCTGGGGATTCAATTGCCTTGACTATGCCAAGCGCCAGACCTTTTCTGAATTCTTTATCAGAAATATAATTATGCTTTGGATTTGTGATATAACTTTCAATAAGTTCTTCGAATTCTGGAGATAACAAACAATCTCCAATTCTCATTAATTTGCCTTGAAAAACTTCACAATTTCCAGATATAATTAATCCAATTTTGAATAACCTATCATCTCCTGGAGTGGAAACATGATTTTTCATCCAGTCATCAAGATCAAAGCGTTTTGCAGCTTCTGTATCTCTTCTCTCGAGAACCCTGATCTCTGCTTCTTTTTCACCCAATTGCGATCTTAAATTTTCAATCTGTATTTGTGCTCTGGATCTCTCCAGGCGTTTTTCAAAATCTCTATCTCTATCTTCTTTTATCCATTGGTCTCTTCTCTCTATATATCTGCGCACTGTTCTTACATACTGGCTTACAGCTGCTGATAAATATTCATTGTCTATAGAACGAAGCGCATACTCTCTATCTGGTTTTTCTATGTCGATCGAAGTGTCGCGCTCTGCGAGTGCTGTGAGAAATCTCCCTGTCTCTTCATCAACCTCTTTTATCTCTTCTCTGGATCTATAGAAGAATACCAGCTTTTTTTCCGCAGCTTTTTTTCCAGCCATTGTCTCTTCTGCTGCATTTTCAACTGCTTTTGATTTTCCTAGCAAAAAGAATTGTATATTTCTTCGAAATTTCGTATCGAGATCTTTTATGTACTCTTTTATTCGTGCTTCATCTGTTTCCAGATCTGATGTCAATTCAAGTTCGTCTGGTTTCTCTAGGCATCTGTCTGTATGCTTTCTCATCTCTTCTCTAAGTTTTGTCTGTGCAGCGTTATATTCTGCCACACTTTGATGTAAAAAGATAACATTTTCCCATGGGAGATTTTTACGTTCTGGAAGATCTGCATACTGCTTTAATAATTCTTGCATTCCCTCTTTGTCAACTAATGGGATTTGGCCAATCAATTGTTCGCATAAAGCTCTGTCTTTCTCAATCTCTGCTCTTTTTTTAAGATACCTCAATCTCTCAAAATTTTCCAGTTCAAATTCAAATCCCTCTAACAATTCACTTACATCGTCGCAGAATACCTTGCTCTTCCATCTTGTATGTTTCTTAAATCTTTTTTGATGGTCTCTTTTTAGTATCTCTACTTTTCTGCATATGCTATCATATCCGGCAGGAGAATCAATACTTATGTATTCCACTATAACTTGCTTAAGACCTTCTTCGAACTTTTCCTGTTCTTTTAGTAGATTATTATATCTTTCAATGGTCTCGTTTGTGCTTATGCTAAAGCTTGCATCTTTATCAATCACTTCTGCTTTGAATAGAGTGTAGGATGCTACAATATCTCTAAGAATTCCTTTTTTCCGTTCGATTGCTGTCTCATCATCAGAAGTTTCTATCTCTTTGCGCAGAGTTTCAAACCGCTTCTCCAGGCTCTGGATGTATTGTTCTTTAAAATCATGATGTTTCTTTTTGATAGCTTCTACATCTTGATTTAATTCTCCTATTAATCCTGCTCTTGAAAGACCTTCCTGCCGCAGTGTTAAAGATAGCTTGCCAGAAGAAGGCATATCCCTGATCTTGATTTCTAGAGCAGATATATGGGAGGGTATGTCATTCTCCTCTTTTAGACTCTCTTTAGTGAAGCTAGCATTCTCGTGATACAAAGATTCAATCTTGTCAACAACTTCATGCGCATTCGAATAAAAACTAGCCATGAAGAAGTCTAAAACAGCTTTTATCCTTTTACTTCTCTTTTCATAGCCGCTTCTTTCCATTTTATTTCCTTATTCAAGTGAAATTTCTTCTACTGGCTGTGTCTCGATCTCTTCTTCAATCTCAACCTCGATCTCATCTTCGCCTGGAACATCTGGAGTATATGCTTCTGCAGCAATATCTGCTCCAGAATGAACTGGTGTGATCTGTGGTGGTGAATATTGCGGTCCTTGGACAGGATCATCCGAATCATTTGGATCACTCTGCTGAACAGCTGGATCATAGCTTGCTTGTTTAAGAGGATGGGAAGTTGGATTGTTGTAATCAACAATCACAACATCTGTTTTAGTTAAAGGGTCCCAGACAGTGATCTTGTTATTGACCAGCTGTCTAGCGACCCACTCCTCGGCTACCTCTTCAGAGAAGCGTTCTTTCACAACTTCGTACCCTTTCTCGAACATCTTTGTCCAGTCCACCTGCTCTTTTGATTTTTTTGCGCACTTGTCGAATCCCTCATCTGAAAGATTGTCCAATTTCTTCAGAGTATCACAGAAGTCTTTGTGATATATCTGGTAGACAATATACTGATCTTCCAAATCAACAAGTATCAGATTGTCTTCTCCCAACCTGTTCTTGTGGTGGAATTTTGCACAACCATCAACATAATCGTAGTACATATCCACGTATGCCATTGCTCTCGGAGTCTCTGGAATATATTCCTTGACAATATCTCCAAACGGATCACAGACCATTATCGGGTTGTCTTTGTCCTGAGCAAGATCAACAAGCTCTTTGAAGTGACGCTTTACCTGATCCTCTTGAAATTTGCTCAGTTTTTTCTTCTGTGCTGTCATTGATCTCTGGTTTGCCTTGTATTCCAGGACTGCCTGGATATGTTCCGGGCTCTCGTCAGTATGAAGAATGTCAAACCTACGCAGAGTTTCTTT
Organism: Nanobdellota archaeon; assembly: GCA_023133595.1. Taxonomy (GTDB): domain Archaea; phylum Nanobdellota; class Nanobdellia; order Woesearchaeales; family WJKV01; genus JAGLWF01. The sequence goes on along the minus strand of JAGLWF010000008.1, from coordinate 34,419 downwards.
ATCTTTGTCAAACTTGCTTTTCTTTGCATTCTCTGTTGCAAGACAAGAAATGACACATTTCTCACTGATGGTCTGGAATTTTAATTTTCCGTGATCATTCACTCTTCGTCTCGCATCCTCTCCTTCTGCCCAACTCTTGATCATCTCCAACAGTTGATTGTTTCCGCCTGTCTTATACGCGACTTTCTGGAATTCCTTGAACCAGATGATTGGATATTTCTCAACATCATCATCTATGAATAATGATGTGTCGCTCGCACAGTCAACTGACAAAACATAATCCTTTGGCAACAGACTTAGACCTGCTTTGATTATGTAAGTCTTTCCGCTTCCAGCTTTTCCGTCGACAAATGTCGGCTTCAACTGGCTTAATCGGAAACTAAACCTAAGCAAATTTTTCTCTTCGCCGACAACACCGTAATCCTCGAAATATGCCAGGTATTGTTCAAGGCTTATCTGCGGAACTTTTGATGTTATTGCACTTTGTCCTGTCCTTGCAAATGAAGGGATTTTTGTTGTGATACCTGTACTTAATTGTCCTGCATCTTGATCGTCTGATACATCTGATGCAACTGGAACAGTAACATTGGAAATATCTGTGCTATCGCCTGCGCTACCTGCATCACCAGTATACTGCTTGTCCAGATTTGCAAGAAAACCTTTTTTCTTTCCTTTTACTGGAACAGATGTCTCTTCTGGTTCTGATGCGCCTGTCACTGGAATGCTTATTGGTTCAGGCACTTGTGTCTCGTTAAGATCAATCTCTTTTGAGACTTCAGCAACTTCCTCCAAAGATGGCACATATCCACCATTTATTGGATGGTTACCAAAATCATTTCCAAAGCCATTTCTGGATCCATTGCCTGACGGAAACAATGATCCATCTTTTTCTTCAACAATTGCCTGTGGGCCTCTTTCCATCCTAAGAAGATCGAATGCAAGCTTCTTCTCCCGCATCATCCTTTTTCTAGCATCACCATCATCTTCAGCTGGAACAATATTTCCTTTTGTCCCGAATATACTATCATATAACCTCATAGCTGTTTCTGATTTTAATTTTGTCCTGTCAAATCTTTGTCTTGCCATTTTAACTGTATACCTCCTGCATATCATCTAATGTGGCCTCTAACATATCCTCTTCACCTGTCATCGGCTGAATATTGTAGCCTATTCTCTTGAATGTATGAGCATCCTTTCCGTCTGGATCAACTAAAAATACTGTTCCGCTTTTTGTCTTGTTGAATACGCGCCTGAAATAACTCTTTGCAGAGTCTATGTTGTACGTCTCAGCGTCTGTAATCAGCAAGATGTGCTGATCGTTTGGATTTGAATCCACTAGATCCATCAACTCGTGTGTTGGAAGGCATGTTCCATTTCCTTGATAACATAACAATGCTTTATCGATCTTGTCTAGGTTGCGCGTGAATTGTGTCACTTTGCAGCTATCTGAAAAATTAATGGTCGCAACCTTGCATCCCTGGTTGTGTGCTGAGTGTGCAGCAACCATTCCTGATAGTGTTGCATAGGACATTGTACGTCTTGGATTTGCCATGCTGATACTGGTATCAATAATAATAATGAGATCTTTCTTTTTTCCTGAACCGAATAATTGTGATGCGCCTTCTGTCACATTTTCTAATGTATTGTATGCAGCAATCGGACGTCCGCCTTTCATGATTGTCCGTTTCAGATCAAGACGGCTTGCTCCTCGTGACGGTGTCCATAACCTGTCCCGTGTCCGGAAATAACTTGTGCCTTTCTCCATCTCTTCTGGCATGTCGAGTGAATATTTTTCTGCCAGAGCAGAATAATACATCCTATTCGCGTGCTGGGGGCTGTTTGCGCCGCCAATACCTGCTGCTAATCTCTTGAAATCGTCCCTGTCAAGGTTGCCAGCAATGTCTTTCAGACCTTTCTCAACATCACCAAAATCTCCAGGCTCATGTTTATCAATCAAGATTCCGTCTGGAGTCGGACTGTTTTTGTCATCTTTTTGATCGCCTGCTCCACCTTGCTGCTTCTGGTTTCCTTGGCCGCCTCCTTTTTGTTTCTGCTTGCCTTGTCCACCGCCTTTTTTCTGTTTCTTCTTGCCTTGGCCAGGGCTTCCTTGCTGAGGTTGTTGACCTTGATTACCGCCTTGCTGTTGCTGGTTTCCACTGCCGCTGCCACCTTGCTGCGGCTTCTGGCCTTGACCGCCTCCACCTTGGCTCTGCTGTCCCTGTCCTTGCTGACCTTGGTTGTTAGGCATGTTCGATGGATGCACACGTTCCATATATTTTTTGAAGACGCGCGCAAATGTCTGTATCTTTGGTCGCCATGTCTTTGCGCGGAACATCTGCTTTGAAAGCATTTTTTCTAGGTGTGCAGCATCATCATCAACTTCTTTTGAACACTTCTTGACATAAGTCCCATCTGGAAGCTTCCATAATTTTTCATAGATGCGCATGTACAAATCCCAGACATCATTTGTCTCTCCACCACTTCTCTTCTGCATCTCATTGTATGTGTCTGCGATCTTCTGGTCAACCTGGAAGATCTTTGTATTAACTATGATATCTGCAAATAAATTTTGAACATAAGCTGCCTGTTCTTCATCCCTGATAACTTTTAATGTATCATTCATCAAAAACAAAGCTGTCCTCAGATCGTATGGGATAAGTTTGTGATGCCCAATCTCGTGCGCAACAATCATGTCAAGATGCTGTTTCCCTACTTTTTCCTCGAGCTTTGGCATATTGACAAAAATCTCGTGGGTATCCATCTGGATAAAAGCAATACTGTCCCCCATTATCTGCTGCGCAAGATCCTTGTCAGTAAGTACGATTGGATCTCTCAGATTAGGATAGTTCCAAAACTTCTTGATAGCATTCCATGTAGCAGGATCAAGTCCTGAAATTCCCTGTTGTTGCAGTGTTGCAGTTGCCATTTTTAGATCAATCTTTCGTATACAAATTTAAGTCCGACAGCAATCGCGTATTTTGCAGGTGTATCCAGTTTCTGGAGTTCTCCTAGCTGTTCCTCGATCTCATCCTTTAATGCTGTCTTTTTCTGAGCATCCATCTTTCCATTCGATTCGACCCTGCAGATATGATTGTAGCTTTTCACAATCGAAGATAGTATCTTTCCTAGTTCCGGGATTGCTGATTCTGATTGTTGGTAAACTTTTTGTGATTCTTCAAAACAATCTCTCACAAACTGAATCTTGTCGTTCGCATATCTGGGATCCCATTCCTTTGCAGCTTCAGTAAGTGTAAGCTTATGCCAGATTGTGTATGGTATTATCTGTTTGATATCCTCTACATCCACACTATTTTTTCCTCTCCACCACGCCAAAGCTTTTGCATAGGTGATAATCGCTTTGTATGAACGAGGAGAGATTGCTTCTTGTGTACAACTGCAGATGCCTTCTTTGTAGTGGCATTTGCTGCACAGCGATCGTCCTGGTTTCACTGTCATTGCATTTGCTTTTGTTTTTCCTGCAAGGTCTATTCCTGCCTGATCACAGTAGTTCATCTCGCAGATGAAAAAGATCAACTGGTTCATTGCTTCACGGTCAATCTCGACTTCACTTATCTTTTCCCGGACAGCTTTCAATGAAGTAGGGCCAAGCTGCAGTTGTTTTGGAATCTTAAGTAGATCATCTAAACTTCCTCCCAGATTCTCATTGCCTCTGTTATCAAAATGTTCGATAAATGTAGGATTCATTTCGTTCGCAACAATTGCCAGATCAAACCGATCTTTTACTGGAGGTGGCAGTGGCCAGTTTCCACTGTCAGGCGCGTTTGCAGTCGCGTAAATCGGTCCGTCCTTTAATCGTATGACTTTTTCATAGTATTTTGCAAGACCTCTATCAATAGTTTGATATAATGAACTTAATGTTCCTGGAGGGATCCTGTTTATCTCGTCAAGCAGTTTCACTGAGCTTTTTGTGAATTCTCTTTCAATAACTTCTTCCTGTCCAAGCATTAATTTTCCAGTGTGGAGACGTGCGATCATCTCTTCCCGTGTCAGTTCTGGATTTCCGTAGATAGTTGCATCGAAAATATCATTCATACTTTGATTATACATAAAATGTCCGACAATCTCTGCGGTTGTTGTCTTTCCTGCACCTGGAGGACCGAATGCAATCATTGTTCCTTTGTTCACAAGCCCGACTAGGAAAGTCAATAGCAGGTTTGCATTGTACGATTCCTTGTAGATCGAAACACTCTCGCTTTCATTGTCATTCAAGGGCAATGTTTTCAAGAGATCGAACTGTATCCCTTTTTCTGGACCGATATATAATCCTCGATCCTGCACAAGATGGTATAATCCATGCAGTTGCTGCCTGACTCCTGCACTGTAATCAAAGCCAGCTATCTTCTTCATCTTGTTCGCTGCCTGTGATATTGTGTCTAAGATGGATCTTTTCTTCTGGCCTGTTCCATTCTTTGGGGCTGTTGTCTGTGCTGGTTTCCTTGGCGCTCTTCCGATTCTGGATCTTCTAGGAACTGTTGTGTCTGTGGGAGATGCTGGTGCAGTGTTGCCAGCACCGAATCTCTTCAGCCTTCTCTCTAGCATTCTTTTTCTTCTGTCACTCACTCCTGGAAGACTTGTCCTTGACATTTTTAACCTCGTTTCTCAGCCTCGTATTTTTGGGTTAGATCCATGAAATCTTGATTTGTTGCTGGATGTACTGGATGTCCAAGATATTTGGCATTCCACCTAAAACTTCGTGCACGTTTCACTATCTGCTCGATATCTGCACCAACCAATCCTTGAACAGCTAGTTTTGGATTCGCTGCTGCTGCTGCTTTTACCTGCAAGGAACGTGCGAATATTGCACGGGCGATAAGTGCAGAATCAATATCCTCAAAGAAAGCCATCCTTGATCCTGCATCTGATCTTCGCAGATGGATATCAAGGATTTCCTGGATCTCTGTTTCATCCGGATAATTGAATTCGACGATCTTGTCAAAACGCCCTGCTCTTAGAATTTTTGTAGCGATCCCGTCTCTGAAATTAGTTGCTGCAATGTATACATTTCTACTTGAAGACTTATCATCCTGGAATCCCTGAAGATGTTTTGCCACCTGGTCAGTTATCCGGCGCATCATGCCTTCTGTATCGTCTCCGCTCTGCCGTGGGCAGGTAGAGTCCATCTCGTCAAAAAATATGATACTGTTCTTCACGCTCAATATCTTTCTTAAGTTCTCTTCTGTCTCCCCCCAGAATTTGCTCAGGAAATCTGTAAGCTGTATCTCGACAAAATTTTTACCGCAATTATCAGCAAGAATTTTTGCCAGTAATGTCTTTCCTGTCCCTGGCGGACCTTCGAACATTATACCTTCATATATATCGATATTGTTTGCAGCGCATTCATCTTCGTCCTTGAATCTTTCGATCAACATGTAGATTTCTGACTTTGCATTATAATTTCCACCGATATCGTCTAAAGTAAGGATGCGCCCAGAACGTTGCTTTCTGACATCAACATAGTTTAAACCCATGAATTTAAGATCAACATCTGGATTCAGAATTCCTTTTCTTTCAAGACCCTGCATAAGTCCTGCGAATTCTGCTCTTTCTAATTGTGTTCTTGTAAAATCCTGTATCCAATTGAAAAAACCACTAGTCCTTTTTGCCAGATCATCTGCACCATATGCATTTCTTCCGATGTCTATGTAACGATCTACCATTTCCTTGAAAAGGCTATAATCTCTTTCAAAGAGAGTAATGTCCATGCCAATTGAAACCGGAGACTTTTCTTGTGTATGTTTTGTGATTACTTTCTCTGCACTAGAGGCAGCGATATAGAATGAAAATAAATTCAGGAATTTTTTTGTCTCTCTATCTGAAGACATTCCATTGAATATCCCGCAAAGTTCATCATGGATTGTCTTGTAAGTGCCAAGCATTCGTTCAAAAGCGTCAAACGAAATGTCATATCCAGAAGCAAAACCCTGCGCATCAGTGCGTGCCTTGGATCTTAGCACCTTATTGTAAAGATCTATGGCAGGAGTTCCTAGTTTCTCGCGTTTGTACATAGAAGCATTCTGGCTGATTACTTTTGCATCTAGCTCTATGAAGTACTGATTTTGTTTTGTATCTTTAGATGCATCTGCTATAGCTACCATTTTTCAAACCTCCATAAAAAAAATAAAAATAAAAAAAATAAAAGATTCAGACCGTATCTTGGCCGTCAACATTTTCGTCAACATCTTCGAGAATCTCTTCAACAGTCTCGTCCATGAAAGATTGGTCGTACTCTTCTGCTCCAGGGATATCTTCAAAGATATTTTCAATACCTAGACTTTCTAGTTCGCCGCTATTGTCGATGATACTGTTGATATGCTTCCAATCATGCTTTGTCTTTGCTGCAGCTGCCTTGACAATCTCTTTTCCTTTCAGGAAGATTGCTTTTGACTTTTGCATTCCAGCTGCAATGTCCAGTGTTCCTGATTTGTCATTCAGGTAGTCGTTTAGACGGTTTCTTAGAAGCTCTTGCTGGCTTCTCTGATTCTCTAATGCACGTTGGATCTTCAGATAACCATTTTTCTGGCCTTCGAAAGTTTTGTAACCCTGGTGCGCGATTATCAGTTCTTTCTTCACTTCACCAAGATCAACATTTGTTTTTCTGATGTCTTCTCTCAGACCTTCTACTTCAGCTCCGCTCTTCTGTTTTTCGTTTTCCAATCGGTTCCATTCTTCCAGGTTCTCATCTTTTGCATCAATCTTTAATTGATCTTCTTGAACTCTTTTTTTTTCTGCCTGCAGATTCCCTAGTTCTCTCTTGCATGCTGCAATCAGGCTTGTAGCTTCTGCGTATTCCCCTCGAAGCGAGATCCGATTTTCTTTTGCTTTACCGTATCCGTCCTCGGATTCTTGGTATCGTGCGCTCCAGAAATCGATTGTCTCGTCAAGATCGATCAGTATATCGTCTACATGTCCAGCAAACTTTCTAATCCTCTTTTTAGCTTCTGTCCATCCTGCGTAGTCTGTAAACCTGTATACAGGTCTTGCTACTGGACGAACAATACGCGGAACACCCATCAAACTTACCTCGAAAAGTGTCGTCTCACTATCGATAAGCTCTCTTTGTTCACGTCTTGCTTCTTTTTCTTTTTCAATCTGGGACAAACCTCCTGTTTTTTCTCGTGGTTCACGAGTTTTAGGTGAGCCTCCTCTAGGTTTATATTTTGGTGTTGTAGGTGCATAAGTCATTTTTTATTTTACCTCCAGTTGTTTATTTGACCCAGGAATCCAGGTCAACTTCTCTATCAAAAACTTTTTTTGCTTGTTTTAGGCCGACTCTGGCCGCTTCTTTAGCATAAGGTTTTATTTCTTCGATCATGGGCTCGATTGCTTCCTGTGCTTCGCCGAATATTCGTCTTGCGAATCCTCTGAAATCATTTATGAACAGTTCTCCCTGCTCTCTTCGCACCCAGTACTGTCTTTTTGTTGTTGTATCCTCGATAAGATATGTCGGTTCTGTGCTTCCTCTTCGCATGACCTTGTATATCTTGACTTCGTCAAAGGTTACATACTCTCCGTCTTTCTCTTTCTTCTTCACAGGAATCGAAGATTCCTGGGACACAAAAGAGCTTCGCTCTTTTCGTGCTTCTGTTCTTTCTGATGAAGTTTGGGTGCCAGTCAATGGTTCTTTCTGGATGATCTCGTCGGTATTGTACTCTTTTTCCGAGCCCAATGTACCATAGAGGAATCCTCCTCCTAGCCCAAGAGCTCCTAAAAGCAAAACAGTTGATCCTATCTTACTTCGAATTGTCATTTTTGAACATACCTTTCATCTTGTCAGCATTCCTTTTCATATAGATAGTGCCAAGCTTCTTCTCAATTGCCTGCCTGTACCCGTCTCCTTCTGGCCGTTCCATGAATTCGTCGAGCAGAAGATATGTCATGGTCTTCATTTCTTCTTCATTGAACACACCATCTTTCATGCATGCTGTCATAAGTTTCTTCACATAAGCTCTCTTTTCCCTGCTGAACGAGCCATTGTCTAAGACAACAAGTGTTTTTTCTGCAATGTCTATGTATGCTTGATCACTGAATTTATTCTCGCATAGAGCATACCAGGCAATCTCAGCTAATGTCTTTGTATCGATTGCATCCAGACGTTTTTCTTCGATCGCTTTCCTCAGATCTGCATTCAGGAACTTTGCCCTGACTTCATTTCTGAATCCAGCATCGATAGCTTTTCGAATCAAGATGGTCTTTGCTTCGTACTCCAGACCATTCTTGCTCTTCTTGCTGATCTCCTGCAGTCTGTCCTGGATCTCTTCTCTGACAGCAGGACTCTGATCACTTTCAACCATCTCTTCAAGCTGTCTTGCAGTCTCAATATGCAATCTCTCCTTTGTACTGAACAAGTCCAAAGGATCTTCCTTGAGCTGGCCGATACCAAAAGTTGCAGCATATAATGCCAAGAGTGCGCCAAACATACCGACTCTCGATGTTGCAAACTGTTTGGTGAGATTCAAAAATCCTTTTCCTTTTTGTCTTCCAAAGGTATTGTTTCCTTGGAATTCATCTGGATCGTAGCCTGACATTTTCAATCAAAAATTATCTGCAGGTTCGTCTGCAGTAACACCTTTTTCATTTTCAGGTATGTATCCTGGTTCTGCTAATTCTTCTTCAAGAGGTCTTTTCTCGTCCTTTTTCTGTTCCTCTGTCTTTCCTGCTGCTTTTTTTTCAAGCGGCTGTTTGTAATCTGTTGCTGGTGTCTCTTCTTGTGTTATTGTCGGTACCTCTTCAAGCTCAACTGTGCTGTCCAAGTTTCCGAAGAAACCATCAACATAGTTCTTTGTAGCAACAACTCCTTGCCTGTAATCATCTCTTAGAGATTCTGCATTTTTCACACCATAGACCATTCCGCCTCCGAATGATAGTGCTGCTGTAAGCAGTATTCCTGCAGTCCATGTACGGACTGGATGATTGGAGATGTAATCTCTGATAGTTGCGTATCCTATCATCTTTCTTGGCCCCCTCTTGCTGAAAGCTCCAAGGTTGTGTCTTTCCTTGATTGGTTTTGGAACACTTTCTTTCTTCTCTCGAATCTGCATTCTATTCCGGAACGCGGATTGAGTGTCAATATTTTCTGCTTTTTCGGTCATTTTGTTTTAACCTCCATGTTTTGGATATAGCTAACGCTAGTTTGCTTATTTTTCATCTATCCTCAAAAATTAATGAATAATATAATTTTATGAACGATTGTCGGATATAAACATTTGTTGTATCTGTTGTTGCAGTTACTTGTTGTAGTGTTAGTTACAATGTTTCAACATATCCTGCGAACAGTTCTTCGTGGAGTCTCATCCTGTTTTCTTTTTCATTTTTTGATCCGTAATGTTCTTCGTGCGCTTCCATTGCAGCATTTATACGCTTCAACAGATCGCTCTGTTTTTCTGGATCATTGTCAACTACTCCGTTGTATAACGAGTTCATCTTATCTTCCTCCAAGTCTTCTGACGTTTGGAATTTTTCTTATGTTTGCTTCATCATCTATCACTGCAGTTACAGCAGCTGCATACTTCTCAAGATCTGCCTTTTCCTGAAGCAGTCCTGCAGTGCAGTTGGCATACCTGCCTAATCTTTCTTCTAGAATCCTGATATCTTCCTGGTTATACTTGATAGCTTCTCTTTTCTTTTCTATCTCTCCATTGAGTCTTGTTTGTTCTTCTTTATCCGTCAAAAGCTGTTTTTTCAATTCTGAATCTTCTGTTGCTAAGGCTTCCTGTCCTAATTGTGCTACTTGAGCATCTACTTTCTTACGTTCTTCTTCTATATTTTTTATCTCTGATTCTGTTTCAATAATTCCAACCCTGCAATTGTAGATCCTCTCTTCGATACTATCTTTTTCACTGAGATGGCTTTCAATAGCCTCGTCCATTTCAACTACTTGACTTTGAAGCCCTGTCTGGTATTCTCTTGCACGTTTCATTGCATCTGTCCATCCAATAGAATCAGTGATTGCAAGAGCAGTGCGAGAAATCGCATTATATTGCCCGTATGCAATATCCTCGAATGTAGGTTTGTATTCTCTTTTAGGAGATTTTTGTGGTTGTTTTGTTTCACCACCATATCTTCCTGTTGTTCCACCTGTAGGCGGACTGGTTTTTGGTTTTTGAACAGAATCTTTTTGTGTAGCGCTTTTCATTTTTACCTCTCAATCTATCTGTATATATTATGCCAGCAAATTTATTTAAACATTTGTTGTAACAATTGATACACGAGAGGTTGTCTTTCTAAGGACAACTTCAGCAAGATTTATATACTTTGATTTGATGATCTTGAGTGATAGATGATGCAGTTTGAATTATTGCTTGGTGTTGTTGGTCTCGTGCTATTGTTGTTTTCTAGTTCTATTGTTGTCCGCGCAGCTGAGAATATTGCAAAAGCATTACGAGTCACACCTTTTGTCATTGGCCTGACAATAACATCTATCGGAACATCCCTGCCAGAGATATTCACAAATGTTGCTGCTGGATTCAATAACCTGAATGGAATTGAATCTTCTGGTATTGCGGTTGGTAATATCATTGGTTCTGGAATGTCGCAGATAACTCTTGTTTTAGGTATTGTTGGTCTGTTTGTTATCTTTCGTGCAACAAAAAGATCACTGAAACGGGATGGTATCATGCTGTTGATAGGTGTGACTGCATTCTTCCTGACAGCTGTTGACGGTTTTATCTCTAGAAAAGAAGGTTTGGTATTGATCGCGATCTATGTTGCATACTTTGTCTATGTTCTTACACAAGAAAGAGTTATCATGCCTCATGGTCATGTAAAAGCAACATTCTGGGGAATCCTGCTTGACTTTATATTTATTTTTGCTGGAATCGCTCTGGTGATCTATGCATCCAACATCATGGTTGATAATCTTGTGCTTGTTGCAGAGGGATGGGGGATAAGAGCTGCTTTGATCGGTATCTTGGTCGGCCTGGGCACTTCCCTGCCTGAACTTGCTGTTTCCCTTATGGCTGTTGCCAAACGTTCAAAAGCATTATCGCTTGGTAACCTGATCGGTTCTAATATCTGTGATCCTTTGCTGGCTCTTGGTTCTGGTGCTGTGATTGCAGGCTTTTCTGTTGCACGGCCTGTATTATATTTTGATTTTGCATTCTGGATACTTGCAACTGTGATTGTTATCTTGCTGTTGTGGAATAACCTGAACCTGACCCGGAAAGAATCTGCAGTCCTGATCCTGATCTATGCTATCTTCATCTATCTGCAATTCATGATATTCTAGCTTTTTTCGCTTTAAATTATCGAAACAATTATATACTATTATAGGCTTTTTCTGTATAAGTTTGTTTATGAGGTGATACAAATGCCAGCAAAAGTTCATACCGGAAGGGTCAGAAGAGTGTTTAAAGGTTTTACAGCCTGGACAGGTGAAGTAACAGAGACAGGCACCCGAAAGATATATCCATTCGAAGTGCCAGTAGGAAAATTCAGGACACTGCCTAAGAAAGTTCCTGTCAAATTCACTCTGCATCCACAGCCAGGACCTCATGGTAAGAGAGGAAAGAAGTTAGCAAAAATAACAAGATTGATATAAATTTTCTATTTTTTTTATTGTTCTTTTTTATTTGTTTTCTGATAATATAAGAAATATATTCTTTGGTTAAATTATTGGTAGAGTCTAGTTATGATTGGATTTAATTTTTAATTTAATTCTAGAATTCTTATGGTGTGTATGCGACAAGGGAGAACTTGTTTAAATCGAAAAATCTTCTTGCAAAATCACGGATTCTTTCTGGTGTTACTGCCTCGATACAGTCCAGATGGCGTTCGAGATCACCTAATCCGCGTCTACTAAATGCTTCGTATAGTGCGAATTCTTCAGCACGATCATCAAGATCTTGCCCTGCCATCGTACATGCTTTTGCTATTGATATCTTCTCTCTTTTGAGTTCTTCTTCTGGCACAAGAGTAGTTTTAAATCTTTCAATCTCCCGATATATGATATTCAGAACTTTTTTTACCCTACTCTTTGCAGTGCTGAAAGAAACAGCAAAAAGCCCAAGATCAGTATAAGTATCAAAATCACTTTCAATGCCATAACAATGACCTCCTTTTTTCCTGACAAGCCAGAATAATCGCGAACGTTCCCCTTCTGTTAATAGATTACTTATAACACTTGCAACATGATGATCCGGATGATTGTAATTAATAGTTCCTTTTTCATCTTTTAGCAAGACACCTAAGGTAACATATGCAGCATCAAAATAACTTTTCCTAATAAAACGTTCTGTCCCGACTACTGTCAGAGGTTCATCTGTAAAAGGATATTCTGGAAGTTCTTGAGCAGATCGTTTTCCAAACGGAAGCTTTTCTACAAGACCCCTTGTCCTGCCAGTTACTCCTCCTGATATACCCCCTCCAACAATAGTGAGAATAATGTTATTAGGAACAAAAAATTCGCCATAAAAATCACGCAGATGCGACGGCTTTATAGCTTTTATGGTCCTTCCTTTTCCTAGGACTGGGTATCTTGCAGGATGTTTTTTTAATAGATCCCTATGAAAATGATCATCTACAACTTCCTCAGGAACATCTCTATCTTCCCTGAGCTCTTGTAGGACTACATTTCTTTCAGTTCCAACTCTCCTGGGATTAATATCCACTTCAAATGTCATCTCTGCCATAAGCTTTAATGCCTCAGGAAGGTCTTCGTTAACAACCATTGAGGTAGATTCAATACTTTCCACATCAGTGCCAGCATTGTAATCACTGCCATGTTCATCCATCATTTTTGCAATCTTTTCCTGTGTTCTTCCACTAGTCCCTTCAAATAACATATGTTCAAGAAAATGCGCCAATCCACCTAGTTCTCTTGGTTCTCGATTCATCCCAGCCTTTAAACTGATATTGATTGCAGTGGCCGGAGTATTAACTTTTGATGTGATTAATGTTAAACCATTATCAAGAATCGCTTTCTGGACAGGTGCCCCGTAAATGTATCGTGTTCTTACCATCTCTTTTTCTTCCCTTTTCTCTCTTTCTTGGGCTCCCAGAACTTCTAGTTGGGTTTCCGCTATAGAGGAAGCAATTCCATATATAAATCTTTTTGTTGAAAAGCATATATTTATATATGTTTTTTTGATAGGTATTTACATGACAAGAAAACTTGGCCTGATACTATTGGTGCTGGTGATTGGTTTGCTGCTGGCTTTCTTTGCATATAAAGCATTGGGTGATGATCACTCTTCTGGATTTGTTGATGAGTTCAAGGATTCTGGAGAGAAAATAGTAGATACTGCACATGCTGTGAGAGATTTTGTCTCAGAAGACTCTAGTGACTCTAAAGAAAAAGAAATAAAAGAAAAAGAAGAAAATTAGTCCTTAAGTTCTGCTTCTATCAGTTCTTTGAATGCTTTGAATGGCATTGCACCGCTTAGGCTATAGCCGTTCACAAAGAATGCTGGAGTTCCGCCGACACCGAATTCTGTTGCAGCTTGGATGTCTTTTGCAACCTCGTCTGCGTATTTCGAAGTGTCCAGGCATTCGTTGAACTGTTCTGTGTCTAATTCTAATTCTTTTGCAAACTCTTTGAACTTATCAATGTTGAGCTCTGCCTGATGCTCGAACAATAAGTCGTGGTATTCCCAGAAATTTCCTTGATCGTCTGCACATTCAGCAGCTTCTGCTGCTTTCTGTGCATATTCATGGAAACCTAATGGAAAATCCCGGAAGACATATCTGACCTTTCCAGTATCTATATACTCTTCCTTTATCTTTGGAAAAGTTTCCCGTATATATTTACCACAGAAAGGACATTGATATTCTGAGAATTCGATTATTGTGACTGGTGCGTCTGTTTCCCCTAACATAGGGTCGTCATCTATGGATGGTGGTGTCAAGTATAATGAAGCCTCGACAGCACTTGGCTGTATCATGACTTTGTCACCTTTCTCGATCATTGCTTCCTGCACTAGCGGATAGTTTGCAGCTTCTTTTATCTTCTTGTCAAAGACATAAGCTGGCAGTGCCTGGATATCCAATTGTTTTACAAGAGCTTGTGTATCTGCAATGTCCAGGTAGGTGACAGTTGTTGTTGGAAACAATTGTTGCTCTATTGATTCCAATACTCTGCTGGTATCACATAGTGATGCAGGGCAATTCTTGTCATTGATGATTGTCAGCTTTATCTCCGGATCATTGGACGTATCTCTTAATCCGTTTGGATTCTCTGGCTGCGGTGGTGGTGCTGCTGCAGCTCCAGTTGGCATTCCGCTGTTCAAGATTTCTTCGAACTTTTCAGCAAAGACTTGGTATGGCTGTGCACCTGAGATCAATTCTCCATTTACTAATGTGGCTGGTGTTCCACTGATACCGTTTGCATTAGCATCCTGTGCATCCTTGTTTACTTCTTCTGCATATTTTCCAGAATCAAGACATTCGTCGAACTGTTCTGTGTTTAGTCCTAGGTTCTCTGCATATTTCTTTAAGTTAGGAGTATCAAGTGCCTGGTTGTTCTCAAACAATATTTTGTTGTACTCCCAGAACTTTCCTTGTTCATCTGCACATTCAGACGCTTCTGCTGCTTTCTGCGCAAATGGATGGAAACTTAACGGCAGGTCCCTGAATACATACTTAACCTTGCCAGTATCAATATAATTTTCTTTTATCAAAGGTATTGTCTGTATCTCGTGCCGTGAACTGAACGGGCATTGATATTCAGAGAATACGACCATTGTGATAGGCGCGTCTGGATCTCCCATGACAGCATCGTCATCCATCAATATCTTGTTTCTTGCTTCTATCTGCGGATCGATTGCGAATCCAGTGATATCTTCTGTACCATCACCTGATCTGTAGATCTGAACAATTGAAATGACCAGAAGGATAGCCAGGACAAGTGAAACATATTTCCATGGATTTTTTTCTTTTTTTTGCACTGTCTTAGGTGCAGAATGAATAGCCGGATTAATCTTTTCTTCTATCATAACAAAACCCCCTTCGCTTACTCTCAAGACAGAATGTCTATTTATAAATGTTATGAATTTTAGTGCGTGCATAGCACGCTTTGTTTTGCTATAATCAGCATACTTTTGTTTCCCTGTGGACCCTTAGAACAAAGTCTTTCTTTAAGTATTTGAAAACTCCTAGCGCAGCTCTTATGCCCGAAGAACATGCAATTGATATAAGGTTTAACTGGCCAGCCACATCTCCAGCTGCAAACACACCTTTGATACTGGACTGCATGTGTTGATCTACTTTTATTGCTCCTGTCTTCTGTAGTTTCATGCCTAATTCTTTCAGGAACTTTTGCGCTGACAAGAACCCGATGTTTATTATGACAGCATTTGTTTTCAGGATTGTTTGTTTTTTTGTCTTGTTGTTTGTAAGATGTGCTTTATGGATCCGTCCGCCGTCTGTTAATTTTTCAAGTTCTGTGTTGTAGAGAATGTTTACTTTATTCTTTTTTGCTAACTTTATGGAAGCAGGTTTTGCACTTAATTTGTCGCCCCTGCTTATGAGCGTGATTGATTTTGCAAATTTGGCCAGCATGTTTGCATTGTCAAATGCATTATCCCCGCTGCCGACTATCAGGATGTTTTTGTTCTTGTAACGCTTTGGAACCCTTACTATATAATGCACACCTTTTCCTTTGTAGTTTTCTAATGGCGGAAGCCTTCGTGGGATGCTTAATAATCCAGTGCAGATGATGACTGCTTTTGCTTTATAGGATCCTTTCGAAGTCTTGATTGTCTTTACTGTATTTTTCACATCTAAGTCTGTCATCTGTTCGTGCTTGTGGATTATTACATTGTTCTTGTGCGCCTGCTGCCATAATCTGTGGGCTAGTTCTTCTCCTGTTACCCCTTCTGGAAAACCAGGATGGTCAAAGACGCATTTCTCTGAATAGAACTGGTGAGGTTTTCCACCTGTCTTCTTGTCTGCTTCGATTAATAATGTCTTAAGGCCTCTCAATGCTGTGTTGCTTGCTGCTGTGAGACCTGCAGGGCCCCCGCCTACCACTATCACATCGTATAGAACATCCTTGGGTGCTTTACCCTTTATCTTGACTTTGACAGTACCTCTTTTTTTCATTATTTCCTTTATAGGCACTATTATTAATAAACTTTTTGCTTTAGAAAGTACAAAATTATAGCCAATAATTTTGTGGATTTGAAAATTTCACTAGAAATTTTCAAAATATTTATATATAGAAACCCCTTTATTTTCAATATGAGGTGATAATATGGTAAGATATCCAAGTCTGAAGAACATGCCTAAAACAGGAAAGATCATCAGAAAAAGGAAGGTGGCAGATGGCTATATTCTGACAATCAAGAGCGGAAGAAAAGAGTATCAACATAAGGTCGCGCCAAAATCCCAGCTTGTAAGACCGCTTCCAGGATGGGATGGAGAAGTAGCATTTAATCTTAAACCAGATACTGGAAAATTATGGAATGTAAGAAGACAAAGATAATTATGTAAGATGTTTTCTTAATTTTTTTATTTCTTCTATGAATATATCTATTTCTTCTTCTGTATTATAGAAATAGAATGAGGCTCTTGCACTTCCTGTCATATTGTGCTTGTTGAACCACGAATGCACGCAGTGCGCACCACTCCTGATCATGATATTTGCTGAATTGTCAAGCATGATTGCTATGTTGTGAGGTGTTAAGTTTTTTATGTTAAAACTGAAGATTCCTGCTCTCTCCTGATCTTTTGATATCAGATCTACCACGTCTCCTAGTGCATCTGTTGCTTTTTTGTTCAGGTTTGCTTCATGCTTTTGTATATTTTTCAATCTGATCTTATCAAGGTAATGCACAGCTTCTCCTAATCCGATGATTCCTGCGTAATTTTGAAGACCAGGCTCTATTCTGTTCGGCAATGGTTCCCAGTGATGTGTTGTGTATGTTGATTCCTCGACTGTTCCCCCTCCGACTAGGAATGGATTTAAATTTTCCAACTGTTCTTTTTTTCCGAAGAGGAGGCCTGTTCCTGACGGTCCCAGCATCTTGTGGCCAGAGCATGCGAAAAAGTCTGCATCTAATTTTTTCAGGTTGATTTCCCTGTGCGGTGCTGACTGGGCACCGTCGATTAGAACTAATGATTCGTTATCATGAGCTATCTTTATCATCTCTTTTATTGGATTTGATGTTCCGTCCATGTTTGACGTGTGGACTACAGATACCAGTCTTGTGTTTTTGGTCAGTTTGCTTTTGAAATCTTCTATATTTCCGAACTCGAAAATATTATGCTTGATATCTTTTTTTATCTGCCACTGCAGCAAGTTTGAATTGTGTTCCTTATCTGAGCATAATACTGCATCACCTGGTTTGAATTTCAGTGCGTTTGCGATAATATTGATACTTTCTGTTGTATTTTTTGTGAAGATGAATTCTTCGGAATGTTTCGCATTAAAGAATTTCCTGAAGATCTTTCTTGCCTTTGCTATCTCTTCGTCCACTCTTTTTCCTAGCTTGTGCTGGCTTCGATCTCCGCACACTGGATATTCATTATAGTATTCATTTATTTTATTGATGACTTGTATTGGTCTTAGAGTCTGGCATGCGCTGTCCATGTAGATTATTGGTCTGCCTTTTACTTTTGTATCCAGTATCGGAAAATCTTTTCTTAGCTTTTCTGGGTTGAGGCCCATCAGATCTCACCTGCTTTTTCCAGTTCTTCATCGATTATCTTCTGGAAAGCTTTTATCGGTTTAGGGCCGATGATCCTTCTTCCATTGATGAAGAATGTCGGGGTTCCAGAGACACCTGCTTTCAGACCGTCATTGAAGTCTTTTTCAATCTCTTCCTTATATCGGTGCTCTTTCATGCATTTCTTGAATTCCTTCATATTTAATCCTATTCTTTTTGCAGCATCCTCGATATGATCTTCAGGATGAACCTCTTCACCGCAAACTTCTTGCTCAGTGAAGATCAGTTCGTGCATCTCCCAGAACATGTCCTGTTCCAAGGCGCAGTTCGCAGCTTCTGCATGAAGAAAAGCGTCTCCGTAGATTTGTTCGATAGGGAAATCCCTGAAAACAAATTTGATCCGATCTTTGTACTGGCTTACTACCTCTCTTACTATCTGCTGTGCCTCTCTTGTGTGCGGGCAGGAATAACATCCGAATTCAATCATTGTGACTTTTGCATCTTCCAAACCGATTGCTGGATCATCATCTGCATCTGGAAGTATGGTTTCTCCTTCTATCTTTTTCTGCAGTTCTGTGAATTTTTCTCCTTCAAGTGCGTTGTATATGCAAAATCCACCAGTCACTTCAGGACCATAACAGTTTCCGTATTGTATATAATTGTAGGTTGAATATCCTGAATATGCTAGCGATACGATAGTTACTATCACGAAAATCCAGGACAGGATCTCAAAACGTTTGAATACAAACGCAGCTCCTTTTGGAGTGTGCCCCATTAGTTTTCCAGTGATCTTGCTCTTGATCCTTTCATCTAACCGTGTCTTGCATTTTCTGAAAGTCATTTTTCTGAAGACACAGTCAAAAGCTTCAGCTGCAAGAGGTCTGTAGTTAGCAGAAAATATTGCCATCACTGCAAATACTACAAATGCTATAATGCATATCATATTATCCCCCGAATGTGCATTTTGAGGCTGAGTTGCTTTATAAAAGTTGTGGAAGCTACTTATAGTAAGATTTATACTAAATTTGTCTAAAAAATAGAGTCTGGAGCGAAACAGAGGAAGTTTGAGATTTGGAGATTTTGGAGTAAGGGGTATGTTTTACCCTTCGACGGGAGTATCAAACGGGAAAGTTTTATATACTTTTGCATATCTTTACCATATAAAATGGACCCAGAAATCAAGCTTCTGAAACAGCATCTGAGGGCAAGCAGTGTCGGAAGTAATCTAAAATTAAGATGTAAAGAATTTTATAGTGGAATTGAAAAATTGTGTGAAGAAGTTAAAAAAAATCTGGAATCTTATTGTGAGATTTTCTTTTTGGATAGTGAAAATAAGTTCAAAGATGATATATCTACTAAGGCTGCAGTGCATATGGCGTTTGAAATGTTTTGTGATTTGTGTGATGTTGATTATAATAACAGAGTTGATACTGGTGGTGGTCCTATAGATTCGAAATTTTCTCGAGGAGCTTATCTAAAGGTGTGTCTGGATATAAAATTTGCTGATGATAAAGAGTTTTGGGACACAGCTAAAGAAAAAGGATTGTCTTTAGAGCATTTTATATCTGGTACTTTTAGTGGTATTGCTGGGCTCAATGATGCTGGAAGATATGGTATCTTTTTTGTAATTGCTCGTTATGAGGAAGATTTAAAGAAAAAAGATGAATTCGAAAAATTAGTAAGAGAAGCAGGTGAAGCTGAAGATATCACTTTAAAATTAATTTATCTAGATGCTACATATCGTCCATCCTCTGATTCTAAAAAGGACTTCTCCTAGATTAAACTATAATTAAAAATTGGGAAAGAATATACTAACCTGAATCAATAAAAAAAGGATTTTATTGATGTTATGCTTGATTTTCATCTATGAATACATTTTGGTGTTGTTTTTGCTTGTTTTCATTTTTCCTCCAGCTGCATGGCATCTTTTTATATCTAAATTCTCATCCAGAGTTAATAAACAATTCAAAAAAACTTGTTTTCATGGATAGTTTTATATACAATACTTGTGTTTCAAGGGGAGAGGTGATGTTCAAATGACTACATATTCTATTTTAGGCCCGCACAAGGGAAAGATTGTTGATGTCAAGCCAGTCAGTGGTTCTGTGGTGGAATTGATTATTGAAGGACCAAAAAAGAAAAAGTTTACATACAAAGTTGGAAAACGTTCTGAATTTGTCCGAAGAGCTTTGAGGCAAAATGACCCAAATGTCTCCTTCACATTGGATAACCGCGGAAAAATAACAGTGCTGACAAAATCAAGAATAGGTCTAAGTAGGCGCTGATTTTTCTTTTTTCTCTTTTGATCAGAACGTGCATAGCACCTAGCGTAACCATTGCTGCGTTCTGCTAGTTTTGCTCTTTGCTTTAGAAGACGAGTCTATGCATCCCGCACAAAAAATCTGATAGCTACACTTGGCAGCAATGGCTATGCACATACTTTGATTAGAAAGATATAAATACTGATTCTATGTTTTTTTGGTTATGGCTAAGAAGGGAATACCAAAGCTGACAAAAGAACAGGCAAAGGAAGTTGGCAAGAATGTCGGTCAGCTAGATATTATTGAAAGCAAAACTTCTAATTTCATATCTGATAATATTGATATTGCAGAGGCAATCGAGAAAGAGATTGCAGAGGAGGAGAAAAATCCTGAAACGAAAAAAGAAGAACCTGTCCGAAATAAGAAAGGACGGATGATTTTTTTTGCGATAGTATTGATCGTTATATTTCTCGCATCATACTTTTATTTTGCAGGCAATTGGGGGACTGAGACGAGCGAACATGTAGAGAAGATCAACAAGTACATGTACATGTACGATGACTTTGAATTCCGTCAGAACAAAGACAGCACCTGGTCAACAGAAGTATACAATCCTGTCCTGAAGACAATCTATCTTGTCTCTCTGCACTATGGACCTAAAGACCTGGAGGATATTCCTGTCACTGGTAATGTTCGGGCCTGGCTTCCGTATACTGGAAACTTCAGTGGCCAGACAAACAAGACAGTCGGTGCAGCATTTGTATTGTTTGATCCTGATGTGAATGGATCTATACATGCATTAGCCTACAATGAATTGATGCGTAACATAAAGCGTGGACTGCAATTGGATTCCCATCCAGCATTGACGCATAATGTAAGTGAGAATAAACATGGTATACCAGTTAAAAGTTGCAGTGGAACAATTGAACCAGTGATCTGGCTCAAGCACGAAGATCCAGTTGGTATTTCTTATGACGGAGGCAACTGCATAATTGTCCAAGGCACTGACGAAAATATTGTCCGCGCTGAGAATAAATTGTTGTGGTTGTTCTATAGTGTGATGGAATCATAGAAAGGCTTTTATATCCTGGAAGCAAATTTTGGCTTTGGTGATATTATGGCAGAACTTGATGAACAAATAAAGGCTGCTGAAGATAAGCTTCGTGACCTGAAGAACTGGGTAGCAGAGTTTGCAAACGAAGAGAATCTGAGTGAATACGCAGTCGGGACATTGAATGAAAGGATCGACGAACTCGCAGTCTTGATAGGAAATATAGGGCAATAAATATTTTTGTTCTGAATAAGTGATTTTTTCTAATTATAATATTAAGAAAAAAAAGCAAGGAGAGGTTCTCTATACGCCTCTCCTGCTGTTACTGTAATCACTACCTCACCAAATCACTCATCCCTTTCGAACTCATACTTTTCAGATATATTTATATAGTGTTTTTTATATATAAATGTTTGTCTAGTCACAGTGATTACACTTATTTGCTATGCAGAACTGATAATCAAGAGTTACTACTTAATGTCCATGATTTCTACTTCGAATATAAGATTCTTGCCTGCCAATGGATGATTAAGGTCTAATGTGAGTATGTCTTTTTCTATGTTCATGATTTTTGCTAATCTGTCTGTCCCATCTGTCCTGTTTGTCATACGCACTTCCATTCCGATTCTTGGATTTGTATTCTCCCCCAGCACAGCTATCGGAACTCTTATGATCTTAGTTGGATCCACTGTTCCGTATGCCTCCTCTGCCTTGATGTGCAGTTTCTTTTGGTCCCCTTTCTTCAGGCCTTTGATGCCCTGTTCTAAACCAGGAATTACTTTTCCTGACCCTTGCTCGAATTCAATCGGCCCTCTGCCGTAAGAAGAATCAAAGATAGTATCATCTTCAAATTTGCCTGTATAATTCAGAATTACTGTCTTGCCAGTTTCGATTTTCTTCATCCTGCTTGTGATGTTGAAGCAATATATATAATTTTTGATAATGCATAAATTATTATAGAACATATACATAGGTATACATATGGTTGTAGAGACATTAGTTGCAATCGCTGTGACTGTAATCATGGCGATCATTCTGGGAGTTGTGTTCAGCAGGCTGTTCTCTAAGGTGACAAAAGGAAATAGATTTACTTCAATATTGCTATCTTTTATATTTGTGATTATAGCTCTGCCAGTTTCAATTGCAATTGGAATGGCAGCAACAATTGCCCTTGGAAAAGTAAATCCTATATTTTTACTTTCATGTGTAAATTATACAGAATGTTTTGGAGAAGCTTTCCTGAGCATGTTCCTGATGGGGCTGTTTGGAGTCATAGCTTATCTTATGACTATAGTTCTTATGTTTTTCAGAAAGATAAAGAAATAAAAAATTAGTAGGATAAAACCTTACTGATTTCCTTGTTTTTGATCTTAAGTTCAGTGATGAACTCTTTGCACTTGTTTCGTAATGTCACTTCGCTGATACCAGAGACATCAGAGACCCTCTTCTGTGTTCTCTTCTCCTTGTTCATCAGGCCAGCCAGGTAAAGACATGCAGCTGCAACACTCATTGGATTGCAACCAGAAACAAGTTCTTTTTTCTGAGCTTTCTCGATCATTTCAACAGCGTTGCTCTGAGATTTAGGACCGATGTCCATTGCAGAAGCAAATCTGCCAACATAGTCGATTGGACTTGCTGGATTGATCTTAATGTTTAATTCTCTTGCGATCAATTTGAATGTCTTGCTGATTGTTTTTTTGTCAATCTTAGAAGCTTCACTGAATTCCTTAAGGCTTTTTGGAATTCCACCTGTTCTACAAGCTAGATAGATAGCTGCGATCACAATACTGTCACTAGATCTTGCTCTTGTAAGACCTTTCTGTGCAGACATCCTGTAGATGTTCGCAGATTCTTTCTCGATTCTGTCTGGTAGTTTCAGGTAAGAAGACATTAATCTTAAGTTGCTTAATGCATTGTTTAGGTTTGCCTCGAAAGCACTGCCCCAATTATTCTTTCTTTGCAGTCTTTTGATAGTATATCTTTTAGAACCAGACATCTTGCTCAAATCAGTTGCATTGCCAAGTTTTGTTCTAAGGTTATTTGCAACCCTAGGGTCAAAAGCTGCGCCTGCTCTAGATAATTTTTGTCCTTCTTCTTCATAGCCCCAATCTCGACCAAAGTCAATCATAGAACCTTCTAGAACACTACCGCATTTTTTACAAATAGCTTCGCCCCTTTCCTTGAACACTTTGAAATCCATTCCATTGCATTCAGGGCATCTGCCAAAATCCGTATAATCTTGGGTAACTACCATTTTTGTTGGGTTTCATATATTAAAAAAAGGCTGTTTTGGCCTTGATTGCTAAAAATAAGCATTTTTAGCTTTGTTTCATAACATCTTTTCCTCTTATCTATAATATGAACGAGCTAATATATAAAGGTTTCGTTTTTTATACTACTTATAAGTAGTGCTTTATATACTATATATAGAACATATATTGAAGTATTTAAATGAGATAATCTTATAATAGAAATCTAATACCATTCATTTAGACCCATTTCATAACCTAGTCTTACTGGATGTGGAGAAATGTGGCTTGCGCATTCAAGACCATCGAGATTTAATTTTCCTTCTAAAGCATCATTTTCAAATCGTCTATATTTCACAGGATTTGTTATGTTTAATTCAACATCAGAAAAACCTTCTTGAGTCTTGATTATACCATATTGACCAAGTTTTCTAATAATGAATTCTCTTTTTTTTGGCTCAATGTCAAAATCTAACCCAAATGAAAATCCTATTTTCCCACGCAATCCGATTTCTGATTCTCTGACTGTGTGAAATATAAAGTTCCAGTTTAAAAATTCGTTTTTAGACATGATAATATTATAGTATTTGAAGTATATAAAGTTTACTCTATTTTTATTCCCCTTTTTTTATAAATAAATCAAGAAAATATCCTTCCATTCTTCTTCTACGTATCTTACAGTCTTTACTGGATTGCTTGGATCATGTTTTCTTGCTGCTTCTTTTATCCTGTCAGAATCTAGAACTCCGTCATGTGAAGCCAGCATAAATGGGATATATACTGCAAGAGCAATGGTTGCTCCTACTTTGAAGAAAAGCTTTGCCCCTTCTGTAATATTGTCGATTGTTTGATAGAATCTTTGTTTCATGTTAGGGGATATCTGAAGAAAATTTATAAAGCTTCGTTTCTGGAGAGCTAATATATAAAGGTTTCGTTTTTTATACTACTATCAAGTGGTGCTTTCTATACTATATATAGAACATATATTGAAGTATTTAAATGAGATAATCTTATAATAGAAATCTAATACCATTCATTTAGACCCATTTCATAACCTAGTCTTACTGGATGTGGAGAAATGTGTGCTACACAGTCTATTTCATCATCTAATCTTCCTTCTAATGCATCTTTTTTGAATTGCTCTAATTTATTAGGGTCAGTTATAAATAATTCTATGCTAGTGAAGCCTTCTTCTGCTTCAACAGAGCCATAACAACTTAGCCTAGCGAGATATTGTTTTTTTCTTTCTGGAGTTATATCTTCAAGTAATACAAGGCAAAAACCGATTTTACCATAAAGCGTAATTTTACTTTCTCCAGCAGAATGAAATGCACTTTTCCAGTTCAAAAGTTCTTTTTTTGCCATAAGTATAATATAGAATTTTAAGTATATAAAGCTTACTCTATATTTATTTTCTTTCTTTTAATAAGCAATTCAAGAAAATCTTTGGCTTGTAACATACCAGTTCCAAAAGCACATTTATTAATAAATTTCTTATTTTTGAATATTTCTCCTTTTGGATCGTACCCCCTAGCGATTTCGTAAATATCTTCATCATCAAGAGGTTTTGTGCTTTTTTCAAGTAATCTTCTAATTTCTTGAGGCGGAAAATGGGTTGAATATTTTTTCAATAATTCTAATCCCAGAGCAATTACGCCGGTTACATGGGGAGTTGCGTATGATGTGCCTGTATCAATACAATATTTTTCATCTGGATATTTTGGATCTGAACATGGACCAAAGACTTCTTCAGCAGGGGCACATAGATTTACAGTTGGCCACATATTACTACAAACATAAAACCTATACTGACCTTTATCTGTACCTATCCCTCCAATAGAGATAACATCTTCAAATGATGCTGGGAACAATGCTCCACTACTACTATTACCTGCAGCAGCAACAATGATTATTCCTTTTCTTCTGATGGTTCTAGATATATAACTCTTTAAATCTGGACGGTATTGTGATATTCTCGCACTGATATTTATTATATTAATATTGTTTTTGATACACCATTCAAGTGATCTTCTTATAAGTTTTATTTTGTCGCTCTGTTTATCTTCAGGAGCAATAATTTTTACAGGATAAATCTCTGCTTCTGACGCAATAAAATTTCTTCCGGCAATTAATCCTGCGACCATTGTTCCGTGTCCATCATGATCTGAAGTATTTTCATTATCCTCTATTGGATTGAAACCTTTCTTACATCTGCCTTCTAGTTCTTCATGTTCTGGATCTACACCAGTATCAAAAACAGCGATTTTGATTCCTCTTCCTTGAACATTATATTCTGTTTTTGCCTCATATATCTGGGATTCAATAAGATTGTATAGAATATTTCTTTTAGCCCTTCTAAGATTTTTAGATAATGCTTCGATACTAATAGGTGCTCTTGGCTTTGAGAATTCTTCGAGATTCCAACTCAAGGAAGTATTTTTCATGTTATATCTCTTTTTTGGTTCCTTATAAAGCTTATGGATATTGTTGTCTCTGGCAAGTGATTTCAGGATAACATTTTTAAATATAACTATTGTACTTTGTGATATGGTATTTGGATCAATATTGGGGCTGACCAGGGATTCGTTCGGATTTACATTCCCGCCTGTTGTTGGAGAGATCTTGGACATAGTGATTATTGCAGTTGTATTAGGGTTTATTTTCAAGGACTATTTCAGGCCTGTTGTAAAGGCTGCTTATGATCCACTTTTGCATCACAAGCAGTTGGGCCGGAGCAAGTTCTGGCTTTCTATGATAGCAATAACACCAGCTGTTGTTCTTCATGAAGCAGGACATTTGATTGTTGCTTTGATCTATGGAGCAAAAGCAACTTTCTATGCTTCTTATGGGTTCTTGGCATTGGGCCTTGTTTTGAAGCTGGCAAATGCACCATTCCTGTTCTTTGTTCCGGGTTTTGTCACCCACAGTCCGCTTCCTGGTTTTCCAACTGCAGCTGTCTCGTTTGCAGGTCCAGCTGTGAATCTAATTTTGTTTTTAGGTTCATGGTATCTATTGAAGAATTATCAAAAATATAAGATCCCTGAGAAATATCTGCAGGTACTTGGTTTTTCAAAATCAGTCAACTTATTCTTGTTCGCATTCAACATGATCCCTATCAGGCCGTTTGACGGCGGCGGTGTTCTGATGGGATTGATCCGTGGGTTTATGGGTGGGTAAGCTTATATATTTATAGATTTTTATTTTTCAAATGGAAGCAGGAACTAAGATTGCTATCGTCTTTTTTGTTCTGACAATTGTAATCAGTATTATCATTTCTAATCATTTTTCTCAAAAAACAGATCAGACATTAGATGAAATTAAGAACATATCTGTATCACATTTTGAAATAGGAAAAGAAACTCTTTCTAAAATTGATTTAATTGGCGATTTCACTCCTCGATTAACTCCATTACAATATGGAATCTATAAGAAGGATCCTGCTAATCCCGAAATAAGAAATATTCTCGAAAAACAAAAAGAAAAGTGCCGGGAAGAACTTTTTACTAAATATAAAGATACTGTTGGAATAAGTGAAATCTACAAACGGTGCGATTTAGTAATAATAAAACCGATGGATTTTACTCCAAGAGGAACTACCCTACAATGGCTCTCATTTAGAGGAGACTATAGCCGAATTGAAGAAAAGGCCTATATATCCGATATTGGTGATTCAGATATAAATGATAGAGTTTCGCTATATATTGACAACCATGGGTTTTTAGTCTGGAAGATATATCAATCCAATTTTAATTCAGTAGAACTTAAACATAATATTTCTAAACTGCTAAAAACTGGCGAAAAATTCGCTCTTTTCCTTATGTGGGATCAATCTGGTAATTTGAAGATGAACATTGGTACTCAGACTGTTTCTGAATTGAAAATAGAGGATTTTAAGTTGAATATTAGCTCCCAAGAGCTTTTTGTGGGTTCTGATATTAATGGATTACATAAACTAGAATTTCCTCAGTTTAATTGAATAATTATAATTTTCAGTTTTTACGTTTCACAACACTTAAATATTCTTTCTAATCTCGTTTGGGCATGAAGGAACTGATACCAAAGAGACACATGGAAGCTTTGAGAATTCTTGTTGAGCTATTGCCTGAGAAAGAAATCAATTGGGCAATAATGGGAAGTACGAATCTTGTTCTTCAAGGAATTGATTTAGAATATGGCACTGATGATATTGATATCCTGACAGATAAAGACGGGGCATTTGCGATTGAAAAAATCTTGAAAAAATTTATGACTAAAGCTGTTGGTTTTCGGGAGGTTGAAAAGTTCAAAGCTTATCATGGAACATTCAGGATAAATAACATTCACATTGATGTGGTTGGGGATATGATAAATAAAATTCCTAATGGAGATACATGGAAAGAAAATCTGACCAAAGAAACTAAAACAATAGTTTTTTATGATGCATTAAGAATTCCTGTTGTCTCTTTGGACAGAGAACATCATGCTTATACTAAACGAGGCCGGATTGAAAAAGCTAAGATGATAAAAGAAAGAATGGCTAAAGAATCATAGGATCTTTGGTGGTCTTCCTCTTCTTCTCTCTGATATTACAATGCCTGTTCTATACTTATCGTGCAGCCAGATCTTACAGAAAGCATCGTATTCAAATCTTCTTCTTCTTAGATCTCCTGGATCATTCACAAAAACTCTTTCTCTTGGATTTAGTTCATAACCTCTTATGACATAGTAATGATCAGCAATCCTGTCAGATCTGCACGGTGCGATTATTGGCAGGCCGTAATCAATAACTTTGACAATTTTATCCAGACTTAGTCTATGAAAAATTTCTGCCCGGAATCCTAATTCTTCAGCAGCAGTAATGATATGTTTATCTTCGATCCCTTCCTTGAGGACTGTTAAAGGTGTCAGGCCCATTGCTTCAATTATTTCTTGTTGTGAGAATAGAAAACCTAAGAAATCAAGAACCTGTGCAGTTGTGGCTGGACCGCAGTGCATCTTTCGCTGTCTTATGTTCGGTACCTCGAGTATTCGCTTCATTAGCAGCTTTGAAAAAATACGAATTTATAAACTTTTTCATTAGAATGGATCTTCTGGAAGCATCATCAATCTGGTTTAATTAATCTTTCGTTATCTTGTTTAATAACCAGTCCTTCTCTACTTCTTTGTATTCTCCTGGCTTTAAAGTCAGGGTTAAGTTTCCAATAGCTATTCGTTTCAATCTTTCTATTTTATATCCTAGTTTCTCAAAGAGTTTTTTTATGATATGCTTTCTTCCTTCGTGGATTGCTAAAGTAATTTCTTTATTTTTTTGTTTTAGGTCGAAAACATTTACTTTTCTGTCTTCTATTGTCAATCCTTTTTTTAATTTCAATAAATCTTTCAGAAGAAGAGGTTTGTCTAAGGTTGCTTGGTAGGTTTTTTTGATGTTGTATCTTGGATGTATTATCTGGTTTGCAAAATCACCGTCATTTGTCAGGATTAATATCCCTTCAGTGTCTAAGTCTAATCTTCCTACTGGATAAATCTTTTCTTTTGTTTTTACTAATTGTACTATTGTTTTTCTTCCCCTGTCATCAGATACAGAACAGAGTATGTCTTTTGGTTTGTTGATTATGATGTAAATCTTCTTTTCTAGTTTTATTGGTTTGTTTTTGACTTCTATCTTGTCTATTTTTGGATCTGCCTTGTCTCCTAAAGTTGCTATCTTTCCATTTACTTTGACCAGACCTTTTTCTATCAGCTCTTCGCTCTTCCTTCTGGATGCGATCCCAGCTTCTGACATTATCTTTTGTAGTCTTTGTTGCATAAGTTTCTAAAGAAATCAATTGTTTATATAGTTTTGTTTATCACATCCTCTCCAAAAGTGAATATAAGATCATTCGAAGTATCATCATTGAATTTGCCGTGCATGTATAAGCAGCGTATGCCTTTGTAACCTTCATTGAGAAAATAATGTATTGTCCATCTATCCCCTGCCCTGCCCATATAATCATAATCAATAATCAGAAGAGGATTCGTTTCTGGATTTAATGTCCCCTCTGGTGGAAGCCTTTCTGTAGAATTCCTAAATGGATTAAATAAGATTGGATTATGTTCGCATTTTAGAAGATTTTCGATCAAACCAGATCCAAGAAAAATCTCTGCTCTTGGAAGATAGACGCAATCAACAGCATCTAAACCTTCATTGAATTCTCCTAATATCCGCTCTAATTTTGCTCTTTGTTCATCAGTCAGATCTGCCATACTATTTTGATGATTATTTTGATATATAAAACTATGTTGTCTGCTTTACAAAACTTTATAAAAACATTACTATATTTGCCTGATATGGGGGTTTGGAAAAGAAACAAGACAGTGTTTTATCTATCTTCTTGTGTATGTCGAGGGGTTTTGCATTCATACTTTGATGTAGAATATTCTGGAGAGGAGAACATTCCTGAAGAAGGGCCTGTTCTATTGCTCCCAAAACATCAGGCTTTAAGAGATATTGTCTATGAAGGGATTTTGCTCAGGCATTGGAGAGGTAGATACGCATATTGGGTTATGAAATCTGGATTGCCTGGTATTCTTGGACTTTATGGTGCAGTGAAGATCGGACGATCTTTGGATCTTATTAATTTAAGGAAGAAGATCAGAGTAGAGAAAAATGAAAAGAAAAAGAAAAAGCTAAAAGAGAAATTCAGAGCACAAAAAGAGGAAGCAAAGGGATTCAAAGAAGAATTGCGGGAAAAATTAAAAGAGTTCTATAGAAATGGAGAAGTTGTTGTTGTGCATCCAGAAGGCACTAGAAGTTTTGGAGAAATGCTTGATATTGAAAATTTAGCTATTAATTTTACAAGAGAAATTGAAGAAGAATGTGGAATTAAAGTTCCTGCTATACCTGTTGGCATTGAATATTCTTCACTTTGGGGTTCTCGAGGAAAATTCGCTTCGTTATGGACGCTGAAAGCAAAAGTTCGGGTTCGAGTTGGAAGAGCATATGATGTGCAGGATAAAGATCTGGATAAGATTGTCTATGAATCTTTAAGAAGATTCTCAAATCTATGATCTCTTGTATATTCCTTCTACTTTCTCTAATTGTTCATAGATGTTTTCTATGAGATCATAGTTCTTTGCCTCTGCCAGTGTGACCCATGCATATTCTGATAGTTCATCTGCTTGCAATTTTATATCTCCGTCCTCGTAGTCACTGTAGAGACTAACAATTATCGTAGAGTATCCGTTCGGCCTGATGAAAACCAAACTAGAACAATAACCTATGTTCTTTATATCAAGATTTGTCTCTTCTTTTATTTCTTTTTTTAATACTTTTTCAAATATGTCCAGCCAATGATCATTCGTATCTTTTGGTGCATTTATGAAATCAGAATGTTCTATCTTTCCACCAGGAACACACCACTTATTCGGAAAAGCCTTTTCATTAGGACTTCTCTTGCAGATAAGAAATCTGCCATTCCTTCTTATAATTCCAGTTATTGAGACATAGTGTACTTTAGTTGCGACCATGATTCACTCCCTCTTTTCTGGAAGAGATAGAATATATTTAAATAATCCCTCGAATTAATTTGACTAAAATGAAATATACCGGGGGATTGGTCAAGAAAGAGCGTGAAAAGATATTCAAACTGTTTTTAGATAAGATTTCCTTGAAATTTAATGAAATAGAGAAGGCAATCAAGATCAGATCTAATATGGTCTCTTATCATCTGGAGAAGATGCAGGAAGAAGGTCTCCTTGAGAAGAGGGGAGAATATTACTATCTTACCAAAGAAGCTGAAAAATATATTCCAATTGTTTCTCATTTGACTGGTGAGAAGATGAGTCCTCTGCCTGTTGTTCTTGTTGCTTTGGTTAATAATGGGAAAATCCTTTTGATTAAAAGAAATAAAAGACCGTATCAGGGATACTGGGCCATGATCGGCGGTAAGATGAATCTTGAAGAAAGTTTTGAAGAGGCTAGTATCAGACAGATAAAAGAGAAAACAAATATTGATGCTTCTTTTGTTTCTGTCAACAACGTGCTTCACGAAAGAGTTGAAGGTGATGATATGATCAAGCACAGTTTTATCTTGTTCTTTACTAAGATGCAGACAGATACTTTTGATTTCTGTAGGACAGAACTTGGAGAGCTGAGATGGTTTGATCTTTCTGAGATTGACAAAGAAAAGATAATACCCTCTGATCTCTGGCTGCTGAAGAATAAGTTTGATTCTAAAATCGATGTCAAGATAGCCCGGATGAAAGAGAACCAAGGAGAATTGTCTTCTTTTGAGGTTGAAAAAGCAAATATATAAAAAAGAAAAAATTATTGCCAGTAGATATCATCATCTTCTTCGTTTGTCTTGAAGATTAAGATGACGAAGTCTTCTGGAGTATCATTGATGATTTCGTGAACATCGCCAGGCTCGCAAAGGAAAAAGTCGTCAAGCTTACATCTGAATTCTTCTCTCTTCAACTATCAATAAACTTTATAAATGACTGCCTTTTTTGTATTATTGTGATTTACTATGGCAGTTGAAGAAATCCGAATTATAAGATGTAAACTGAAAAATTCAGCTTTTGATGGTGTTGAATTTACTGAGCATTCTGATGAATATCTTGTTTGGCCTAGAGCAGTAGAATTTGCAGCTGCCCAGGGTGATGGATTTATTTTGCATAGTGCAAGAGAAGCTGCTGCTTTTGGAATCGAAGCTGACGGAGAACATGATGCAGATTTGTATCAGGCAACTCGTACAACTTTTCTTGGTTTTAAAGTTGGTGATAAGTTTTATGGTGCTATTGATGATACTGTAGATCCTGAAAAAAATATTGTTCTGGCTCGTGCACAAGAAGGCTTTGAATCTCATTCAAATGATGGCAAGTATTTGCTGCCTGTTACTGACGCTCTTGTTAGGGGTGCTTTGCAAAGAGCAGAACAAACCGGCAGGATTGCTGAAGCAACTGAAACTTGTCCTCTTAAATTAAAGACAGAATCAGTCGAAGGAAAATCCGAGTATGGCCAGAATGATTGGAATAAGGCAATATTCCTTGATTTTGCAGAACCTCGTGCAGAAATGCTTAACAAGAGAGGTTATGAAACTAGCCATGTTTGGCCTTTAACATCTAAAAAACTTGAAGAAATCGGAGTTGATGGAAACTATGTCGAAGTCCGGCCTGTGGGTCTTGGCGTCGTCGACGGTGTCAATGTCAGGCCAGTTCGGCGGCGGTGGTCGATCTTGCGGGGTACGCAATGCGCGCGAAATTTCCATAGGAAACAAAGGTCGCATTATTAAACGACCAGGTACAAATTTGTATGCAAAGATCAGACAAATGGTTGCATAAACTTTTTAATCTACCTTCTTTTTTCAATTCTTATCCCGAGCAGGGTTATTACTGCACAGCTTGCAGTTATACTACCCCTTGGGCTACACGTCCTGCCATCAGGCCAAGAGTCTCTGAATGAGCATTGGCATGAAATACAGCCACAACAGCTAGTAATTCTTTCTTAGAATGAATGTTTGAAGTGGCAGTGCATGATAAAAGGTGTGCAGGGCTACTGAGTCCGGCCTGTGGGTCTTGGCGTCGACAACTACAACAACATCAACAATGTCAATATCAACAACCAATTCAACAACAATGGTCGATCTTGCGGAATAGCTTTAGGGGGGTTCGGGATTTTATGAAAACATTCAGACATCTTTTTGAGAAACTTATATCTCTTGAGAACTTGCAGGATGCGTATCAGAAAGCAAAAAAACACAAATCCAAGAGTCCTGCAGTCATCAAATTTGAAAAACACTGGCGATTAAATTTAATAAATTTGCACAAAGAACTTAAAACAAGAACTTATCAGCCACAGCCCCTAAAAACTTTTATCTTGCGCGACCCAAAAACACGAACTATCTGCGTAAGTCAATTCAGGGACAGAATAGTCCATCACGCCCTTGTCAATATTCTTCAGCCAATTTTTGAGCCAAGATTCATCTATGACAGTTATGCCAGCAGGAAGAATAAAGGAACATTTCCTGCACTCAAACGTTTTAACACATTTCTTAAAAAAGTTACAAAGAATGGTAAATTAAGATCGGATGCAAGAAATGCTAATGATGTTTGCGGTTTTGTCCTAAAAGCAGACATCAAACACTATTTTGACACAGTAGATCATAAGATTCTCTTAAAAATTATTAATCGTTATATCAAAGACGAAAAGGTGCTTTGGTTAATCAGACTAATTCTGAATAATCATTATTCTAAATTACCTGGAAAAGGCAGCGCAAATCAAAGATTTGCTGACCTTTCTTCGCAAGCTCAGAAAGGAATGCCTCTCGGCAACTGGACAAGCCAATTCTTTGCAAACATCTATCTAGACGAATTGGACCAATACATTAAACATAAACTAAAAATCAAATACTACTTAAGATATGTTGATGATTTCGTAATTCTGCACCAAAGTAAAAATATGCTGATCAGATATAAAAAACAGATAGAATCATTCCTGCACAGCTTAACGCTAGAGCTGCATCCTGACAAATGCAAAATCATTCCCTTAAAAAGAGGAATCTCCTTTCTCGGCTTCAGATGCTTTTATTATTACAAACTGGTTCGGCAACGAAATATTCGCAAAATTTACAGCAAACTAAAAGATATGCTCGAGTTTTACAAATCAAAGAATATAGATGCTAAAGATATCCAAGAAACACTCAGAGGCTGGAACGCTTATGCAATGCAAGGAAACACGTATAAACTAAGAGAAATACTTGCCATAACAATCAAACAAGAACTAATGCGTCCTACTTGAAAACCAACCCTACTGTCTTACTTCTTCTTGTAGCCAAATTTCTTATTATAGTTATCGTGATCTAAAATATCCAGAATAAAACAGATTATTTGAACTTCATCTCCTCTTATTGTATACAACATTCTCCAATAACCTGTCAGCTCTACTCTCCATAAGTTTTGAACACTATATGATTTAGGAATCAGTTTCTTTTTAATGTTGTCTCCATAGAAAGGATTTGCTTTAATAAAATCCCTCTTTTGTTTTATTGATCTTAATAATTGCATCTCTGTTGTGTTTTCCTTTTCTTCTTTTATCTGCTGACCAACTAC
This sequence comes from Nanobdellota archaeon, assembly GCA_023133595.1. Taxonomy (GTDB): domain Archaea; phylum Nanobdellota; class Nanobdellia; order Woesearchaeales; family WJKV01; genus JAGLWF01. The sequence goes on along the minus strand of JAGLWF010000008.1, from coordinate 170 downwards.
CTCATTTAATCTTTTATATTCTCTATCAGCTTCGTCCAATAAAATCACTCTTACTGGTTTCATATTTCTGTTCCTCTTTTTATTAGTTCATCCAGCTCTTTTCTTTCAGCATGTATCCAAAGAATTCCTTTTGTACCAATTATTATTTTTCCACTCATCTGCAAATAATC
>JAGLWF010000007.1 GCA_023133595.1 Nanobdellota archaeon | reverse complement strand
GTTGCACGACTTTTTCACCTAAGCCAGTCTGCGCGTAAGGTTTATAAAGCGCCTGTAATTTAAACTCCTTGTATGTCCTATGTCGGACGGGGTGTAAAAAAATGGCAATTTCAAACCAACTAAAAAATCTGTTATTGAAATCTAAATTTGACTGGATTCTTGGCCAGGATGATGTAAAAAACCAGATGAAATCAGCTCTTCTTGTGAATCGGCATGTCATAGTTGTCGGACCGCCAGGGATTGGCAAGACAACTCTTGCAAAGAACATCTCAGCATTATTGCCAGAGATCGATGTTGTGAAAGGGTGCGATTATCATTGTACTCCTGATGCTCCGCTATGCCCTGCGTGCAAGGCAAAGAAAAAATTCGAGACAGAGAAAATTCCAGGCCTCAAGAGATTTGTCCGTGTACAGGGAAGCCCGGACCTAACATCAGAAGATCTTCTTGGAGATATTGATCCTGTCAAAGCATTGAAATTCGGAGCATTATCTATTGAAGCATTCACGCCTGGGAAAATTTTTAAGGCAAACAAGGGAGTTCTGTTTTTTGACGAACTAAACAGATGCCCAGAGAAATTGCAGAACGCATTATTGCAAGTCCTGGAAGAAGGTACTGCAACAATCGGCAGTTACACAGTGGACCTTCCTGCGAACTTCATCTTTATCGGAACAATGAACCCTGAAGATTATGCCGGAACAGAAAAATTGTCAGATGTTTTTCTTGACAGATTCGACCTGCTCTACATGGGATATCCAGAGACAAAGAATATTGAGGAGCAAATTGTCACAAAACACGGAGAAAAATTAGAGGTGGAATTTCCAAAACAATTGATGGACATGATGATTGAGTTTCTTCGGACATTAAGAAGAAGCAAGGATATCGAGAGAAAACCTTCTGTACGTGCGACCTTAGGCTTGTACGAAAGAGCGCAGTCGCATGCAATGATTGCTGGAAGGAGCAAGGTTGAATTCAAGGATATAAAATCAAGTCTGATTTCTGTGTTGCGACACAGATTAACACTGAAACCTTCTGTGAAATATCTTAAAGATATTGGAGAATTCCTGAAAGGCGAACTCAAGACCTTTATCGAGAGCAATGCACAGTACGCAGAGTACGGCAAAGACTTCGAAGAAGGGGGTGAAGGGTGAGCATGAGCAGGCAGAGGTAGAACAGTTTGAAAAAGCAGAAGAATTATCTGGCAAGCTGGGGTTTGGCTCTGAACTAATGAAGAGTGTTGTTGAGAATGATGCAGATAAAATAGAAGACGGGAAATTACTCGAAGACGCGTTCAACCAAGGAATGGCTGGTTTTGTCCCTGATATGATGTTCGAGAAACTGGTGAAGAATTATTCACTTGCAAAAAAATTATTCGGCGAGAAGTTAATTCAAAGACTTTCTGGTTATGATCCTAAATATGTTGAAAAAAATATCAAAGTTCCTGAGTTTCAGAGAGAATTGAAAGATAAGATTGATGATAAGCTAAAAACATTGCGGGAAAAAGGTTTTCTCGACAAAGATAATCAAATAACTGACAAAGGCATTGAGATGGCTGCTCTTGTCCTCTATGTCAAGGAATTAGACAATCTCACACCAGCAGGACAGCTGGGAGAAAAGCTGCACAGGGAGCCTGACAGGCACGGAGTGCGCACAGATGTGAGAAACTATAATCGTGGGGATCGTTATCGTGACATTGCAATACAAAAGACTGTGAAGACAGCTCTCAGACGGCAGCATGATTCTATCCTTCTGCAGGACCTGAAAGTAAGCCTTCGTGAAAGCAAAGGTGAGATAGAGGTTGTCTATGCGATTGATGCTTCTGCTTCAATGAAAGGAGATAAGATCGAGGCTGCGAAAAGAGCAGGTGTTGCTCTTGCATTCCGCGCACTTGAACAGCACGATAAGGTCGGTGTTATCGCTTTTGGGGAAGAAGTCAAGGATTCCTTGAATCCAACTTACGAGTTTGATTCAATACTATACCTGATTGCGCAGATCAGGTCAGCTGGACAGACAGATTTTGTCATGACTGTGAAGGAAGCTATCAATCTTTTCTCGACACAGAATATCACAAGACATTTAGTGCTGTTGACAGATGCTCTGCCGACAACAGGAGAGGATCCTGAAAAAGAAACTTTGGAGGCTGTCAGCCTTGCCTCTGCCTTGGATATAACAGTAAGTGTGATAGGCCTGAATCTTGACAAAAAAGGAGAGCAATTTGCACAGAAAATCGCAGAGATTGGAAAAGGGCGTTTCTATATCGTGAAAAATGTAGAAGATATTGATAAGATAATCATAGAAGACTATTATTCAATCTAATCAAAAGTCATGACTTTTTTGAATCTGTCAAGCAGGACACCTGATTCATCCCTTAAGACAACTTCGAAAATTTTTGATTCGTTTATTTCATTAAAGCCGATGTTGACCCGCTCGACTTTGTCGAAGATCTTTCCTTTGTCTATCATTGATGTGAATGTCAAAATTTCTTTGTAATCTTCTTGATTATCATCTGTATCGTAGACAAAGACCTCTATCCGCGGGATAAAGCTTTTCTTGTTGTTATTTATCGTGAAATATATTGCAGTCAACTTTGCGTAATCAGTACCTTTCACTTCATACTGGCTGTCTTTTCTCAGCAACATTGTATTCTTTACTTTGATCGGGATGTCTACAGTCAGTTCAAGTTCTCCTGCCTTGACTGTTGCTGCTGTTGGATCCTCGTCATCTGTTTCATCATCTGTTCCAGTATCATCTTCTGGCTCAGGCTCATCCTCTGCCTCGTCTTCAACATCTGCTTCATCTTCTGTGTCTGTTTCATCATCTGTTCCAGTATCATCTTCTGGTTCATCGATAACATCTGCTGTCGTACCATCGCACCCGAAATCTGAGAAATACATGTACACCATTCCGGCAATGAGCAATATAACAATGATAATCCAGACAATACGTTCGATTGATCTTGAATTTATCCTGATAGTTATATCATCCATATGAACTTAGAAGGATATTTTCTATTTAAGCCTTTTCATTGGAAAGCTTTTTATACCTCTAATTTACAGTAAGAGGTATGAAAATATTCGCTTTTGTGGACCTGCACGGAGATATGTCTTTACTTAATGGTATTCTTAAAAGAATAAAAAAAGAAAAGCCAAAATATATTATCTGCGCCGGAGATATAAGCGTATTTGGCCAGCACCTTGACATATTATGTCAAAAACTGGATAAATTGAACATCCCTGTCCTGATGATCCATGGAAATCATGAAGATGAAGGGGAGATAAAGGCAGTTGCCCGGCACATGAAAAATATCAAGAATATGCATAACAGGTATGAAGTGCACGGCAAATACATTTTCATGGGATATGGCGGGGGAGGATTTGCATTGTTCAACAAGCAGTTTGAGAATACTACAGCGAAAAAGTTCAAAGCAGCTGTCAGAAAATTGAAGAAGATGCACAGAGACGCAAAGCTCATATTTTTCACGCACGGCCCGCCGTATAAAACAAAGCTCGATAAGATACACGGAAGCAGTGCAGGATGTAAATCATTGCGTAAGTTCATTCGTGATGTACAGCCAGATCTTGTGGTCAGCGGACATCTGCACGAGGCAGCTGGGAAGACAGACAAGATTGGAAAAAGCAAGATTTCAAACCCAGGATGGGAAGGAAAGTTCTTTGAAGTCTAGATTTTTTTGATCTTTGTATCGCTATTTTTTGCAATCAATGCAACACGAGAATCCAGTTTCTGGTCAACAATTTTGTAATCGTCAAGATGCTCTGCGATTTTTTCTGCGAAATCCAAGATTTCCTGTGAAGAAGGCATGTTCTTTTCATCCAATCTTTCTCTTGAGAATCCGACGTGCATGTAAGCTTTCACTTCAACAAATTTTGGCTGCGCGATCCTGATCAGTCCAGCATATTTTTCGGGTCTGATCATGTTGTGATCTTTTGTTAAAGTCAATCTCACTGTTGTCCGTGAATTGAAACTTGATAGTATTTTTAATGATTGCATTAATTTTTCCCAGGCGTCACCTACAAGTGGATTGCAGCATTCAGTGAAAGTTTCTTTGTCTGGAGCAGACAGTGTGATGTATAATTGCGTTGGTGGATCTTGCTTTAACCTTTCCAGCATCTTGGGATTGGTTCCGTTCGTCACAAGAAATGAAGAGATCTTTCTTTTTCTTAATTCAGCCACCATCTCTGGCAGCTTTGGGTAGAATGTAGGCTCTCCTGCCAATGAGATTGCAAAATTTGTCGGATTCTGTGATTTTTCAAACTTTTCCATATTAACATCTTTATTGCCTTTGAACCCAACAAGATATTTGTTTAATTCTTTGATACTATTCTCAATTATGAAAATTGGTTCATCAACTGGACCCTGCCATTCAGGCAGTGTGAACTTTGTATCCCGCCAGCACCAGATGCATCTTAGATTGCAGAAAGGCAGGGAAGGTGTCATCTGGACACAGCCCCAGCTGTCGACGCCATAGAACCTCGCTTTATAGCATTCACCTCTGTCCAGCAGATCGTGCTTCTGCCATAGGCATGACTTTACAGCACTGTGGTTGCCAACTATTCTGTAGCCCTGCTTTTCCAGTTCTTGACGCTTTTTCTCATTTATCATATCAGAATTTACTATATAGTAGTTTTTAAAGGTTTGGGAGTGTACGTGCATAGCACGCTCCACAAAATCAATAATATGAGTTAGAAGCCGAGTCTAGTAAATTTGTCTGTTTGATCTAAAAGTTACGCTTGGTGCTATGCACATACTTGAGAGTGATATCTTTATATAATAATCATGATCTCTTTTGCATATGATTATACGCGAATTATACGATAAGGTATGCGGGTCGGGCATATACAAGGATTCTAAGTTTGATTATCTTGCGCACTTCTTTGTCATGCTGGATGATAAGTTCGAGCCAGCTGCGAACTGGCAAGTGGGTTTCTATGATAAGGAATCTGATAATGTGATCTCGTTTGATGTTGGTGACACTATACAGAAGACAGAGAGCAAAGCGTTCAAGCGCCCTGAGCATGAAGTGCAGGAACTTAAGCTTGATAATGTGAAGCTTGATTTTGAAGAATCGCTAGATATTGCGAAAAATTTCCAGAAAGAAAAATTTCCAGGCAATGATCCTGGCAAAGCAATAATGCTTCTGCAGAGTGTGGAAAGCATTGCAACATGGAATATCACATTCATAACTGCTGCATTCAATGTATTAAACATAAAGCTTAATGCAATCGACAAAAAAATAATCAGCCATGAATTTTCATCTTTACTATCCTGGAAGGTAAACTAAAAACTTATAAATAGGATTTTAGAATTTCTGGAAAAAGGTTCTTTTGCAAAAAAGATCATACACATTTGCTGACCTTCATTTCACTTGGACGTTTTGAAATAGGAAGATTTTTTCCTTTTCTTTTTCAGATAAGAGAGTAATTTCCTTGTTTTTCCAGTCGACAAAACATTGTTTTCTAAACTATATGTCTCATCTTGGTCTTATTTATAAATCAAAAATTTATCCTAATATTTGATAAAGAGTTGGTTTGTTAGGGAATGAGGTGATAAATTCGAGACACCTGAGTGTCCTGCGTCAAGCAAGAGAGCATTGTCTCAAACTGCGCGCCTGAATTAATCAAGAGATTCTCTGTAATGAACTGAGATGTAGAAAAGAGGTGATGTATTTGACAGCGAAAATATCATATAAAGAGATGGTTTTGAAGAATAAGTCCCTTGACTTATTTGGAGAGAAAAAGGAAGAAGAGGGTCACCTCTAGTTCTTTTTCATTCTTACTATCTTCTTTCTTGTTGTACGGCCTTTGACAATCTCTATATTTAGGCCCAGATTTTTCTTGAAGAATAAGATGAGTTCGTGGTTTGCTTTGCCTTTCTCAGGCTGTGCTTTCAGTTTTATTTTCAACTCTTTCTTCTCATTATCATAACCAACAATCTCATTATTGCTAGAATTCGGAATAACCTTGACTTTCAGAAGATTGCCTTCAAATAGTCCTTCTAACCCGTGTCTCTCCATGTGTGTCCACATTTCTGGCATTTAAGGAATTTTGTTGCTGATTCGTCAGCTGCTCTTGTCTGGACCAGCCAGTAAAATGCTTTCTTATGTCCGCATTTTGAACAGATCTCGTTTGTCAGAGGAAGGTTCAGCTCTGATTTTATATCTATCACTTTTATCTTACGTTCATTCTTGGATTTCTCTTTCAGTACTGTGGTCTCTGCTTTTTCATCTGTTGCATTGCATGAAGTGCAGGTCATCACTACCTTTCCGCCATGTTTCTTTGGCAGCATCAATGATTTACATTTTGGACAAAATTTCATTAAGATTACCTCCTGAACAAGTTTATGAAATCAACAAACAGTATTTTTACGTATCCCAGGTATGGAATTCTGAACCATGCTTTTCCAAGCAGACGTTCTGTGCCAATACGGGTTTCTTTCACTATAAAGTCATCGATCTGATCCTTGTTGTGATCCCCTTTTGTCTGGAATGTGTACTGGTCATTGTTTTGCGTGGTCTCAACAATCCTGTGGATTATTGGTTCTGGCTTGATTCGCGGATCTACAGCTTGAAAAACAATAATGTCCCCAATATTTATAATTTTTGGATTCTTTCCTTTCAATACTATAAGGTCTCCTTTCTTGAATCCGTTCTTTAGTGGAAATTCCTGGAACTGTTCAAATGTGATATCCTGTTCTGTATACCAGTCTCCGCACACGCGCCAGAAATCTGCAAGCTTTCCATTATAGTTGACTGGATATTTTCCACACACCTCCCCGTTTGAAAGATCGTGATCCATACTGCTTGAGATGACTGCAACTATAGGATAGTGCGTATCTAACAGAAGGCCAAGACCAGGATAAACAAGGAATTTGATTATCACAAATGCTATTATTATATTCACTATCCAGCTCCATACACTATTATCCTCCCAGATGAATTGCCAGATTTTCTTTAGAATATTGCTTTTTTTCGGGTCCATCGCTGAAGGGTTGATTGATAATGGTTTTTAAGGCTTTTGGAAAATGAACAGGTAGATTTATATAGGTGAAAGAGCTATTTGTTTTGAATATGCTGGGAACCAATAGGTATTGTCAAATTATAGCACTTTTCTTAGTCTTTTTGCTTGTAATGTTAAGTGGATGCGAAAAATCAGAAGTGAGTGGAGCAGCTATTGCAGATGGTCACGAGATAATCAGGGTGGCGCTGACAGAAGACAATCCTTCTCATTGCGAACTGATTGATCTGCAAAGCGGATTGAATTCAAAAGATACCTGCTATTCAATACTTGCACTGTCTAGGAAAGAAGTTTCATTATGTGAGAATGTTCTTGGAGTTACTGTGACTGATAAGGGTACACTTACAAAAGAAGTCTGTATTCAAAGAGTGACTCAAGTATTAGAGGACGATCAGAAAATTGAAGAAGCAAAAGAAATATACCAGGAAGCTTTTGAGAATCCAGAAGTTTGTAATAAAATTTTAGATTCAATTGGCCGTGATGTCTGTCTTGAAAATTCCGCAGTAAAGAACAAAGATGTCAAAACATGCGAAATGATGAATATCAATGAAGGAAAACAGGAATGTTTGTTCCGGGTGATTCTTCAATTAGGTGATTCAAGCTTATGTGGCAAACTTGAGGCAACAACAGGGAAATACAGCAAAGACCTATGCTACAATAACATTGCTGTGAATCTTCTTAACCCTGAGATCTGCAGTGGAATCTCACTGAGAAGCGGACCATTCTCACAGGACGCATGTCTTGGAAGCATCGCAGTTGTGACAAAAGAAAGATCAGTCTGTGAAATGATCAATGTCGAGGGAGGGGTTATTTCCCAAGAATCCTGTTTAAGTTTGATTACAACTTAAATTTTCTATTATTTTTAGCAAGCTATAAAAAGATTAGTGTTCTATATTAGTTTATGACACGAAAAAGATTGACTGAAAAACAGAAAGAGAAAAAGGAAAAGAAATTCAAGGAGAAACCAGGATATTTCGAAGGAATAATCCAGATAAGGAATCCAAACGAAAAAATTATGAACTTTGTCCTCGACGAAGCTGAAAAGAGCATGCATTATTTCAGCAAGATCACTGAGGTGCGCGGAGGCTTTGACCTTTATTCTTCTTCCAACAAGTTCAGCCGGAAACTAGGGCAGAAATTGTACAATATTTTTGGCGGTGAATTGAAGGAAAGTGTGAAATTGTTCACCCAAAACAAACTGACAAGCAAGAAAGTGTACAGGCTTAATGTGATGTACCGCACCCCAGAATATATTACTGGTGATATTGTATATGATGGAAAAAAGATACTTATTGTCACTTCAATGAAAAAGAACAAGATATTTGGGATTGATATCTGTTCAAAGAAGAAATTGAATGTTGACATGAAACCTGATCTGAAGAAGCTTGTGTCGCAAAAGACAACAATAGCAAAAATCAAGCCAATTGTTGAGGCACTGCACCCAGAAACATACCAATCCATGGAAGTTGAGAATCCTATACGCGGACTACGGCCTGGCCAGGACATTGATGTGGTGATTGTGGGTGGAAATTTATATATGATTTCTATATGAAAAATCCAAACCTTTATATAGGCGGAATTCTTGCTATTTAGAAAAAGGTTGATGGAATGAGATTTAAATATAAAGGTATTGTGTTAGTGGTAATGTTTCTAGTTATTCTTAGTGTTACTTGTTCTGCTCTTTCCTATGTGGATCTGTTCAATGGCCTGTTCGGAATCACTGGAAGGCAGGTGGCTAACATTTCTATGAATGCAACTTTGCCAGGAACCTTGCCAATTGCAGGACTTACAGCAAAAACAAATCCTAGAGTGTATTGGGTGATGCCTGGAACATTTGATCAGGCGAATTGCGGAAACGGACAACAGGATCCTGGTGAAGAATGTGATGACGGCAATAATAATAACAATGATGGTTGTGATGCAAATTGTAAACTTGAATGTGGCAATGGTGTAATAAATCCAGGAGAACAGTGCGGAGAACCAAACCTGATATGTCCACCAAAGATGGATTGTAACAGTTATAATTGCCAGTGTTATCCTCACGTACCAGAAGAAAAACAAAGATGCTGTGACGGTATCTTGACAGCACCAGAAGAATGCGAGCATTATGCTGGCGGTGCTGCAGGACCACCAATGTCTGTCCCTCCATGCGCACCTTTCTTTACTGTACATGCTGGAGTCTATTCAAAAGTACAATGTATAAATTGCATTTGCCAGAAAAAATTACCACCACTACCTCCACCATCTGCAAACTATCCGCCGCACTGCGGCAATGGTCTTATGGAATCAGGACTAGGAGAACAATGCGACGACGGAAATCAAATTTCTGGTGATGGATGTAGCTTTCCTCAGTGCTGGGTTGAATGGTGCGGAGATAATCTTGTGCAGATGGGTGCGCCTGTCTGGAACTTTAGGGGTTATTTCCCTCTGATGAGAGAACAATGCGATCCTCCTGACGGAAATGTGACTTGTGATGATTATTGTCAAATAATCGGGCCTAGCGGTGGAAGCGGTATCTGCGGCGACGGTGTTGTGCAGATGCCAAATTTTGTTGGCTTTATAGAAGAATGCGATCCACCTGATGGTATAACATGCGATGATAATTGTACAAACATTACTGCAAACGTAACCTTCTGCGGTGATGGTATTGTGCAGAAACCTAATTCTTTTGGTGTCAATGAACAATGCGAACCACCAAATACTGCAACCTGTGACGCAAATTGTATGTTCCAAAATATCACAGCAAATGCAACCTTCTGCGGTGATGGAATTGTGCAGACACCTAATTCAGCTGGTGTGAACGAACAGTGCGAACCGCCAAATACTGCAACCTGTGACGCAAACTGTCAGGCCATAATTTTCCCTGGTCCGCCAGGAATCCCGCCACTACCACCAGGAGGAGCACCAGGCACTGGATTCTGCGGTGACTTATTATTACAAACTCCAAATTCAAACGGGATATTCGAACAATGTGAACCACCGAACACACCAATATGCAACGGAACATGTCAATTAATATTTCCAACACCGCCACCAATTCCACCTGGACCGCCAGCACCAGGACCAATACCAGGCACTTGTACTGATCTTACTTGGAATGGTGATGAATCAGACCTAGATTGTGGCGGAAACTGTCCAGCCTGCAGTCCGCCGTTATCCTGCTGGAATAATAATGATTGTACTACTAACAATTGTGATTTAACAAACGCGCAAAGGCCATTGCCGACAAATCCTGCAACCGGCAATCCTTATACACTTGCTGAGATAAGATTATTAGCAGGACAAACTTGGATCATTCCGTATCAAGGTGTATGTACTACTGGATTATTGCCAGGGGCACCACCACCACTTCCACAACCTAGAATAAACATCAATTTCAATAATGGAATGGATTTCAGGATTGGCAATACTATCTTCTGTAACGCAAACATCTTTGATCTTGAAGGAGATACAATTCTGTATGTCGATGCTGTTATCAGAGATCATATTTTCTATTATAACTACGGTTCAGGCAATCTGTTGAATGGATCGTGCGTCGTGCATTTACCGTATAATGTCACATGTGCATATGTTGTTCCGAACATCCTGGGACTGAAAGGTCCGTGGGATTGTGATTACTTCTATGCAGACCAGAATTCAGTCAATGTTAGTGTGAGTTCTTCTGTTGACATGTTGAATACAGTGCCAGAGATCTTTCCATCAACCAATACCATCTCTGTGCCAGTTGGAACCCTTATCACTTTGACAAATGTTGGTGTTGATCCTAACCTGGAAGATAATCTGACATTCTCGACAGACGCGACCCAGGGTTCGATTGACGTGAACAGTGGAACTTTCACGTGGCAGACAGCTTCTGGTGACGAAGGAAGTTATACCTGGAACTTTATTGTCAGTGACAGTACAGACACTGATTCGAAAAGTGTATTGTTCCAGATAACTGGTCCAGGAACAGGCGGAACAGGAACATGCGGCGATGGTACTGTGCAGACACCTAACAGCGCAGGCAATAACGAACAGTGCGAACCGCCAGGCACAGCAACATGCGATGCCAACTGCCAGATAATACAGTCTGGACAGCAACCTCCAGCAGGCGGAGGAGGCAGCAGCGGTGGTGGCGGCGGCGGACATAGCAATCGAAGATCTCAGCGATATAGAAATCTATATTCGCAGAATGTAACAGTTCCAACAGGACCTTGCGAACCCCAATGGCAGTGCAAGGACTGGGGTGTATGCCGAGAAGACGGAACACAATCACGTTATTGTACGAATATTGCACCATGCCAGAGACTGCAGACAAATCCTGCACTAGGAAGATTAAAGATTGAAACACGAGATTGCGAAGCAATGTCATGCTTTGACGGAATCCTGAATCAGGGAGAAGAAGGTGTTGACTGCGGCGGTCCATGTCCAGCCTGTCCAACATGCTATGATGGTATCCAGAACCAGGGAGAGGAAGGCATTGACTGCGGTGGACCTTGTGATCTGTGCGCATTGCCAGAAGAATTATTCCCTGCAGAAGTTGAGCGGGAAAAATTAGGATGGTTGAGCCTGTTATTATTGTTGATTATATTAGCAGCATTGGTCGGAGTTGGAATTTATACTTACATGCATCATCGTAAAATCTCATTCACCAAAAGACCAACTATCCTAGGAAAAGCACCAGCAAGACCAATCAAGTTTAAGGTCGCGCCAAAACCAGCAGTCCCTGTGATGCCGATTGCAGGACTTTCTCCGAGCAAAATGAAAAAAGATATAAATAAATTAATATCCCAAACATATTTCGAACTGGATCATAATAATATGCGCAAAGTGCGCCAACTGACAGAGAAAATCAACCAGATGTACAAACAGCTTCCAGCTGCAGAGAAAAAGGAGATATATAAAAACTATATGACATTATTCAAAGACATAAAAAAGAAACTATAAGATGGTAAAAATAAAAAGAGAACACGAGATGATATTTTTCACAGTTGTGATAATAATCTCTATCGTCTTTTCATTATATTATTCCGGCTTTAGCGGTGATCTGCCTACTGGGGCAGCAATTACGTTTACTGCATTCGAAGATATAGATAGTGATGGAATTCCGGACAGAATTGAAACATTATGTGCAGCGTATGGAGAATATAATCCGGCGAATGATGCTGACGGAGATTTAATTGTTGATGCCTGTGAAACTAATTTTGTGATGAATTCTGCTTCTACTGATGGAGATGGAGATGGTGTTTCTGATACAATGGAATTCCTTGCAGCTAATGGTCCTGCTCTTGCAACTGATATTGGAGCTAGTCCTTTTTCATGGCTTTCTTCAGCTGCTCCTGTAGATCTAACTATTAATGGTCAAACTGCAAGAAAATATTCATTCACTTTTCTTGCTGTTGATGCTGCAATAGGATTTGCAGCTTCAGCTATAGGCGCGATTAGTGCTTATGGCGGATCTGTAGTAGATGCATCTGTTGATGATGACACAATTACATTCACAATACTTTGTAGTGATACTACATCTTCAGACGTAGAATGGGAACTTCATACAGGAGAAAACGGAGCTTTAGATTCTGCTGGCTTTCCTATTACAATGGGAGATTCGATTGGTTCTTGGGATGAAACTTTAAATGGCAGACTAGAATGCCCTTGGGGAGGTGGTCCTGGCGATAGTAGTAATTGTGTAAGCAAACCTGTTGGAACAGACATAATAAGATATGTGCCAGGCCAACCGTTTGAAGTGATGATTGAAATTAAACATCCAGAAGTTTATAGAAATAAAGAACTGGGTATAGATAATGCATGGGCAAGAGTACCTTATCCTCAACACGAAGGGATAAAACTTCTAAAAACAGAAGTTATTGGCAAAGTAGATTTTGTTGAAGGAATATCCGGAATTACAAATCAAGCTGCATTGGTTAAATTCACACTTGTTGCATACGGTTATGAAGGAAGTCTAAATATTGTTAGTGGATTCAAAAAGGATCATGCAAATTCATGTTTTGATGGCTTTAGATTGATACCTGTTAAAGAACCGATTGAAGAATTTCCAACTGTTCTCTGCACACCAGCAGATATCAAAGCAAATATAGAAGTTGATATCTCAGATGTCGCGCTTCAGGATAATTTGTTCACAGTTAATGTAGGTGCAGAACTTGATGTTGCACAACTGCCGTGCGATCCAAGTGGATTTGCAGGAGATGTTACTGTTGTTTCTGTTGAAGTACATCACCCTGATGCATACCTTGTTGGTCCAGACGGAAAAGGAACAACCACAGAGGGAGGATCTGTTAGCGGTGGTATCGGACCCGGCGTAGGAGCTGGTGCAGACGGTCCAGGTGGAAAAATAGATGTTCCGTTCATTGTAACTGTTCTTGTCAACGGATATACATATAAGATACCAACAGTTGTAAGTTTCCCGATTCCAATACCAGACATACCAACTATCTACATTCCTGACGCAGGTATCATCACAATAATGGACCCAACTGATCCATGGATTCCTACTATCAGCTGGCCAGATGGAACTATTCCGCCGACAGCAGATTATCCATTCCCTGGACCAGATCCAGGACCGAATCCAAATCCAATACCGCCAGGAACTATCCCTGATTGGTTTTCAGGACCACGTAGGATTTATGGTGGAGATATGAAGTTCTCTCTTGATTCAGATCCTGAAAGAGGATTCAGCACTGATGAAGGAAGATACTTTGATCATAATATGATGTTAATTGAGAATTATGCAACAGCTGAAATATTTGTGACAAATAAGTTTGGAGCGCCTCAAAAAGGTGCAATGGTTAATGTAATTCTTCTGAAAGATGGAAAAGAAATAGATGCTATCCGAAGAACACAACCAAAGACAGAAGGAAAAGCTTATGATGGATTCAAAATATTCACAGGAGCTTTGGTTGCTGGAGAAATTGATACTGACTTTCCCTGGCAGTCAGATTTTAGAGCAAAAACAAGCGAAGAAGGCACTGCTTATATCCAGTTGGATTGGAACAGCCTTGAGCTTGGAGAATATATGTTAGCAGCAAGCAAAGGAACAGATGTCGAGATATTTGTCTTTGAAAAACAAGGGAATGTCATCAAGCTTAAAGTTCCAGGTATGTCACATATCAGAGTATTCCTGGAATTATTAGAGCGGCTTCCTGCAAGCATAGATGGCGTGACATTATTTTATGATAAAGCAGAAAGTAGGTATGAAACAGCTGATGGAAGAGCAACACTAACACCAACATCAGCATCTGAATAAAAAAATGGCAAGGAAAAAAACCAAGAAAAAAATGAAGAAGAAGGCAAAGAAAAAGCCTAAGAAAAAAATGAGCGGGGCTAAAGTAGAGATTCTTGCAGGTTATGTCAGGAGCCTGCACAGAAGCGGTTATGAAGTTTCTGAGATAAAAGCTTCTTTGAGAAAGAATGGTGCGTCTCCCGCATTGATCGCAGCTGCTATCCGAAAAGCAGGATCCAAGAAATCATTGGGGGCAGGACTGTCTAAGCTGAAGAAAGGAAAGAAAAAGATTAAACCAAAAAAGAAGTTCAAGCTTTTCAAGAAAAAGAAGAAGATCATCAAAGAGATCAAGAAGAAGAAAGGTGTTAAATTCCGTGTTAAAAAACCAAAGACAAAAAGGACATTCAAGAAAAAGAAGCTAAAACCTATGATGGTCTTTGCAATACTTGCAATCTTGATCATTTTAGGTGTGAGTGTACTGGCAATGCCAAAGAACTGCGGCAGAGACCTGTCATGTTTCATGGAAAAGGCAGACAAATGCGCTGATGCGAAGTATTTTGCTGATATTGACAATGCAGAGGTGAAATTCTCAACGCACGGGTGTCGTATTGAGAAAAGGATACTAAAGGTTGACAGGAATGAGCCAAAAGAGGTGCGAGACCTGTTCACAGGCATGTCTATGAGCTGTAAGTATGATAAGGGCGAGTTCAGTACAGTATATACTGATAAATTATCAGGAGGTCTAGAGACCTGCACTGGAAAATTAGCTGATGCGATCACAAAACTAAAAACAGTCAGAGGAACATTAAGTTAGAATGAATCATAAATCACTGGTCTTGTTGATTGTTTCGATTGTTGTGTTCACACTTATCCATTCCATGATATTTATTTCTGATATTTCAGAGACAACAGGAGCTGCGCACAGCGGTTTTGTCAATGAAGACCTGGTAACAGTTTCTTCTCCGGATATGTATGGTTTTGTGACTATAACTGGAAGTGCAAACTCTGTCAACCCTTTTGCAAAAATTATTGTTACAAACCTGCAGAATGAAGACGAGACCTATACATATGCTGACGATCTTGGTGCTTTCCAGACAGATATGCTTGCTTCTAGTCTAGATTATCTAAGGGTAGAAACAGAATAGATTTGTGAAGATTGTACTGCGAGATTTTTCTTTTTGTTTTTTTTACATAGCTTTTGTATTCATTCAAATACCTTTTTATTATATACTGGACAAAGATACTTTTTGTCGGTGTGAACTTTCTAAAGCAAAAAAACCGAAAAATATTTAAACAGATGTTCATTTTATTAAACGAATGTTCAAAAAAATAAACATATTAAGATTGTTCTTTGAAGAACCCAGTAGGGAGTTTAATGTCAGAGAAGTTGCCAGAATTCTAAAGATTTCACCAGCCACTGCAAGCAAAGAGCTGAAGACTTCTGTTAAAAAAGAAATTTTAAAAGGCAGAAAAGAGAGATCGCTAAATTTGTATAAAGCAAAGCTGGAAAGTGATTTTTATCGTGATTTAAAAATATTCTATAATATTAGAAAGTTTAAAGATTCAGAATTGCTTGATGCTTTGAATAAATTTTATTTAAAGCCAACGATTATTTTGTTTGGTTCCGCTTCAAGAGGGGAGGATATTGAAGATAGTGATTTTGATTTGTTTATTATTTCTGAAAAAACAAAAGAATTTCCAGACTTGAAAAAATTTGAAAAAAAGTTAAATAGAAAATTACAGCTGATCGTTGCAAAGGAAGTCAGTGAATTTAAGAACAAGCATTTGATAAATAACGTTTTGAATGGGAGGGTATTACAAGGCAAAATAAAATGGATTTAGCTGAGTGTTTTAAAAAAAGACTAATCAAGAAAACAAGGATTGATTTGGATTTAATCAAGTCTCTAATAGAAATGGCCAATATTAAAGAAGGGGCAGTAAAAACAGCTGAAATTAATGAGAAAAATATCTCTGCCTATGTTTCACTTTCTTATGATTCTTTGCGTGAAGTTCTGGAAGCATAATGTATAAATCGAGGTTATAAAGTGCTTTCCCATATATGTATCATGTATCGCTGAATTATTGAAAGATATATTTGAAAATTTTGATTATGATGAATTTGATAGGCTAAGATACGTACGAAATAGTATAAATTATTATGGAGAAAAAGTCGAATTTGGACAGGGGAAAGAATTGATCACTAAAATTTTTATCATGAAAGATAAGATTATTAAGAAATATTTAAAAAATGAATTATCTCAGCAATAATTCTAAAAAAGAAAAAATAAAAATTTTATATATCTACTACAGGAGGTGTTGATGGGATCCTAGCTAATGTCGCACTGATGATATGCCCTGGTTGCGCTGTTTGTGACTGAATCTGGAATCCTCCTTGTGCATTTGCTGTTAGTATCAGTTGTTCCTGAGTATTTTGATTGGTTATTATGATTGTAGCTCCAGGTGCAACACATCCACTCGTAGCAGTGATCAATCCATTCGCATCAACACAGATCTCTGGATCCCCTGTACTTGTCTTTTGCGGATTACAGTAAGTGCACTGTGTCAAAGGAGCTGTCACAGGACCTCCGGTGGCACAACTGTTTGGAAGATCTGTATAACCTTCAAAAGGGTGTCCACCTAATAATTGATCGCATTTTTCTATTGTCCATGGAGGACCTAGTTCACCATTATCTTCTCCAGCTGGCGGAACTTTTGGTATTGGTCTTTTCGGTGTTGGCGGTCTTGGTGTAGGCTCTTCTCCTGGAGGTTCTTCTTCTGGTAGAATTCCTGTTGGTTCTTCACCATCTTCATCTCCAGGCGCTTTTAATATTGCTTTTGTCATCTCTGCCTGCAGTCTGATCGGTTCCTGCAATTTTTCCGGCACTCTTATCAGGACTTTTTCAAAATCAGCTTCAGTCTTCCTAAAACCTATTAAAATACCGATAGGCAACGGTGGAGGACCAACAAAAGTCGCAGTAGCCATGATATTTCCTGGAATCATAGCTTTCAATGATATCTCTGGGGTTCCTGCTGCAAAGACCACTGCAGAACATGCCATTAACATTACAATAAGTAAACTGATTATACGTTTCATTCTCTCACCTCATTAATGAATGTGAACTTAGTTTGATGTATCGTCTCCTTGTATGTTAGATACTGCTGTATTAACTATATCAAACGATTGTAGACCAACTGTTATAACTGCAGCTTCATTTGATGTGACTTCATCAGAGACTTCTGCGAAAATTATTGTTTGCAAAAGGTCTTCTCCAACTTTGCCAGGATTCGGAGTTGTGATTTCTGTTGATACATAGCCTTCACTATCTGTGACTCCTGTCAAAGGATCGAATTCAATGCTTCCATCGCTTGACTTGAAAATTACTGACTGTCCTGGCTGCGCTACACCTTCATCATCAGTAACAAGCAATGTAACTGGGACGTGCGTGCCTCCAAGCACAACACTAGCTGCTTCAGGAGCAATTCTGTTCGTTGACAGGAAACTAGCAAGACTGGCTTGAACTGTGTTAACAGCAGCATCCTGGATATCTGTCATTATGATACTTGAATCAAACTCGATAGTACCTGGAGCGCCTATTGGTAATTCTCCTGTTTTTTCAAAGATATCTTCCCATTCCTCTATATCATCCAGAACTTCGTTTATTATTGTAGGAGTTATCTTTGGATTGTCAAATATCTTCCTGATATCTGGAACGTAACTTGTTGGTGGATTGTGAGTCTCAACCCAGTCATCTATCCTTTCGATTTCTGCCTCAAGTTCATCCTCAAGCTGCGCAGTCAGAAATATACCTTGATTTTCTAACTTGTTTAACAGATCAGGAACAACAGCTATCATTTTGATGCTTTTTTGTGGAGCAGCTATTAAACCCTCTTCAGCAGGTGCTTCTACTCCAATTCCAAATAAATTTTTGAACCAGTCTATGATTTTTCCGAAAAATCCTTTTGGTTCTTCTAATTCTTCAGTCAATTCTTTTTTTTCTCCTTCCTCTGCCCACTCTGGAAGTGGTGGGTCTTCAGTGAATTCCTCTTCTTCTTCTCCACCAGTTTTGGGGTCAGTAGTAACTTTTTCACCAAGTTTAAAATCATCATCTGTTAACTTTGGAAATTCTATGTCATCACCTTGACCACTGACAACACTTACCACAGAAAACATCATTAATATTGCTAGAATTATACAAACTAATTTTTTCATCTCATCTCACCTCTTGATTATCAAACCTCTTTTTGTTTTGATATATCTGCTTTCTATATAAATGTTTATGATATATTTCGTTTAGTTATATGTTTCTTAATCTACCTTTTCTTTACTTATTTAGGAATACCTTTCTAAATTTAGTAA
Organism: Nanobdellota archaeon; assembly: GCA_023133595.1. Taxonomy (GTDB): domain Archaea; phylum Nanobdellota; class Nanobdellia; order Woesearchaeales; family WJKV01; genus JAGLWF01. The sequence goes on along the minus strand of JAGLWF010000007.1, from coordinate 54,529 downwards.
TACGTTTCTAAAAACAAATAATTCGCTATGTATATATATAATAATGATATTCTAATAGAATATCTTGATCAAGAGGTGGTTGATTTGGTAAAAAAACGTATTTTCCTAATAACATTCTTTATCATTATGATAATGACTTTCTCTCCTGTCGCAGCTGCGCAAGGAGAGACTGCAGATTCTATTGAATTTGAAGAAGATGAAATTTCCTGGTTATCCTTCACATTTCAATCGATGGTATATACAGTCGGGGATTGGTTTGGAATTGAACCAAGTAGTGAACCTAAATTCGATGAAGATATTTCTTATCTTTTAGAACCATCTGTTGAAGAAGAATTTGTTGAAGAACCAGATATAGAAATTTATGCTGGAGAAGAACCAATAATCTATGATCTTGATCCATTAGCTGAACCAGCAACCGAATATGAAGATATGTCTCATTTTATTGTAGATGATACTCCTAAGATCGATTTTGAAGTTGAATTAGAAACAGGAGAATCAGCAGAAGGACGGACATATCAGATCACAATGAGTCATGAAGGGAGTCCTGCAACAGTAATTGATACAGGTGTAATAGGTTCTGATGGTCGTGCATCGACTACTGTTAATTTTAATCAAGGTCCGGGTCTTTATACATTCAGTGCGTTTACACCTGAATCAACAAAACCAGAAACAATTGTATATGTTTCATCAGGAGAACCAATAAATCCAGATGATGTTACTATTAAAATAGGAAACAATGAAGAAGGTGTTGATGGAGCACGCACTTACGGCGACGGCAGTCTTAGAGTTGGCGGAGTTGAACATGGCTGGTTCACTATCACTGTCACTGATCCAGCTGTAGCAGATGTTGAACCAAGGCAAGGTCCAGTCGGGACTCCAATAAATATTATTGGAACAGGTGCTGGCGAGAGTACTGAACTTGAAATTGAGATTGATGGCCGAGATGTGGGCAATATAAATTGGAACCGAGGGAGAGGCGAACCTATGTTGGAAGTAGGAGAAGAAGGTCTAATCTGGTGTAAGTATAAGCAAATAACAGTTTGTGAAGAACCTGATTATCCAACTTATACTATAGAGATGAAAACTATTCGATATAAGAATCTTGGTCCTCTTCCAAAATGTATTCGGGATACAACTAAAGAGAAACCTTGGCAAAAAGAGCAATGCAAAGGCAAAAAAGTAACAAAACCATGTAAAACTAAAACTACAAGGGAACCTCTGGGGTGTCCAAAGGATCTCCCAAAACCTCCTAGTGCGCATAGAGTTCAGTTTACATTCACCACTGTAAGCACTGGCGAACGAGCACCATGTATTGATCCAGAAACAAAAATAAAGAAAAGATGGGCAACCTGCCCCGGCGTAGTTAAGAAACCAAAAGGATTAAGTCCAGCAAACATAGAGGGCCAAGTCTATAAATGGATGAGAAGATATAGAAAAGCTGGGAAACCTGATTGGGTGAAGATAAAAAGATATTTTGATAATAAATATCCTAGGGGAACTGCTATGCCTAAAGCACTCCAAGGTGCATGTGATGCCGGTCTTTGTAAGCCATCCCCATCGGCTAATTAATTCATTACTAAATTTTTTATTTTTCTTCCTTTTTGTTAACGTGTTTCTAAATTTTAACTAATATGTTAACCAAAACATTTATATATGAGTTCTTTAATAACATATTACTAAGCCAAAAACATTTGAGATAGGTTGTGAGAGACCGAATGAGGGCTTTAGGTGATAGCTGATAAAGAGATTACTGAAATAGTGAAGAGTTTGAGGGAAATCGACTGTCTTAAGGCAGTTATTCTTTCGAATGACGAGTTCTTAGTAGTTTTAGATATGAAAGCTTATGAGCAGTTTTATCCAAGAATCAAAAAGATTCTGAAGGGCCATAAGTTTACGCTTCATAATATAGATGAAGCGCATGAACTCAAAGACGCATTACGTTCAGGTCAGTTTGTCTATGGCGCTCTTAATTTCTCACAACTGAAGCTCAAACCTTATGTTCTTGTTTCTTACGACCTTACAAAACTAAAGTCAGCAAAAAAAGTTAAGATAAGTAAAGCCATCTACGGCCATTCTCTCACAATCAAGGGCAAGAAATATTCTTACAAAGGTCTGAAGGATCAAGAAGGCTTTGAATTAATCTCGAAATCTACAATGCTGATAACAGCAGAGAAGTTTCCAATGTTTAGACACTTTCTAGACGACAATAAAGTAGAGTATATGTCAAAGGAGGTGTGGGTATGAAAGTGAATGTGCATAACACCAAGCAAAGCCTTCGAGCAAACACTCGAGTGAAAAAGACTCGGTTTAATGATCATAATAATGATCGTGCGGAGCGTGCTATGCACTTTGATAGCTATTGCTGCGTTCCGCTGGTATTGTCCTCGACATCAGAAGCCAAGTCTATGCATATCCCACAAAAAATCAGAAAGCTGCACTTGGCAGCAATAGCAAAATATGCTATGCAAAGAATCACGCTTAGTCCATATCAATTCCCCAAAAGACTAGGAGTTCAACTTGTTGCTCAAGCCGTTTCCTCACCAAGGCTTGGGCAATGGGTTGTCCCTTTTTTTTACAATCTTGGAGGTATAGATGAAAAAGACGACTTGGCTTAGATTGATAGCATTTGTCTCCATCTTTCTGATGGTCTCAACTACTTTTGTCTATGCAGAGTTCTCTAGCCAGGGAGGAGAAAGCGCTGGAAAGTATTACGATTATTCTAGTTATTATGATGAAGATGTAACTTACAAAGAAAAGATGCAGAAGATGTATGAGGCATTCTATAACGAAGGTGAAGAGACTAAGACAGATTTCATAACAGGACAAGTGTTCTTGGATTTAACAGGCAACTTGATTACTGGTCAACCAGAAGGCCAGATGGGCGGTCTGATGGGCGAGACGACTGGTGTGGAGATGGGCAAGCTTTATGATCTGAGAATCAGAGTTTATATCGAGACTCCAGAAGGATTCATGGAACCTGCTCCTGCAGGTACGCATGTTTCGATAAATTACGATGGTGCGACTGGTTATGTTAACGAAGCTGTAACAGCACCTGACGGATCCATATTAATTCCTGTTGAATTCACAGAACCTGGTACTGCAACAATCGAGGTTGCTGGTGATGTTGATGGAATCCCGTTCACTTTCAGCGAAGACTTTGATGTCATATCTCCTGTTATTCCATTCGATGTCATACTCGAAGTCCCGGGTTTCGAGGTAATCCCTGTTGAAGTTATTCCAGCAGACTGCCAGCAGTTTGTTACTGATGTGGCTTGTGAACCAACAGGGACTACAATACAGCAAATAGAAGTTTATGGTTATTCCTGTGCTGCTGAACAGACACCCGGGCCAGCATTCGGTGTTGTTGGAACTTGTGGTACAGTAGTTACGGTAACACCAAGAACAGTAGACCTCGCGATCGGGAAAACAGGAATTTATTTTGCAGATGTTTCTTTAACAATGAGTCCAACAGGGGGGTATGTGAATCCAGATCTTGCAACATGGCAAATTTTAACGAATGTTGCTGGAGTAGTTGCTTATTATGATGATGGCAAGATTTTTGTAGATGTTGATTCAGATGTTTCTGTAGGAATTTCTGTAACATTTGATGTAAGTTCAGATTATTCTGGAATAACTACTGAACCTGATCCAAGACCGCGTGGTACTACAGTTGTGCCTGTAACAACAGAAGAGAGAAAACCTTGTCCTGGACCTACATCATCAAGCACCACAGATTGTGAAGGTCCTGAAATCGAAGACGCATGTACTAATAAAGCAAAGGGAAAATGTAAAGTTACAACTACGACAACGAAAACATACTCAACTGCTCCTTTTGAACCATGTGATATGACTAACAAGATAACGACAGAAGTAGAAGATATAGAAGTAAGCGGCGAAGGAGATATGGACGAACAATGTAAAGAAAAAGATGGTGAAAGACCTGATACATGGACACAAACCTTTGATTGTGGTGTTGACGAATGTCCGAAAACAGATGTGGAGTGTGATTGTCCTAAAATTTCATGTCCTAAGAAACCTGATAAAGAAGAAAAAGAATGTACTGTGGAAATAGACTGCGGCCCGCCTGTGACAGCAACCTGGACTATTATAGAAAAGACAACTGAATATTATATTCTTATTGATAAATACCCTATCTGTACATATACTTCCACTACAACAGAAAAACCACCTCGGAAAGTAGGAGCTGATTCTAAGGATATTGATGAGAAAGTAGGTGAATGTGAAGAAGATCCTCCACCAGCAGATTATACTGTTACTGTTAGCGCCCCAGAAGAGGAATGTGAAGATGGGGAAACTACATGTCCATGTGCTGGGGCAGATACTTGCTGTTGCCAGGAACCTCCGTCTTCAAGCCAGTTGTCTCCTGCGAATCCAGATGGTCCGAAAAAATTTACATTCTCGTGGAAAGAAAAGAAAGCATGTGTTGGCGAGGCTGGCGGCGGGTTGACGCAAGTGGCGACTGGAAAATGCGTTGAAGATAAATATTGTCTGGAATGTTGTTGTGCTGAAGTTGGCATGGATGGAAAGATAGTCGGAACACCAGAGATTAAAAGTCGGGGAGAATGTGAAGTCTCCCCATTTTTGACAGCTGCGAGCAGAACAAAGTGTGTGGATATGAGTAAATGTATAAAAGGAGAATGTCCTGAATGCTGGACAGCATTATGTTTGACATCTGGCGAGTTTGAATACAAGCCAGGCCTTCCAGAACCAAAAGCATACAAAGAACCAAAAGATATGCCTGAGGAAGCGGGAATCACAGATGAAGATGCTGGAGCAGAGTGTGGAAATTTCAGAATAGATGAAGGAGAGCAGTGTGATGTTGGAAAAACACCAGAAGAGATTCTGGCTGAGAGAGAAGCTGCCCGACAGCAAAGAGCAGAGCAAGCTCAGGAAACAGAAGAAGAATATTTAGAAAGGATACAGCGGGAAAGGACAGCTGGAAGACGTGGCATAGAACAACAGCAACAAGGACAACAACAAGAAGAACAGCAACAATTTATTCAAAGTTTTAAGGTAGCAGGCGCTGCAATCTTTGGATTCATTACTGGAAGAGCAGCAGAGAATACATTTTCTCGCTGCAGTAATGTTCAGGATGATGATGGTGACGGTTATGTTGACTGTGAGGATCCGGATTGCGCTGCGCAAGGATTCTGTCATGGAGTGCAACCTCCTCCATCAGCGTATGGGCCAAGCGAGATCTGTGATAATAATATAGATGATGATGGTGATGGCGCAATTGATTGCAGTGATCCTGATTGTATGTATGAAACACATTGCCAGCCAGGATACACACCACCTGCACCAACACCAGTTCCAACACCTGCACCAATACCAGGAGAAGTACCAACCCCCCCACCAGCTCCAACTCCAGGAGCACCAGGACTTGGAAAAGTACCAGGTGCACCAGGCGAACTCCAGCGAGAACCACTTTCAGATCCAGAAAGAGATAAACTGGCTGCAGAACAATGTAAAGATTCTCCAATCGGTGTGAAATGTATTGGTTGTCAGTGTGTATTTGATGATTCACCAGAATGCGGTCCTGCAGATAGTGAGGACGATCTTCCTGGACCAGAACCAAAGATCGGAGCGATTGGTAATTATATGGGCTCTACTGAAGAATCAGCTGCAGCTGCCGAGGAAAAAGAAGAGGAAACTGACAGAGCTGAAAAAACTGGAAAAATTGGAGAGACCAGAGAAACTGGAGAGACTCCAACTCCTGCACCACAATATACTGGACCATTTGATATCCCTACAGGCGCGCAAATCACTGATGTTCCGTTCATCCCTCAGGAAGGCAGAGAAGAAACTCCTGAAGAAGAACCAGGAACAGGCCTGAGCGAACAAGAGAAAAAGAGAATCCTTGACCGCGGTGAATTTGTCACGATATTCATTCCGCAGATCAATCCAGCCGGAGATATGCCTTTGGATATGAGCAAGTATCATATTGAGATAACCAACAAGCCTGCAACTGCACAAGAAGTGATGACTCCATTTGTAACAGATGTCTTCCCTAATGATGAGCAAGAGGATGTTCCGACAACTGCAAATGTATTCCTTGCTTTCAGCAAGCCAATGGACACAAGCAAAGTCAATAAAATAAAAATAATGGACAATAAGAGAGTTCCGATCGCAGGAACATTCCTGGTAAAAGGAAACAATAATTTGTTTGAGTTCAAACCTAGAAAACAGCTGACTCCGTTCATGCGGTACTTTGTCTATGTCCCTACTTCGTTCACAGACCAAGACGCGAACATGCTAAACCAAAACAGAAAACCAGAGAATCCTGCGCTTGCTCTTGACCCGGCAAAAGCATTCGGAAGTTCTTTTGTTGCAGGTTCTGGTCCTGGACTGCAGGTTGCTTATTCCAGTCCAATGCCTGGCATGACAGTGCCTCCGAGTATTGAGATACAGATTGTGTTCAGCAGCCAGGTTGATCCAGAAACAATCACAGAAGATACATTGGTTGTGACTGGCGGAGACGGAGAACGTATCCCTGGCGAGATTGAGATGACGAATAACGATGGGATCGCAGCGTTCACTCCGCTTGAACCATTGCCTCCAGTTGTCAATGTCTGGATTGGTGGCAAGATTTATGGTGCAGATGAAACACGGCCATTGTTCGACCAGATCCCTGATACAAATGCGCAAGATGCGTATCCATTCACATTCAATACAGCTGATTATGGTTATCCTGAAGATGGTTACCCGCCTGGAGAAGGATACGGTCCTGATGAAGACTTCCCATGCATGGATTATTATTCTGATGAGAATCCGTGTGATATTGTATTCAAAGGCCTTAATTTTGACGCGAACAAAAATTTAGTGATTGACGCGCAGGTTGTTGACAAAGCAACACAGCAAGGCATTGCAAATCCAATAACAACAACAAGCACGATCAATGAACTTGCATTGCTTGGAGAAATTCCGATTCCTCCCGAGGACGCGAAGATCGAGACATTGGATACAACATTGACACAGCAAGGAAACGAGCAAGGAGAGTTCATGGAACTTGCAAAACTGAAAGAACCAGAAGTTACCTTCAGAATAAGATTAAATGACGCCACTCCTTTGCTTGAAAAAGAATTCACAGTCAATAGAGATACTGGAGAGATAACTGACCCGAAAAATACAAAATCAAGAATAATGGTTGTTGCGCGGCCAGAACAGAAAGTTTACTTCTATGGGCATTATCCATTCATAAGATTAGGAAGATTCACGAATTATAAACCAAACGCAGAAGTTGACCTGGGTATTGAAGCATTGAAGAGTGAAAAAGATATTGTAGCTCCAAAAGATGCTCTCTTGGATGTAACTGGTGCGCAGTTTGTCGATGTTCCATATCAACCAACTCCAAGCCCAACACCTGCTCCAGAAGAACCAAAAACACCAGAAAGCAGGCTGGTCGAAGAGAATGAAACTAAAACTTATGTCATTCCGTTATCAGGACTAGGAGGATCTGGTGTTATCTTTGTGGTTGGACATCCAAAATATTTCGAAGAGGTTTATGCTTATGAACCAGACTTTTATTTCCCTCCAAAGGCAGTTGAAGAACCGCCTCCAGAACCTCCAAAAGAAGAACCTCCAGAATTTGTCCCTCCAGAAATAACTCCTGAGGAAGAAGAGGAAGTAGAGGAAGAAGAGGGAGTGCCAGAAGGAAGAAGACCAGAATTCCCTGAAAGAGAAGTTCCACCAGAAGAAATGATTCCTGAAGAAGGGTTCGAAGCAGTTGAACCAGAAATAAGAGTGACAATGCTGCCTGAAGAAGTGGCATTCTTCTATGGAAAATATCCACTAGTAAAGGTTGGCGAACTTCTGAATTATGATCCGTTTGTCAAACTAAACAAACCTCTGACAGAACTGACAGAAGAAAGCGCGCTTGTCAATACATTAGAAGATGAGAATTCGAGATCACCTATTACTGGTGCGCAAGTTCTATCTTTAATTAGATATGAAAGGAAAGTTACAGATACCGGAGTTGGTGGTGGAGTAGTTATTTCTGACGAAGGTGGTTTGATTACCCCAGAAGAAGAGAAAGAAGAAGAAGTAGAAGAAGAGGTAGAAGAAGAAGAGGAGGTAGAAGAGGAGGCAGAAGAAGAGAAAGAAGAAGAGGAAGAAAGTGAAGAACAGCCAGTTACTCACGATGTCATTGGCATGTCGCAAGGTACTGTAAAGATTATCAAGTTGAGTGAAGAAGGAACCACTGTGGTTGACGCGTTCAGTTGGGGCGGTGATGATGAAGGAAAGACAGAATTAAGAGTCGCAGGAGAAGAGGAAACAATACCAGTGATCACTCCGCAAGGTCTGGTAGATATGGGTGTTGTTCCAGGAGGAATTGGAGATATTCCAATAGGAAGAAGTATCTATGAATTTGGAGGACAGGATGTCAGTGGATATTCTATCTTGACACCGCTTGGCAGACCAGTGGCTCTTGGCAAACCTCGAGTGATTGAAAGAAATGAGATTAAACCATCTGGAATGATCTTATTGACAGCAGGCGCTGTTGTTGAGCTTACTCCTGAAGTTGTAACTCAAAGCAATATTCTTTTTGAACTAGGAATCTTCTATCCTGGCAGTGTTGAAAAACAAGAAGACAAGAAAGCTGTTGACAAACCAATGATCACAGAACCTGTTTCTGTTGCTGAGATTGGAGAAGATATTGCAGAGGATTTCGAAGAGGCAGAAGATGATTGGGGCGAAGAATGGGACGAAGAGGCATGGGATGAAGAAGGATTAGATAAGTTTGAAGAAGAACCTCCTGTTGTCGAGCCTGGAGAAGGCCCAGTCACTGTCATAACAAAAGGAGTGTTTGGCCAGGACGTAGAGACAACTTATGAAACTGAAATAGTTGACGGTCTTCCAGTCGTGACTGTCACAACAAAAACAACAGACCAGGATGGTCAACCATATTCAACAAAAACTATCACCACCTATGATGAAGAAGGAATCCCTTCGACAACAAGATCATATACACAGATTGTTGATGGTGAACCGCAGACAACCACTGTCACGCAAACGAGCGAGTCCAGCATTGGCCCTGATGGAGAGCGGATCACTGAAGATATTACTATAACAACTGGTCCAGACGGAGTGCCAAAGGTCACAAAGACAAGACAGTCAACATTCGAAGGTATCGGACCAGACGGACAGGAGATGAAGAAGACAATCTATGTCTCGATTGATCCTGAAGGAAAAGAAACAAGACAAGAGATTGTTGAAGAAACTGTAACTCTTGAAGATGGAAAAACATTGACAAAACGTTATATTACTTATACAGATGCTGAAGGCAAAGAGCAAAAATCATATTCTGAGTCAACAACAACAGAAGTGACAAATGAAGATGGAACTACTGTCACAACAACACTTGAAAAAACAATGAAGCCTGATGGTTCTGTAGAGGTTGTTGAAAAAGTTGTAACAACAGATGCAGACGGAAAGAAGTCAACAACTTATTCTAGCGGACCTTATGGTGAAGGTGTCACCTTTGCTGGCGATGTAACACTACCTTCTGGAGTCCTGAAACAGATTGTGGTCGAAGGAGGAGGAGCGCCTGTGAAGTATGAAGCAAGCGCTATTGCCGGAGTAGTGAAATCTCCAGAAGAACAGGCAGAACCAGAAGAACCTACCTTTGTCAACGAAGGAATGTGGTTCTTGTACAGACGCGGAGCAGATGGTGTAGAAGGAAGCGTGCAAAGAGTACAGTTCCGGTTCGATCCAAAAGAAGGAATTGGTGATGCAAGAGCATTCATCCAGTATCCACCTCCACCAGTACCTCCTGGTGAACAAGCTGGCTGTGCAGAAGGCATGACAGGTGCGATGAAACAAATTGGTGGAGGAAAAGCAGGATACAGGGCTGGTGAAATTACTCCAAAACCAAGCGGTAGTGGCTATGGAAAGATGATGCTAGCTCCAGCAGCTACTGTTGATATTACTGGTGCACAATCAAAAGAGCAGCGATATCGGAAGACAATAACTGAATTAGAAGAATCAGAAATGATTGAAAGGCTTGGTGGAGGCTGTGGTGGCTCTGAAGAATTGTCAAATGCACAGAAAGCACTAGGCAGTGATCTAGCTGGATGCGCAAACGGCGTGCTTCCAATGAAAGGGAAGTTAGGTGGATTGATACAAACCACTGGCAAAAGTTATGCTCACTCTGCTCAGTCAACTGGCGGAATAACTGGATTTACTAAAAAAATCCTTGGCAGAAGCATAGAAAGGATCCCTGAAATCGATGAGAACAGTCTGCTGGCACTCCCAGAACCAGTCAAGTTCAAGAAACCAAAACATCCTCGTGAACAGAATTTAGGTGTTATCACTGGAAGCGCAATCGCAGATATAACTGGAAGAGCTGCACTAGTAATTCCAAAAGATCCAGATGATGGAAAGTGGTGTATTTCAGAAGGAACATCTGGTGGAGCAGCTGGAGCTGGCGAAGGTGATGGAGGGAGAGCAGACCAGAGCGCGCTGAACATAAATCAGGAAAATGCACAGACTGTCAAGACGAATGCAGAACATTTCAAAGATACATTGTTGTTAAAACAATACGGAAAAGCATGGGCAATTGCCCAGGCATTATACAAAGATGCTACTGGAACAGAACCAGAACCAGAATCAGCAAAATATTGGACTAAATTAATTAGTACACAGAGTTTTAGTGGGGGGTATTATAAAGAAATTATGAGTGATATTCCTGACTTTATCAAGAAAACTTCTGATAAACAAGCTAAATATTTTAAAGAAGCAAGCCAGTCGTGCAAAGGAGGAGCAGATGTTGGTAAATTAAAAGAAGAGATCAATAAAGATAAAGCTAAGTTAGATAAGTTCAAAGCAAATTATCTGGGATGGGCTGGCCAAGTCGGACAATTAGTTGGTAAATGTAAAAAGGAAATAAAAGGTGTGGCAAATGAAGATTATAATGATATGAGCACTGGGTATTCTACATTTGCAGATGATTATAAGGATTTCAGTGACATTGTAGAACAAATCGGTTCAGATGCAGATGCGCTTGATGATCAATACAGTAGTGAAAATCTTGCGAGCCTGAAATCAGATGTAATGTGGGCTTATGCATACATGGCATATCTTGCAGCCATGATACATTATGCTGATTGTCATTATTCTAATGTTGTCTTGAGTTATATTAATAGTAATAATGTTTTCAGTGTATTTGATGGCTGGCTGGATAAGAAAGTAGAGGATTATAACAAAAAAGATGAATATGAATGCTGGACATTCAAGAAGAATGAGGACTCTCCAGAAGTTGAAGAATATTCAAGAAATGGAGGGACAGGCAAAGCAAAAGGAAAGATAGAGTTTGAGTTTAAGAACGAGCCAATTGACGATCATTGTTTTGTGCCTAACTGGGCCCTGACAGGTTATGATCCTGGGAACAAACCAGATCCTAAAACAGAAGAATGCGACCAGACGTGCGCAGAAAAATATCCTGAATCTGATCCACTCTATTGGACAGTGGATTTGGATAAATGCGATTCATTGCCTGAAGAAATAGACATGCCTGGACCTAAGAAGCAACCAACTTTCACACCTCCTCTCTCATCTGATCCAACAGGCACTGTCACACCGACAACAGGAGGATCCACAAGACCTGGCGGAAAACCAAAACCAAAACCAAGACCAACCCCTGAGAAGCCAGCAGATCCTGCTGTGCAGGCAAGGATGATCCGGGGAGCACTGGAAGTTGAATGGGAAAAGTTAGAAATAACAATGTTTGGTGTATATGTAGGATTTATTCCAAAAAGAACCCTTATGTCATTGCCTCCGTGGGATAAAGTATTCCCGCCACTGCCACCAGCAGAAAGAGCTGCGAATGCACAGAAAGGCCAGCAAGATATTGCTGGAGGTTATGGTGCGAAGAAAGCAGACAAGACAAACACAGGAGACATAATCCTTGGAAGAAATAAAGGTTATAGAAAGAAAAAAGGTATTGGAAGTTTATCTGGTCCAGAAAGAATCAGGCTTGACCTGTTGAGCGGGTTGTTAGAAGCTGCACAGGATGTGAAGAAGCAATTGTTCGAAATGATTCTGAAAGATCCTCCAGAAGGATTTGGAGGAGATATTCAAATTATTGGAAGGATGTTTCAGAAACTTGGAGAATTCACCAGTCTTGGAGATGTAAAAGAAGTTGATGAATTAGTGAAAGAGATCGAATCAGAACTTCGGAAAGAACTAGAGCAATTAAAGAAAGATAAGATTGCAGAATATAGACGGAGAGAAGGAGATGATAAAGCAGATGCATTAGAAAGAGGATTAGAGAAAGATGAGAAGCTGGCGGAAGAGCGAAGAAAGAATCTCGATGATAGACTTGGGTTAGATGAAAAGAAAGAAAATCTTGAAGGGGATTCAGAAAAGAAAAAGAAAAGATTAGTAGAAATAGAGAAAGAGCAAAAGGAACTTATTGAGGAGCGTAAAGAAGGGATGTATGATGCAGAAAAAGAAGTTGAGTTAGAAGAAGAGAAAGAAAAACTGGAAAAAGGTTTAGAAAATAACAAAAAAGATTTAGAAAAAATAGAAATAAAGAAGAAAAGATTGCAAGAAGAATATCAAAAAATACCGAAAAATAAAGAATATCAAAAGACCGAAGAAGAAAAGAAAGCAGTACTCAAATGGTCTACGGAGGTGAGAACACCAGGTTCAAAATTAGCAGTATTGGATACGATGGTAAATGAGATATTGCCTGGGATGAAAGGTAAATTGAAAGACTTCCAGGAAAGATTCGGTAAAATTCAAGGTTCTGTAGATAACTTGCAAAAGACTTTAGGAAATAACAAATTAATAGCAAAGAATGGAAAATGGATGGTAATTCCTGAAGAGATAGCATTAGATAAAACTATGTCTGATAGAGATAAAGAAAAACATGCTGTTCCATTAGATAGATACCAGAGCGAGCATAAGGCTGAATTGGAAAAGGCTGTCGGAGAGCAGATTTATGGTAAGGATTTTGATCCAAGCGATGAAGAACATAGAGAAGCAGTGCAAGAGAAAATCAAAAGCACTGGAGAAGATTTAACAAAATTCATGAAAGATGTTGCTCCAAGAGACAAAGATGGAAACTTGGTAACAACGGGAATGTTGAATTTAATCCAAGGTAATACAAAACATTTGGGCTTTGCTTTGAAGTATGAAGACGGTGAATGGAAGATCACTGAAAGAGAGCCATTGTCGAGTTTCTTGAGGACTAAATCTCCAGAGTTAAATAGTTTGTATATGGCAAATGCCGAGGACATTGCAAAGGCAGCATCAGAGAAAAACAAGTTCCTTTATGATCCAGAAGAAGGTGTGGTCACTCGTCATCTGCAAGCTTTGCAGCAAAAAATTACTGAACTAGAAAAAGATATGGTTGGCCGAAATAAGAAGCTTGATGATGCAAGAGCTGCACTGAAAAGCAAAGAATATGATGAATATAAGAAACTGCTTGCAGAGTTTGAGAGCGGGATGAAGGAAGCTTCTGATAAAGTCAAAGATCTAGAAAAAGAATTGGCCAGTATGAAGCCAGAGTATGCTCAATATCAGGTTAAACAAAAAGAGTTGGATGATGCAAGGAAAGCATTTGCAGATAAGATGAGTGAGCTTAAACCGAAAAGAGATCGGGCAGTAGAATTGATGGTTGGTATAAAACAAAAGAATCGTGAATTCTACGAACTGAAGAAAAATGTAATGCAAAGGCAGTTGCAGTTGGATGGTTTGAGAACAACATTACGGATGTCTGACATTGACAAGAAACTTATCAATCTGAGGATCGAAGGTCTTAAAAGCAGCGAAAAAAGGGCAAAGGAAAAGATAGATGAGGCATCTGCCAAACTTGCAAAGCTTCTGAAAAAACAAGAAATGAATCTGGAAGAATTCGAAAAATTATCAGAAGAAGAACAAAAGAAGAAGCTTGAAGGATTCTCTGCAGAAGAACAAGCAGATATCAAAAGACTGCAGGGCGAGAAAAAATATTATGAAAAAGAAAGAGAAAGGGCTGTAAAGGAATTAGATGAGGCCAACAAAAAGAAGGCAGAAGGACTGCGCACTGTGCGTGACTTTGAAATTGATCCTGAAACAGGAGAGATAAAAGAAATGTTCGCCCATGTTGTTACATTTGATGTTCAGAAAAAGAAAGAAGAATTGACAGCAGAAAAAGCATTATTAGATCAGAAGAAGGAGTTAACAGTTGGAGATAAGATGAGATTGGAGAAGATAGATAGCCTTCTTAATCTATTAAGTGACGAGGACTTTGATCCAAAGAAATTTGATCCTGCATTGATCAATAGATTGTTCCTGAATGATATCGGAGAGAATGTGGAGGTCGGAGGCTTCACAACATTCACTGATATTGATGGCAATGAACGTTCTGTCTTCATAGATTATCGGACAGGCGAGATCAAAGATATCCATACTGGAGCAGTTTACGGACAGATGAGCAATGATGAGACCGAACAATATCGTGGATTTGTCCAGGACGAGTTCTTTGCAAAACAAAAGATCTTGGAAGATAAACTTACAGCTGAGATGGAAGGACTAAAAAAGAGACTTGCTGATGCATCTCCAGAAGAAGCAGCCAGATTGAAAGAAGAATTGAAAGCAAAAGCTGCGCAACGTCTTATAGTCAAATTATCCAATCCAGATTCCTTTAGAGAGATACCAGGCTACGAAGAAAAGTCCGAGCAGCGAAGAGCATTAGGAGAGGAAAGCCAGAAACTGGCTGAACAACATTATATTCTTGCCCGTATTGCTGCTACATTCGAAACAGGGCAAAAACCAGCATATGGTATATTTGATGATAAAGGAAAATTAAAAGATAATGAATGGGTCACAAAGCATGACGGAAAATATTACTTGCTTGATAAAGATGGAAAAAGAACAAACATCCAAGTTAAAATAACAAAACGTAAATTAGCCGATGGATATAAAATAGAGCCTATAGGCTATGATCAAAATGATGTAAGGACATCTCTTGGAGAAATTGGCCAGAGATTTGAGGCAAATGCCAGGCAGATGGCTCAGCTAGAGAAAGAGCTTGCAGAGATGAAAAATACTGTGATCCAAAATGCAATAACAGAACTTGAAAACGCTGGAATTTCGAGTGAGGATGCACAACGTCTTCTTGAAAACGCTGACTTTGAATCAGAAGCTGATCTGCAAGAAAGGATCAAAGAGGTTGAAGCCCAGATTGAAGAGCTAGAAAAAGAACTTGAAGCTCGAAGAGAAGGGGCAAGAGCAGAAGAAGCAGACCGGATGGTTGAGAAAGATAAGTTAGAAGGGATGAAAGATCGGAAGAAACAATTAGAAGATCCTGAGGATCCTGAAAGTATAAAAAGCAGACAAGAAGAGTTCTTGAAAGATATGAAAGCTTATAGGGATTGTGTAGCAAAAAAATCAGAAGGAGCATGCCAGGACGAATTTGAAGCTGCAGGCACTTCTCATGAAGAGGTGGAAAAAGCAGAACAAGAATTAAGACGATTAGAAGAACAGATAGCTAATCTTGACAGCAAGCTAAAGAAAGAGTACGGCAAGGCCAGAGCGTATGACAAGATAAAAGCTGATATTGACGGATTAAAAGGCCAGTTGGCTAATGCAGATGGAACTGGTCTTCAGGATATTTTAAAGAGAATAAATCAAGCTAAGCTTGATGAATTCTTTGGTGAAGGGGGGAAAAGAATTCTTGCAGCTGATATGAGACAGCAAGAGATTGTTTATGTTCAGGATCTTAAAGCAAAATTCATGGCTGGAGAGATCACATTAGAAGTTTTCGAGCAGAAGCTTGAAACTTTCAAGAAAGATCTTGAACTGGATACAAAGAGTTCAAAGGATGATATTGACCAGTTTCTAAAAACACAGAAAGAAATAGACAAAGTATTGGAAGAAGCAAGGAAGCGTGCAGAAGAAGAGAAACGTGCTGCTATTGTCAAAGATATTGAAGAACAAGTCTATGGCGGGCTTGGAAAGAAGGATGAAAGAGGAAAAGATACTTTTGTAGTGCGGGATCCAAAGACAGGAGAAAGATATCAGCGGTTCCATAGAGGACGAACTGTAGAGCTTAAGAAAAAATATGCTCAGATACTAGCGCAAATAAGATACGACCATAGATTGACTGATGCAGACAGGAAGAAATTACAAGAAGCAGAAAAATTGATTCTGGATCGGATTGCTGATACAAACACAGTGCTCAAGAGACAAGGTGATGATTATGCTTCAATAGCTTACTCTCACGAGATGAATCTTGCAAAATATCGAGGTATGAAAACTAAGATCGAGCGAACCCTTCTGGCAATCGGAAGGCTTAAACGAGAGCTAGAAGAACAGAAAGGATTGGGATTCAAGGATGATTCTAATGTTATTAAAGAGCAGAGACGCCAGATCAGAGAGATGGAAGAACGGTTGTATCATCAGCAAAAAGCACTGGCAAGAGAGACGATAAATGATGAAATTGCATTTGAAGAAGAAAGCAGGGCTTTGAGCTATCTTGCCAAGAAAGCTGATAAATATAGAGAAGGAAGAACAGATGATTCCTCAAACAATAAAGCCTGGAGAGATGCGATAAAAGAGATCCTGAAGGAATCAAAATATGAGGAATATAGAGAAGGCAACCTGAGAAAGAGCGGACAGACAATTGTTGCTTTGCTTAACAAACTAAAAACAAAACCTGGATCCTTCACAGCAGAAGACAGAAAAAATCTTTCAAGGGCATTAGCAGATCTTGCAAACACAGAAGCTATTGATGAAAGCAAATTTGCTCTTGATTATGCAAACCAAATAGCAAACGAACTGGACGAACTAATGTGGGGCAAGAGAGAGAAAGAGTTCGAAGAGCTTTCTCCAGAAGCAGTAGTAGCAATTGAGGATACTGACAGTATGCTGGACAAATTCAGATCTTCAACAAAAGAACAGATTGATGAACGGTTTGATTATTTCATCCGGAAAGAAGAGATGGATCTTGATGTTATGATGGCGGAGATGGATCCTCATGAAAATCCTGAACATGAAGAAGATATTCTCCTTAACCAGAAGATACAAGCTAGAATAGAAAAACTTCTGGAAGAAAAAGGAAATTTAGAAGGTTCTCTTGATCGCGATGAAGCAGGAGTGATGTATGGTGATCCTCCAGGCGAAGTTTCTGAAAATACAAAGATGTACATGGAGCAATCTGGAAATAATGCCAGGGATAAGATCTGGGAACTTGGCCGTAAGATTGGAAATATTGAAAAGAAAGATCCTAAGAGAGAAGATTATGAAATACGAAATCAAATCTGGGAATTAAAGAAGGCAATGGCTAGAGAGCAGGGGAAACTCAAAGCTTATCATGAATATCTTGCAAAAATAGATGCGAATTATGCTGCAGAACTGTATAAAGAATATGGACAAAAGGTTATTGAGTTTGAGCGGACAATGCACGAGAACCAGAGATTCCAGCTTCCTCACCGCGCAATCCAACATCAGATATTAGCAGAGCAGGCAAAAGCAATACGGCGGGCTGTTGGTGTGGAGCATTGCCTGCATACTGGAAAAGGAGAAAAAGGTAGGCAAGAATGTTTAGGTGAATTAGATAGGGAAGAATTAAAGCGATATGACTGGGAAAAGAAACGTGTTGAGGGAATTATAGAAGATCATAAGGAATATAGTTCTGTGCTTGGCCATAATCCATTGACTTATAGGAATTACCGGGTAGCTGAAACAGGACTAGAATATTATGTTGCTAAATGGAAGGAATTGAATGACAAGGTCGGTAGAAATCCTAATAGGGGTATTGATCCTAGTCTTGATGGAAGACAAAAAGCTAGTTTGGTAACATCTCGTCTTGAAGATATTATTGCTTCACTGAACGGAAAAATTGCGATATCCAGATACGAGAGGAACAAACATATTGAAATTGATTTGAGAACATTTGATGGATTGAAGGATTTCTTGTATAGCACTGGTGTCTTCCGTATGGGTAAAGTGTATGGTTCTTTGGTTGGTGAAGGATATGCAAGATATGATAAGATGTTCAAAGCAGAAAGAGGAAAGATTGAGGACCTGGTTGAAGCTGTCAAAGCGATAAGGGATGCGCGCGAAAAAGAGATTGAAAAGTTAGAAGGGGATCTTGAAGCAAGAGTTGCTACACTAGAAGAACAGATTTCAGAGATTGCAGCCTCTGATATGCCAGAATATAGGAAACAAGCACAGATTGCGCACATACAACGTATGATCGCTGGATTGAAAGGACAATTTTATGATGATGTTGATAAAGGATCTGTTGAGAGAGTAAGAACCACTAATGTTGCAGCTTACACAAGATTAGGTTCATTCGGACTTATTGATAACAGGGGTGAGTTTGATGTTGCCAGGTTCAAATCATTTGATATTGGTAAATATTCGTTCAAGTCTCTTAAACATTATGAGGGCCATTGGCTGGATGATTATCTGAACATTGGAACTCTTCTTGAACTGGCTGCGATAGTTGCATCTGGTGGTATGGCTGGATTTGCTTCTGGAGCTGCAAGAGCTGGAATTATGGGTCTTGGTAGAGTTTATACTACTAGATTAGCTGCCAGATATTTCGCGAGAAGTTTGATATCCCGAGTTGGTGGAAAGGTCCTAGCAAATGCTGCTGTAAGAAATGTTGTTGCTAGAAGTATAGGTCTTGTTCTGAATGCAGCTATTTTCACTACAATGCACAGAGGATGGCAGCTTGCAAAAGGGGAAGGGGAGTGGACTGCTGGAGCCCTTGCTGGCGAGTTTGCTCATAACATGTTCATCATTGGTTCATTAGGCGTATTGCATAAAGGCTTTGGTGCAGTATTGGGGCGAACTGGAGTCTTTGGAACAATGGTGGGTGAAGAAGCTGTACTGAATATCGGTGGAAAAACAATAGCACTTGTCGGAGAAGTCTCATTTTTTGTTGCGTCTGAACAGGTAGGAGAAGCACTAACTAGTAAGCATTATGAGTTCAGCTGGGAAAATCTCGGCAAGAGTTTTGTTGGAAACGGCGTCTTTATATTAGGTATGAAAGGGGGCGGTGTGTTCCAGGGAGCGATTATGAGAGGAAGGGTCTCTGCTGTTACAAGAAGACAGATGGACAGAAATCCACTTGAGAAAAATCTTCAGAATACCCGAAGGAATGCAAATTATTTCATTGAAACACGACTTGAAACCACAAAAGAAGGAAAACGGGTACCTAAACAGTTTACAGTAGATAGAAGATCTGCATTACGTAGTCTTATTGAAACACAAACTGCCGATGGCCGATCAAGAACTGTTGATACAAAAACATTAGAAAGATTATTCAGGAAAGGAAAAGTAACTGCTAAAGAATTGAAAGATGCTGGTCTTGGTGAATATTCATCAAGAGAGATTGCAGAGATGAATAGGTATATTAAAGATGTTCCTGAGTTGATGAAGGCGGTCAAGACTGCTGAAGCTGCTTTAAATAAACATGATTTGAAACGAATGGGTGAATTGCAGAGAGAGCTTAGGGAAACTTCTCCTGAAAAAGCAAGGAAACTTCAAGCAGAAATCACTGAGCTAAGGCAAAAATTGGATAAATTGCCTACAAAATCTCCAGAAGCAAAACAATTACGTTCTGAAATTGGAAAATTGGAAGCCCAATATAATAAAGTTTCTCCGGATCGGATAAAAGCTGAGTTAGAAAGTATACGATCTAAGAAAGCACGTGAAAAAGTAGAAGGAGAATCTACAGATGCTCAAACAAGATTAGATTATGAACAGACAATAAAGCTGAGCAAAGCAGAGATTAGAGAGATTGATGCAGCATTAAAACATATTGAAATCGAATACAAACGTGGAAAACTGATCCCTGAAGAATTTGTGAGAAGAAAAAATATTCTTGAAGCACAGAGAGCAGGTTCTGAAGGAAGAAGATACATGTCTGAATTTGCAAAAGAATTCAATGATCCTAAAAATATGAAGGATGGCGATTATACTGCAGAAACTTACGATAAAACAATAGAATTGATGAAAAAAGCAATCAAAGCAAGAAATGAAAGATTAAAGCAAAAAGAAAGGGCTGATGATGCTGGCGATAAAGTTATGAATGAAAGATTGAAGAAGATAAAAAGTCAAGAAAATCTTCTTGAACAAAAAAGATTAGAGATTCTTAAAAAACAGCTTAAACAGGTAGAAGTCAAGAATGCACAGAAAAAATTGGCTGAGAAAAGAACAGCATTAGAAAAATTAAGTCCTGAAAAAGTTGCTGAACGTGCCAAACTAGAATCCGAGATTAAAGAGCTAAAACATACTATCAAAGAGAAATATGATGCAGAATATCAAAAGAAAGCAGAGATAGATACTGTTGAATCTTTACAGATAGAGAAGGAACTCTTACTATTAAGAACAAAATATCTAATTGAACTAAAAACAACTGGAGCAATTAGAGAAGGATTCTATCAAGCACAGATGGAGATAATAGAGGCACAAGTTTCACGAGTAAGTGAGTCACTTACATTTGCTGAAGGTGTTAGTCGGGTAAGAGATATTTTTACACCAGATCAAATGAAAACTCTGACAGCTAAACAGAAAAAGTCTCTTCTTCCAGAAGATCCGAAAGCAAAGCAGAGATTGATAGAATATAATGAAGCTAGTCCAGAAGTTCGTGAAATATATAATAAGTTTGGAGTGACTGAAAAACAAGTTAAAGCTTTCAATGAATATCTTGATAATTTTGAAAGTGTTAGTAAAATGAAATTAAGGGGCAATCAAGTGCAAGCATTATTAGAGGTGCACGGAAATAGGGATGTACTTATTCAAGCAGTTACTGCATTTGGTAAGACTGCAGTTATGATGCCAGCAGTTCTCATGTATGAGCTACAACTTGGTGCTGGAAAAGTTACAGTACACATGCCTAATTCACCTACCCGAGAAAGAGCATTTAATGATATCAAGAAATTTATTGAAAAGAAATTCCCGGGCGGTAAAAAAGGAGATGTTGTTGATATTGCAGAACTTATGAAAACTGAAGGTATTAAAGGATTAGAGGCTGCATTTAAAGCTGTTTCAAAATCAAGAGTTGCTGTTGTTGATTATCTAACTGAACAAAAGCTGATAATGAAATCAGAGATGGGAACTCATGCTGAACGTGCGCTTGCAAAGCAAATACTAGATATGATTGAAAAAGGTCCAACCCACATCCGAGACGAAGCTCATCTTGAAAATAAAGCAAATAACATGCAAATCACAATAGAAACATCTAAACAACGTGCATTAAAACTAGGAAGGCAGAGAGTAGAAGTTATTGAGAAGATTCAGAAAGTTATAGATGAATATATAGAAATAAATCCTAAAAAAGGGACATTCCGTTTCAGAGAAGCTGCAAAAGAAGGTTCCAAGTTGTTCAAAGATGATGCAAAGCAGTTCAAATCTGAGCGTGACTTCCTTAATAGAGCACGTGACACTCTACTTAATGAAGCATTCTCAAAAAAGACTAAAGATTTATTGCAATCCAATGAAAGAACAATTGATGCTGATGTTCAAGCAAAACTGCTTGATAAAGTATTGAAGAATAATGGTAAAATAAGTGCCAGAGAGCTAAAAGAGATTACAGATAATAAATATACAAAGGCTGAAGTAGATATTATAAATGAAAGATTCAAGAGTGAAAATATTAATCGTAAAGAAGTTCTTGAATTCAAGAAAAAGTACGATACTGCAACCACAGACAGGAAATCAAGGACTGTTGTCGAAGATTTTTCTCCAGAAGCTCTGGAAGCTTTCAAGAAAGCTCTTGGTGTTGATAAGATTGAACCCGGATCTATGGAAATGGAAGTTCTTTCTAAGCTAAGAGAAGTATTGACTTGGCAACGGGATGCGAATTTCATGGTATATCCTGATCCAGTAACTGGTGTAAGAAGACCAGTTCCTGTTATTGGTAGAACAGTTGCACCAGAACTGAGCTTTGGTGATGCGACAATTGAGACATTGCTGCATCGTCTTTCATTAGGTGCAAGCAAAAATGCACTATTAAACATTGACGTCACAACAAAGACAAGGAGCATATCTTATGATGAAGCATTGCGGATGTCTCGTGGAAAAGAAATCCAGTGGACAGCTACCGACATAATTGAAGGAGCTACTATTGAAGCCAAGTTTGGAAAAGGTATGGTCAAAGTTTCAGAACAAGGACCAGGAAGGAATTTCCAAGGAGAATTATTAGATATGTACAACAAATTGTATTATGGCGAAAGAGCAGGTATAACTAAGAGAGCTTATGAATTCACTTCTGATCTTGAAGGAAAGATAAGATTGTATGATAAAGCTGGAAAAGTAAAATTAAATCCAGAAGGAGTAGAGACAATTGGTTCTGAAAGAGGTGTCAGTTCTAGGATAGAGCAATGGGAAAGTTATATTGAAATACAGAAAACAAAAGCGGCACGTGGTGAGCCTGTTGACACTGATATATTGTATCTGCAAAGGACTAATACGAAAGGCGGAAAATATTACAAATATGAATATGATGCAAAAACAAAGAAGTACAAGGGTCCAGATCCAGTAGAACCTAGTGAAGTTGAAGCTGCTTTTGCAAAAGAAGTAAATGGAAAAATAGTCACAACACACAAAGGAAAGAAAGTCAAGATTGTTACAACAGAAAGAGAGGCTCTTGATATCAAGACAGAAAGATCCATACGTACTAACCAATTATTAAAAGAAGGAAAAACATTTGAGCAGATTAAAGAGATAATTGAGAGAGAAAAATTACCTGACAGGAAATTTGACCAGAATATTGGTGATGGTAGTGGTCTTAACCTTGAAAGTGGTGATCAGTTCTTTGGAAGAAGACGGTCTCCGTTCGACAGTTTTGAAGTGCATACAACAAATAAAGCTCTTTCAACATCAGAAGGAATATTAAGAGAATTCATGCTTTCTGCACGTGTTGAAACACATAGAGCAAACTTGAATTCTGATCTACAGCAACCAGATTCATTATCAAAACATACATTAAGACTTGCCAGAGAAACAGCAACTCCTGACGGAAGAAAGATCATTGACAAATGGCGAGATCTTTTTGAGAGCAGAGGAGCAAAAGATCTTGCAACAAGCACAAAATCACAGTTAGGCGATCCTGCTGATATAATGCGCGGCAAGTTTGATGCTACTGCTGATTTCTTTAAGAAGAATATTGCCAAAGATGGGCCAGCGAGATCTGCATTGTTTGAGAAAGTGGTTTATGAGGTCGAAGGAAAGTTCGTTGAAACAGCAGGAAAAGGCAAACTAAAGATATCTTCTGAAAAATTCTTTGAAATTGAGCCAACAACTGGAGAAATATTGAGAATCAAAGGAGAAGTTGTAATTGATGGTAAGAGAGTTAAGACAAGCGAATTATTCTCTAAAGATTTCATGAGATTGGATCCAAAGAGTCAGAAACGTTTCTTGGAATTTGCGGATTATGCAGAAGGAGCTAAATTTGACTTTACTAAGACAGGTACTGCAAAAGGACTAAAATATGTTGGGACTCTTGCAGAAATGAAGAATTCTATGGAAACATTAAGAAATACAGATAGTTATGCTGAACGTGCTGTTGGTGGTGACCGTCCAGAAGTTGTTTTCAGGCAAAGAGCGCCTGCTATTGAGACAACAGTCACTCAATCATTAGATGGAAAGATCCGGGTTGGAGAAAAAGTATTCACTAAAGAAACACTGACACCAGAAGGAAGACAGCAAGTTTATAATATCTATAATGACAATATGGATCAATTAGGTGAAAGAAAAGAAAGATTGAGGCAGATCAGTGAAAGACTGAATGTATTAGATTCAACACGAGAAAGTTATGACGCTGAAACACAAATAGATATGTTCCATGAACAAGTAGCATTATCATTGGAGAAGCAAGAACTGATCCGTGATATGGGATTATTGATGCAGGAGAATAATAATATCTTTGAGCTTCTTCCAGATGCTGATATAGAACAGTTAGCTGAAGTCCAGCGAACATTTGAACCTCTTGAGGATATTGCTGAAGCAAAATTTGAAGAAATTGCTGCAGAGGCAGCTGAATCAATGCTGAGAAGAACTTCTAGAGATCTTGGAAGTAAATTTAGAAATGTTGAAGATATCATCACAGATCCGGTTATAGGTCCTAAAGTACCCCGGGAACAAAAGATGAAAGCTATTGATGATGTTCTTGACTATATTGATCAGGTAAGGCCAAAAGCATTAGAAGCTTCCAGAACAAAAGTTGGACTTCGAAGCCGTGTTGCTTATATGAATACTCTGCGGGATTCACTTGAAACGGCAAAAATAGAGATTGAACAGGGAAGAACACCTGAATTAAAACCGGGTTTGATGAGACAGTTCTCGGATGCAAGGTCAAGAAAGTTGTACACAACTGTGCACGACAAGCTTGTGGTTGCTGAAATGGCAAAATTGAATGATATACATAAAATATTGTATGGTCGAGATTTAAATAAAGATGATCGTGGATGGACCAATGCAGAAGCATTCTCTGCAGATAAAGTTGCTGCTGTCAGAAAAATATTAGAGGCGCAGAGGGAAGAGCAGAAAAGAACAGAAGGTATTTCTGAAGCAGATATTGTCAAGATGTACGGCACTCTTGACGGGCATGTTGCGCAGTTCACAGAACTTGGTCGCGGAGTTATTATTAAAGACGAGATCCGTGCAGATGATGAAGTCTCATTTGGATACCACGAAGCGTCACACAGTATTATCGCTGATCTTAAAGCAGAGAATAAGGATGTTGTGGCTGAATTCTGGGATTCGCTGGATTATGATACTAAGGAGTGGATTATGCGGCAGCTAGGAGAAGAATATGAAGAATATGCAGCAGAAGAAGCTCTAGTAATAATGATCACTGCAATGAACAAGCCACAAGTCACCAAAGATAAGAATAAAGCAGATATAATTGGTGCTAAGATACTGGAAAGATCCCAAAATGCCAGACAATTCGTACGTACTAATGCTAATTTCCGTGAACTGCAAACAAGAGCCAAGGCCGAGATCCGAGAAAGAGAAAGAGAGATTGAAATAAGAGATACTGCAGCAGAAACCAAACAACCAGTCAGCCAGGTCGAGAAAATGATTGCTGGTACTTATGCTGCTGTGGCTGCATCGCAAATAGAACCTTCCAAAACCTTAGAGACAATTGCTGATGAACAAGAAAGTCAGATCGAAGCAATAGCTAAAGAAGTTCCTGTAGTTAAAGAAGAGATTCCAGCTGAACCTAGAGTCGAAGGTATGAATGCAAAAGAACTTCTTCTGAGCATGACACAATGGGTTGTTGCATCACAGTTTGGCATATTCCCTCCTAAAACCAGGAAACTTGTTCCTGAAGAAGTTGCTGTTCGAAGAGCTGTTCTTATTGAAGAAATCCCTGTAGTTGAAGAAGTGATTCCAGAAGTACCAGATGTTGGAGAAGAAAGAGCTCCGATGGTAAGACGTGCAAAAGTATTGGATGAAAGAATAGCAACTGTTGAAAAGAAAACGATTGCAAAACTTCCAGTTGCTCTTCCTGCGAATGAACGTGCAGTGATACTTGGAGACAGGCACGGGCAGATAGAGCATCTAAAAACTGCTCTGAGAAAGAATGGTTATATTGATGAAGAAGGAAACTGGATCAAGAAGAAAGGTGTGAAGACAACACTGGTCTTGAACGGAGATGTACTGGATTCTGGAGTGCAATATGATGATCTGGCTGCGCAGGAAACTTATCTTTACGAGGCTGAATTGCAGGAGCAAGCCAGAAAAGTTGGAGATGAAGTGATAAGAATAATAGGAAATCACGAGCTTGCGTATGCAGCAAGAAGAGAGATCAGCAGGATGGACATTAAGAACTTTAAGAATGATTTCTGGCATGATAAATTAAAAGGAGAGATTCTTTCAGGAGATATGGTCGCAGCAACACACATTGGTGGAATGATTGTTACACATGCAGGAGTACATCCTGAGATTGAATCTATAATTGGTTATGATGATATGACTGCAGAAGATAAAGTTGATGTTTTGGATGAAATCGTAGATGATTTTAATGGGGTATTAGTACGAGCCATGGAAGATGAGGATCTATCCTATAAGAGGAATATGATATTTGGAATTGGAGAGGCAAGAACAGTTAAAGATCCAAAAACCGGGGAATTTAAACGGGAACCACAACAGAAATTCGGAGGCATCTTCTGGGTGGATTATTATGATGAATTATTAAAAGCGGATCCTAAAGGAATGATACCTCAGTTTGTTTCACATACTCCTCCGCGTGCAAAAGGAGCGAATCTACTAAAGGATGAATATGGATTGATCGGATTTGGTGGAAGGATAATAAATCTTGACGTTGGAATGTCTACTTATTATGGTGGAAATGTCGGTGGTGTCGAGCTTCAAGGAGATAAAGTTATTGCATTCCAAGTTAAAGAGCAGCCACTCACGATTACTACACCTATAGCAATAGCACAGGCACAGATGATGATGACAGAACTGGACAGGCCAACTCTTAAGTTTATTTCTATCCTGGCCAATGCTGCTAGAGGCGAAGTATTGAAGGCAGTTGCTACTGTAAATAAAGGTCTTGATGAATTTGACCTTTCCAAGATCAGTACTGGACAAGAAATCGAGCTTGCGAAAGATGTTATAACCTATCAATTTAATTATGGCTCATTCATGTCTGTTGATTATGCAGAAGAATTATTTGCTGAAGAAGTAGGCTATTATGTATCTATTGGAAAGTTTGCAGAAAATATTGAGAACTTGAATGATCTTATCAGAGAAGAAGGCGTGCTTATTTCAGAGGCTGATGTAAGGATCTTGCTTTCTGTGCTTGGCGATACTGCACTTGCAAAGAGACAGAAATGGTTCATGTCTGCATTTGCCACTCTTGCAAAAGCAAATCGATTCAAGAAAGATGGAATGAAAAAAGAGTCTGCGCGTGAGAGAGATGTGGTCCTAGAGAAACTTAAGGGTGAAAAAATCCCTACAGAAGATGCACTTATAGGAAATATCCAGGAATATCTGAGAACTTACGGAATTGCAGTGACATCTGATGTTGCGATCAACGAACTTGCAGAAGCAGGAATCAAAGTCAAAGGCAGGGGAGAAATAACTATCAGAAAAGCATTCGATGATCTGCATACTAAACTGACTGGCCTGGCTGAAACAGCTGGAGTGCGGCGTGCGAGAGTCATCACAGAAGACCATATCAAGGATATTCTGGATGATCAATCCAGGGAAGGGCAGAACCGTAGACGATTGTTTGAGGAGGAATTCTCAAGATATAGTCCAGCAGAATTAGAACGATTCTTTGATACAACTGGACAAGGAAATTTCAGAAAAGCTTCAGAAAAGATGAAGACAGTAAATAGTCCGGGCCTCCCAATGATTAGCTTAAGTGCTGGAACAAGCACTATACAATTCCCTTCAGACGGAAAATATGATCAACTAGAGGGAGAATCTGCAGAAAAATTAGCAGAGCTCTTTGCAGAAGAGGCAGAAAAAGTTGCACAATTTAGAGGAATGCTAAATCTTAATCCAGGGCAAGAACAATTGAATCTTGATAGTCGGGTTGCGAATCATAGACAAATCAATTTAGTTGGAGCTGAGGTTGGTGGCGGAATTGGTCATATCAACTGGCTGCCGAAAAATGTTAAGGATCCAGAAGAAGTCCCAATCTTATTCCATGTTTCTATGGATAATTCAGAAGTTCCAACAGAAAAATTCACAACAGGCGGAATTAACGATTGGTTGTTGAGGCTTGGTAAGGTGTTCAAAGATTTAGGTCTTCCGAGCAATAAAGTTCGGATAAAATGGAATGCGCGTTACGGTGGTTATTTTGTTCTGTTTACACTTGATGAATTAGAAAGATATGCACAATATCAATATCAACAAATATTAGATAGTGGTCTTGCAGATAAAGAGAAGCAAAAATTATTCTTCTTAGGAAAGAAAGGAGTTCCTGCTGAAGAATCAACAGATATTCCGTCGAAGGGAAGATTGAAGAGTCGTGTTGGCGGAAAAGCATCTAATCTTGCAGAAATGGCCTCACTTGGATTGCCAGTACCGCCTGCTGTGGTCTTTAGTGCAGAACTTGAAAGGTTAATCTATACTGCTAGAAATAAAGAATTAACACCAGAAGAAAAAGCAGAGATGGATAGGCTTGTTGATGAAGCAATAAGAATAATGCAGCAAGATGATATGTCTGGCAAGAAATTTAATGATCCTGAAAATCCATTAGTTGTCTCTGTCAGAAGTGGCGCTGCTGTGAGTATGCCTGGTTTAATGGATACGATACTGGATCTAGGATTTAATGATGTCTCTCTTGAAGCCTTTGCAAAATCATTCCAGAAAGAATTTGGATTGAGTGAAGAAGAAAGTTGGAAGGTTGCACTTGATAGTTATAGACGATTCTTAGAATCGTTTGGTGGTGTTGCGCTAGGAATAGATGATCAATTGTTCAAAGACGCAATCGAGAAAGCTGGCAAAGGAAAAGATATTGCTGACTTTAATCGAGCTGAACTAGAGGAATTGGTTGATGCATTTAAACAGATATATATTGATAATAAAAGAGCTGATGTTGTCAATGCTCTCAAAGAAGGAAATATGAATAATATATTGAGATTAGCTGTTGATGCTGTCTATAATTCATTCTATGGTGAAGAAGCGAACCGTATAAGAGCAGAAAGTCCAGAATTATTCAAGGATGTAATTGGAACCGCAGTAACAGTACAGGAAATGGTCTTTGGAAACCTTAACGATAGAAGTGCCTCAGGTGTCTTGCACTCAAGCAGTCCTGAGACAGGAAGAGCAGTACCATTTGGTAATCTTGTCTTCAAAGGACAGGGAGAGGATGTTGTACGAGGCAAAGCTGAAGTTAAGGATATAAAAGAATTAGAAGCAAGATATCCTGAAATTTATGATGAATTAATAGAATTAAGCCAAAGGCTTGAAAACCACTACGGTAATGTTCAAGACATTGAGTTTACAATCCAGAATGGAAAACTCTATATCTTACAGACGCGTGGCGCAAAGATGACAACAAAAGCTAAGTTGTTGTTCGCTTATAGGCGATTTGAAAAAGGAGACCTGAATAAAGGGCAATTGGATGAAGTGGTTTCTGGATTGGAGGATCGGATTCTCAGCAAGGAAGTTAGTGAAGAGCATATTGAGAAAAATAAGCCTGCGATCACTGGCGAAGTTGGAATTACCGGAGTTGCTTCTGGAAGATTGTTTGTCTTAACACCAGAATTGAAAGAAGACTTTGAAACATTTGATCAACAGATGAAAGGGATCGAGGCTCGTGGTGAAAAAGTCATCATTGTAACTGATGATACTGTTGTTGAGCAGAATAAATTTATACAACATTCAGCTGTTGCAGGAGTTATTGTACAAACAGGGGGTAGAAGTTCGCACGCGGCTTTGGCAGCAAGAGAGAATGATCTTCCTGTTGTGAACAATGTTGGATATGAAATTACTGCTGATAATAAAGTTAAATTGTTTGTAGAAGAAGAAGGTCAGCGTACTGCTGAATTCTTGTTCGAGCAGGGACAAGTAATCACAATTGCTGGACAAACTGATGCTCTTGGAAGAGATGTTGGTCATGTCTTTAGCGATCAGGTTCCTGAAAAAGACATTGATTATCCATCTCCAGATAAAGTAACAGCAGAAGAGATTGGTTTACTATATAGGTACTTGGACACCTTTAAAGAAGATGCGCGTCAGGATTTAGAAAAGAAATATGCTGCAGGTTTAAGGAATTTAAGATTAATTGAGGAAGAGAAGAAACGTGCAGAAGAAAGGATATTAGAAGAGAAACGCAAAGAAGAAGAAGCACGTCTAGCAAAACTAAAAGCAGAGAAAGAAAAGAAGCTGAGATTCGAACGATTGAAGGAAGCAAATAGTGCAGATTGGGATCTTATTACAAAAATAGTTGGATTATCTAAAGTAGGAGCTATGGTTTCTGCCAGTTATTCCTCAATGTATGATTCTCCAGTATTTATTTCAAGAGGAAGAACTTTAACCCTGGATATTAATTCTCTAGAATCTGGTGTTGAGATAGTGAACAGATTTATTCAAGAGAATCCAGATGTTTGGAGCAGATATAAAGCGAATCCCAAAGCAGTAAAAATATCTTCATATGTTAATGAAGAAATACCAATTATATTAAATGAAATAACACTAGATGTCGCTGGATTCTTGCCATTAAAGAAAGAAGTTGAGGAGAGACGTGCTCCTGTAGTCCCTGCAAGAGTTGTAATCCCAATCGAAGAAGAAGCGCCACCAGTATTCCTAAGACCTTCTGCTGAAGAGATCTGGAAGAAGATAATTTTCAATAGGAAACAGCAGTTCCTTAAGAGATTCAAAGATGGATACTTGTGGAGTGATTATGACGAAGCAGCTGATATGAAATTGTTTGGAAATAGGATTATATTCTTGGATGAAGATGGTGGTGACCTGACTGGAAAACAGTTTGGTGCAGGAGAAAAGGTGAAGAGATTCACGCCAGGGGAATTCCTGAAGAAGATAGGTGAAGAAGGAACAATTGACAGGCTTGTTGACAGTGCGAAACGTGCAATTGCTATCGAGCAAAGCCCGACAGTTGAATTGATTGGAAAGGAGAGAGTGCGTAGAGTTGTTGTTATCGGAGATCTGGAAGGACTGCTAATGTATGAGAATTATGACAGACATCCGATCGCAGATATCACTGGCTTTGAAAAGATGGGTGTTGTCTTTATTATCGAGGAAGGTTTCCATACTGAGGATGATATGTTTGCGTTCATCAATAAAATGCCTTCATTAGCCAGGATGCCAATGGATGATAAAGTTAGAATCGCTTCTTTATTGGCTGTGCAGACAGACCTGAGAAAGGGTGTGACAGACCGGACAGTGCTTGAGAAGACATTGACAGATATGTTGAATAAAAGATTAGCAGATGTTGGTGAACCTATCGCAAAAATTGGCGATTACTTTGATCTGATAGATACTGTTGTTGAAGACCTTGAAAATCTTATAAGATTCAATGAAGATCGCGCGAAACAAGTACAGATTGTAGAGTATAGCAAGTATGGCATATTTACCGAAGAACAGATTCGAGCAATACAGGATGTTCAGAAAGCTGTCTTGAATATTGTATCCCAGAAATTATTTGATGTTGGAGATGGAAGAACCATTATAAACAGATTAATAGGCATTGATAGAGGATTATATGATCTCGCTTCACAAGAAATAGATGCAGACACACTATCTTATATCGCTGCTAGGGTTGGAGAGAATGCATTCAAAGAATATCTTCTGCGAAATGAAATGAAACACCTGACTGGAAAAGAGACCAAAGAAGGAACCAGAAGATTCACATTCCTGCCAACGCAGATCGGAGAAAACAGTATTGCTGGCGCTGATCTAAGATTGAGAAAAATGGTTGAGAGACGTATCGAGCAAGTGAATGTATTGGAGCAGGCAAAAGAAGAGAAGTTCTGGAACTTTGTCGCTGGAAAATATGATGTTTCTAAATTAGAAGATATCCTTGCTCATGAAATGGCTGTATTAGCCCAGTTCGGAGACTTTGTATTCGATAAAAAGAGTTTTGCAAAAGGAAAACCTGGAATGATGGATGAGAATATGAGACTGGAAGTTCTGGTGAATGATATTGATGGTAAGAGCCGAGGCTTTACATTTGATCTGCGAACAGGTGAATTATATTATGAAGATACAAAAATTGTTGATGCTGAAGTAAAGAAGAGTGCGCTTGGCGTTCTTGCAGAGCGGATTATCAGCGACAAGATGGACTTTGAGGATTTACAAGGCTTGACAGTGAATCAGCTTTCAGAATTTGCACTGCCAGCAGCAGCTGAAGAGATTGCAGCATTAACACCAGAAGTGATAGAAGATATTAATAATATACTTTCTGCACGAATAGCTGACATTGAACAGGCATTCGGTGCAGATTTTGTAGATAATATAATAGAATCAATGAAAGTGGAAGTTGGTGTCTCTCTGGAAGAGATGCGGGCTGAATTAGGGGGGGAAGATACTCCAGTTGAGATTCCAGAAGAAGAAATCACTATTGAAGTGCCGGTGCTTGAAGATCTGGTTACTCCTACAACTCAAGATCTTTTTGGAAGATACCAGCCAAAAGAAGTTGTCTCAGCAATCCGGAAAGGAAGATATACTTCTGGAGAGTTTATGTCTTACCTAGAAGATGTCTTTACTTTAATGTATGCTGGCGAATTAGGTCATGCTGAACGGCATTGGGATAATCCTGAATTCAGATCACAAATTGAAGCTAGATTAGAGAATGTAAAAGAGACTAATGAGTTATTAGGAATCACACAGAGAGAAGGGATACTTAGAATCTTAAAACATAAATCTACAGAAATTGAATTCACAGGCACATTCCCATTCGGTGAAGATAGACGGGAGATCACAATCAAATATCGCCCGTTGAAAGTTCCAGGCAAAAAACCAATGTCTGTTGAAGTAGGAATGATTGAACTTATCAAGAGAGTAAAATCCAGATTGCGAGAGATAAAAGCAAAGAAAGTACGCGGTCCAGAAGACAGAGCCATTGTCGGTGTTGGCGGAGTTCCTGGCTCTGGAAAAAGTTATTATGCAAATAAAATCACGCAAACCGATCTGATTGATGAGAAAACCGGTGAAACTGTAATTTCTAAGAACAAGATCCTAATTTTCCATGTTGATTACTTTGTAAATGATATTGAGGCAATCAAGCAGATTATCACACAGCCAAGGCTCGCTACTGGTAAAGAGAAAGAGCTATTGATATTAACTCGGTTGAACCAGCTGAATGCTGAAGAATTGGAATTGATTGACAGGTTTGCTGAATTTATCCAGGAACAGCATTATTATGTTCACAAGATATCTAGAGTAGATAAAGCTGAGCGAAGAGAAAAAGGGATTCTGAATATTCTAGAAGAGGATACCAGAGAAACAAACAGAAATGCAAGAAGCTTTGCAGATTATCTGCGTATATTGAGCGATGAAAAGATCTACAGATCTTTAAGAGATATTCCAAAAGATGTAAGAGACTTCTCAGAACAAGTTGATAAGATTTATGAGAATGCGTTTGCAACGCAATACACTGAGAATATTGAAGACATTGACATGTTTGTTATTGAAGGATTATATCTGCGTGGAGGTCCGGCAGATGTCATGGAAGATCCTGTACATGGTGTCCCCCAAAGCAGGATTGATTATGATGCTGTCTTGAAGGTATGGATTGATGATTTAACAAATCTGGAAAGCATGGAGATGCGTGGAAGACCAGAAGTTGGAAAAGTCCTTCTCGCACCTGCATATAAAGCGTATTATTACAATTTTGTTGATCAGGATCAGGAGGTTGAGGAAAATCCAGAAACTATTATCATTGACAATTCTCCATCGATACGATCTGGAAGAGATGGTATTGATGCATGGAAAGAAGCTGGCAAACCAATGATATGGCCAGCACCAACTCCGACCCGCGCGACACAAGTACGAAGATCACGTGTCTTGGTTGAAAGAGATCTGCAGAGAATCTATGATAAGGTTCAAGATGAAGTCAAGCACATGGATTCTGGCTTTGGAATCACTCCTGATGATCTTGAAAGATTTACAGAAGTGCTTAAAGAGTGGAGGAAGGTTACTGAAGAAGCTAATTATGCAGAAAGATTAGAAGATCTTAGAAATAATGTAGGTCTTGAAGCTAAAGTTGTTTATCGAACAGATGATGCTGTCGATAGGATAATAAAAGAGTTTGAAAGGATTCTTCAGCAATATGGTGCTGGTGTTATAGAAATTCGTGGAGTTCCTGGTACTGGCAAGAGCACATTGACTCGAACAAGATTACGTGATGGCAGTTACGCGCCTGGACCTCTTCTTACAGGGCTAGAGAGATTATCTAAAACTCTTGACAAAGAAGTAAAAGTTGTTCCGATTGAACTTGATGATATCACACGGTTGTTGCGATATCTGGATAGAGATTTGTATGGAAAGCTGTTGACTATGGTTGTAGATAATAAAGTGGATGTTGCCAAACTTAATGGTATAATTATGCCTGGAGTTATGGACTTATTGCCGCGTGATGTTTCTGAAACAATTATGGTCACTTTGGACGAACAAGATAAAGCTAATATGGAGGAAATCATTGAGACAAATAAAGCTGCAGGGATACAAGAATATCGTCTTAGTTTCCTATTACACAACTATATTGTGAGAAGAATATATTCTAGAGTATTCGAGCGCCAGGAAGGTATTGTTAAATTAATCGAAGGAACTTATAGTTATGAAGAAAACTCAGCTGGAATGGACCCTGGTTTGATAGGGCGTCCTAGATTTGCTGGTGATTATCTTGTCTATATCGCAATTGAAAACAGTGATCGCGGAAGAGCAGCTGCAAAGAAAGCAATAGAATACAGAGGGCGGGCAGATCAATATTTTGCAGATGAAAAAACAAGACCGATATATGACGCAAAGTGGGACATGCTTTTCCTTGAAAGGATAAAAGCAAAATCTAATCTGATTTTTGATAATACTTTCCAGTTAGAGAACATGGGTATTGATCTGGACAGAGAAAGAGAGATCTTCCAAGAAAAACGAGCAGCAGCACAACTCAACAGAATATTGCAGGACAGGGAAATATTCCAGGCAAGCTCTGAATTGATAGAAGAACTTGATCGAGAAACAAGACAAGTGGATATGCTTGAAATTATAAGAAATGTTCCAGAAAGAGTTGTCCAGGAGCTTGGGATTGTCAAAGAACTAGACGACACCTATGCTGTTTCAATAGCTGCGAAAAGTCTGTTCAAAGGAAGATTAAAAGAAATAGAGGAGCTTTATTCTGAAAAAGAAGGTGCATTCGTCAGAGATGCTTTGGTCATGGTAACCTACGGTCTTGCAAATGACCTATTATTAGATCCGGAAAATCCAACTTTAGAACAGATAGCTGAAAAGAATTTACTGCTTGTTGCAGCGTACATGAATTATCTTGGAGACGCAGTTGATGAGGATACTGTAAAAATTCTGAAAGAAAATTATATGTCGCCAGAGATTGTTGAGATTGTAGGTGCAAGTAATTTCTTAGAAGGTGAAGGTGAGCTGGCAGAAGGTGATTATCAAGCACTTGGAATGCTGCTGGATGTGATCAGGACTTATGTAGACTTGTTTACAGTGGAACCAGACACTCCTGCAGAACATATTGCAGAGATTAGAGCTGATCTTGAGAAAGCAAAGCCAAGACTGACAAAAGAACAAGAAGAGTTCTATGGAGAGGTTATAAACAGTATTGAGAGAAGAGTTGTTGAAGATATAGCTGTGAGAAGAGCTATTGCTATTGGGGAAGCACCTTCAGAGATGCCGGTAGAAGTTCGAAGAGCGATTGCTATTGAAGAACAATATGCTACAACAGTTCTTCCTGGACCTCTTGAGATCCTGATTGAAAATGAAAGAGAAAAGAGAAAAGACTTATTAGAGGATTCTTTTGCAGCTACTGAATCCGCGTTCAACCTGTTGAAGAGGATGATCTATGGAGAGATTCAGGGTTATGATCAATGGCCGTATGTTGAATACCATAACTTCTTGCACGCAATTGAGCTTGATGATTTTGTGATCAAAGGTCTTTGGCAGGCAGAGAGTGCTCTTGGTATTGTATTGCCTAAAAGAATATTTGAATTATCTTCTATTTCATCATTAGTCCACGACTTTGGTTATTTTGAAGCAGACCCTGTCACTGGCGCGATGAAGGTTGATCATGAACAGAGAAGCAAGAAAGCAGTTGAAAAATTCATGAAAGAACTAGGCATGAAAGACATGTTTGAGGTTAGATTAGCGCAGTTCCTGATTGAGGCTACTGTATTCAAAGGTGTAGAAACAGCAGAAGAAATTCAGAAAATACAAAGTATTGCAGGAACTTCTATTGAAAAATTGAGTATAGATCAGCTAAAGACTCTTAGAGAAGATTTTGATCTAGAACAAAATGAAATCACCCGGGAGAAATTAGATCTTCTGTTCTCTGCCACTTATGCTGCACGGTTGATGGCAGCTGGTGATATCATGGGCCACAGTAAAGATTATCTATATACTCTTCCAGGAAGATTACGTGGTGAATTTGGAGAAGATAAAGCAAGATTGGAAAAGATCCTGGAAGGAATATCAGATGATGAAATTTCCAGAATAGCAGGACTTAATGAAGGAGCCAGAACATTTGAACAAGCACGGATACTGAAAGCAAGCCAGGAACTTGCAAAGATCCCTTATGCAGAAACTGCCTGGCATCAAGTGGGACTTGGAACCAGCTTCTTCTTGAACAATGTGGTTCAGCCAAGAATTGATTCTCTTGGGATATCAGAATTTATTGATCCAGAACACAAAAGGCAAGCAGAGATTAATAGAAAAGCTCTGGACTCAATAATATTTACTGGAAAGCAGATGCAGGAAGAGGTTTGGATAGAACTGCTCTGGCCAGAGAAAACAGGAGAAAGACTTTCTGATGAGGAACGCAGTCAGTTGGAAGCAAGGAAAAAGATCCTTTCTGATGCAGAACGTAAAGAATTCGAAGAAATTGTCAAGAGAGAAACAGAACCGTATATGAATGATCTTGAAGAGATGAACATGTTGATTGGTGTATCTCTTCTGAAAGCAGTGACAGCTGAGGCTGTTCCAGCTGTGTTCGAACCAAAAGTCAAGCGTGCAGTTGTTCTTGAAGAAGAAATCATACATGGTCGGAAAGTTCCTGTCAAGAAAGTTCCTCAGTTTGATGTTGAGGAAGTGCAGAAACTTGTTGCTATTGATGCTGTGGTTGCAGATTTAGGAGAAGCGATTGATGGTGGTTGGTTGTTTGATCCTGTTCGAGATGATTGGGTTGCTTGGCGTCTTACTATTGATTCAGAAGGTAATGAATACTATGGTATTTCCCATCCATTGAATTCACATCCAGATCTTAGAGAATGGAAAGGCTATACTTCTTTGATTTTTGACGGATTAAGAGAGCGTTCAACAGAAGAACTTACCAAAGAAGAGGTTCCAGAAGAACTAGCAAAAAGAAGAAACATACTTGCTGATCAGGTTTATGCTCTTACTGGAATACGGGCTTTCCCAAGACTTGAAGATTTGATCTGGGGAATTCCAGAATCAGAAATAAAGCCAAAGGATTTAGAAAATGTAATCAAGACTAACATAAAAGAAGAAGTGCCATTAGAAGTCTATAGAGAAATCTCTTCTAGAAACTATATGGGACCGATCCTTCCAATAGATCATAAGAAATTAAAAGAGGTTGCCTTCAATCAGGTAACAGCTGAAAATTTCTTGGATATCTTCAGTTTTAATCTTGGTTATGGATTAAGAGGAGCAAAAGCAGTTGTTTTCATAGACTATGATAATGTTCCGCATATTTTGTTCACAACAGAACCAGAAGAATTCTTTGGATATTCTTCTGAGAGTACGATATATCATCACAGAGATATGATAAGTACTTTGTTAGGGATTGATTATGAAGATCTTGCAATGATGTATCCTGAAACAGTTTCCAGGATGTTTGGATTTGAATTGGCAGCAGAGAAAAGCATCAAGGAAGAATGGGAAATTACAGAGATAATGCATTCTTCAGAATTCTTGTTTGCGCAGGGATATCATGAATCTCCAACAGAGTTCCGCAAGCTTGTCTTGAGAGAAGATTTAACACCAATTGCTGAAAATATTTTACTAGAGCGGATCCCATACAGATATTGGGATATCTTAGATAAAATTAGAATAAATCCGACAACAGTAACCGATTCAAAATATAAAAGATATGAACGTTCTTTTGTAGATGAAAGAAGTGTTGTTGATCCTGAAGTTCTTTCCAAAGCTGCAGAAGTTGCTGCAAAGAGAGCAGTTGTTATCGAAGAAAAAGTTCCTCGCGGCCTGATGCCTAGAGATCTTTCTTGGTTATCTTATGGAATTAGAGATAGTGTCATGGAGCCAGAACCTGCTCTGACTCTACGTGAACTTGATATCATTAATCTGCGATGGGATGCAGAACAAGAATATGGTGTTACTCTTGATGAGATTCTTGAACAGCAATTGTTCGAACAGCCAGAAGATATTGTTGCCAGAATAAAATTAATATTGACATTGCCTGACCGTCTAAGAAACTTCTATGAATTATCTAGAACCATGGTGAATGAAATAGCAGGTGTAAGACAGGAGCTTGTAGACCAAGGATTTACTCCAGAAGAAGTCAAAGAGAAGGATGTAAAATTTAGGACACAGTTGGCAGGAGATATTGAAAGAGTATTGGCATATGATATTGACAATAATGTGCTGACAGAACTTGACAAAGAGAATCTGATTGCATTAAGAGAAGCTTTGCTTGGACGACCTGTTGAATTGCCTGTTCAGATTCCAGCGCTGACAGTTGCACCAGTTGTCGAGGAAAAACCTTCGTTGGGCAGAAGACTTGCAAACTGGTTATTCCCGCCGATAAAAATGCGAAAGAACTTCCAGAAGTATGGCTGGAGATATCTTGTCCCTAATGTATTATATAGAGCTGCATTTGGATTCTTCTTTATCCCTGCATTCTTTTATGCTCCGTTTGCAGAGACAATTTTTACTTCATTTGGAGAGAGACGATTACAAGCTGAAAGAAAAGAACCAATTGTAGAAGAAGAACCTTCACTTGGAAGAAAGATTCTGAGCTGGATATTCCCTCCAGCAGATATGATCAAGAATACTAAAAAATATGGTCTGAGATATCTTGTCCCTAATGTATTATATAGAGCTGCATTTGGATTCTTCTTTATCCCTGCATTCTTCTATGCTCCGTTTGCAGAGACAATTTTTACTTCACTTGGAGAGAGACGATTACAAGCTGAAAAAGCAAAGCCGACACCTGAAGCAGTTGTCGAAGAAAAACCATCACGACTCAGACGGGCAGCAAGCTGGATCATTCCATTCATTGATCTCAAAAAGAATACTAAAGAATTCGGGTGGGCATATCCTGTTGCTGATATTGCGTATAGAAGCATCTTGTGGTACACTACTGGCAGTATCCTGGCTTTCATGTTTGCTCCTGGTGCTCACAGGATTGCGAAATCTGTAGCAAAGAGAATAAGCAAGCCAGCTGAACCAGAAATTGTGGGTCCAGAAGTCACAACAGAAGAACTTGAAGAGCCATTGCCGACTAAGCTGGTTGCAGAACCAGAAGTTAAATATCCTCC
Organism: Nanobdellota archaeon; assembly: GCA_023133595.1. Lineage (GTDB taxonomy): Archaea > Nanobdellota > Nanobdellia > Woesearchaeales > WJKV01 > JAGLWF01. Next base: position 15,395 of record JAGLWF010000007.1, on the reverse strand, counting down.
ATTTAAAATCTGGGAAACTACATCTGATCTTTATGCTGATCTTGAAAAAATAGGAGAACTTACTACCTTGGCAAGATCTTTTGAAGAAAAAAGGATTGTAGAGGATATACTTTCAAATGAAAATCTGCTTATTCAGGCATTTGAACATAAAAATTACGAAGTTCGACGGATGGCAATAGAAATGCTTGGGTTTACAAAGAGCACAAAAGCAGTTCCTGCATTGATAAAATCAATGGAAGATCCTTTCTCTGACGTCAGTTCGTTTGCTCAGGATTCGCTTCAGGAAATCAGAGAGGAAGTGACTGACACTGGATTATTATCAGAGATTGATCTGGCTTTAGAAGAAGTAAAATTAAGACGAGAAGGTGTGATCCGGAAAGGTTATGATTTTGTATTTGCAGCTCAAAGAGAATTTATTGATTCGATATTGAAAGAAAAGATTGCTGTCAAGAATCCAGGATTAGCTTCAGAATTAAAGAAGATCTATGAAGATGTATTGGATCTGGAGCATGATACGCGAGAAATGCCTTGGAGAAGAGAGATTGACAGAGAAACAGCACCAGATACTCTAGAAGGGATTGTTGGAGATGTTGAAGGAAATATAAGATTAAATAACTTTATCGATTCTTTAAAGAAAGCTAATAATCTATTCTACTTAGATTCTTCTCTTCCATACGGAGAGATAAAAAATAGGATTTATCTGCTTGATAGGATATATGATCTCTATGAAAAAGCCCCTATCAAAGAGCGCAGGGATATTGAACTATTATTGGGTGCTTTGTTTGGTTCTAGAGTTATCACAGAAGATGTGGAAAAATATATTGATTCTATCGGAGGGCATAAAGCGACCCTGTTCTCTGAAGGAGCAGAGAATAAGAATTATATCTTCCTTGATGAAGATGGTGTTGCCAAAGTTTTCAAGATATCTAAAGAAAGGCATGATGTTGACTTTACTTCTGTGATCAAATTGATGAGAGATATGCATAATGTTGCATTGAAACTCAATACTCAAAAAGAGATCATCCCAGAATCCTGGAGAAAGCAGGATGTTATTGTACAGACAGTGTTTGATGATATGATTATCTATACAGATGCAGATGGAAATTATAAAAGATTGATAACACAGAAATTCGCACCAGGGATCTCTATTAAAGAATTACCACAGGGAATAAAGGATCAAGATAAATTCAAGATTGCATGGGCAACATTCCTGAGAAATGTGGAAAGCACTAGAAAAGAGCCAGGATTTGTACTAGACATCTCTGATTCAGATGCTGGCGGCGGACCAGCGAGAGGAAAAGTCTTTAACACTGGAAAGGTCTTCTATGAAGTCAAAGGAGACAAATACATATTCTCTATTATTGATCCAGATGTGTTTGACACATTGCCGGGTGTGCATAAGTTTGACGCAAAAGAATACTGGAAAAAGAAAGGTGTTGCAGGATTGCCTGTTGCTCTTAAAACTGTTGTCACGAATTTTGCACGTAAATACTGGGTTGAACCTTGGCAGAAGCATTACACTAAAAAAGAGATAAGGAAAAGTCCTAGGATTATCTTTGAAACCCCTATTATCGAGGCTCTTGAGGAAGAGATAGAGGAACCAATGGTGAAGAGGGCTGTTGCTATTGAGGATCTTCCGCCTGCAAAATCGATTGTATCCATCTGGCGCAAGACAGAGGAAAAGGCAGATGTTGTCAAGATTCTTGAATATACTGACAAGAGAACAGCCATAGTGGTCAGGCTCTCAGATAATCAAGGTTTGGAGATACCTTGGGATATGTTTAAGGAGCGCATGGATATGGCAAAAGCAAAAGAAGCAGGACTGCCATTGCCTGATGAAGAGGTTTATCTCTGGCGTGAAGGCTTGAGTGTCTCTGAAAAATTCATAGTTCTTGATTATATTGCTAAGTTTAATGAGGTTATTTTACAGCGGACCCGTGACAGCAAAGCATACATGTTTAAATTAGATTTGTTTCAAAAAAGAGCTGAGATTGCAAAGACAAGACCAGAAACCCGTCTTCCAGATGCTGGTGCCAAGATTACGATCTGGAATGAATTCGAGAAAGAGTCGCAGGATTTTGTTGTTGATAGATATCAAGACATGATGATATTTTTACGGAATGAGAAAGGTGTTATTTCTTATCCTATAGAAGAACTGCCTCAATTGATTGAGTTAGCTGAAAAGAAATTAGAAGAGAGCGTTGCTTTTGATTTGAATCTTCCTAGAAAAGGACAGATGGTCAGCATCCTAAATCCCAAGACTGGAAAGATTGAGACCTGGAGAGTCGCAGTTTATACCAAAGATTATTCCCAAGTGATATTAGATCATGGTCCTGCTGGAGCCTTATCTCTTTCTGCTGATAAATTCAAAGAAGCATTGAGATTAGGAACGAAAAGCGTCACTGTCATACAGCGAGGGATCTCTGCAGAAAACAGGAAAGCAATCAAAGGGATTCTTCTAAAACTATTGAATGTTGAGAGTAGAGCACAATTAGAAAGATTTATTCCATGGCAGGGGCTTGTAAGAGATCCACAACAAGCAACTCCTGCAACCCCGAACAATTATTGGATGAATAATGCTGAAGCGAGAGAGGAATTCTTAAAAGGCTTGTTGCTGGGAGGTCATCTTGATTATGATTCCTTTGAAAGCCTTCTGCAAGAAATGCACAGGCTTGCAGTCGCTGGCCAGACTGGAAATAGAGAATATTATCAACGAGCTGGAAAACTATACAAAGTTCCTCAGGGAGTTATCCGTATGACTGAAGATCCGTCGAGTGAATACGATGAAGCAAGTTTTGATGTATACAAATTAGCTGTCAGGCACGGTCTCACAGATGATAGTTATGTAAAAGATGTCAGTAAATATGAAACATTACTTGAAGAATATGTGAATCTTCGTAAAGCAAGAAAAAATTATGAAAAAGGCACTCCCCAGTATGAGACTCTTGCCAGAAGAATATCTGATGCCAGAAGCCAGATAACAGAAAGAGCAGGTATCCAAAGAATTCGGCTTGATAGACTTGATGAAGATGCATGGTCTGCAAACTGGGGTTTCAGGCATTTCTATCCAAATGGAGATTTTGTCACGAGTTATATCGAAGCAATGAGAAAGATAATAGCAGAATTCATGAAGATGAAACCTGGAATCACGCCAATAGAAGAAGTCATTGACAAAATCGCAGAATTCTATATCTATGCTGCAAATGCCCGGCTTTTCAAACAGGTAAACAATTCATTGTTCATGAACATGATCAATGTAATGCTGCGGATGCATGGCCTGAACGAAGTCTCACATGATATTTTAGATCATGCAGCTATGAGATTGGATACTGAAAGTTTCAAAGTGATATTCCTGGCAAAAGTTGAAGAAGTCAATCCTGGTTTGAAGGCAAGAGCTGAACTTCCTCCAATAGAAGAAGCCCCTATCCGACCATTGATAGAAAAAGTTGTGCTGGAAGGAACAGAGTTCTCACTGGATATTTCCAGGACCCGGGAGAATCCTATCAGCATCGGAAGATTGACCACTAGTGACATCCGCGTGTCTGCAGAGAATCTGCGCGCATCAAGAAGACATGCGCAGATGTATTTTGAGAATGGCAAATGGTACTTGGAAGATATAAGCCAATGGGGCACTTTTGTCAACAGCAAAAAAATCAGGCTTGCTGAACTGCATGAAGGCGATATAGTTAAAATAGGCACACAAGAAATTGTTATCAAAGGATTGAGACCAGCAGAAGCACCTGCTGTCCGAAGAGCTGTTGCTATTGAAGAAATTCCATCTGTCAGGAGAGCAATCGCAATATCTCCAGAAATTATGACTGTAATGTCTGCTGGTGGTATGGTCCTGACACTAGGCTTGTTTGGTGTTTCAAGTGGTATATTTAATGAATTAATAAGAAGATTCATTCCAGAGACAAGAGTTGAAAAATTAATTAATGGTTTGAGATCTGATGATTACAATGATGTCCGCTATGCACGCCAGGGGTTAGAAGAAATGGGACGGGTAGATCCTGAAGTTTTAACCAAGATATTGAAAGATCCTGACAATGAAGATGTTTATACTCAAATTGCTAACATACTTGGAAAATTAGCAGCTTATCTTCCTGCATCTGCGATCGAATCAGCTACTGAGCCATTAATTGATATCCTTGATAATGTTGTTTATGATGAACATCACGAAGCTGTAGTTTTAGCTCTTATAAAACTTGCAAGAAGGCTTGATAAGGATGAACGAGAACCTGCTGTAGATGCTTTGATGGACTTCTGGAGATGGACTGATTATGGTCCATTCTATGAAGAGATTGCAGAATTTGTCGAGCCTGAGAAATTACCATTATACGAGGAAGTTGTTCCTGCTGTGTTCGAGAAGCCAGAACTTGTTAAGAGAGCAATAGCGCTTCGCATGAGCGATGATAATGCAGGATTCTTTTTGACAAATCTGGAGGACAATTTACAGGGTGATAGGCAGAAGAAATTCATTTCAGTCATGGCTGCTATTGCACGTAAAGATTTTGACATAGCAGAAGCATTGTTAAGATTCCCTTCAATAGAGTATAGAGCATTTGGTGATGAAACTGTTAAAGATTTCATATTGTTCCAGAAAACATATGGCTCTAGATTATCTAGTGCTCGGCGTGTTGAGACTGCTTTGAACAAAGAATTAGATCTTGTTGATCATCAGCAATTCAGATTAAAAGTTGATATTCTGAAGCTGATTGAGATATACAAAAAAGATACAAGAGATGTACTGTCTGACTTGTCCATGAAGATGCTGAGTGGAGTTTCTGTGCCAGGAGGGAAACAAAGACCAATGATTTCCAAAGGACAAGCAGAAACTTTTGTGCGTTCTCTTGGTGAAGGAACTATTGCAGACCGACAGAGAAAAATGTTTGTTGTCTTTTCATATGTTACTAAATATAAGATAGCTGCTGAAATAGGTCGGCCTGAGCTGAAAGCTAGATTCATAGAAGAAGCATATTCAAATCTTCGGGCATCGAGCAATGAATTTTCAGAGATTACTCCTGAGATAGTCGAAGCTTTCCAATGGTTCTGGCTGAACTATGGAACTTCCCTGGATCCAAATTATGCTGAAGCGATCTTGAATAATATTTTCGAAAGAGAACAGGTTGGAGTACCGTTTCAAAGAAGAGTACGTATATCCAGTGGATATACTGATCAAGTGATAGGTGATCTGAACGAGAAGCTGGAAACCGCATTTACAGAAGAGTTGGTTGTAGAATCTCCAGAAACAATCTGGAAGAAAATAAAGAGATATATGGGTATAATTGAGGCTAATCAAAAAGAGCTTGTTGATTTAGAGATAGCCATACACACAAGAAAGAATGAAATAGCAGAACTAGAAGCTTCGAAAGATGTTCTTCTTGCTGATATTCTTGATGATAAAGTGCAGTCATTGTTGAATTTTGAGAAGGAATTGGCCCGGGCATCATTTGCAGGAATCAAATCTGGGATGTGGTATCTGAGGGATGCAAAAGAAGCTGCAGAATATATTCTTGGCTTGGGACCTGTTTGGGACAAGACAGCATTGAAAAAAGCGTATAGAACAAAAGCAATGGATTATCATCCTGATAAGTGGCGAGCATATCCAGAAGAAGTCCAGAAAGAGGCAGAAGCTGCATTCAAAGCTGTGAATGAAGCATATGAATTCTTGGGTCAAGATAAAGGTCTTGGAAGACGTGAAAATAATATTGCAAGCATCAAGGCATTTATTGACAGGGCAAAAGATGCAAAAATTCCAGGCGTGGAGGAGATTGATAATAAGATCCGCGTCTTGAAACAGCAGCTGGATAATATTTATGATACTGCATATAATACAAACAAAGAAATTCTGAGATTGCAGGCATTAATCAGGGATTTTCAGGATAAACTTGCTGTTGAAGAACTGCCTGCTGTGTTTGAAAAACTTACAAGAGTTCGGAGAGCTGTTGTGATTGAAGAAGTGAAACAAAAGGCAATACAATTGAATGATTTCTTAGCAGACTGGCCAGATGAAAAAGCAAAAGCTATTGTGGCTGACCCTGAAATTGCTAGTGTCTTGCTTGGGATTAGAGCAGGATTTTTAGAGGAACTCAAAGATAAAAAAGTTATAGATGCTGAGGAAGCTCTTTCTGAGATTAAAGAGACCTTTGGAATTGATTTTATTGAAAGGGGAGATGATCTGATAATATACAATATTGATAAAACAAGAGAAGCTTTCTTATCTTTTTCAAGGATAAAACTTCCAGATGGGGCATATGTAATTAAACCAGAGGAAGTGGAGAAGATAAAAACTGATGAAGGGTTGAAAAAATACATTTCGGGTTTCGGAGAACTCTATCATGAATTAGGATATGAAGGAACCCCAATAGGAGCTTTTCTTGGTTATGGGGAGCAAAATATCATAGATTATATTTTTAGAAGGAAATTACGTATGTTAGAACAACAAGGAATAGATGTTTCGCCTTGGAAAGCATTCATTGAAGATTATGATGCTAATGAGAATCGGTACAGTCTTCGATCTTTCTTTGGAGATTATTCTGGGGGACTAGCATTCATGTCAAGAAATCCAGAAGTATCAGAAGAAGCTCACTTCCGGTTTTCAAATCTGATGCTGATTGCAAATCAGGAAATCGGCATCTCTGCAGAAGATTATCTTCGAAAAGTAACTGACTATGAAAAAACTAATATTGAAAGAATACTTGCAGGAAGACGTCCTAAACTAGTAGAGAGATACAAATTTAACTTTAAGATACTTAATAGGCTTGCGCAAATGTATTTGCCAGAAGATAACCTTTTAAGAGCAGAGATCAAAGAAATTTACGAGAGATTTGGAAAAAGAATAAGAGAAATCAAACCAGAAGTTCGAAGAGCTATTGCTATTGAAGAACTTGATGAAGAAGGAAAACCAATAGAGATGAAACCGCTTGAAGGGTTTCCTTTGCAAGAGAATTTTGCGCAATATTTTGCAACAAAATTACAAGAGCGATTGGGCAGTACTTTAGAAGAACGTGCAAGAAGACTTGGAGCTGTTGGTGCGAAGATAACATTTACTTCTAGTATTGAAACAATAAAACTCGTTAGAGAACGTGAAAAACAACGCACACGTTATACTATTGAAGCTTTTGCAGTAGATGCTGAAGGCAAAAAAGTAGTAGATAAACCTCTTTTTAGCATAGATAATGCACTGATTAGGATTTCTGATAAAGTTTCAAATTTGGGCACGATATTTGTTGAATCAGGGCTAGAAGAAGAATATATTCCTCTGATTCTTTCTGCTGAACAGGATGTGATCCGCGAGCTTCTAGCATATCAGCCAGATGCAATTGATTTTCATACATATGTTGATGCAATGGGTCCTGAACAAGTAAGAGTTTTCATAAAATATCGAGGAGGGATCTATTTGGCTTCAGAGAAGCCTATTGTAAGACCTTATAAGATAGAAATGCTTGGGCCAGAAGGAAAATTAATTGAAGGAAGAGAGTTTACAGAAGAAGATTTCTTGAAATTAGTAGGCGACAGGCCATATGAAGATGTTCCAGGAGAAGCTGAAAAATATAGCAAAGATCCGCGCAGTCTGATTGGACTTATTAGTAGTCCGACATTTCCTGAACCTCAGATTGTAAACATAATATCTAGATATTTGATGGACGGTTACAATCCCAAAGAGATTGTAGCAGCACTTGAACTGATGAAAGATACGCTTGGATTTAAGTCCGAAGAGATTCCAGAATTAATCGAACTTGGAAAATATGATGTTGCTGTTCCTCTTGATGCAATACATGTAAAATATCCTGATGTAGATGTTGAAGCAGTTTATAGTCGAAGAGATAAATTAAGTATTCCGATGAAGATTGCTCTTATAACAGCAATGATAAATGGACCTTTTGGAGCAACCCCTCTTCCTATTTTACTTCCTCTTTTAGAGCACAAGGATCTTCCAATGCGCTTGCATGCAATAAAGTTAGCGCACGAATTGTATAAGCGAAGCGGATCAGGTATCCAATCTAAAATATTAGATACTATTTTTGAAATTTCTAGGACTGGCGATACCCCTGCAGAAAGGATTGCGGCATTTTCATTGCGGGCAGGAGTTTCGGATAGAAAGATTTTGATCATGATACAAGCACTTTATGATAAAGACGTACGTGTTCGTTTGTATGGAATATCTACTTTAATTTCATATATAAGTCCAATTTCACATCTTAGAGATCCTGAAGTCTCTCCTGCAATAAAAGCGGCTATTGATGTTGTTGCTAAGGATGATGAAGATTATCAAATACGTCTTCTCGCAGCAAGGATGTTACGAAATCCATTAAGTCATCCTCAATTTTTTACTCCTGAGGAACATTTAGAATTCCGATCTAAACTAAAGAGTATCTTGAAAAAAGAAGAGGACCTTGCAATAAGAGTTGCCGTTGCAGCTGCGCTTTCATATATACTAGATGAAAAAACAAAATTAATGCCAATACTTCTTGAAGGATTGAAATCTGAAGATTATCAGACACGTTTGATTGCTCTTCATGCTTTGACAAACATGGGGTCTGATGCAAGAGAAGCAATCCCAGTTTTAAAATATATATTAAAAGAGGAAGATCCTAAAGAAATTGCACAAGAAGAAAGTGATAAATATCTAATTGAGACCATCAATGCTTTTGCTGCAATCGCAGAAGAAGATTCAATATCTTTTCTATTAGAGTATATTGAAGAAGATCGTTATATGACCCCAGCTGAAACAGCAGCAGTTTTGCTGGCACGTATGAAGGGTCTTGAGATATTTGCTATTATCCCTACTTTGATTGAAAAAATGAAGGCTCATAACTTTGAGGGTAGGCAGTATACACTGGCATTTATTATATTCACTGGGCTTGTTGGATCTGAAATAGGTGTATACCTTAGGGATGTTATAAAGAATGAAGATAAACTTACAAGCAAAATCTTCTTAGAATATGCTGCAACAGTTAAATACGATATGAATGAAAACAGACTTGATCTTTATCTTAGCAGATTAAAGGCTGCTGCCGAAAAAATAGATCAGATTAAGAAACCAGAGCATAGAAAACAGGCAATATCTAAAATTATTAAAACTGCTGATAGAGATTATGAAGAATTCTTAACACGAGTATATTACAGCGAGCCAATTATAGACTATGAGATGTATATTCCTCTTTTAAGGTATAAAGATGAGGAATTTGATGAACGTAATTATGATAATCTATTCAAAGTTCCAGAATTTGAAGATCTTAAAGATTTGGTAGATCAACCTGTCAAGGCATTAAAGGCAATTGATGAACGGCTAAAGACAGTGGATTTCAAGGAATCAATAAAATCATTTGAATTCACAACGCGTACAGTTGAAAGGGAATTAGAGCCTGGACTTGAAGAAGAATTAAGAAATTCAATTTCTGATCTACTGGATGCTGAGATGAAAATTGATATTGAAGATATAAAGAAAAAATTCTCTGATATTGATAAAAGGATTGATGAATTGGTAGAAGAGGAAAGCTGGGAAGAGATCGAAAAAGAATATGGTATTTCACTTTCCCCTGGAATGAGGACAAAAGAGAAAGCTGAAACTATAAAGAAGATCATACGCAAGAATCTGAGGGCAAAGAAGATAGAGATAACCCCAGAAATAGATAGAAAAATTGCTCAGATGATTGAAGAAGGTGAATGGGATGCTCTCGAGCAAGAATATGGCATTTCCCTCAAAGCTGGATTGAGAGCAAAAGATCAAAAAGGCAATATAAAGAAAAAAGTATTCAAAAAACTGGAATTGAATAAAGACGAAATAAATGTCTTATTGTATAAAGTGTTTGAAAGGATTGACCTATCTGTCTTGAGGCAATTTGTTAATCAAGAAGAGAATGAATTCTTTGATAAATTGCCAGAAGCCAATATTGCACTGGTAGATGCAATGGAGATTCTAGATATGGAGGATTTTGTTCCAAAACTGAAAGCTTCTGATTTATGGCAACTAATTATCAGAGCAAAGACAGAAATGACTGAAAGTGAGACAAAAGAAGCTGCTGCAGCGAAGAAGATAGAATTGATTTTCAAGAAGAAGATTCTCCTTGATCTCTGGCAGGGAAAATTCTCTGGAGAATGTTTTGGAGACCATCCATATGATCAGGCGCGAGAAGATCTCATCATAGTCAAAGTGATTGGGAATGGAGAGCATGAAGGAGCTTTGTTGCTTAATCTTCAAGGAAATCGATTGATCATGATTGGTTTTGATCCTTCTGAGGGATTAGTTCGTTCATTAACAACTGAAAAAGATGAAGAACTTATTGATAGGATAATGGAAAAAGTGTATGAGTTTGCAGAAGAAAATAATTTTGAGCTTTTGATAACAACTGAAGCTGGCGGTCTTTCAAATAGACAATTTACAGAGACATATCTATTTGATCACCATATCATGGATACCTATGCTACAGATAGTAAAGTTTCTATTGAAGAAAGGATATATCATCCTGGATTAAAATATGTAGTAACTTCTGCGTATGTTGCTAAACCTGTTTCCGAAGTATTTCCAGAAAAACTTCCAGTTGAAGAAGAAGTTCCAGCTGTGTTCGAAAAGCCGGTAGAAGTGAAGAGAGCTGTTGCGATTGAAGAAGAACCTGTAGAGGTTGAAGAAAAAGAGCCCTTCATTCTTAACATACTTGCTGCAGGAGCTGCTGACAGTCTGAAAGGCGTTTGGACATGGTTGAGAGTGAAGGTCAATACAAACTTCCTTGCTGGTTATGACAGCAATTTTAAGCAGGCGAGCAGAAAACCTATGTCCCTTGCTCATGGAAGAGAACTTAATAGAGAAAAGCAAAGACTGTGGAAAAGACATGCAGAAGTTGTAGAAAATATAATCAGTATTGGGCTGCCTGCACTAGACAGACTATTCACATTAATCGATAATCACGGCCAGAAAAGAGGAGAGGTAGAAAAACTGGAAGATGAGATTATTGGAGGCATCCTCCCAAAGATAATAGAAAGGAACCCTGCTGAAAGAGCAGAAATAATAGATAAAATCAAGGGATATTATACAAGAGCAGATCCTGATATAAAAGAAAAGATAACAAAACAATTTGGAATAGCTGTTCCAGAAGAAGAGATGCCTGAAGAAGGTGTTTTCATAGAAAATAAGGAAGCACAGAGCATACTTGAAAAGAAAGCTTTGTCATCAGAAGATATCAAGAATTTAGCGCAGGCAAACTGGAAAGAATTCAGCCAGGCAGACAAGGATGCAGCAGTGAGCTTATTGATAGATTCGTTTAGTGCTGACAATTTCTGGACTGTAAATGCATTATTGAGGATTGGAGAGACTGAAGAAAGCTTGAAATTCCTGAGAAATACATTCGAAAGAAGGACTTTCTTCGGTTTTATCAGATGGCCAAGAAATGAAGAACTGCTTGAAGAGGTCATCAAATCATTGCCTTCAAAAAGTGAGAATGTGGATTATGCATTAGCGGCAAGAATAATCCCTGAAGATTTCTTGGAAAAGGATACAGTTGAAATAAAAGAGCGGGGAATAAAAGTAAGAAGATTCTTTGATACAAGGCCTCTTCTGAGAGAGCTGATAGATAAATCAACTTATTCTGATGCAGTTGAAGCAAGCTTGAAAAATAATTTTGACAAGGAAATAGTCCAGTCAGAAGTCAATAGCTTGAAAGAGGCATACATTGCAGAAGGGAAGATAGATCCTGACAAACCTACAAGCGAACAAAGAAGAACAATACAAAAGATGATCATGTCTGCAGTATTTGAAGATGCAACAATCAGGCAGACGTTTATGGAGGATTTCAAGGAAAATTGGAGAAAGCAAAGATTAAGGGAAGAAGAGGCAGAAGATTATTTCAACAGAATAAGGGAAGGAGAATTGTTTGGACATACAGGAGATGAAATCAGGAAAGTAGAGGCCTTCATATCAACGTTAATCAACTCTGAGATATGGCCTTACAAGGACAGGAAGACCAATCTGATTGAATATCTCAACCTTGTGCAGAATGCACAGCTAAATTATATTGGAAAAGTAGATTATAAATCCTTAAGGATAAAGATAAGCAGCGACAAATATTGGACTGACAAAAATCAAATACCTGTTAGTGCAGAATTCTACGACCGGTTCGGCTTCTTCCCTACAATCAGGATAAATGCAGAAAGGCAGAAGACAGTCCAAGGAATCCTTTCCACATTTATGCACGAATTCGGCCACTTCATCCATAAAACCACAAAAAGAGGGATTTTCCCTGAAGAACTAATCACTGAAGGTTTTGCAGAAGATTGGGAATATCATATGAGCAAATACTTTGCAGAGCTTTTCACAAAAGAAGGTGAAAGGAGCGACAGCGGCTTTGATATTGAAGCAGAAGAGCTCAGGCTTGAGAGAGCAGGTTATGAAACTGCCTTCTGGGCATACAAGCATGGAAGAACCATGTTCAAGACAATAAGGGAAAATCTTCCTGAAGATGCCTTCAAAAGAGATATACTTCCAAAACTGCTCAGGGGAGATATAAGCTTGCTTGAAGGGGTGCAGTTTGCATCTGATTATACTGAAGAGCCTGCAGTACTTGAAGAACCGACAGTGAGAAGGGCGGTTGTGATTGAGGAAGAAGGCTGGTTTGCTAGGCTTTTAGATAGGGGAATCCATTTCTTTAGGCCTTTGCCGTCAATTCCAGCATATATTGAGGAATTAGTATCTAAAGGACAACAAGCCAACATTTATGAGGGGAAGAAAAATGGATTTGTGGTAATTATAAAAAAACCGAAAACTGAAAAAGAGCTTCGGAAAATGCGCTCAAGAAATATTGAAACTCATCATGCTATAGACTATTATACTGATATATTAGGTTTTCCTTCTATTGCAAAAGAAGCAAAAATGTTAAGTGAGCTGAGTGAAAAAGCAGAAATAGGAGAGATCGAATTATTCTTCCCGAGGTTCATTGATTATAGTTTTGACAGAACAAAAATAGAAAATACTTATCTTGTTTATGAAAAAATTAAAGGAGTGACTCTTGAAGATCATCTTAAAGCGGGGAATAAAATAAGCGAATCAGAATGGAACAGGTTTGTGCGAAATATTGAAAAAATGCATGAACTTGGATATGCTCATGGAGATGTACACAATAGGAATATTCTGGTAGATGAAAATGGAAAATTATGGCTTATTGATTTTGGTGTTGCAATAAGTAAAGACACACCCGAGGAGTTTCCATTTACTTATGATATAGATACGCGCATCAGAAAGGAAAATGCCTGGTTAAAATCTCTAAAAGAAAAAATATTAGAGAAAGGGCAGATGAGTGTTGAAGGGCCAGAAGTCCGGAGAGCAATCGCAATTGAAGAAAGATTAAAAGATATTGTGGGGCGATTAACACCGGAAAATCTATTCTCAAAACAAGGGATGCAGACAGATGCTTATCTTGCCTTATTTGATGGAGAAAGATTGTTTGTCAAGAAACATAAGGTTGATTATTGGATTGATCCTGAAAAGGAAAATCTTCCTGAACATATTGCTAAGAAATTATCAAGAGAAGCTCTTGTCAGGGAGGCAGTTGTCTTGCAAAAGTTATCAGGTTTGGATAAAGTTCCTGGATTCGTCGGGCTTTTCAGAAAAGAGGAAGGAAAATCACCAGAAGAGATAACTGATCTTGAAGGACTTCTTAAGGAATTAGAGGAAGCTCCTGCAGATCATGAGATGTTTGATGCAGAATATTTTTCAGTAACGGAATTCCTAGAAGGAACTGTTAGTTTGAGAGATCATATTGAAGCTGGGGGAACAGTAAGAAAACAGGAATGGCCGAATATTGTTGATTATGTCATTGAAGAGATTCATCCAAGAAGGATACATCATAAAGATATCCATTTAGATAATATACTTAGAGATAAAGAAGGAAATTTTTATATCATAGATTTTGGATTGGCTGAAATAAACGTAGATACTTTTAATATTGATCTAAGGGACCTGAATAAGCTTGCTTTCGAGATAGATGCTTACAATGCTTGGACACGGCCATCAATAAGAGAAATACTAGAGCCTCTATGGGCTGGGACATTTGCATTAGGAAGACTTGTAAATAAAATTACTGGAATAAGAACTTTATTGTATCCAAAGAAACTTCCAGTTGAAGAGGCGGTTCCAGCTGTGTTTGAAAAGCCTGTAGAAGTTAGAAGAGCTGTTGCGATTGAAGAATTATTAGGTGAAATGATTGCTCAAACAAAAGAAGTAGAAAAAGCAGAAATCGAGTTTCTAAAAACAAACAATTTACAAGATACTTGTTCTGATTGTGTCAAACTAATAGAAGATATAAGAATATACATTAAAGAAGGAAAGATAAAAGAAGCGAATAGACTCCTGGATGAAAGTAGAAATGAGCTAGTTAAAAATATAGAAAAAAGTATAATTCAGACAAGTGGAAAAGCTTACGATTATGATTCTGCTATTGAAAATATAAAAGAAGCAAGAGATGATTTGAAGGATAGTTCTGCAAGAAAATCGAAAGCTCTAACAAAATCCCTAGAAGAACTGACAATTGCTTTAATAAAAGTTCAATTCAAAGAAATGGTAGATCATGCAAATCCCCAACTTGAAGAAGGAACGGATGAACTTGAGAACTTTAAAAAAGGAACTAAGGTGATTGAAGAATTGCAAGATCTGGATTATATTCTTTATGATTTTGTTAAAGATAATGAACCTGAAATCTCTAAGTTCAAGAAACCTGAAAACAGGGAAAAATCTCTAGAAAACATAGTGGAGTATATTGTAAAGCGTCCAAAATTGAAAAAGTCTGCAACAAATGTAGTTGTTCTAAATGATTTGCTTAAACTCATAAGAAAAGAAATTGAATTTAAAAAGGAAAGCTCGCTTTCAAAAATCCTCATTGGCGAAGAATACGCTTCCAAGTCTGTTGAAATTCGTGTTGATGATAAACTTTATGGTGTTAAGACGGTGGGCAAAGATGGGAGAATCCATTTAGATAGTGTAAATGATAAAGCTTTATTGGATGCATTGAAAGTGGATGGAAGAGTTAAGATAGTTGAAAGTAGAAAAAGGGTAATATCATTTGAATTGAAAGGCAGGAATATCTTCCTTGGCGAAGAATATACTAGGAAGTTCGTTGATGTTTATATTGATGGTAAATTTCATGGCGTTAGGACGGTGGGCAAAGCCAGGAGAATCGATATTAAAAAAGATAGAAATCTATTGAAAGCATTGGAAGAGGGGGGAGAAGTCCAGATAGTTGAAAGTAGAAAAGATATAATTAAAGGATTGGAAAAAATGGTCAACGAAGTTTTAAGAACAGAATTAAGACTTAAAAATAGAATTGAACAACTTAAAAGAAGAAGTGAGAATATAGATCGTCTACCCCAAGGTATCGATGACCTGCCAGGAGACAGAGGATACTATA
>JAGLWF010000006.1 GCA_023133595.1 Nanobdellota archaeon | reverse complement strand
AAAAACAAGTGTAGGATTATTATCATCATGACAATATCTATAGACACTAAAATTATTTCTTAGCATTCTGCCACATGAATTCAAAAAAGTTCTTGTAGGCTTTTGCAGCAGCTGCGTTTTCTATAATAATAGCTTCTGGAATATCTGTCCAGATTATGATTGCTATCTTTTCTCCGTAGATGTTTGTGACAACAGGACTTTCTATTCCTTTTGGAACATATCTTGTTGCTTTTGGATTGTTTGTTTTTGCACCTCTTCCTTCCCTGACAATTTCTCTCACGAATATTTTTGATTCTTTCAATTGTCTTACAAATTGCAATTGGAATTCAGGCATCCTTTCTTCTAACTGGCTTTCATTTCCAAAAACTAGATTGTTTTTTCCTGTGCGGATAATATCCTGGAAAACAGACTTGACACCTTTGGTGCCTTTGAACAATCTTACCTGTCCTTTGATCTTTACTGCTTTATGTCTGGCGTGAAGTTCTGGAAGAACTGCTTTTACATCCTCTTCCTGTTCTTTGATATAATCTAAAAGTCTTTTAGGGCCTGTTGCCTGGAACCACTTTACTTTCCCTATCATCACATAACTGACAAGGCCTTTTTCTTGGAGTGTTTTTAGAGCATTGTAGCAGCTGGATCTGTCTAAGCTTGCGATATTTGCAACATTCCCTGCTTTGCTAGAGCCATGATCATTGAGAACTAAGTATACTTTGATCTCGTTAGGGCTGAAACCGAGCTTTTCAAGGACTCTTTCTGGCTTTATTTTTGCCATATTTGTAGCTAAGAATATATCCCTTATAAAGCTTCCTATCTGCTGTAGAAGTTTCTTCAACAGAACTTTAAATACGACCCGGACACGTTAATTGATGAGGCAAAATGAAAAAATACATACTAACTGGCGGACCAGGAACTGGCAAAAGCTCTATACTGCTGGCCCTGGAACAGCGAGGAGAACACATAGTAAAAGAGGCTGCCGAAGACTACATCAAAGTCAGACAGGCACAAGGACAACCAGAGCCTTGGACAGAGCCTGACTTCCAGGACAAGATACTGGAACTACAGCTACAAAGGGAAGAACAAATACCCGAAGGCATAGAACGAATCTTCATAGACAGAGGAGTGGCAGATGGACTGGCCTATGCAGAGCCAGGAACAAAAATTTATAAAAAAATAATGGCAGAAGCAAGAAAGGCAAGCTGGATAGACAAAGACCAACGGGAGTATATGTTCTGGGTGAGAATCCAGGGAGATTACTCCCGATACTACGCACTCTCCAACAAGGTATTCTTTATAGAACAGCTGGACTTCACAGAAAAAACAAAAGTCCGAAGAGAAAACCACAAAGAAGCAGTAAGACTGGGAGAGAAACTGAAAGCGATTTACCACAGACTAGGCTACAAAATCATAGGGGTACCAGCAGCAAAACTGGAAGAGAGGGTAAGAAGAGTACTGCAAGGCGTGGAGTAAGAATAACAACGCAAATAAGGCATAAAACCCGGAGGTAAAACAAATGGTAATCAAGGAAACACGTATTATAAAATATGAACTGGAAAACCCGCATTTTAATGGTGTTGAATTTGGTGAGTTGTCTAAGTCTTTTCTTCCTATGGATTATGCTGTTTGCTTTGCAGCTAATCAAGGTCGAATTTTGTGGAGTGCTAGAGAAGCTGGTGCATTCAGCATTGAACAAAGCATTGAACAAGCTAGTTGTGGTTTTCGCTATCTTGGTTGTCCAATCTATTTAACAAGAACGGTTGATATTGGAATTAAGATTGACGACAAATTTTATCATGCTATTGATGATACAATAAATCCTGAACAAAATCTTGTTATTGCCCGTGCACAGGAAGGTGATGAATCTCATTTTCTCAATGGCAAGTATCTTCTGCCTATAACAGACCCCCTTGTTAAGGGTGCTTTGTTAAGAGCAGAAAAAACAGGCAGAATTTTTGAAGCTACTAAAGGTGTTAATAGGCTTAAGACCAAGGCAGTTAATGGAAAGTCTGAGTTTGGTCAGGATGACGGGAATAAAGCTATTTTGCTTGATGTTGCAGAGCCTTATGCTCAAATGCTGAGCCATCTGCGCGGTTATAATTATGGCTATATGTGGTTTTTAGAACCTGAAAGTCTTGAGAGGATGGGTGTTGATGGTAATTTTGTTGAAGTTCGATGTGTGCATCTCAATCCCTTCGCCAAAACTAAAATCTTCCCCGGTGGCCGCTGCTATGATGATAACTACTACATCTACGATAATACTGTGGCTGCTAACATCCAATTTAATCTTTATGCTTGGGTTCGCGGGGTGCGTGGCGCACGTGAATTTTCCACAGAAGACAAGGTTGTTAATCTAGATGAAAAAGTTTCCGCGCTAATCAGAGAGATGTGCGGAGTAGAAAATATACCATAGATAGATTATGATGATATAGAGTATGACGCTTACTATGGATAGGAACACAAAACCCGGAGGTAAAACAAATGATAATCAAGGAAACACGTATTATAAAATATGAACTGAAAAACCCTTCTTTTAAGGGTGTTGAATTTACTGGACATTCTAATGAATGGCTTAATTGGCCAAAAACTGTGCGATTCGCAACTGAGCAAGGTGATGGTGCTATTTTGCAAAGTGCTAGAGAAGCTGGAGCTTTTAGAATTGAAGCAAATGGCGAGCATGATGCTGATGTATATCAAGCAACTCGTAATGTCGCGCTTTATTTTAAGATGGGCGGTAAGTTCTATTGTGCTATTGATGATATAGCTGATCCAGAGCAAAATATAGTTATTGCTCGTGCACAAGAAGGATATAAATCTCATTCAAATGAGCGAAAGTATCTTTTGCCTGTTAATGATTCCCTTGTTAAACCTGCTTTGTCAAGAGCAGAAAAGACTGGCAGAATTGTTGAGGCAACTGAGAGTCCTCTTAAGCTTAAGACCAAGGCAGTTAATGGAAAATCAGAGTTTGGCCAGAATGACTGGAACAAGGCCATCTTGCTTGATGTTGCAGAGCCTTATGCAAGAATGCTTAGCCAACGAGGTGATGGTATTATAGAGTATTACAGAACGCTTAACCAACTAAGTTATGAAATTGGTCGTGTTTGGTCTTTAACTCCTGAAAGACTTAAAGAAATAGGTGTTGATGGTAACTTTATCGAAGTCCGGCCTGTGGGCCTTGGCGGCAACTACTACTCCCTCAACGGCGTCTATGCCTACGATTGTTTCGGCGCTAGCCGTTCTTGCGCAGTGTATGGCGCGCGTGAATTTTCCACAGAAGACAAGGTTGTTAATCTAGATGAAAAAGTTTCTGCGCTAATCAGAGAGATGTGTGGAGTAGAAAATATACCATAGCTAGATTATGATGATATAGAGTATGACGCTTACTACGGATAGGAACACAAAACCCGGAGGTAAAACAAATGGTAATCAAGGAAAGCAAATATAAAGCAGAATTTATCACAAAATTCATCCCAAGATATAGCGATGAGGAACCAGCAGAAGAGAGAAAAGAATTTATCAGAAAATATACTATTGAAAACCCTGCTTTTAAGGATGTAGAGTTTAGTGATTTGTTTAGTGGTGATCTGTCTTTTCCTTCTTACCCTTGTTCAAAATTTAGTGATTTTCGTTTTAGTCATTTTCCCGCTACTTCACCAAATATTATGGACTACTTTATAACTCCATCAGGCGGGATTTTGCAGAGTGCTAGAGAACATGGTGCTTTTGAAATTGAAGCACAAAATTCGACACATTCGGATTGGAAAAATTGGACTTATGGTGCTTCTTTGCTTCAATCAACTCGTACTGTTGTTCTTTATTTTAAGGTAGGCGACAAGTTTTATGCTGCTATTGATGACACAATAAATCCTGATGATAACATTGTTATGGCTTGTTCGCGGCTAGGTTTGAAGATGTATGAGCAAGATGGGAAGTTTCTTTTGTATATTAGTCATAGTGTGGTTAAGAATGCTTTGTTAAGAGCAGAAAAGTCTGGCAGAATTGTTGAAGTTGATGATATTCGTAATGATTATGAAAGAGTTAATAAATTTACAAGAAGACTTAATAAATCTATAAGCAGAGTTAATGAATTTATACAAGCCAATAAATTAATAATAAAAAGTAATGATTATCAAGATTGTTATCATTACATAGACACTCATAACGATATAAGGCAGACTGAAAGAAGTAGCCCAAACTTTGAACTTATGTTAAGAACCAAGGCAGTCGATGGAAAGTCTGAGTTTGGTCAGAATGATTTGATTAAAGCGATATTTCTTGATGATGTTGCAGAATCTTATGCTCAAACAATACTCCAGCGCGGTTATGGTAAGTGTCATGTTATCCAGCCACAACCTGCAACTCTCGAGAAGATAGGTGTTAATGGTAATTTTGTTGAAGTCCGGACTGTGAATCTTAGCGATAAACCCAGTACATTCGACGGCTCCCCCGTCGTTGGCATCTCTATCAATCCGTTGGGACGGGGTTATGCTCGTGCGGTGTATGGCGCGCGTGAATTTTCCACAGAAGACAAGGTTGTTAAGCTAGATGAAAAAGTTTCTGCGCTAATCAGAGAGATGTGCGTATAAATTTTTTTTCTTTTTTTATGATCCTTCTAATTTTAGCTGAGAAAAACATTTAAAGAATAAAAATAAATAAATCTATAGGAGGAGCAAAAGCTTTATATATCTCATATACGTATTATACATATTATACGTAATATACATGAGGTATACGAAATGGTTAGCATGACATTGGCAGTCCCAGAAGAATTGAGAGAGGAAATGGAGAATTTTCCAGAGATCAATTGGAGCGCGGTAGCAAGAGAAGCTATCAAGAAAAAATTGGTTATGCTGGAGAAATTCAGAAAATTTACCAAAACTAGTGAGATGACTGATAAAGAAGCGCTGAAAATGGGACGGAAACTCAAGAGGAAGCTTGCAAAAAAATATAGATGAAATTAGTATTAGATGCAAATATATTGTTTTCTGCGCTGATCAAAGACAGTCTTACTTCTGGATTATTGTTCAGGGAAGATTTAGAACTATATGCTCCTGAATTCATGATCAAAGAGTTCATGCGATATGAAAAAATGATTTTGGAGAAGACCCATCGTTCTGTAGGTGAATATATCGAACTCGTGCATATATTGAAAGAAGTTATTGTCACAGTCCCAAAAGGAGAATTTTCTGATTTTCTAGAAGAAGCAAGAAAAATATCTCCTGATAAGGATGATTTCATGTATTTTGCCCTGGCATTGAAACTAGGATGCGATATCTGGTCCAATGATAAAAAATTAAAAGAGCAGAATAAGGTAAAAATCTATTCTACAATCGAGCTTCTTGAATTCTTGAGGAAAACTTTAGATAACGATGATGAACCTGAATTGAGGTCAGAATTCATTAAGAAGATGAAAAAGATAATGAAACAGAAGCATATGCCTAGAAAAGAATTTTATAAGAATATAGATTAAGATGATAGCATCTATAGACATTAATCAGGCCTGAAATGCTCGTACACCATAAGTTCATCTTCAGCCATCATCGGATTGAAATAATACGATTCATTTATGCTTATTGTCTTTTCTCTTGAGAACAACTGGAAGTATGGCGGATGTTTTCCGTCATTCACAATGCAGAGATAATGTTTTGTTTTATTTCTTCTTTCTCTGTTGTCTTCTTCGGTCGCTCCTGCTATATCATTCATCTCAAAAACCGCTATTGGAATTTGTGTGGTTACTATGATTTTAGTCCTGTCTAATACTGCTTTCTGTGTTAGACTTAATTTCTGACTTCTAAGTTCATCAAATACTGTTTTCTGAGATTCCTGTCTCTTCTTTATCAATCCTAGATAAGAAGGAAAATCCTCTATTTCCAGTTGTGCAGCTGAAACCTCTTCTTCTGGAAGAAAGCGGAAAAAGTAGCCTTGCTCTTCTGCTGTCAGAATAGCTTCTGCAAGCATAACTGCTGCAGCTGCATAACTTTTTATCTTGTCATACTCCCTGTATATCTGATCTCCTGGAGGGATGTTATTTTCTAACAATTCCTCATCAACAATGCCTTCTAATTCTTCACCATCAATGTCTTCAGGCTTGACCCTAAGACCGTTCAATAATTTGTCTAAAGAGACCCATCCCCCTCTGGTATGTATAAGAACTGATTTTATAGGTTCATCTATTTTTCCTGCGTGATAGACAACTCTCTCTTCATCATCTTCTGTGTGCCTGAAAGTGTCTTCTGTCATATGATTTAGGGAGAGATAGGGAGTATTAAAATGTTTTCTTTAATCCAAAAATATAAATATTCCATCCTAAAATACTCTGATCATGTCAATGATCCTGACTATGGATGATTATTTTAAGTCTGGAAGAGAGGTAGTCCGAACTATAGATGTCCGGCCGGGTGATGGAGGCTTATATAGATCCAAGCTTCCAACCAATCCTGGACTTTTTATCGCTATCCGACCCGATCTTTCCTATGAAGGAGAATTTGTCACAATACTCCACGAATTCGGGCATCTTCACAATTTCAGAACTGGAGGTCCATGTTCCGGCTGTTTTATCTGTGACCTTTTTGAGAACTGCGGAGAATGCCGGACCGAGAGAGAGATCGAAGACCTGAGCCAAAGGTTGTACGATCAGAACGGATTCACAATGACTTATTTACGATGGCGAATCCACGACATCAAATCTACCGGCCTGCGAGAAGTCCAGGAATGGGTGCAAAGATTAAGAGAAAGAAGAAAAGGTCAATTGTTTATGTTCTAAAAGATTTTGTAAAAAATCCAGACAGAGTAGATAACGGAATACATGTGGTATATTTTGTGGTTTTTGAGGCAGAAAGAGAAAGATAAATAGAAAAAATTATATACCTGCTTTGCGCCTTGGTTCTTTATGAATATACTGGTCACATACTATACACGCACAGGAAACACAGGACTGCTGGCAAAAGAGCTTGCAGGATCATTGAAAGCTGACCTTGACCATATTGTTGACAAGAAAAGCAGGAAAGGTGTGCTGGGATTGCTTGCTGCTGGAAAAGATGCGTTCTGGAAAAAATCCACAGAAATATCTTTTGCAAAGGATCCTAAGGAATATGATATTGTTGTTGTCGGAACACCTGTCTGGGCAGGGATTGCTGCGCCTGGTGTCAGGGCGTATCTTCAAAAAAATGATTTTAAGAAGGTGGCTTTCTTCTGCACATTCAGGAGGCAGGCAGGAAAGACCTTCAAGGACATGGAGAAGATCTGCAAAAGACCATTGGCTGTATTAGGGCTGAAAGCTAAGAGACTTGATGATAAAGAGAGAATAGAAGAATTCTGCAGAAAGATCAAAGGTTCTTCTTGACCAGTTCAAAAGCTTTATCAATATTGTTGCATAATGTGTGTGCTGCATCTTCCTCTTCTATTACTTTATCTGACGCATCTCTTCTTGATGTGAACTCTCCATACATCCTTTTTGCTTCATTCAAGCAGTTCTTGAACTTTTTCTTGTCACCATCCCTTGCGCATGCTGTTGCTGCATATAGCCAGGCCAATGGCATCATCCAGCTCTCTTCTGCTGACTCTATGACATATCTTGTTTGCCTGCCTTCTATGAACTCATTCGAGAAATATCTTTCCAAAGTTTCGTATGCCTTGTTCACATCCATTAGAAGGATAAAGTTATCTGAATTATTAAAGGTTATTGTCCATCTTCCTTGCAAAATCTACTAATTCCAGTGATTCTGCTAATTCTAAATATTCCTCTCTTAACGGATCCCCTCTTAACCTGAACCGGTCTAATTTATCTGCATCTCCTACTATAAGGCATTCTACTGGTGCCTCACTAAAATCATCTTCACAATGTCTTCTTATGATTCTTTTTATCAATTCAATATTGCATTCGATATTGTTTTTTTTCAAAAAATCTTCTGCTAATATCGCTGATCTGTTTCCATGATTTGGATCCAATCCATCATCCACTCTTCCAACATCATGTAATAATGCAGCAATAGTCACAGCTTTCATATCTATTTTTTCATTTAATTTCTCTGCGAGTTTTGTAGCGAATAACAAAACCCTTTCAGCATGACTTTTCCCATGGATGTAACTGCTGAGATTACTGTAGGGCGGTTTTTGCTTGATTATTTGTATGATCTCATCGATGTTCATATAGAAATATATGTGTTTGCAGGTTTTAAAGGTTATGTAAATATTTCAAATTGTCAAAGCGCATGTGCAGGTAATACAAATGATCCAACATTATCTGCAATATTCATGCATTTTTTCTAAAAATCCCTTGGAATAGCAATTAAATCCATATTACGTAGAAATATCCATGGAAGAGAGACATCCTGTCAAGAAATGGGAGATAAGCATCATGGAATTGCAGTATCCTTTCGGTAAAAAGTATAAAGTTACACGGAGATTGCCAGAATTATTGGTGGCTGAGACAAAGATTGTTGCGACAAAAGAAGAGGCCAGGAAGCTATTTGAGGAGTGGCTCAAATAATTCTTCTGTTTTAGAATTTAAAGTTTCTATAAGCTCTGGTTGATTATAATTGTAAACATCCGGGACTCCAAGAGAGAGGATGCGTTTGGTCATGTATTGCTGTGGAAATCTCTTTGCTATCTCACTGCGCTGTACTTCTTCCATCACTATTATCATGTCAGCCCAGGAAACCTGGTCTTCAGTTATAGGTTTGTCATTATACAATCCTGCAGATCTGGTGTTGAACCTGTCTTTGAAGAGATCTTCAGCAGTCCTGCTCCTGTTCTGGTTCTGATTGCATACGAATAAGACATTCATAAGGTAGATATAGGGCTGCTTAGATATAAACTTTGCTCTGTTAAACACTGGCAAAGCAATATAAACACCTTCTTTCTGATTGTATTTATGGCATTCACAGCTGATGATAAAAAATTCATGAAGCTTGCTCTAGAAGAGGCTAGGAAAGCTTACTCTAATGGAGATTATCCTGTGGGAGCTGTATTAGTCATAGATGGTAAATTTGTTGACAGTGGAAGGAATGCTCTCTATTCTAATAAGAACTGGGTATCTCATGCAGAGTTGAGATTATTGAATGCTAATGCTAATATCATAAGAGAAAAAAGAAAAAATAATTCTAAAGTTGAATTGTATACGACTCTCGAACCATGCCTGATGTGCATGGGCACTGCTGTGCTTAATCGGATCAGCAGGATTGTAGTTGCATGCCCTGACCCGCATGGAGGCGCAGCACACCTTGACCCAAAACATCTCACTTCATTCTATGTCAGGAAATGGCCAAAGATAGATTCTGGCTTGTTCAAAGAAGAATCTTATCAGATGCTCGTGGATTTCATGAGACAGAATCCTGCTTGGGTAAAGGTTTTGAAAACTTTTGAAAAAGCTGAGAAGAAATTGTGAAAAGGTTAGGTGTGTTTTGGGAAAGAGTATAAGGGATTTAATGTTCGTCTCTGCTTATTTTTTTAAATGCTTCTTTATTTTATCTTTAAAATTTTCAGCTCTCAAAAATAAGAATTTTTGTTTTCCTAATTTTTTCTTTATTAAAAAGCCAAGATCCTCAAGTTTTAATAAATCATTTCTTGCAGTTTGATAAACAACATCAAAAACATTTTCTACTTCCTTAATTGTCATTACCTTTTTAGGATTTTCGGAGAATTTTTTAAGAATATGGATCTGTCTTATATTTAATCCCTCTATTCGTAGGAATTCATACAATTTTTCTTTTTCTTTAATTTGACTTGCAATATATTCTCCTAAGTCTTTTAACGCTAAGTCTATTGTCCTGACTTGATAATTTATGAAATAAGTAAGGTCATTTTCGTCTCCTTCGGTATATAAGTATGCTCTTGCGTATTGGGAAGGAGATTTTATAATTGTTCTTGATATACTCATAAATTCGAATAACCAATAACCATGAACCAAAAGATACCAATAAAATATTGCTCTTGCAGTTCTTCCATTTCCATCTGCGAATGGATGTATGTATCCCATGAGAAAGTGTAAGATTATAGCTTTTACTATTGGATGCATAAATTCTTCTGCTCCATTTTTGTTAGCAAAATTACAAAAACCATCTATCAATTGAGGGATGTGTTTGAAATCTGGAGGGCTATAGAAAATTTTTCCTGTTATATTGTCAATTACATGGATATCATTAGTTACCCTGAATTTTCCTTCATCCTCTTTATTATCCAAGGCATCTCTTGTCATGCTTTTATGAATTTCAAGGATAGTATCTTTTGTTAATTTTTTATCTTTTAGTTCTAAAATTTTTTTGATAGTTAAGTAATTATTCAAGATCATTTTCTCAGACTTATTCTTAGGTTTTCTAGAAGTTTTAAGCATCTCCTTAGCAACTTTTCTTGTAGTAGCGGCGCCTTCAAGTTGACTTGACGCTATAGCTTCTTCCATTATAGAACTAATTAGGAATTTCTCTCTTTCTTCTTCAGGAACTATAGAATTAGTACCTAAGGAACCCCCAAGATTCAGATCAAATTCATGTAGTTTTTGCTGTACTTTATTTATTAATTTATACTTAAAATTAAAAGATTTAATTTTGCTTATTTTCAGATTCTTCATGTCTGAGTTTCTAATCAATTTTACTAAAGCCCATAATAATTCATTTTTTGTCCCTCTTGGAGATTTTCTATATTTAAATTCATCCCAAGATAAGTATTGATTATTGATTCGCTTAATAAAATTTTGAATATCTTCTCTACGCAAATAATTAAATAATTCTTCTTTTTCTTTTTCAAATATATTTTTAATGTCTGGGGGAGGTTCTGGAATTCTCATGTATTTAAGAAGATATAACAAGTATATAAAACTTACTAAAACCTACTAAATTAGTTAAAATTAGTAGGTATTATAACTTGAATAAAATATATTGAAACCTACTAATTTCCTTAAAATTAGTAGCTTTTAATATCTAGTTCTTTATAAATGAACCTACCTTGTTATATAATATGCATAATCCTTACACCAAAACGCTTAAATATGGCAAATTCTTCTATTCTAAACAGAATAACAAAGAGGATAGGTGTAGGTTCTTGCTGTTTAAAGATAGTAACTTTTAAATACTGCCTTCACTTGGTCTAATTGGTGGATAAATGGAAGTTGGAAACGCAGAACAATATATCTCTAGTAAAGTAAATGGATTTATGTCTATCTTTAATTTTGTTCTTGATAAATTATTTATTCAAAAAACTTCTAAACTTAATGTAACGATAGTTCTTAATGAAATAAAAAAGAGAGAGATCGACCTTAAAAAAATTCAAGAATTTATGGACACCTTGCCAGATGGAGAATGGAATCTAAAAATATTTGTGGATAATATAGAGAAATTAAGTGAAATATTTGGAGTTTCTGATGAAGATATTCTACAATATAGCGTAGAGCCATTACACAAAAAAGATATGAGTAAATTTAAATGGGAATTATTAATTAGTTCAATGTTAGAATATTCTAAATTTGCCACTCAATTTTATGATGCCCTAAAATATAACAAATCTGGAGGATTATCTCTCTCCCGTATAAAATTATTAAACGAAATGATGAAAGTATTTAAACTGATAAAAGAGGTTTCTAAAGAAATTTATGAGAGATATCATGAAAAACAATTAACTCCTGGAGGACTTAAGAAATTTAATGAATTAATATTGCCCCTAGAGTTTCTGATGTTAAGAATATTGTATATTTCATTAAATCTTCAAGAAGCAAATGATGATAAATTTGGATATTTTGCTAAACTATTAGGTACTGAACGGATAGTGTTATTATACAATATCAAAACAAAACCGAGATATAATTAAAAATGACAATTTCTTCAGATGTAAATGTGATTTTTGCATATAATGATACGACACATAAGTTCAATAAAAAAGTATATTTTTATATGGCAAAGCAAAAAAGGAATTCTTATTTGCTTTTAGCACAAGTAAAAGCTACTTTTATCTATAAATATACCGACTATTTGGAAACTGCTTGTAATATAATTGATAAAGCTATAAGAGACGAAAAAGAGAAAAGAAGTAAATCTCCGTCACAGAAATATAGACCCAATTCATTAGTCATTTCTGAAAATATAAATAAAGCTATCGATGACTTAATTATTCAAGAAAATGCAAGATTTATGAATTATAATGCTAAAGCGGTTAAAGATTTTGTTAATTTACTATTATCTGAATATTCCATTCCTAAATTGTACGAAGATGATGATGCGTTTGGAGAATTTCGAGAGAAATATACTACTAATTCTGAACAAATCGCAGAAGATGTTTTAAATAAGTTTTTAAAATTCTTTCAAAAATTTGGGACTAAACGTATCGAGGAATATGATAATTATCAAAAATGGTTTCAAAATATAAAAAATAGTAAAGAAAATATCTTTGATAATAAACAAGATTATGAAGATATGAAATTATCCGCTGAATTCTTGAGTTATAATGAGGAAGTTAGGACTCTGAATTTTTTTACATGTGATAAAAACTGTCATAATTCAATAAAAAAAGTTGCGAAAGAATATCGATTGAGAATTGGTCAAATTCATTTAGTCAAATAATCTATTTATAAAATTATCTTTTCTACTTTACCATCCCACCCATAACATCCTGCCCTGAAGGCTCACTTCGTTCGCAGGGAAAGGCACCAAAACCTTTATATCTCTTCTATACACATATCTATTCATGGCTAAACCAAAATATCTGTGGCATGGGTCTATAAGGAAGATGAACACAATAAAGCCTTCTAAAGCTGTTGATCTTTCTGGTCATCCTGCGAGTAATAAGAAAGCTGTTTATGCAACAGACATAAAGGCATTGGCAATCGAGTTTGGTTTGGTTGACAGGAGATATAAGAAATATGCCGATTACAGCAAGAAGCCAGTGCAGATGGTTCTTATCAATGGAAACATAAGAAAAGGAAAAACTTTTTATCTCTACAAATTAAGCAGCAGAGGATTCACAGAAGCACCAAAAGGATCGCATCAATGGATTAATCTGAAAGAAGTAAAACCAATAGAGATGCAAGAGCTTAAAGTGGATGATTACAAGCATCTATGCAGGAAAGCAACAAAAAAAGATAAAGAATTCTTTGAGAGTTTGATAGGAAAATTTGGTTAAGATTATTTTATCAGTGTTCCCATAACATCCTGGAAGAACACTTCTTTTCCTTTATGTGTAACACTCTCCCGACCAACAAAGTACTTATAATCACCTTTCATTTTAAACGTATACACAAAATCTCCAGATTTGAATCTTTTAGGTCCTCGGAATGGGAGGTCTATTGTAATTGTCCGCAAAGCTTTCTTCAAAAACTCGAAAGTTTCTTCGACAAAAGCTTCAGAAAGTCCAGAAACAGTTTGTCCTTGGTAGGACATGCACCAGACAGGCTTTCCTTTAAAGAAGACAACTTCTCTTCCAGGTGCCCATTCACTTCCAGTATAGGAATCATGATATCTCCAATCGCCAGAGACAAAATCATAATCTTTATGCCCTGGTAATATAGACTTCCGACACTTATATTTTTTCTTAATATCTTTAGGAGCAGCATAGGTATTTTGATGCGCTTTCAAGATAAATCCTAACAAAGCTTGTTTGTTCATAATATCTCCTCTAAGTATAACTAGCAAACATAAACGCACAGATAATCGTGGCAATAATGACTATCAAAAAATAATATAATAATGATCTAAATCTTTTCTTGAACATTGAATACTTTGGATTTCTCTTGCAGATAACAAAGCATGTTATGATCAGGATAAATGAGATCCAGAAAAGTATAGATAATAATCCAATCAAGAAATCAGGGAAACGTAATGAAAATGCTCCGAAAAAACCTACCAAAGATATGAACGCAACTAGAAAAAACGCAGTTATAGGAGCATCTACGTCTGCTATCACATAAATCAATACTATAACTAGATAAAGAATCCATGCAATAAGCAAACCATAGCCATAATAAGATATTCTTCTTAATAGCTTTTCATAATCCATAATATTTACAATATAATAATAGGATATAAATCTTTCCTACTTGTACACCTTTTTCCTGTGTTTGATTTCTATGACAAGTATTCTAAGTTTATTTTCTTTAATATTCATAATTATTCTATAATTTCCGACCCTTAATCTAAAATACGGGCTTTCTACGAGTCTTTTCACATGCACGTATGGTCTTATCCTGCATCTTTTTATGGCGGATATTATTCTTGTTTGTTTGTTTTTATCAAATTTCTTTAGCTGTTTTTCTGCAATTCTTGATAATAGTATAGAATACACTTAAACACCTCTATAAACCTAGTTCTTTTTCAACTTCTTCAAGAGTCTTATATTTGCCTTCTTTGAAATCTTTTTCAGCCTGCTTAATATTCCTTTTTGTCTCCTCGCTCAGTTCCATAGTATCTTCCATCAGGTCCCGGATCACCTCTTCGTAGGTCTCCCTGTCAAACATCTTCTTCTTGTTGAGCTCTTTCTGGAGCTCTTCGCTTATCTGTATTGTTGTTGCCATAGTATACTATAGGTGGCTATAGTATATAAAGCTTTTGGCTATTAAATTGTAAAAATAGCATTTTGTTCAGAAGGAGTATAGATTTTATTACCAGACATATTCTCTAAGATCCACTTCAATCATAATGTTTACAATATAATAATAGGATATAAATCTTTCCTCTGTAAGCTTTTCTTCAGGTCTGGCCAGTGGGATTCTCAGCTAGAATACAATCTTCAGGACAATTAGTAGAGGTTTCTTTGTGATCGCAGACATTGTTGCCGCAGGTTGTTTTTTTGCTTGTTGTAAAAATAATGCTCCACCAGGGTTTTATCTTTGTTACTGTCTTGCTTTCACTTGGGTCTATGATGGTGGTGCTTTTGATTTTTAGGGGAATAAGGCCAAAGAGCTTGACTTTTTGCTTTCTTTCCACTTTGAATAATGTCTTATTGCTTAAATAAGTGACCTTTATCTCTTCTTCTGGCTCTTTTTCATATGTTTCTGTCTTTTCGTATTGTGCCTTTTCATGGATATCATAAGGTTGTTTCTTTTGTCCTGAGGCTTTTAACACCAGCTCATCAACAGAAAGGCCTGTATTGTTCTCGAGCCAGTCAAAGAATTCTGAATCATCATCTGCAACAAGCTCTTTCAGGGCATCAGCATCTGTCACTGTTCCTTTTTCATTATCAATGATGATTTCAGTGTCAATATCTCCCATATGATTATATGAGATGTAATGTGTGTATCTATGAACCTTACCTTTGGATGATTTGTCGACCAATATCTTTGCAATGCCTATTGCCTGTCTGTCAGCATCATAAAAACTGATTTTCTCTGTTTCAGTTGCTTTGTCAAGAATATCTGTCTTAACCAGCTTTTGTACAAATTCAGCTTCTTTCTCCCCAAGTCCCATCCAGCGCTTCATCTTGCCAAAGAATGTCTCTTTCTCATAATAAGACTTGTTGTACTGCCATGATTCTGTTGGAGTGCCACCCTTTGCTGTTATTGCACGCGCTTCTTTTTGTCTTCCTTCTTTGTCATATACTCCATTTTTTAGTTTTGTCCTTGCCTCTTTGCCTATATCTGCATCAAAGATTATTTTTTGAGAATCTTCATCCAGGGAATCAAACCAGTCTTTAATTTCAACATCATCCATGTCTTCAAGCACCTCCTGCAGTGCCTCAATATCTATCCATCTTCCCTTCTCATGGTCATAAACAGCTTTATTCAATATATCTCCGAAATATTTCACCATACTTAATTTATTGAACTCGTCTGCCATCTCATTCCAACTAGCATATCCATTCTCCGTAGCAATATTATTATAAAGAGCAATATCAGAATGTTTTATTTTTCCTGTTCTGTCAATCATATCATTAAGATCTATACCTTCCACATCCACAGTTTCTGCAGCTGATGTCACAACATTAGCCAATTTTAACAGACCAAGGTGTACTTCATCAACCATATCTGTAATCTTATCAGTCAGATAATCATTAAGCTTTTCTGCAGTCATCTCATTAACATCAATTTTTGAATCTTCTGCTCTTTGCCCAGGCAGCCTTTGAACAAAGTCAAGGTCTCTCTCCTTGTATCCAGCATCATATTCAGTATCTATTTCATACTGTTCTGTTCCAATAGCCCTGCGAGATACTTCCCTGTACTTCGTGAGCTGATCATCATCATATTCAATATCAGTATCTTTTCCAGCAGAATAATCATCTTCCCTTTCTTCAGAATAAGACACGAGCGGTGTGTCTTCCTTATAATCTGTCCTTGATATTGTATCAGGCTCTATTATTCTAGTTGCAGCAGTCCAGCCATAAGCACAAATACAACTAGATAAAAGAAATATGATCAGCAAAACAAACAGTCGTCTCATTTTAAGTGTTGCAATAAATAAAAATTTATTTGCACCTATATATACTAAAAGAATCATAGGTATTTAAGATTTATTATTTTAAAACATTCTTTTTTGTCTATTTTGGGTTTCCTTTCACACCCCTATTAACCTACAGATATTCACAATGATAATAGGATGTAAAAGCTTTCCCACAAGTCCACTCTGCTAGCAGTAAGAATACCCTTTTTGGATTATAAGGAATGTTCGTTTAATATTAGTTAGGCACAATTAATGCTTGGGGCAAGGCAAATTTAGAATTAAGCATATGCTAAAGCCGGACTAGACTCTACAATCCTTGGAATAGAGATTACAGAAGAAACTTTCTTTGATTTACTAAATAAGTATATCTTCACAATTAATAGATTATTTTTTAGTTTAGCATCTACCTTACAGTCCTTTAGATCATTTAAAACGTCTTTGATAACATTGGTACTCACATTAGCCATATCTTTCATCAACTTTGAAGCCTTCATAATCTGAATTCCAACAAGCTCCTTCTTATGATTATAATCAAAAATAATATTTCCTAGTTCCACACTTCCTTTTGATTTAGATTTAGGACTAAATAAAAATAAATCATCATTTTCTTTATCATAACTAAAATTAAATTTTTGCATTTTTTTCAGCTGTATGTTGCCATCTTCTGTTTATTTTTATAATTGTACACACAATACATTTAGCATTAATCACTAAAATATATCTATGACATTGAGTTTTGCTATAGCCAAAATAGCAATTGTATTTTTCTTCTCTCTCCCTTTCTGCTTTTTGCTTCTCAGCAAAGGCTAATCTTTTCGGATTTATAATATTTTCCTTAACTTCATCTAAATCAACACATCTGAATTTTGCTTGTTTCTCTGCGTGATAAGTAATGATTATATCCTTTTTTTTATATTTGGGAAGTTTCTCCTTTAGTATATCCTTATAATTCATATATATATAAATATTATGCTTTTATTTAAATAATTTGCCTTGCCAGGGCCTTAACTTCCCTCCCCACACACCTGTGGATCGGGGGTCTAATAGGAATTATGCAGTTCACGCCTCATTTCACCAACTCACCCATAACATCCTGTCTGGAAGGCTCACTTCGTTCGCAGGAATGTTCGTTTAAAGTGGTTAGACAAAATTGGGTTTGGCTGCTATTGGTATTTTGAGAATTCTCCTTCATCTATTTTAGCAAGTTTGAGCACATTTTTGAGTGTTGGCATTTTAAGTTCTTTATGTAAAGGGACCACTGTGCCAACTTTTCCTTTAGAAATCTCTTTAATCAAGATAATATGACTTCCTTTTTGTCGTTTTGCTTTAAATCCAAATTTATTACAAAGAATTTTAACACAATCTTGTCCTGATATTTTTTTAAGCTGGGACAGTTTTAGCCACCTCAAATGTTGCTAAAATTGGATGCTTTTTATTTTCCAATGGAAATTCTTCGAGGTATAATTCAGTGGCTTCTTTTAAGTTTGCAAGAGCTTCTTCAATAGTGGTGCCTTGGCTAACCGTACCGACTTCAGAACAAGTCGCAACATACATATTTTCTTCTTTTAGTATAACTGCTGTAAGTGTTACCATAATAGATATTATGTCTTGGTAGTATTTAAATCTTACGCGGCCAAAACCAACCCCCTCTCTCTCTTCTAAGGCTCACTCTACCAGTAGAAAAGGCACCAAAACACTATGCTAGATGATCAAGAATACTTCATCAGTAAGACTCACTTCAACAAGTTCTGCATTCTCAAATTTAGTTAATGAAACCATTGGCACTGGATATCCTTTTCTCCGCGGATTATAATCCCCTTCATGTGTTCTCAGACCTGTTATTCTTGGACCTTTGACTGCAATATCTTCAAGTATTTGAAAATCATTTCCGTTTGGCACGAACAGCACTGTTTCTTTATTAAGAATCTCAGGATCACTCACTCGTTCCAAACCCTCTGCTTCAACTCCGGGTGTATAATATTGCAGTGCGATCCTTCTGATATCCATTATTGTATTAAATCAGTATGAATATATAAAATTTTTTTCACCAATATCCCTGGTATAGATGTTTACATCCATGTCCTGTAGACCCCTTAGAGCATACTTGTATCTGCCAGCACCGAAAGTTTTATATAGTAACTGTTCTTTTTATGACAATATGGTTAAAAAGCTAACAATATGGTCATATTTAGAACCATTCTTATATTCCCAGGAATCCTTGCATCTTGCAGATATATCCAAAAAACTAAAAAAACAGCATACAACAGCAAGAAAGCACCTGAACAATTTTGAAAAACAAGGGATACTGATAAAAAGCATAAAAGGAAGGCTGACACTTTACAGGATAAATCTTTCTGCGCCTCTTCTAGTGGAATATCTTGTCTTGGCAGAGAAAGAGAAACTGTTAAACGCCTGCAGAAAGGATTTGCTTCTCAATGAATTAATTTCTTTCCTACATCAACATCTGCAAGAGGACAACAAAGCCTTAATTTTTGGCTCGGCAGCAACAGACTCGAAGAAGGCGAATGATGTTGATTTGTTAATCACTGGAAAAATCAATTTTAAAGACAGGATAAAGCAATTTGAAAAAAAATTCAATAAAAAAATACACTTGATTAACACGAAAAACCTGAAAACAATAACCCAAAGCCTTAGGATGGAAATATCCAAAAAACACCTGATAATACAAGGAAGCGAGGAGATAGCAGCATGGTTGCTCTGAACTGGTGCAAAAAACAAAAGAAAGGCATAAAACTGACAGAACCAAATGAAAACCTATGCAAAGAGTACATCATCAATGCAGAAGAGACCTTGAGCATACTGCAAGATCTAAAAGGAAAATCAAACATGTGGCTTGCAACAACAAAATACTACTGCGAATACTTCACAGTCTATGCATTACTGATGAGATTAGGAATAAAATCAGAAATTCATGATTGTACAATAGAACTATGTAAATTACTGGAAAAAGAGGATCTTCTTCCAAAGAATACGCACATAAAACTTGAAAAAGACAAACAATTAAGAATAGATAATCAGTATTACCTTAAAAATATTGAAGTGAAACTAAACTTTTCAGAACTGACAGAATTCGTACTGCAAGTCAAAAAAAGCATAAATTCATTAACTTTGGACAAAACACAGGACATAAGAAACAAAATAAAATAATTCCCCCTATCTCAACAGCTCACTTCGTTCGCAGGCACCAATACACTATGCTAGATGATCAAGAACACTTCATCAGTAAGACTCACTTCAACAAGTTCTGCATTCTCAAATCTTGTCAGAGAAACCATTGGCACTGGGTATCCTCTTCTGTTAGGATTATAATCCCCCTCATGTGTTCTCAGACCTGTTATTCTTGGACCTTTGACTGCAATATCTTCAAGTATTTGAAAATCATTTCCGTTTGGCACGAACAGCACTGTTTCTTTATTAAGACTCCCAGGATCACTCACTCGCTCTAAACCCTCTGCTTCAACTCCGGGTGTATAATATTGCAGTGCGATCCTTCTGATATCCATTATTGTATTAAATAAATAGGAATATATAAAATCTTTCCAACCAAAACCTTTATATCCCTTCTATACTCGTATCTATTTATGGAAGAACATACCAACAATAGACCTAAAAAAACAGTTTTCAAAATAGAAGAAATTGAACAACTTAGAACTAAGGCTATTGAAAAGATTAGATCAAAATTATTGCCTGATGATAAGATCATAAAAATCCTTCTAATAGGTTCTGCTGTTAAAGATATATTCGGGGAGTATGAATCTCCTGGATTTAGGGGCAGTTTATTTTCTGATTTTGATTTTATAGTATTTGTAGAGGATGATTATGAGATCCCTGAATGGCTTGATAGAGAACCTACAGGAAAACCCTTTCCAGATGATGAATTGAACCTTGCATACAGGCAAAAGAACTTTGTTGGAAACAAATATGATGTTGAGGTCTTTTTCATTAGAAAATCAAATATGAATGATCCTAAAATACAGGAATTAGGGGAGCAAGCAGGAATTCCTATGACCTCTAGCACCAAACATAAATTCTTGGTGGTTTTCTAGCCAAAGAAGCGTTGGCCAGTTAAGTGTCTACAATTACTTCTTTTTGCTCAGAATCTTCTTAAGTGTCCTATATTCTTTCAAGAATAAGTCTATTGTTGGTTTAAGATTCTGATTTTTCTCATATTCTTGTAAGGTTTGATAATATTCAATTCTATTCTTAAAATTAATGTTCATTGGAGGCAGGTTATGCTTTATCAAGATATTATTAAGTAATATTCTACCAACCCTTCCATTTCCATCTGCAAAAGGATGTATGTTTTCAAATTGATTATGCACCACAGCAGCCAGAATCAATCCAGGATATTTATTCTTGTGTTTGCCATACCATTTAATAAGTTCTTTTAGAAGGTGGTTTATTCTGGATTGTGGCGCACCTTCATGAACTATATCCCCTCCACTCCCCATCACAACCACTTCTTCTCCCTTTTTTCTCAATTTTCCTGCAAATAGTTTTGAATTCTTGAACACAATTTTGTGGATTTCCTTGATCAAGCCAATCGAAACATGCTCTTTTGTAGTTCTAATGAAACGTATTGCTTCATCAACTCCAAACGCTTCAGCAATATCTTCTTTAGATTTATCCGGCCATTTATCTTTTTCAAGAAGATCTTTAACCTCCTTTTTGTCTAATCTGCTTCCTTCTATTGCATTTGTGTTATATGTGAATAATTCTGAAAATTTCGTCCAGTCTTTCTCTGAAAGATGTTTAATTTTTAGTGGCAAATTCTTCTCTATTTTCTCAATATATCTAATTTCTTTCTCTGTCAATTCCACATCAAGTGGGTTTTTGATAATGTTATACTTATGAATCTCTTCGAGAATCAGTTTTTCAGCAATCTCTTTCCTTTCTTTAAGTTTTCCAGGCTTCAAATCCAATCCAAGATATTTTCTAAATTTATGGACTTTCTTTCCTTCTCTATATGAATGCGCTAAAAAATACTTGATTTTCCCATTTATATCTCTTTTCTCTATGTGCATACTATAATTATAGGTGACTACATATATAAATCTTTTGTTTCTAGGTGTCTACATATCTCCATTTTGTAGTCACCTATTGATTGAGTGGTTCTGAAAGAATAATCACTTCTTCCTATAACACTTAATCATATATTCAGGAACATCCTTCTGCTGAATCATCTTCTTGACCTTATCTTCAACAGTAAGGAATTTAGTTGTGCCAAGATGATGCCTGGCACATTGCCTTATAGACTCTTTGATTGTTTTTGAAGGGCTGTGGTATCCGAAGAATTCGCCTTTAGCTTTGAGTTTACGCACTTTTGCAAAATCCTTGTCATTCTCCATGACCATTGCAGGAATCAGTTTACGGGCAAATGCAGCAGCAGATGTCTTATGCCCTCCGTCAATCAGGAAATATTTTACTTTTGGATTTTTTTCAAGGTATTTTGATAATAGATTATTGTATCTTCTTGATCTGGGATCTTTTCCCCGAACATATGGAATGCCTGAAGAGATATGCAGTACTGGACACGGAGGCAGTATCTTGCCCTGCCCTTTATTAAAAATCCTGAAGAATATCACAAGTATGTGCAGATTAAAAACAGGATAATCTCTTGTTGTGATTATCTGATCTGGACGAAGCAGTTTTAGTTTCATAAAACCAATCAACAAGAAATCATATTTAAATGTATTCACAATAACCAGATATACAAGAAATAGGTGTCTACAATCATATCTTGTAGACTCCCGGATGATAAATATTCCAAATTTTCAACAGAAAACTTTATATATCCAATAAACCATTATAATTATAGGTGAAAGACATGAATATGAGTGTAAGCATACCAAAAGACGAATATGACGAGCTGGTCAAAAAAGCAGCTCTATTCGACCATTATGTTGAGACAGAAGAATTGACTAATGAGGAATTGAAGAAAGTAACAGAGGCTATGAAAGGCCCATTCCTGACAAAATCAGAATTCCTTAAAAGACATCCTGAGTTACGCTAGAATGTATTCTCTTATTTTTTCTGAAAATTTTGAGAATTCTTTTTCAAAGATCAAGGATAGTACAGTGCAGAAGCAGATCTGGAATAAGGTCTTGGAATTAGAAAAAAAGAGCTCCGATTGGCAAGAAGCTTAAAGGAAATCCGTTCTGGTCGATTCATGTCAGCAAGTATCGTGTGATTTACAAGATAGAAGGTGTTGAGATAGTCATAGCAGACATATTTATGCGAAAGCACGGATATCGAAAACTCTGAATCATCCCAATATGATAAATGTATTCTCGCATAAGCTTTATAAATTCAAAACAAAAATCTATATCCATGGGAGATCTAGAGAGTATTCAAGCTCAAATGAGTAAAGTAAGAGCTGCTACTCTAGGAGAAGTTATTATGTTTAGTGGTATACATCCTATGCATCTACCTGTTGACTGTAGAACGATCCTGTCTGGAGGATTATGTATTTATTCAGGTATTTCTGAGAAAGCAAGTATTACTGTAGATGGTGAACAAGTATTTACAACCTTAGATAATAATCATACTTTTGAAATAGCTGTCATAGAAGCTGATGATGGTTTGTATTGTCCAACAGTACGTCCATCTCTAGTTGAGAATTATATGACTTTAAGAGAAAAAGGACGCGTAAGTATAGGCCCTGAAGAAATTTCGCGATTTTTCAGCCTTGTAGGATGTAATGTCCTTGGTGATTTCTTTAAACATTATGTAAGCAGGTTTAGAGGTATAAGACACTAAAAATAATCTCTCAACACAGCACCAAAACACTTATATCCTTCTAATGCATTCTCTCTATAATGGCAGAGGCTATATTTGACCACGGCACACAGCTGGCTGAGATTGAGGATGATACTGGAGAGAATATGCAATACTGGCGAGCTGATCGCGGCCGTTATACTGCGCAAGTTGCTCCAGGTGTGATCTTTCCAACAGAAGATGTCAAAATTTGGAGAGATTATGAAAACAGAGTATTCTTGATATATAATCCAGTTCCAAAGTTCAAAGAAGTCTTTGAAGGAAAAAAATCTCTGGAAGGATTGCCAGCTGATGCAAAAGGTATTGCTGCTCGTTGCAGGATAATTGGAATAGTTAAGACAGAAAATAGGCTTGGAACAAAAGTCCATACTGTTCATCCGCATCCACAAGATCCAAAGGTCATTAGTGCATATGTAGCACATACAATATTCTACTTTAACTTAGACAGCAGGTGTGTTCCGTTTATGAAAGCTTTGAGAGAAGCACAAGGTTAATATATACTATTTACTTCTCTTTTATCATGGATTATATGAGACGTACCTGGGATTTTGCATTCGAAAAAAGAGAAACCATTACAAGACTTTACCTGGGTATTGTAACTGCTGTGTCTATACCTTGGGAGGCTTATTTTGTTCAAGAAACATTTCGGGCAGGCAGTGATCTTCTTTATTCACAGAATGTTCAGGAAGCTGTGCAAGCAGGTTCAGAAGTATTGGCAGGTGGAGCACTTGTCGGTGTAACTGGATTAGCTGCTATCCTCTCAGCTGTTGCAGCTGTTAGAGGTTTTCCAAACAGAAATGGGAATGAAACAAACGACCAGCTACAAGAACAAATTTAATATATTCCTTCTATTTAAGATATTAAAATGGGAAAATATGAAGAGGCAATGGCAGCTGTTCTCAGAGAAGCATTTCCAGGCGCAAGAAGAATCACAAGAGAGCACGGAGATGATGGTTTTGAATATAGGACAGATTGCTTTTGGTGTCCATACAAAGTTTATGGAGAAGAGGGCCCCTCGTTCTGCGCTAATAATGGAACAGATGATAGTATCCGCATGGTTGATGGAGGAGAAATTAATGGCGGCAAGTGCTATGAATTCTATTCCCTAGAAAGATTCTGGGATGATTTTTCCAGTACTCACGCTATAGATCCTGAGACTGGAGAAGTTTTTCAGATCTAAAATAAGAAAAAATAAAAAAAAGAAATCTATTTCTGCAATCCGCGTGTCGCTTCTAAGAGAGGAAGATTTGCTTCTGTTGGAACATAGATCACTTCAGAGTTTCCGTCCTGTAATCCTAGTATCCATAAGTATCGAAGATACTGTTCATTCTCCCGCAGGCTTGCACCAATGATCTTATTGGCTTCTGCAACTCCCTTAGCTCTCTCGACTTCTGCTTCTGCCCTGTACTTTGCACTCTCTTTGATAGCTTTAGCTTCTTCGATAGCAATCTTCTTGCTCCACTCAGCTTCACGCAGGTTTGCTTCTCCTCGTTTCTCTTTCTGCCATACACGATACACAGGCAGTCCGAACATTGCAATTAGAATGACTGCAATAATGAGAATAGCCATCACGAAAATTACGTTTTTCTCCTTCATTTTGATACCTCTAATGATATCCAGAAATCAGGATTATTTAAATCTATTCACCATAACACTTAAATACAATTAAGCGCTGATTCTATTGCATGAAAAAGTACATCATCAAGAAGACAAAAACAAAGGGAAAAGGTCTTTATGCCAACAAGAACTTCAAGAAGGATGAACTTGTTCTGAAGGTTGATTTATCCAGATTAAAAAGCTTCACATTAAAACAGATGCAGAAGGATCCGAAATTACAATCAGATCATTGCGATTATATTGGAAATAGAAGGTTTGTCATCAGTTATCATCTATATTCCTACATGAACCATTCGTGCAACCCTAACGTATACATAAAGCATTCTTCAATGAAGAAAATGGAGTTCTATGCAATGAGAAACATCAAGAAAGGAGAAGAACTGACTTATGATTATGGGGCGAATGCTCTTGAAGGTTTTGACAAGATAGGATGGGAATCCTTCAAATGCACCTGCGGTTCAAAGAAATGCAGAAAAACCATTTATTCCAACTTTTTCAAATTATCAAAAAAATTGCAGAAGAAATATTTCAAATATCTGCCTCAATCACTAAAAAGAAAATACCGGGGACGCATAGAATGAAACATGAATTCTGGAAAGACTGGAAGAGAAAAACAAAACTAGAAGAACAAGCTATAAAGACCCTGAAAGCAGGAAAGAGAATCGTACTGAAAAACATCCCTAAAAAAGAACTGATCTCTATCTACATCAAAGGAAGTCTTCCTAGACGAGAATTGAAAAAGACGAGTGATGTTGATATCCTTTGTGTCTTGAAAACCAAGAAATATCTGAAAAAATTGCGTGATCTTGAAAAAGAATATCACAAAAAATATCCAATGAAACTTGAGATCCGGGGATATTCTCTTTGGCAGTTGAAAACAGGAAAGAGAATAGCATATTCAAGCCAGACTCCTCCATCAAGGTTTGCAAGACATGTACTGTATTTCAAATTGATATATGGCAAAGATCTGACCAAATCAAAATTCTTCATTACAGAGCCTCTAAAAGAATTGAAAGGCATGATTGGAATTTTCAGATCTAAGTTTCTGCCAGACTTTAGGAGAAAGATAATCGGTTTTTCTGACATTGTCAAACAAACCTTTTGGCTCACAGAGAACGAAGAACGAGCAAAAGGCAATGATCCTCCTCATTCCTGGAAGAAATTAGCAAGATCTATCAAAGACAAGAACCATATAATACATCTTGCTTTGAAATACAGAAAGAAAAAACCAACAAAGGACAAGAAATTGAAGGCAGCTTTCATAAGAAAGCTAGAAAAGCACTTGGATAACTTAGAGAAGAAATATCTAAAATGATCACAAGACTTCGATTGAACCTTTGCTGATCTTCCAGAACACTTTACTGTCTTTCTCTTCAAGATCTTTCACAAGGACCACATGTTCTTTCACAGCAAATCTATATGAAAAATCATCTGCGTTTCGTGGGATCCCATGCTTTGCAGCTTCTCTTAGCTGATCAAACTCGTCCATCCTGAGCATTTTCTTTCTTACTTCTGCAGAAAAGGCTTCTGCAACCTGGTCTGCTTTTTCTTTTGATGAATATACTTCTCTTCTTTCATCAAAATACTTATGTTCTCTTATTGCTCCGAGACAAGGATAGTCGTGGTCAGTAGTATGCCACTGCTCCCTGACTTCATAGAGACATACACTGGCATCGAGCAATAGGTCATTAAGTGTCACCATAGTTCTCCAGAAAACATATCCTCATATTTATTTATTGTTTGGATGTTTTATCTATATCAGATAATACATTTCCCAGCAAGTAGTTTAGAGAAAAATTAAATTTATTAACACTAAAATGCTATATGACATTACATATACCTATTCAAGAAACAGTGCTTCAAATCCCCACTTCTGCAGTCTATCTTCTGTCTGTGGATAAGGATTCGCACCAATAAACAGATATCCTTTTGGACTTTTGCTCTTAACAGAAGTCAGGAACTTATATATCTTCTTTTGATAAGTGCGGTAACCCATATTGTCGGCAATAAAGAGAAATTTCTTGTTTTCTAGATCAAGTTCTTCTGCTAACTCTAACAATCTTCCTAAATCCATTGGTTGAAATCTTAGCACTTCAATATCACGCTTTCCTGCATAATCTGCAATACGTTCTAATATCTGTGTTTTTCCTGTACCAGGAGTTCCATATATAATTATCCTTGATTCTACTTTGAACACTTCTAACAATATTATCTCCTCTTCCAACCGCTTGACAACTTCTTCCTGTTTCATAGTATAATTATGGCATTAAAGTAATATAAACTTAAGTTGTAACTAGGAATACAACAAGGTTTATATATTATTATATCTCACAAATCATCTATGAAAGTTTATCTGATAATTGCAATCTTAATACTTTCTATATTTCTTACAGCATGTGCTCCAGAAGCACCAATAGAAGATTCAGTGCAGGAACCTGTTGAGGATCAAGCACAGGAACCAGAAGCCGCACCTGAACCAGCTCCGCAACCAAGGATGACATCAACAATAGCACCTGCAAGAGATCTGACAGGGACATGGAAAGGTTCGATAACTTTCACAAACAATTGCGCGAATCCAGCTTGCAGGTACATAGGAAAAGTGAATCCACCTTCTATTATAATGAACTTGCAGCAGAATGGAAATAATGTTGCAGGAAATGTTATTCTTGATTTTGCGAATTTTGAGATAGAGGAACTGGTCGAAGGAATGGGTTGTGATACTTTCGCACAGATGGTTGATCAAGGAGCAAGGATTCCATCACCAGTAGCAGGAACAGTGAGCAGTTCTAAATTCACATTCACAGATGTTGGCGGAAACTTCTGGGAACTGATGCTGACAACAGACCTGATGCAAGGAACAATAAAGAATGATGCTCCTGGCTGCATGGGAATAGAATCAAATAATGTAAAACTGAGCAGGAAAAGGTTTGATTAGAGCTAAACTTAATATAACACATCAAAATTCTTTAATATATGGCAGTTACTATAGATATTTCTGCAAAGAAAATAACATTGGACCAATTATTGGGAATCTTTGATATCCTATGCAAATCTTTGGATATTGTTGAATTTCATGATGATAATAGAAGATTATCTAATCTTGGTCATCCAAGATTACAACAGGAAGGGCGGCTGGAGTATTGGCTCTGTGATGGTGGAAAATTCACTATCGAGGGCAGGGATGATATGACAGAGATTACTGTATTCTTTAAAGGTGAAGAAGAAAGATACGAGATATTCTACCGGAAAGTAAAAGAATATTTTGAAAGAAAATAAAAAAATTATTTCTTGAAGAGTTTCATCCATACTGGTATTGCTACAACAATACAAAGTATCAGGTACCAGTACCAGTCCAGACCTAAAATAGCAGGCCAGACTTTTGCCAGGAACAATGCAAAGAAAAGGACACTCAGCTTTGTCAGTGAAATGTCATGCCATTTAAACTTTTTTATCTTGGAATTTGCCCATTTAAAATAACCCATAATATATCACCTCGTAATCTAAAAGAATTCCATCATTTATATTCTTTACGCAACACCAAGGAACTTCCGGATATGTTCCCTTTCACGTTCAAGACCATTCATCCTTGTTGCGCTTATCTCTTTCAACCACGCTTCTAATTTTGGTTTATGTCTTCCTTCATCCAGTCTGGAAAGACCTTCATATATCAACAATACTTTCTTATAAATCTCTCTGTCCCTGTCTGCTCCTTCTGTCTCGAAATCCCCTAGTCCGGATTTGAATCTTGATACTGCAATTT
Source organism: Nanobdellota archaeon (assembly GCA_023133595.1). Classification (GTDB taxonomy): domain Archaea; phylum Nanobdellota; class Nanobdellia; order Woesearchaeales; family WJKV01; genus JAGLWF01. Next base: position 47,309 of record JAGLWF010000006.1, on the reverse strand, counting down.
TCCTGTGCTCTTCTGCCTCGTCTGATTTTCCGTCAGCAGCTGCCCTGTTTCCCAGCCTGAAATAGATTGCGCCTGCAAGCGCATAATCAAAGAATAAAGGATACATCTTTTTCTCGCTATTGTATTTAATTGATCTTTCAGAATCCTGGACTGCATTTTTAGGACTCTTCATCCCTAAGTGTGCAAATCCTCGAAGAAGATGTCCGTGCGGCCAGCTAGGTTTCAGTTTGATAGCTTCTTTTGCATGGGAACCTGCACTTTGATAATTTCCCAGATTATTCCATGCATCTGCCTGGATAATATGATTGCCAGCTTCATCCGGCCATATGTTTAGTAGTACTTCTGCAGCCATCTGTTGCTGCTCATACTCTCCCAGCCTGTTATGGCAGTGAGCAAGACAGACATACGACTGCCATAATCCCGGATCCTGGTCAATGGCAATCCTTGCAAATCTTTTCGCGCTAGGAAATTCACCAGCACCTGCCAATGCTACGGAATATGCTGCCATCAGAAAAACACTATCAGGTTTCTTTGTCAGGCCGTTCCTGAAATATGCTCTTGCAGAAGAAAATGATCTCTCAGCAATATAATCCAATCCTCTTTTAAAATGTGGGCGCTCTCCTTTTCTGGACCAAGATATCAGTTCTAACATATAGCTGTGGATTTAGTACAAATATATAAGTCTTTATAATTTTTTTATAAAGCTTCCAATACTCAGTCAACAAAAGATTTAAATCTTGATTTCTAGTTTTGATATATGGTAGAAAGATATTATCTGGATACGTGCATATGGATGGATTATTTTGAAAACCGGTCTGACAAATTCAGGCCATTAGGTGATTGGGCTCTTATGCTGATCAATAAGATAATCCAAGAAGAATCTTTGTTTGTGCTTAGTGATCATTTGTTGGATGAGATCAAGAAGCAATATAATCTGGAAAAATTAAATAAGATTTTTGGAATTATCCCAAAGGAATTAATAATTATGGTTAAAGCAACTAAACAACAAGCGCATAAAGCATTCAAAATCAAGCAAGAACTGAAAATTCCATTCGGAGATGCACTGCATGCAATGCTAGCAAAAGACAATGATACAATTTTAGTGTCTCGAGATATGCATTTCTATGAATTGCCATTTATTTCTGTCAAAAAGCCAGAAGAATTAATCTAGTTTAATACCAAACTTTTTTGCCACCTCTAATCCAGCCAATTTCCTGGCCTCTTCATAGCTCATTTTTGCTTTCCCTTTGAGACTACCTTTCAGCTTTGCCAATTTCTTTATTATCTCTTCCTTTTCCAGATCTTTTATTTTGTCTCTTAGCGCCTCTCTTACAAATTCTGTCTTTGTAGTGTACCTATGTTTTCTCATGATCTTCTCAATATCATCCAAAAAGTCATCATCCAATTTAAGGCTGATTGTTTCCATATTACTAAGTAATACTAAGTAATATATAAATATTTAGGTATAATGTTTAGAAATATTATGAGAATTCGCTTAGTTTCTTCTGCTCTTTGATCTCCTTCAGCAACTTACTCTCTCGCAATAAAAGATCCAGGTTAAAATTAAACTCTTTCTTTGCTTTTAATTTGGCATAATGAAGCATAAGTTCTTTTGAAGCGAAATGTATTGGTTTATTTTCAAGGGCTTTCCGCGTTGCCTCTCGCACTGCCCACACTCCCAAAGGCACAGCGTATTCTTTAGTGATAAACCGCAGTGCCAGAACAGAGCCTTGTCTTTTCAAACTATTCAATTTCTCCAATATCCCCAACCGGGCAGCATAATATCCTCCAGCAGTCTCGTGCGCATATACTTTCCTGCCAGAATAACCTTCATTGTCTGTCATGAACTGTATCTTTCCTTCAGGATTCCACACACTAACCTCAGCATATGTCTCGAACAATTCATACGACCATACATTTGGAAAAAACAATATCAGATAATAATTGCCAATATAACCGCCAAAAAAACACTGGAAATCCGTCTGCTTACTGAACTGTTTAACAGAACCAATCAAATGTTTTCCGATTGTATCATCTGTTGCTGTTATGGACCATCGGGTTGGAACCAACTTTCGGTTGACTGCAAGTCCTAGCTGGCCAACAGACAGTATCTGCGTCAGGTAATTCTCGTCAATCCCTTTCTCATACAACTGCACCAGACCGCTAGCAGACAATAATTCAGTATCAGAGACAATCTTGTCAACCTTCCTTGGAATGTGCGGATTCTCAGTCAGCATTGCCTGCTTCAGGGAGGCGCTCGGTCCCATTGGCGGGACATGTGACTGTAGATTTACTCGATAGAAAGGTTTTTTCTCTAATTTGAATTCAACATCAACTGGTCTATTAGCTAATGCAACTTCCTGTGTCAGATCTAAGAATTTATTATTCGCATTCTTAACAAGAGATTTAAATCTAGAATTGATCAGCTGGCTCCGGAAATCAATTATCTGGGGAATATTATAATCTTCACTCGACCAGAACTGCGGAGCATCATACTCCCATGCGTCAGAACGAACTTCCCCAGGAGACAATATCCCCACATTGATGTTAGGATAACCCATGCGGCCGACAAAAGGTGCTGGCGCAGAACCAAAATACTCTTCCTTCTGAATCCCCTGCTTCACTTTGAACGCAGCAGCAGACTTGGCCAGGATAGGACAGTAAGACCTGCCGCAGAACAGACGGCCTTTGCATTTCGCACAATTAGAAGGCGTTATCATGACATAAGAAATCACAATGAGATATTTAATCCTATTTATTTACTATATAGCGCAAACATTTAAATAGCTCTTCGCTCTAAACATAACAATGAAAACAAAAATCATACTGTTATTAATGATCTCATTATTACTCTTAGGATGCGGGAAAATAGATGTTGAAGAGCTAGAGAAAGCAAGACTGGAAAGAGAGTTTGCAAAAGGAATAAAAGTTCCGAAAATAACAGGCACTGGTGAAGTTTTAACACTTCCTGATTATGCAATGATCTATGTCAGAGCAGGTGCAGGAGGAGACAGTGAATATCAAGCAATAAGAAGAGCTGAAAATAGAATAAATTTGGTCAAAGATTTTCTCATTGAATCAGGAGTAAAGGAATCAAATATTGAAATTGAAGGTCTTAAAGGTGCATATTGGGATACTCAAACAACAAGATTTGTTACAACTCCGTTCTTGTCTGCCCGTGTAGATGACATGGAAAATTTAAGAACATATTTGGATTCAATAGTGGGTGTATTTGCAGAAGTACGAGTGGAATTTGAACTTACAGATGAAAGCCAAGCTAAAGCAAACAAAGAAGCATTCAAGCTTGCAGAAGAGGATGCAAAAGCACAAGGAGCTACTACAGCAGAACTTTTATTTGCATCAAGAAACTTTGATGTGAGAAATGGAAAAATAAGAAAGTATCCAGAGACCTCTTATGCATATTCTGTAGAGAAAACAATAGAAGAAGCAAAGAATGTAGACCTGACACCAAAGCCAACAAAGACAACAGCACGTGTAGCTGTCATGGAAACAATAGATCCAAAAGACATCCCGGATTATCCTGGAAATTAAGTTCTTGAACAAATTTTAAATATACAAAGCAAACTAACAACCAAAATGACAGAGAAAAAAGCTTGTCTTGAGGATTGTCATGGATTAATCACAATCATGTATAGAATATCTAATCCTAGTGGGGAGGGGATACTAGTTGATAGTGCAACTCTGATGACAATGCCATGTGCCGGTAATCCAGCAATGAATCCTGGGTGCGAAATTCCAATAGAAGAAAGATTTGTAACATATGAAATTGCAGACTTAGGAAGAAATAATTTCCTGATAAGAAAGACAAGACTAGAAGAAGCAGAGGTAACTGCAGAATTTCAAGAAGGCACATTGGATCCTCCAACACAATTCTTCAGACAATTAACCAGTGAACTTGCTTATGAAGTATCCCAGCACGGGCATGATCTTAAAGAAGCATATTCTTCAAGGATGCTTCCCTCTAAAGAGTTTGTTGATTACCTGAGAAGACTGTTTATTGAAATATAGGAACTTTCTCCTGAACTTCTTTAAAACTTTTATAAGGATTAGCTATCAGCCAGTCGATAGTAGTTCCAGGACTGTGATGAGAACTTTCACATAAAGAACGAACAATATGATAGCCGATCTTATGCGCGTGTATGGACAGGTAATTATTAAATTCATTTCTTCTGAACTTTGCACGAAGATCAGGGTCATGGATATGCTGTTTCGGATCTGGCAGTTTTTCCAGCATCCTGCTTGCTTCCCTCAACAATTGCCTTGCGAAAAAATTGTTCATTGGCAGGCCTTTAGGAGCAACTTCTGTTGAGACATCTTCATATCCAGCAAGGTCGTATTCCTCTGCGACTCCATACGCATGTTCCAAGCTCATACCTTCAGCAACTAATATCTTTTGGGCTAGTATCGCGACATAATCTCCAATACCTTCAGCAATATATTTTCTCAAATATTTTTCTTCCCATTCTTCCATTGTCTCTTTCCATGTTGAAAGTAGTGGCATCTGATATACACTGAATTTATTTTTATTCATTTCTGGATTTCTCTGAAGAATGTAAGAATGCATAAGTTCGTGAAGTATTGCGAACTGCCTGAAACCAGATTTATCATAAGCAGGAATCAAGCAAGTTCTTGTTTGATGTATATATAATGCAGCTGGCAGCTCAAAAGCGAGAAGAGCAATCAAAGCTTCGAAATATCCCCAGGGAGTATATTCTCGCGCATACGTATGCTCCAGAAAAAGATTCTTCCACGTGTTCAATATTATCTTGGGCTTTTCTCCGAATTTATGACCTAATACCCGTTCTATAAGTTTGATCTCTCTCTCGCCTTGCATATACTTATCCTTTGAAAGCAGTTTATAAAGTTTATTTCACATTCTTCCACAAAACTTTTTAAACAATAATCTATAATTCTTCTAAAATGGAAGAATGCATATCATCCTGTCAGGGCATGCTGTTGACAGATGTTCAACTGTCAGTGTATGCAGCTTTAGACAGAAGGTTCAGGGTTGATGAAGTTTCTCTGGAAGTTCCTCAATGCTATAACCGTGATTGTAACGGGTTTACTACAATCGATGAATACCAGGACCAATACAAGATAAGACGATTGACAGGAGATCAGGTTGAGATACAAAAGATAAAAACTGATGCTCTTCTGGGTCGAAGGACAGTTCTTTTTCAAGGCCCGATAAAAACATTTCTCAATGACTTGGTCCTGAGAGCAGGAGATCCTGGAAACCTCGTCAGAAAGAGATTTATCACTTTAAATAGATTTGAAAAAAAGATAGATGAAGAACAACCTGGAGAAATAGTACTTGCTGATTCACGAGGCAAGGTATATAAACATATGACAAAGGATCCTGAAGTTAAAAGGGAAAGTGAGACTATGATAACACAAGTGATACAGTTCATGACAAGCCAGCAGACAGTAGTGGCTGGATACATGGTCACCTATCTCAGACGCTTGTTCTAAACCAAACCTTTATATATTCCCCACATTTTTACTACTCTACAAAGGGTACATAGGGGGGTTATAATAAAATGAGATTATACAGACCAGTAGGATTCATGCTTACATTAGGGGGTTTTGCAGCAGCATTGCTAGGATGCGGGTCAGGTCCAGAGATTGACCCTGATGTCACAACAGTTGCAAGCAATTATAACACAGAGCTTGGCGCTTACAAGACAGTAAAAGCACAGTTCACTGCAAAAGTAAAGGATTCTGTCAGCAAGCTTGACGAGATCATACTTAAACACAAGACAGAGATCAGTCTTCAGAGGATAAATCTTGACATTGCAAAATCACAGCAGAGAGATTATCTCCAGAACATGAAGAGATACCAGCGGGAGAAGACAAAAAAACTGGACGAATTAGAGAGAAAGAAACTGAACGGTGATTTCAGGGACAGGATATCAGCGACTTACGACATAATGATCAGGACTTATCGAAGTTCTTTTGCAAAAGTCTCAAGCACAATAAAGAAACTAGGAAAGGAAATAGAGACTAAGGCAGCATCCCTGAAAGAGGCTGAGAAATTAAGAGAACAGCTGGATCCAAAGACATACGGATTCCCAGGAATGGATTACAGGCCTGCTGAGGATTATGGTAGTGCGCCAGAGAAACCAGCAAAGCCAAAAACTCCTTCAAAACGCAAAACTCCGCCAAAGAAGAAAAAATAAGTTTTTTATTTTATAATTTTTTCTACTCTTGTTTTTCTTTCAATGCATCCTTCTCTACACATACCAATGACTCTCAACAGTTTCTGAAGACTGTCGGCATCTCTCTTAAGCCCGCGTACTTTCAGGAACATTCTGCTCAGATCATAGTTTGGATCCTTGAAGCCTTTTGTTTTGCTTAGGGTCTCTATTGTCTCTTCGCAAAAAGGGACGTATCTCTCATTGAAGCCAAGATATGCATGCGCTTTCTGTTCCAAATTATTAAGGAAAGCGATCTTCTTATCAAGGCCTTCAATCATTCTGCGTCCAACAGGTCTTCGTGATCCGTCCTTGATTGCATGGTACACAGACAGTGCAAGATATTTGATTGTGTTGACAGCTCCGCCTTTTCTGCTTGCGACTTCCAGCCAATCATCAACCTCGCATCCTCTGCTGAACATATCATCCTCAATCTCAGGAACAGCTATTCCTTTTGCAAGATCTGCTACCTGCTCTCTTAATCCTTTTATAGGCCTGCTGAAAACAAAATTCCATCCAAAGAAACTTTCAAGTCCACTTACATTGTAAGGAAAAAATTCTTTGATGCTTCTTATGATCCGCTCTCTTCTGTCTTGAAGAGCACATTCACCAAACACATTGTACTTTACATTGCCTTTGACAAAACCATCCATCTCACCCATGTATCTTATTGCATATCCTGTCTTTGATAACATTGTGTATACCTCCAAACTACAAGGTTCTTATCCTATAAGTATGGCCATCTATGGATATAAACTGAAGGTGTCTGTTTTGCGACAACACAGGTTTATATCCTTCTTTGAACATATTATAGAATAGAATGGCTACCTAATATTGAGATGGCTATTCTTGGGGTAAAAATGTGCAATTGTATTCATTGTAGAAGAGAAAGAGAATGGCAACAACTTGAGTATATGATCGGTGCTAGAGATAGAAGGATCGATCTTATGAGACCATCAGATGAAGAAAAACCTGTGGACAACCCTCTCATCCGAAGAACAGTCTTCTATCGTGCAGGTTATGACAGAGTTGCTTTTCGTTTTGATTGAACAAAGAGGTAAATGAAAATGAACTTTTTTAGTGGACATAACATGGCAAATGAAGTGTTGGGACATATGAGCCCATTGCACAAGACAGACAATTATTTGGCAAGGACATGCCCCTCTCACAGTCTTCCAATGCATCGAGGACTTATTGCAGAAGAAAGAGTATACATCCCATATGTAGAACCAGCGCCTCTGATCACACATGAAATCCGAGCATGGGAACCAGTTATTGATGAATCTACAAAAGCAATGTGGAAATACCAGGCAGAACAGAGTAGAAGAGAAAGAAAATTAAAGTATTCTGATGAAGATGCAGAATTAGCAAGAGAACTCCTTGAATCTGGATGTGGTGGGGTCCCTTTTGAAGTAGCAAAAAGAATGCGTGACGAATACAAGCATTTAAGACGGAGGTAAACAAAAATGAACAATTTTTTCAGCGGACATAATATGGCAAATGACATCATGGGGCAAACATCTCTGCCAATGCAGATGCGAGATTATCAAAACGATTTTTTGGTTGGAAGAGACAGATGCGTGGAGCATCATCCAGAACGTCTGAATGTTGGATATGAAACAACAAAACCGTTTCTGCCAGTTCCAGAACCAGTATTTATTGCAGAAAGACCAGTACATTATATACCAAATCCAGAACCGGTGTTTATTGCAGAAAGACCAGTACATTATATACCAAATCCAGAACCGGTATTTATTGCAGAAAGACCAGTATTTCATGTACCAGAACCAGTACCATCACTGTACGTATCACCAAGATTTAAATTTAGGATTGTGGATGGTGTGGTAATATTCGAAGACTGATAGGATTATTTTATTTTTTAGAATTTCCCCTTCCCATAGGTATACAGTGACTACGATTACAGTATCTATGGGAACCCTTTTTCTTTCAGATAAATATATAAACTAATTCTCTCAATATATCCTATATGGGATTTTTAGATGCTCTCAAAGGGATGTTTAAGGCAAAAGGTGAATTAGTCGAGATACCTTTGGAACAGTTAGAATCATGGTTCGACGGCAAGACAAAGCACAAGTTCTCTGCAAGAGACCAGACAATCTCTGCATTGTACGACCAGTTCGACACAAAGATCAAAGAAGCGGCAGATAAGATCGTTGCACTGGAAGAAGCTGAACTGCACAATAAAAATTTGCCGCCAAGGATGCTTGCCTACATGGTCGGCAACAGAAACAATTACATAAAGCAAGTAAGAATGCTTATTGACAACATACCAAAGTTTGGAAAAGATTTTCCAGACAAGTTCCAGAAAGTTCTTGAAGATTTTGCAAAGAAGACCCAGAAAAGTTATGTCATATTGCAGGAATTCTTTGCGAATGAGACAAAAGATCTTGCACAGACAGTCGGTGCTTTAGACAGGCTGTCAAGACAGATTGTTGGAACTACACTGAAGGAAGATTTAATGGAGATAGAGAACATAAACATGGACATTGCAAAGATCCACGAGAAACAGAAGGAGCAGGAATCACTGAAAAACAAGATAAACGACACCCAGAACGAAATAAACGCAAAACAAAAAGAATACACAAAGACAAAAGAGAGGATAGCAAAAAGAAAAGAGAGCAAGGCTTATGCAGATCTCATGATATTGAAAGAATTGGCAGAAGAGCAAAAATCACAGGCAGAGAAACTGGACAAAGGGATAATAGAGATGTTCGCTCCATTGGCGCGTGCTTTCAGGAAGTACAAGAGAATCACTGTCGACCACGAGAAATTGATAGAAAAATACCTGGATGATCCGATAAAGGGTCTTATGGGCGATTCAAGATTAAGGATAATCTCTGCAATAGGCGGTGTAGAAAACAATATTGACAAGCTAGGCTTTGAGAAGAAAGAGAAAAAGAAAATCTCAGACAAGCTGGCAGCAATAACAAAAGAAAAATTGCAGGAACTGTACGATCTTTATTCTAAATTAAGAGCATTAGTCTCAGATACGCAGGAAAAATTAGACGAATACAGAATAATCGAGGAACTGACACAGTTAGAGATGGATCTGGACGCTATCCAGAACAATATCAACAGGCTGAATGGAACAATTGACACAGATATCAAGAAAATAACTGAATTAGACACTGATATCGAGCATTTGGTCAATGGTGTGACAGATAAAGTGAAATCATTGCTTTACATCCATTTGAAAATCAAAATAAAGCCTCAAGAACTGAACATTGAAAAGACAGTGCAGGTGTAAGATGATCCAAGAATTCATTTCTCAATTTTGCGATAAGAAATTTGATACTGTAAAGATAAGAAGGAACCATTACCTCGCTGACAAGAGCTTACTGGAATTAAGGGATAAGATCAAGAGGAATATGAACCTGGAACCAGAAGGTGCTGGTGTTTTTTTAGGCATTGAGAAGAAGGATTTCACCCCATCATTTGCCCTGCTGGAACTATTATCTGAATATTCTGACAGAAAAGCATTTGTCGACGACAAGACAGAGTGGCTGTTTCTATGCGGAAGAGATGTCTTCAAAGAATCTGTAAAAAAATGCAGTGTGAAAGAAGGTTTTGTACTGGTCCAGAACAGGCATGACGAGAATCTGGGCCTTGGAAAGGTTGTTAATAAAAAAGGCGTGTTTATAAAGAACTGTGCAAATAGGGGCAAATTTCTTCACTACTGAATAACAAAACTTTTATATATTAAATCCTATTCATGAGCTTATTGTAATAGTTATAAATCAATTCGGGGGTAATAAATATGACAGATCCAAAAAAACCAGCAGACGGTCCTAAAAAAAAGAAAGAAGCAAAACCAGCAGATGAACCAGGCGGACTTCTAAGCGAGGAATGGGACAGATCCGCAGGTCCAGAAACTCCTGTTCCAGAAGCTGTAGATGAGGAAAAACCTAGAACTGAGGATATAGAGGCATTGGAAGGGATGTTTCCTGGTGCTGACGCATCAAAAATAACACTAGGTAAAAGAGCAGAAACACCTGATCAGATTAGAGCTCTTGAAGAAGGCAAACCACCAAAACCTCCAGGAGCAACTGACCGTTTCGAAGATTTACCACGAGACCAAACAACAAAAAAGAAACATTTTACTTCTGGCGGTGAGGGTGCAGGGCATCAACATCATCCATTACCAATAGTTCAACCACCAAGTGAAGATACCAGCGCAGAGATAATATTAGACGCTCCTCCGCAACAAGAAACTCCACCACCATTGACAGGCCCGACAGAAGTTGGTCCATCGCTTCCAGTTCTTACAGAGAAAGATTTTGATATTAGTCCACAACGTCGAGAAGAAGGTGCAGGTGATACAGAAGAAGAAGCAAAGCGAACTAGAGTTGAAGGAGAATCAGAAGAAGTTGATGGTCCGCCAAGAGATCCTCTGAGTGATTCTGATTATTTTCCATCAGTAAAAGGAGAACCTGGAACAGAAAAAGGTGGAACTCTACCATTTGGAAGGTCACCTGCAGACCAGAGAGAAGGAGAACCAGGAGAGGAAGAAATTCCAGCAGTGGAGCCTTTGCCAGAAGAAGCACCACCACCGCTTGCATGGCCAGAACCTGCTACAAAAAAAGCACCATCAGAAGATGTGACTCAAGAAGAATCTGCTTCAAAAGGGTTAGCTGATCTTGGTGATGATAGTGAAGATCTTGGTGAAGAAAGTGGAGAAGCACCACCTCCACCACCAACAGAACAGACAGAGATTACAGAACCAGCTCCAGCAGGCACTCCAGAAGAATCAGTTGGAAGAAAAGTTGGAGCGATAACGGAAGAAAAAAGTAAACCTTCTGAAAAACCGTTTGATATTTTTGCTCAGGCAACAGAAAGAGGCAGTGCTTTAAAAGGTAAAAGTGAAGCTGAGACTGAAGGTGATTTTGAAGCAGAAGCAGGCGATGATACTGTTGATGAAAGTGGACTTGATGAAGCTGGTGAAGCTTTTGACAAAGCATTGGATAAAGAATTTGGACCTGGGCCTGCTGATGAAGAAGCACAAACAAGGGACGAGCCAATGTTTGATGGAGACGAACCTCCACGTCGTAAAAGAAGATCAACAACAATCTCAACACTGCGAGCGTCATCGGATGAATCCGGTTCTTCAGATTATCTTTCTGCAAAAAAGGGGAGAATACGTCTAACATCTGGGGGTATCGGTGTAATTGCAGGAGCTCTTATCGGCGGTGGACTGGTTGCCCTCTTAGTGAATTTAGGTCCTCTGGCTGGTCTTGCGCCAGATACAGAATCTACAGAATCATTTGATGGAGAAGTAAGAGTTGCTTATAAAAAAGGCAAGGATGGAAATATTGAAAGTACAATATTCCTTCCAGGTCTTGGTGAGCCGCATTATAAATTAAAAGTTTTAATTCCAGTAACAGATCTACCTAGAGAAGAAGCTGTGAAATTCATCACAGATGCTTTTGATAGGATGAACAAACTTCTTGTTGATTACAAAAACTTAGAGACTAAGTTGCAGAGTGCTAAAGAAGATTTGAACAACGCAAAGAATGATATTAAAACAGCAAGAGAATTGCAACCAGAAGATTACAAAGCTCTTGAAGCAAGGATCGAGAAACTGGAAGGACAGAAGCAAACTCTTTTCAGAAAGATCGAAGATTATTCTGGAGCTAATCTAACTGCTGAACTTGGAACAATAGAGAATGCAATAACTGCAATTGATATCATGGATGGAACTTTGGACGCTAGAAGAAAGGCAATGAGTGAATATGAAAAAGCCCAGAAGAAAGCAGAAAAAGCATTGCAGAACCTGGCAGCAAATATCTCGTCTACATCTGATCTGGGAGCATACTTCAAGAACGGTATAAGCAAAGACATGCTTTACAGGTTCTGCGAGGCAGATGTTGAAGTGGCACTTCGGCACTATGCATCTATGGATTATAGAGTTTTCCAGACTGTTAAAGGAGATAGGATAAGGCTTGTCACAACAAACGGAGAATTATATGTCCTAGAAACTCCAAATCTTTTCAAAGAAGCTGTGCAGAAAGCAAGAGCGCATCTTCTTGCAATGGACAAGAAATTAGATGACCATGTCAAGAAGAACAAAGGCTTGACAATGAGATTCACAGGTCTTGATTTCTATGCTGATGTCTACAAAGCTGTGTATGCAAAAAGTCCGAATAAAGAGCAAGCAGCAGACATGCGAAGAGTCATGAATGAAAAGATGACTCCAGACCAAGTGAAAGAACTTGTCTATGATCTTGAACCAGGAGATGAGTTTACACTTGAGTTGGAATAAAGTGAGAAAGGTGAATATGTTGAATGATTTTCGTGAAAAAAAGCCTGAGAAAGAACCGATTTTCGATGATATAACCAGACATGTCCTGTGGGGAGTCGGAGGCACACTCGCGGTCACAGCAGGCTTTGCTGTTCTTCTCACTGTTACTGGCACAATGCATTTCCATACAAACAGGGGAGAGCATCGTGAAGATGGTTATGAACTTGTAGAAGTTAATGATGGTTTTACAAGAGATCCAGACGGAACTTATCGAAGATGGAGAGAGGGTGAAGTACGTGAACTTAGAGATATAAGAGCTCATATTCCAAAAGATGCAGATCCTCATAGTTTCTTTTATTGTGCTTTGTACGACGCAATGGCCAAGCAGGAAGCAATAGAAGACAGAAAAAAAGCAGAAAAAGAATTAAGAGATTGGAAAAGGAGCCAGAAACCAATCTCAGAAGAAGCACTTGCAAGAATCAGGGAGATATTCGAATTTTCAAAAGATGTAAAATCTCTAGAAGAATTGCTGAAAATGTTCAAAGGGATTTGTACTGGAATGGATTATAATAGTGACCAATTTGAGAGACTAAGAAATTTTACTAATCTTGGACCGTATTTCAGGAATGGTATTGCTAAAGAAGATATTGAAAGATTCTTTGGTGCAGAAACAAAAAAACGGATAAATGCAGAATTGCTAGAATTGCTGATAGAACCGTCTGTGGATTATACTGTCTATACATCTTCAGCATACTGCCGTCTTGTTGTTATGCCTGCTGAAGAAGGTCCGCCAAAAAAACCCAAGCCGCCAATTTATCATATCGGAGAGGCTTTGAAAATAGTAACAAGAACAGGTTATGTACATCTCACAGTGCCTCCAGAAACATTTGAAGCTGGATTGAAGAAAGCAAGAGAATATTATCTTGCAATGAACAAGAAATTAGATGGGCATGTCAAAGCAAACAATGGTTTGACAATAAGGTTCACAGGTCTTGATTTTTATGCTGATATTTACAGATCTGTTTATGACAAGAGTCCAACAAAGGAGCAGGCTGCAGACATGCGTAGAGTCATGAATGAGAAGATGACTCCAGACCAAGTGAAAGAACTTGTCTACGATCTTGAGCCAGGAGATGAGTTTACACTTGAATTAGACTAAGTAAGCACAAAAGCTTTAAATATTGGCTACTTCTAACCACTACATCGTAGTATATGTGGGGGTATTATAATATGGATTTTCCAGATGGAAACGGGTTGAAGGGAAACACTGCAAGACAAGATATTATTGGCAGATTATATATCGCTGTTTCTATGACTGGTGCGATCGAAGAGTTGTTTGAAACTCTTGAAAGAACCCAACCTAAACTTGACGCATTGATCCTTGCAGAGTGCGGTCCAAATTTTCTTCATCCTGACCGTGCAGAAGATTTCTATCGTGTAAAAGCTGGCAGGGCCTCGTGGTGGGAAAAAAGAAAGCTAAGAAAAGAGCTTATAGCCGCAAGAGAAAAAGTGCAAAGACTGGCAGAACTTCACAGCAGAAAATATGCTGTACATCTTGTCTTTGATAATTCTGATATGAGAAAAGAATGGAATCCTTCACGTTTACTATACATTGGCTCAAGAGCAATAGGGAGCACTGAAAAAACTGATATTGCTGTTGCTGTCGGTGCTGACAGGGAAAAATATCTCTATCAGATTGCTCAAGAGATAGTACACACTAGAATGCCGGCTTCTGTTCTTGTCTGCGATTTCCTGGCTGACGATGAACCTGGAATAACTTATGAAGATATTCCAGAAAACTCCAATCCTCGAATACTAAAAAGACATGAAGTAAAATTCGCTTCTACTGGCAAACATCCTACTGAGGCAAGACAACAGAAAGAGTTTGTGAACGACAGACTTATACACAGAGTGAAATTGGTTGTTGATCCAGCTTATTCCTCTGGCGGACGAGACAGACTTTCTATTGAGAAAGGAGGGATGGGCTATCCTGACGGAACAATACCAACTACACATGCAGGTCCTATGATCTTTACAGAACCTGGTAATCAAAGAGACACATCCAGGTCTGTTGAATACGCATCGTATGTTATGCTGTATTTGGCAGATAATAATATTTGGAGAACCAGAAAGAATAAGTTACACAAAGGAAAATTAAGAGAAGGAGACTTACAGGTCAATAACGAGCTGGAGCGTGCATTGATACACTGCGAACAGCTTGAGAATGAGAAATATCGTGCTGTGAAAACAGCAGGAAGAAAAAGAACATGGTTCTTTGGAATAACAACCTTGTTAGGTCTTGCAGTTGGTGCTGTTGGAATATTCACAGATGCTGGAGACATTGCTCCAGAAATAGAAGTTCTTGACGATCTTGGTCTGGCTCATCTTGCAATGACACAGCCTGTAAAACCAGTTGCTGATGTTGATGATGTAAAGTACAAAGAGGTATTAAAAGATCTTGAAGAAGCAAAGAAAAATTTCAATGCAAGAAATATTGATTACCAAAGCGCTTTGAGAGAGATAACAAAGCTTAAGGAAGATCTTGCAAACATAAAGCCTGATGAAGAGACTGCCGAAGAGATTCGAAAACTGGAGAGCAAGCTTAATACCCGGGATGGAGTAGTAAGAATTGTACGGACAAATATTGCAAAAGCAGAGGCAAAAACTGCTGAATATCTTGCCCAGAACAAAGAATATAAAACAAAGGTCACAGGTCTGGAAGGACAATTGAAAGATTCTAAGACTCAGCTTGAAAACACAGAACTTGATCTGGAGAAGAAAGAAGAACAGATCAAGAGATACAAAGAGAAAGGAAGATATATTACAGAAAAAGAACACGAGATTTATGTTAAAGCTATCAAAGAGCGAAATCAATTAAGAGAAAAACTTGAAACCGAGAAAAAAGATCATTATAAACTTCTTAGTATAGCACAAAAGACAATTAAAGATGCTCAAAAGGAACTAATTCTCTCTGGAAAAGCGCTCGTTAGTGCGGCTGCAGAATATAAGCTTACCCAGCTCGAGATCATAAAGCTTGAAGAGAAACTACAAAATGCAGAAGCTGGAGAAAGTTTTGCAAAATACAAAGCAAGAATCACAGCAGACTATGAGACAAAGATGGAGGATCTGCGAAGAGAGAAGGATGAAGAGATCGAAGCAAAGATCGCGCAGATCGAGAATGCACGTGATGAAGCACTTGCTGTCTTCAACAGCCCTGTTGATGATTACGGTCCTTACCTGAGAACAGGATTGAGCACAAAACAAGTAGCTGCTCATTTTGACAAAGGTTTTGCACGTGAGCTGGAAGTTGCATACGGAACACAGTACAGGATGTTCACAGTCACCCGCAAAGATGCCAAATTCCTGAAGATAATCACAGCGACAGGAAGAACAGAATTCCGTGTACTGAAA
The DNA here is from genome assembly GCA_023133595.1 of Nanobdellota archaeon. GTDB lineage: Archaea > Nanobdellota > Nanobdellia > Woesearchaeales > WJKV01 > JAGLWF01. Next base: position 31,424 of record JAGLWF010000006.1, on the reverse strand, counting down.
GATCTATCAGATTATGTCCAGAAGCGGATGGAAGGGGTAGCAAAACATCTTGCTGGGATGGACAGTCGTGTTGACGCATTACTAAAAGGAAAAAGCGTGACAGTGACATACACTGGGAAAGGGCTTTATGCTGACATCTACAGAACTTTCTATAAGAAAAATCCGACATCTGCTGATCTTGCAGACTTCAAGAAAGTCGTGAATGCAAAATTAGATATAGACGCAATGGAAGGATTATCAGAACTAGAGTCTGGCGACCAGTTCGAGCTTGGCTCTGACTAGAACATCATCTTCAGCATATCTACCATTCTGCACGAGAATCCCCATTCATTGTCATACCATGCAATCACTTTGATGAATTTCTGGTCCAATACCATTGTTGCTTTTGCATCGTAGATCGCAGAATGCGGATTGTGGATAATGTCAGATGAGACAAGAGGTTCTTCTGAATATTCAATGATGCCCCGCATGCTTTTCCTGCTCGCATCTTTGAAAGCCTTGTCCAGTTCAGATTTAGTGACAGGTCTTTTAGTGACGCAGACCAGGTCAATGACACTGCCGTCGATCACAGGAACGCGCATCGAGATTCCATCGCTCTTTCCCTTCAATGTCTTGATCACTTCCCCCATCTGTTTTGCAGCGCCTGTTGTTGTTGGTATTATGTTCACACCCGCAGCTCTTGCCCGTCGAAGATCCTTGTCAGACCCGTCCAGCAATCGTTGTGAATTTGTGTATGCGTGCACTGTTGTCAGAAACGCTTTCTCCAATCCGAATTTTTCATCTAAAACTTTTGCGATCGGGACAACACAGTTTGTTGTGCACGAAGCATTAGATACAATATGATGCTTCCTTTTATCGTACCCTTTCTCATTCACGCCAAAAATAACCATATAATCAGAATGATCCTTTGGCGGTGATGATAACAGGACTTTTTTTGCTCCAGCTAAAATATGCCGGTTGCAATCCTCTTTATGCCTAAACATGCCAGTGCATTCTGCAACAACATCTATCTTCAGATCTTTCCATGGAAGTTTCACTGGATCTTTTTCAGAGAAGACATACATCCTTTTTCCGTTCACAACAAGAAAATCATCATCAACTTCGACTGTTCCTGGAAACTTGCCGTGTGTAGTATCATACTTCAGTATATGCGCCAGTGTTTTTGCATCAGACCGATCATTGATAGCAACAAATTTCAATCTCCTGTCATTGATGCCTGCACTTAGAATCTGCCTGCCTATACGGCCAAAACCATTGATAGCCACTCTTATCATTCCAAACACCTCTTTTTCTATTACAAAACAAGAAATATATGATATATAAACTTATCTGATTTCATCCACATGAATCTTGAGATCTGTCGGATGTTTTCCTTTTTGTTTTAGCTGAAATCGGATCTTTCTTTCTTTTGTCTCATAGTGTCTTCCTCCAAAGATAGAAGAGATTCTTGTTCCTCTTTTCGGCACTTTCTCTCTAAGTGTGATTGTATAATCGAGTTCAAGATTCCCAAAAGTATTTTTGTAGTTCCATATTACATAATTAATTTCATTGAATTCTTGAGGAGAAAATTGTCTGATCTGGTTTCTGGTTTTATCCATTCTCTTTTTCTCTTCTCCATTAGAATTTTCATGTTTTTGGCTTAACGAGTTCATTGCTCTCTCCTTCATCTCTGCTGTTTTCTCAATATATTCTTTTCTGGGGATATCAAAAGAGATGTACGAGACCTCATTTTCCTCTAATCTTCTAAGTATCGACCTGTTCTTTTGATGCAGAAAACCTACACAAGCGAATACTATTTGATTTTTCTTTTTTTTTTTAACAGCTGTTATAATCTTAGGCACAAAATAATCTGTTTCACGCAGATATTGAAGTTGCTCTGCTTTTCTTTTGAACTCAGGAAGGATCACTTTTAACAATTTAATCTTTCGTGTTTGATCTTCTGTCGGATTCTCTGGTATTGACATTCTAAGGCAGCGTGTTGCTATTGTATATGCATATGCAGCTTTCAGGATCTCATTGAATTTTTCTTCTGGCCCGTCCATCCCTCTGATATGGACATAATAATTTCCAGAGTTAATAATTCCATAATACATTTCAAAGGGTGTTATCTCTCTCTCCCCAGCCAATTCCTTTTTTAGAATATCAACCAGCCTGAACTGCAGATTTTCACAATCATTGCCTTCCACTAGGAAGACATCTCCGTTTTCTGTCATATCAGAAACAATGTTTACTGATGAGTCTTCATAGACTGCATGAAAATCCCCGATAAACACCAGATCAGGAATAGAATTCCACTCGTCATCTGGATGGTATCTTTGGTCTATGCTTCTTCCATATTTTTCAGCTATCTTTTCTATATCCCTAAACGAAGGTCTTTTTTTATCAGTAGAATATTTGAAGCAAGCTAGCAAATCTTTATCATTTATTGCCTTTTCAACTTCACGTATTTTTGCTTCGATTCCTTTCTTCCTTTCCTCTTCCTCTTTTTTCTTCTGCTCTTCTGGAGAAAGTTGTTTTGCGACTTTTGGAATTGGTTCAGGAAGGACACTATCTGAGTTACCACACCCAAACATGACTCCTAGCGCGAATAATGATGTTAGAAATTTCAATGTTTTCATGTCGGATCGGAAATAAAGGAATATATCGGTAATATTTAATATCTCTCTATTATAATAGTAATCACTGACCCAGGGCGATTTCTGCCAAACCTTTATAAAGAACCCGGCATTCCAGTTATCATTACCTCACAATGGTGAATGACCGAAACCTTTAAATAAACTGGTCGTTTTGTATACAAAAAAGGGTAAAAGGGGTTCTAGGTGAATGATGATCATAGGTTTTGGAAACCAGTCAGGGGTATACACGGAGGTTTTCGTACAAAATGGGGAATTCATTCGCGAAGATATTATTATTAATTGTATTGATTGTTGCACTGGCAGTGCCTGCAACAGCACAGGTTTTTGTTAATGAGGTAACTGCAAATTCTGCAAATGATTATGTTGAACTTTTCTACAATGGAACCAGTTCTGTTTCATTGGCAAATTTTAGAGTAAATTCTTCAACAAACCTGGGAAGCGCACTATCAGGCACTTTAAGCACAACCAGCAGATACGCTACTTTCACAGAAGCGCAATTAGGTTACAATCTGGTTAATGCAGACACCCTGACACTGGTGAACACAACATCTGGAAATCCAACAAACACTTTTACATACACAGGCCTTACACCTTCAAACTCAGCTGGAAGAATTCCTGATGGAACTGGAACTGTTAATACAATCAACAATCCAACTCCAAGTGCACAGAACAATAATAATCCTACATTCTCAATCACAACAACCTTAACATTCAATGAGGATACAAACGGAACAATCAATCTAGGGCTTTACGCATCAGATCCAGAAGATGCCAATGTAAATCTAACATACTCAGCAAGTCCTGCCAGCAATCTGACTATTTCAATCAACCAGAACACAAAGGTTGCTACAATCGCACCTGATGCTGACTGGTTCGGCACAAGAAATATCATCTTTTTCTGTATTGATACAAACGGTGGAATCGCTTCAAGCACACTGTCAGTCACTGTCAATCCTGTGAATGACGCTCCTGCATTGAACTTCACACCAATGAACAATGCGACCCTGACAACAAATGAAGATACTGTTGCAACATTCAACATTGGAGCTTATGCTTCTGACGTTGAAGACGCAGTGGCAAATCTTACATTCGGAGTGCAGGGAACTCCAACCGGCATCACAGTCGGAATCAATCAAACTACTGACATAGTTACAATCACACCGAATGCTAACTGGTTTGGTTCACAGACAGTTATATTCACAGTCACAGACACAAACTCAGCTGTCGGTACAGCAGCTATTACAGTGAATGTAACATCTGTCAATGATGTTCCTGTCATGAACTTATCTGCAATCAATCCTATTAACATAAATGAAGATGGAAGCGCAAATATAGTGCTAAGCACATATACAACAGATGTAGAACAGGCAGCTTCTTCACTAACTTATACTTCAGGAAATATAGCGAATGTCACAATCACAATCAATCAGGCAACAGACACAGCAACAATCACACCAGATGCTGATTGGAATGGTCAAAGAGTACTAACATTCATTGCTCAGGATTCTAATAGTGGTACTGGTGTTGATACTATAACTTTGAATGTTTCTGCTGTCAATGACGCGCCTAGATGGAATTTCAGTGCTATCAACAACACATTAATTTTCAATGAAAATACAAATGGCACATTGAACTTAGGAAACTATGTAACTGATCTGGAAGAAGCACTGGCAAACCTGACATTAAGTTTCACACCAGTCGCTAATATCAATATAACAATCAATCAGACAACAAAAGTAGCAACTTTCGTGCCTGATGCAAACTTCACAGGACAAAGAAATGTAACATTCAGTGCAATGGACACACAGAATGCGACAGGCAATGGTGTATTGACAGTCAATGTCAACAATACAAACAATCCGCCTGTATTCAGCTTCACAAATGTCACATTTGCAGAAGATACTAATTATACTCTTGACGTAGGCAGCGCTGTAACAGATGATCGAGACGCTGATGCAAACCTTACAATTGCACACACAGCATCACCAGGCATCACTGTAGTTTACAATCACACTACATTTAATGCGACAATCACACCTGATGCAAACTTCACAGGTCTTGCGCATATCAACTGGACAGCAACAGACCTGAACAGTGGAGTTGGCAATGGAACAGTAAATATTAATGTTACACAGGTGAATGATTTCCCATTATTCTCATTCGCACCTATCAATAATAGTGTGCACATCTTTGAGGATGGTAATACAACTATCAATCTAAGCACATACGCATCTGATGTTGAGGATCCTGATGCTAACTTGAATTACACAGTTACATCGATGACACCAGCAACAGGACTTAATGTATTAATCAACCAGACATCAAAGATGGTATATATTGCACCAGATCCAAATGTCCATGGAATGTTCAATGTCACATTCAATGTATCTGACACAATGGGTGGGACAGCAGTAGATTATCTGGATATCAATGTATCTGGACAGAATGATATCCCGCAAGTAAACTTTTCACAATCACCACTGAATGGAACACTGACATTCAATGAGGATGTAAACACAACTCTTGATATCTTCCCGTACATCAGTGATAATGAGACCCTATTTGAGAACCTGACAATCAATATCACACAAGTACCGAACATGGAGATCAACCTGACAAACCATAATGCAACAGAAGCAATCGTCCTGTTCAAGCCAGACCATAACTGGCACGGACAAAGAAACGTTACATTCACAGTAGAGGATAAGAACGGTGGAATTGGTACAGGTATACTGACAGTTAATGTAATTTCAATCAATGATCCAATCCTGTTCAATGGAACAATTCCAACACAATTTTTCTTTTCAGGACAGAGCAAGGTTATTGACCTATCAACATACTTTATTGATGAAGATAATCTGACAACACTGATCTACGACACACCGCAGAAAGATGCTAACATCACAGTTAGTTTTAATTCAGCTGCGCAGACAGCTACAATCTCAGCTGCAGCAGGATACAGTGGGATCAGCAACCTGACAATCAATGCAACAGACGGCATCAATGAAACTGCAATATCAAACAGTTTTTATGTACAGGCACTGCCTTACAATAATCCGCCTGTCATCACAGCATTCCCAAATGTTGTAATGAACGAAGATTCATACAACAGCACAATCGATCTGGATAACTATGTTTCTGATAATGATACACAGGCATCAGCAATGACATGGTATGTATCACCAAATCCAAATGTCTTTGTATCCATCAATCCAACAACACACATGATCAATATCACCACAAAACAGAACTTTGCTGGTAATGAGACACTGGCATTCACAGTGAGTGACGGAACTTCAACAGATACTCGAAACATGAGCATCGAAGTACTGAACACAGACAATGATCCGCCTGTGATCCCAACACTGATATCCCCTGCAGACGCAGCAGTTGTCAGCGACCAGTCAATGCAGGTAAACTTGCAGTGGAGTTCATATGATCCAGACAATACACCATTAACATACAGTGTGTACTTTGGAACAGACCAGAATCCGCCACATTATATTGATACTACAAACAGTAATCTTACTGTTAACTTGACAGATGATACTACATACTACTGGTATGTTATTGCAACAGATGGTGTGCACACAACAAACAAGTCTGCAACATTCTCGTTCAGGACAGACGCGCCTAACTTTGCACCAGAAATAACAGCATTCACACCAGCAGGTACAACTGTTGATGTCAATGAAGGACAAAATCAGACATTCACACCAACTGTGCGTGATCTTGACAATGATCCACTAGAATACCAGTGGACACTGGATGGCACAGTAGTATCAACAGACCAGAATTATACTTACTCGCCTGGCTTTAATGATGCCGGCACAAAATCATTGTCATTCAAAGTGACTGACACAAACAGCGGCCAGTATGCATCACAGACAATCACAGTGAATGTCATTGATGTACAGCCTCAGTTTTCACTGCAGTCAACACAGCCTAGCTCAAACAATATCCTGATCAGACAGGGAGCAAGCCAGACATTCAGTGTCATACTGAACAATCCTACACACCTTCCAACCACATACAAATGGTTTGTAAATGGCAACGAGGAATCCCAGGCAGACACATTCACACTTAATACTGCTGACAGAGGAAACGGTCCTTTCACAGTTTCATACGAAGCAAGAAACGACCAGGGCAATGTTGTGACATACTCATGGACAGTACAGACAGCAAACAGGCCAACCTCACGAAGCGGAAGAATCAGAGGGACAATAATCAGTGTTCCGGATTCAGAATTATCACACGCGACAAATGTCACAATCGAAGTGCCTAATGTCGCAAAGATCGACTTTGGTCCGGCAACAGTAGACCTGACAAATGTGATTGATCTGGACAGTTTTGTCGTGCTAGATACAAACATTGCTGGTATTGACACAACACAATTCTCAGCACTGAACCTTCCAGCGACAATCACACTCTATGGAATCTCGTATGACGAGACACCAATTATCAATTATACTACTGCGTTCACAACAGATCGTTCGCAAGTAAATGCACCTTATGCATCAGCGACACTGGTAAGTTATTCACCAGCACCAACAGCGCACGGAACAGTTGTATTCACTGTATCAGGTTTCTCAACATACAATGTTGGAAACACTGTTGAGATGGGCCCAAGATTAGAGATTGACGACCTTGAGATTGCAGGTGACAGGGTAAGGATAGATCCTAATGGCAGAGATAAGGTCAGGCGTATCAAGCCAGGAGACCGAATCGAGATTGAGATGGAGGTCAAGAACACTTTCCCAAGACGGAACGGTCTTGAGATTGAGGGTATTGAAGTGGAAGTCACAATCTTTGATATTGACGATGGCGATGACCTGAACTTTGATTCTGACAGAGACTTTGATCTTGATCCTGACGATGAGGAAGATGTACGTCTTGACTTCAGAGTGCCGTACGAAGTTGAGGATGGAGAAGAGTACGAGATCCTGATCGAAGTGGATGGTATTGACGAGCACGGTTTCAGGCACAGAGTCACAACACGTGCATTCCTGGAGATCGAGAAGGACAAGCACAATATCAAGCTTACAGAACTTAACCTGAGACCAAGCAGAGTTTCATGCACACGCGTGACAAACCTTGAACTGGAAATGACAAACTTGGGAGAAGATGACGAGGACAATGCAAAAGTCACAGTTGTGAACGAAGAGCTTGGTATCGATGAATCGTACACATTCGATCTGGACAGTGATCCGTACGATGAAGACTTTGACATCCGAAAGAATTTCATACTGAACATTCCAGAAGATGCAGAACCAAAAGTTTATGATATTATAGTCAGCACATACTACGACAGAGTACGGCTAAGTGAATCACGATCAGTACAGTTAAGTGTACAGGATTGTGAGGACAAGTCATACCAGACATACACAGGAGCACCTGTTGCACAGCCGTCACCAGTTGATGTGCAGATCATTGACTCTGGAAAACAGCCGATGATCACAACAGAGAAAGATGTTGACAGCAATACAAAGTCTGTATTGGTCATGCTGATCATCATTGGAGCTTTACTGGTTGTTATCATGCTGGTCTACATGTTCGCAGGAAACAATCCGCAGGCTCGAGCACAGAGAGACAAGAAGAACGCATGGAAGAAGTATCAGAAAGATATGAGACAACATGCAGAAGCAGAACGAAGACGAAGGATGATGCAGATGCAGAAAGAAAGAGAACAAAATTATACTGATTTCCGTAGGAAACAATGGGAAGAATTCAAAAAAAGACAACAGGAAGGCAGAAAAGGATTCGGGGGAAGGTAAATCACTTTTAGGAGGAATATAAAATGATAAGAAGAACATTCGGATTTATCGGAACAACCCTTGGATTGGCAGGCATACTATTGTTTGGTAGCGGTTGCCCTAAAGAAGACGAAGAAGCACCAATACCACCAACACCGTACACGCCTACTGCAAGGAACATAGTAACATCGGAAAATACACCAGTGAGTCCACTGGAATTTCTAGCTATAAAACCTGGAACAAACAAGAACACCAGAGTTGTCTTTGTTACAGAGATTGATACTGCTAACAGCAAAGTAAAATACGAAGTCAGAGAGAACAACGTAGCTGTTGTCGAGAAAACTTCTGATTACAATCCAAACACTGGAGTCGGTGTCTTTGACCTTGGCAATTACATCACTGCAAGCTATAGAGTCAATGCAACTGCAGGAACTTTACAGGGAGATATCAACAAGGATGGAGATATCACAGCAGATTCATTGGATAATCACATCACAATCGAAGGTATCGCAGTGCCATTGAACGGTTCATTCCAGTTACAGCCAAGAACAGACCTAACAACATACTTTGAAAGAAGCGAAGTGCCATTCCCGATTGTCTATACATTTGTGGGATTGAGCGCTGACAAATCCGCGATTGTTGTCAAGGATGACAGTGACGCTCTTACAGAGTTCGATCTTGCAACTGGCCTGATCATAACATACGAAGGACAGCATCCGTTCAGTGTTGTTGACACTCCAGATGGTCCGCGATTATACGTTGACCTGAATGCAGACGGTGACAAAGGTATGGATCCTCTTGAAGGACAGCCATTCATCACAGAAGAACAGGTAGAGATCCGAGAAGGACATTTAATGTACATTGGTGATGTTGCAAATCCAACTCAGTTTCCATTAGCATACAGATTAAAGAAAATAAACACACTTGCTCTAGATGGAACAAATGATCTTGAATTCGTTGATCCTAACGGCCTGACTGTTGTAGTACCCTACGATATTTCAGGACAAGGAACATTGAAAGATGTGAATAATCTGGACCACATAATCATGCTGAATACAACTCAAGGTTATATCTTTGTTGATCTTGATGGAAGCGGTCTGGTTGAACAAGGAAGAGATCTTGCAGTGAATAACACAAACATAACAGCACCAAGAGTCTCAGACGAATCAACAATTGTGCAGAATAGCGGATATACTTTCACAAAAATCGCGCTTGGTGTGCCAAGACTAGTTATCTATTCACGGGACACAGCAACACCGCCTAACCACACAATGACAGACCAGAATGGTGCACAGCCACTGACATTCGCAACTGTTGACGGAGCGCTTGTTGCAACATACACAAACCCAGACGGTGCACAGATCAAAGTTGAAGATCAGGGTGCTGGTATAACTGGCGATTGGAACGCTAACAACAGAATACAAGACACCTCAAACGTTGTAAGAAGATAATTTCTTTTTATTTCTCTTTTTTTTTAATAATCTGATATTTTCTTATCATATTTCACATGCAAACATATTTATATTACTAAATCTATGTATTAATTATGATTCCTAATCAAGATAAACAAATCTTAAGAATTCCAACAGAAGCACGAAATGAAATTGAAAAAGAATTAATTGGAAAGCTTTGTTGGAACATGCATTGGGGAGGGGATCATGGCTTAGTTGCACGGATCAAAGCTTATTTAGAAGAGAAAGAGAACGAATTGGTCTTGGTTCACTGGGAACAGTGTCCGGGGCATTTTGTGGACCCTTATTCTTTTGAAAAAGCCGATGACGCTCAAAAGAGACAAGCTATTCAAGGAAAAGTAGAATATGGGTTTCGTTTATTGGCTTATTTTTCTGCAAAGAGTCTAAATACAAAAGATGTTTTTTAAAACATCGGCTATATTTCAGATTCTTTCTAACCTTTCCATTCTTTTTTTTAAGAATTAAAGATTTGTGATAATCTTTACCATTCTTGAAGTTCTCTCTGATTCCGAACCAATCAGGTATCTGCACCTGATTCTTTCTGCAATGCTTACCAGGTCACGGCTGATCTTGCCGTCAACAACAATGGAATGAACATTCTTCAGGCTTTTGATTGTATCGACAAGACCGTCTAGAGGGATCATGCCCAGGACATTAAGATTCTTGTCAATGATGCATGCCAGATCTTTTCCTTTGACTTCTGCAAGTTTCTCTTTGAACAGAGCAGATAATCTTGGATCAAGAGACACTTGTCTTTGTTCTGGTCTTTTGTATTCCTGTCTCTGTGGCGCTCGTTCCTGTCTTTGTTCTGGCCTTCTGTATTCCTGTCTTTGTGGCACTCGTTCCTGTTTCTGTGGTGGTTTGTATTCTCTTCTCTCGAACTTTCTCTCTGGTGCTCTGTGCACTGGTGCAGAAGCTGCGAGCAATTGTTCTGCTGACACTGCTGAACGTATTGTCTTGTACAGTTCTTTTGATATCAACTGGTTGACACGTTTGCCAGGATCTGGTTTTGCCATCTTGTCAATATCTGCAAACTCCATCAGCTGTTTCACTAGGTATTCTTTTCCTCTGTTGACAAGAACTATGACTTCATGCTTGTCTCCCAGTTCTTTCAAAGCATCTCTCTTGCTCAGATCCTCGAATGCAATAACATTCTTTATTCCGTATTTTAATAAATTCTTAAGATCATCAACAGTCTCGACAAAAATAATATCATCATAAGTCTCGATTCCTGGTCCGGATGGAACTTTTTCCTCTCCATACTCTTCGACTTGGTCCTGTCGCACAGCATAAGTCACCTCATCAACCAATTCCTGTGAATCGATAGAGACTGACATGAATTTCTCCAGGACTTTTTTCGCGTGCTCAATAAGTTTCTTTAGTTTTATCTCCTTGATATTCTCTAATTTCTTGACTCTTGCCTCTGCCTTGCACGGACCGATCTTCTTGATAGTCTCTAGTGCAGCAGCAATGATGACAGTATGAGTCTGGTCCATATAGGATGGAATTGTGATCAAGCTTGTTGTACCTTCTGGTGTGTACTCTGTTTCAACTTCTATTCTGCCAATCTTATTCTCTTTCTGTAATTTCCGTAATTCTAAAGTCTCTCCAAGAACATCCTCTGTCTGGCCGAACACAGCACCGATTATGTCAGACTGGTTCACTCTGCCCATTACCTTGATCTCAATCTTGATTATGTTTTGTGGTTCTGGCTGCATTTTCAATTCTTTCCTTCAAATGTTAAATCCCTGCTTTTGTATAATGTCTCGTGAATCTTTTGTATGAACTCTCTGACTTTCACATTATACTCTTCAACTGTCTCGATCTTGACATTCACAGGCTCACCTTCAACCTCTGTGACCAGTGTGACATGCCTTCGGAATTCGTTAAGCCTTTCTTTTACAGGCGCTTTATTAAGTTTTCTCATGAATTTGTAGAAGTCGATGTCATCTTTGAACTCTTGGTGCTGTTTGGCAAGCCAGTCGCACATTGTTTTTGGTCCGTGGAGCGCTTCCTTGAGATCGTCTTCACTCAGCTCGGTCTTCAGGACAGCCTTCATCGCAAACTCGAAGGCTTCGATGAGCCGGCTCACAACACTCTTGATGACATCCACTGTACGTGAATATTTCAAGCTCACATATATGAGATGATCCGCCCGCACCATCTCTTTTGTAGCATTTACATAATCCTCATGCTTTTCATTGGTCATTTTTCGTGGGTTTGCAGTTTAGGTAAGCAGATTAAGTATTTAAAGGTTCTCTTGGTTTTATGACATAGAAGTAGTTATGCTTATTTATAAAGAATTACCTGATCCTGTTCTTCTCTAAATCACGCTGTAGAGTGCTCATATCCACAGAACCGGCATTTCCAGAGCTTCCCTGCTTGCCGAACCTGGTGTTTGCAAACAGATCAGGGTCTATCTCCTCTTCTTCTTCCTCTTCATACTTTCTTGGTTTGTGTTTTCTATGGTGGGATCTCACCCTGTGCTCCTTTCCAAGAATTACTGTGATGATTATGACAAACATCAGGTATAGGATGAATGGCAATAATGTATTGATATACCAGCTCTGCGCAAATACCTGGAACAACAGTTCAAGCATGAGGATCGGTGTTGCGTATAATGCTGTCTTGAGCACGACCCTTGCTTTCACCACACCTTTCAATGTCCGCGTCGCGACCACGACAAATGAACCTACAATCAAGGCAAGCAAAAGGAATTTTATTGCAGAATATACATAGATCAGTATGAAGATATATGGTAATAATAATATCATTCCTAATAGAAGATTAATTTTCACTGTCTTCCTGTTCCGGGACAGGTCCTTGAGATCATCGAGCTTGGCTTGATTCTTTCCCAGCCCGAACGGCAACAGGTTGACCTGCAGTGTATCATTGTTGATAAATAATCCTTTTGTGTTTGGGATCTCTTCCATTCCAGTATCGATTGTGATGAAACCAAGATTCACTGCATCTGATGTTGTGATTTTTGCATCAATGCTGAACTCTGTGAACTTTGAGAATTCTTTTTCAACCTGGAACGGCATTATCACAAGTTTTGGTATGAATAAAATGCTCGCAACAACAAGAAAAAGGAACAATGCGCAAAAAAAGAATTTCAGGATTTGCCCGAACTTGTCATCGATCAGGATGTGATATTTGCTTGGATTAAAAGAATCAACCAGATCCCGCAAAAAAATCTTATAATTCATCTTATTATGCAACCCGTGAACATTTAAATACTTTACTAAAAATCTTCTTCTGCAGATAGATTTATAAATAATAATGCTCTTTTCTATATAAAATAAGAGGAAGGACGCGAGATGGGCAAAAGAGGTGTTAGTCATATATCTAGATATTATCTAATGCTTATACCATTAATCGCAGTGCTATTGGTTCTTGGTGCGTATCTGTATATATCTGATCCAGCATTTACCGGGCTTGCAGTCCAGGATCCCTACCAGGACTATACAAAACAACTCAATCTTCGGTTCGAATCATCATCAACAATCAATTTTGACCTTGACAGGGTTCCGCTTTCATTGAAACTCAAAGGCTCTTTTGAGAATGATACTGTTGCCCGCGTATATTTTATTGATGATGGAATCAAATACCTGCTCCTGAACACAGAGGCATTGAACAATACTTTTGAAGATGTATGTGCGGAGACCTGCGAGCTTGAGACAATACAGGAGAATGTGATACTTGCGATCGAAGTTGATTCTGGTGTCCTGATATTGGATGAAGCAAAATATGTCTCATACTCTTCAGAGAATAATGCTCCGAAATGGACAGGCAGAAAATCTTTCTTTATTGACGGAATCACAACAGAGGATATTGATCTTGACGAGTTTGTGAGTGACGCTGACAATGATAACATAACATATTTCATCCGGTCACGGAATCCGTTTGATGCTGTTCTTGTTGATGAACATATCCTTAGGATCACAACAAACGAAGAGAGCGGAGGAGACTACGATATAAGGATCTTTGCGTCTGACATGAAGCACACAACAGATATCTCGATACAACTGCATATCATGGGTCTGGAAGAGGAAGCAATAGAAGACAGTGGGCTGGATCCAGATACTTTGGCTTACACTGAACCGTGCCGGGATTTCACAACAGATAATGAAACAGTTTTACTGACTGGCAATGCGCGAAGATTCGAGGGCAGCGGCACATGCTTCAGGATAAGCGCGAACAATTTTGTCCTTGACTGCGCGAACGCAGTGATCCACGCAGATAATGCCATCCTTGCCAGCGGAGATAATATCGAGATCAAGAACTGCCTGATCTATTCCCGCGAGCACGGGATGATATTAAAGAATTCGATTAATGCATATATCCACGATAATGAGGTGCACAACGGCAGGGGAACAGGAATACTTCTGAAGAACATCCTTTCAAGCCAGGTAAGCAGGAATCTTCTTGATGATAATTTATTCGGCATAAGATTATTCTCGTCAGATGGATATAATGAGATAGCAGATAATATTATCAATGAGAACAGAGCATCTGGTATTCTGCTTGCAGACACGCGCGAGGCTGTTGTTATTGATAATGTCCTGACAGGCAATTTTAAGCATGGCATCAGCCTGTTCCTTGCAGACAATAACCTGATCAAAGCTAATAATATCACTGGTTCAGGCGAAGCAATAACAGTGGTGGCTGACAGCAAGAACAATGAGCTTGTTGGCAATTTCATCAACACGACGAGCGGAATATATTTCGAGAACAGCAAGAACAATATGATCAAGGGCAACAAACTGCGCAATGGCCTGTTATCGTACGATATCCTGGCAGTGAACAATGTTGAGATAAATAATGAAGAATTAGAAAATGAATAAAGTATTTCAGATTTTTATCATGATATCCTTTCTTGTAATCTTCTCTGTCGCTGTAAATGCAACTATCTTTGGGGATCTGGATAGTGATGGTGACAAAGACATATATGCAAAAGATCTCTATATCAATGTGAATGGAACTTTTTTCAGGCTTGTCAATGGCAGCGGTCTTCCGACATTCTCAAATACTTATCAGGGAGGTGTTGCGGATTTTGACAGTGATGGGATCGATGATGTCTATGTTGTACTGAACAGTTCCCAGAACAGGCTGTATATCAACGACGGAACTGGAAATTTCACTTATGACACAACATATACAAATCTTAGAGGCACTGCAACTGACAATGTTGGTTTCTATGCAGGACTGATCAACAATGATTCGAATCCTGACTTGTTTGCAGGAGACACTTTCTTCCAGTGGAACACAACGTGCAGCTGTTATGATAATGTGACTGTACGTGCGAGCCTCACTGCATTCAGCAATATGAAACAGGTCGTGGTTGTGGACATTCTCAACAGAAGCCGAAGAGATTTTCTGGGTGTGAATAACAGCGGAACAGTAAGATATTTCTATAATCTGGGTGACACGAACGGAGATGGTGTAGATGAATTCTCAGATGTTGAGCTCGTGACCGGCTCTGTGCTAGCGACTGACGCGAACAGTATTGCTGTTGCAAACTTTAATCCGGATGATCCTACTGATTATAACATCTCTGATGTCTATATCTCGAGGAATAGTGCGAACCTTCTCTATCTTGGCAGGACGCAAGTAATTCCAGGGATTGCGGATTATCCTCTTGACAATGCAACTTCCTGTGGTGTCAATGATGCTGCAGACACTGTGTGGACAGCGACTGGCATCTTTGATAATGTGAGTGCTTGGGTTCCAGCGCCTTCAAATCTGGGGCTTGCGCGGAACACAACTGATATTTACTGCGCAAATGTGCAGAACGATACATTGTACACGCGTAATGGGACATTAGGCGTTGGTTTGGTCGCATTCGCAAACAGGACAGTGAACATAACACAAAACCTGACTGTTGTTCCAGAATATGCAGAAGCAACAGATCTTAATGGTGATGCGTATGCAGATGTTATAGTTGTTGGAAGCATGTATGGTAGTGGTGGATTTGTCGCTTCTTATGTGACTGGCACTGCTCCTAGTACCCCTCCAGATATTATCTATGTAGAAGAATGGGCAGCAACCGCTCCATTGCAGTTTGAGAGCATCGGTACTGTAACTTCACCGCCAACATCATCAGATCCTCGAGGAGGAACTTCCGGAGGACCAGGAGGATTGCCGCCAGGAACTCGGGTGGTCGACGATTGCCAGTTCACAACACAGATTGTTAATGCGTATACCAGCCGGATGATTGACAATGCTGACGTCCCTGTGAAATTCCTTGACAGAAGTTTTGAATTTGGATCAAGATATGCAAGTGTCGAAGATGGTGTGTTGACTTTCCAGATGACTGGACCGTATGATTCAGCTTATTCAACAGTAAGAGTAGAGTTTGGTGTCCCAGGGATGAGCAATAATCCAACAATTCTTCTTGATGTTTCTGAAGCTCCTACTGATTGCGGACCGATCATAGAGACTCCGCTTCCTATTCCAGACTGCAGCGGCGCTTATCTGAAACAGATACCGCCTCCAAATACTGTGCAGGCAAATGTTCCAGCTCCAGGGTTGGATCTTACAGGTTCAGATCTTGGGCTTGGCGCGATCAGCGGAAGTGCGATCGGTGTGTTTGATAAGGATGACAGAAATAGGATTCATGTCTCTTTGTTTCCGTGGAATCATGTAGCATTCAAATTAATCATAGATCCAAAGACTCCGATGTCTGGATTGAGAGATCTAATCGTGCCAATAAAACTTGAAGCAAGGATGACCAAGAAACAGATGCAGGAGATCGGATTAGAGGCAACATTGATCCGCACTGCAGATGGTGTCAACCTGATGGCTGTGCTTGATACAGATGACCCTGAGATTGTCAGAAGATTTGTCGATGAACCAGATATCTGGCCTGGTGATTTCCCGCCACCTACAAAGACAATCGATCTTCCTCCAGAGTTCACAGAAGGGCCAGGAACTATCCCGATTATTGATATTGACAGGACTCCAGATGGAATCAAGATAAACCCTATTGACGAGTTTGGACAGCTGATTGGAGATGCAGTTGATATTCCTGTCAATGATCCTATTGTCATCAGCAAAGGGCCGGATGGTGTCACTGTGGCTGGTGAAGATGGTCTGATCCTTGGAAAAACATTTGTTCCAAAAGCAGAATCAGGACAAGCTGGTCCTGGACAAACTTCTGTCTACGTGACTCCTGTCAGAAGCATGATTGATGGCCAGCCAGGAACAGGTCCTATTACAATAATCTCGATCGATTCTCCAGGTGTTACAGGCTGCTTTGGCTCTGGAACCACAACACAAGGAGTTTTGAGTGGATCTCCAAAAGCAACAACAACAATCGATCTTTCATCTGGATCAATAGAAGTGAATTTCCAGTTCGGAACAACAGGCATTGTTGCTGCACGCCAGGGTGTTGATCCATACACTGAAAATAAGATTTTCATACAAGTAGAAGAGCCCAAGCCTGAGTTGATAGCAACATTATCTATCGGCACTGGGTTTGCAATAGCTCCAACTGTTCCAGTTAAACAGGAATATTCAAAACTACTGCTTGCAGCTGCATTAGGATTGTTTATCCTGCTTGTTGTGGGTGTTGCTGCAGTGTCAAGACAGCAGAAACGGTTGCAGTCATCATTGAAATCAGTCGAAGAGAAAACTCGTATTGCAGAAGATAAAGAAGACAGGTTCAATTAACCGTTATATATTATGATATTTCCGCGTCCTTTCTTTATTTTTTTTATTTTTCTTTTGTGTTCAAGTTCAGTGAGTATCAATGAGATTTTTGCTTCAGAAGACGGGAACTCCTGCCTTATCTCTTTCTGTGTTGTCCTTTCCTGTTTCTTGATAAAGTCTAAAACTTTGTTTGCTTCGCCAGCGACAACCACCTCTTTTTTCGCTTCCCTTACTTCCTTCACTTTCTCCTCTATCCTGTTCATCCTTTTCATCCAGAAGTAGACAAGAGCGAGAAATACAAACAAGATCACAATACCGAACCAGTTCACCCCTTCTTTTACCTTGAAATCAAGCATTGTAGGTTTAACATCAGAGAGTATCTGTTCTGATTCTGCGAATAACAGTTCATCTTCAATAAAGGATTCAAACAAGATCAAGTCCAGGACATATGTCTTGTCTTCTCTTATCTCAATGCTTTCCTGCACAGAACTTAGAAGATTCCCTTCAAAATCATAGAACTTTGCAGTGATGTTGTAGTTTCCAGGCCCTAGTTCAAATGAATATTCTCCATTCTCTGTAATGTCCTTTTCATCTCCGATCATGACATAGGCATTATCAACCCTGTGCAGGGAATAGTCATATACTGCACCATGCAATATCGCAGCTGAAGCTATATTGATCATTATTAATAATAGAAATATCATCACTATAAGCTTCAATACCCTGTTCATATAGGTAGTTAGATGCTAGATATTTAAAAAGATTGTTATTTGTGGTATATGCTCTTTTTTCATTGATTGAAGCCTGTTTTGGGCTTATTTAAGGATTAATCAGGAAAATAAAGTTTTGTAAAGAGTTAAATCTGATATCTGCTCTTCTTTTCTGAAACTTTAACAAGTTTCTATATAAACAATGTAGGACATATATATTCTAGGTCAAGCCTGATCGGGCCAACCCCCGAAATCCATACTTGATCACAAAGCCAAAAAACAAATGCCTAGAATCCCTGTTATACCTGCCCGTCACATGGGCGGTATGGCAGGACTTGTCATTTTGGCTTTATAAAACAAAAAACTTTTATATCCGCAAGGATTGAAAAACAAATCAGGAGGTATTAATAAAATGGTGAAAAAATTATTTGCATTGTTTGTCTTTGCCCTATTTCTAGTTTCTGCTCTACCTATGGTATCAGCGATTTCCACTACTGGCCGTGAAGCGGGTTCAGTTGGATTGGTTGATTCTACAGATGTGGTTGATGCAGATGTGGAAGAAGCTCCTAAAAGGGTAAGCAAAGCCCAGAAAGTTCTAGAGCGTGTAAAGGACAAGGCGAATGAGGTTAAAGAGAGAACACAAGAAAGAAGAAAAGAGATGAAAACTGCTGTAACAGCTCGAGCAGAAAAAGTACGAGAAAAAGCAAAGGAAAGATTCAGTGAGCTGACAGAAGAAGAAAGAGCAAAGCTTGCAGGTCTTGACAGGGCTCGTGCAAAGAAATTCCTTGAGCTGAGAGAAGACCAGCTAAAGGAAAGATTGAAGAATCTTAGGCTGACAAAAAAGAAAGCTTCTGAACTTTACAAGAAAAGGACAGTGGCACGTGAAAAGCTTCAGGATATCAAAGGAAAACTGAAGGCTACAAAAGAACGGTTTGACAAGGCAAAGGAGAAGTATTCTGACAAGAAAGCAAAATTCCTTGAATCTAAAAAGAAATTAAAGGAATGCAAGGACAAGGATACTGAAGAATGCACTGCATTTCAGGCTGAAGCGAATGAAGACGCAAAAGAATTCTTGCTGAACGGTATTGAAACTGCTGTCGAACATCTTGAACAGCTGGAACTTCGTGTAGAAGAATCAGAAGATATTTCTGATGAAGAAGCTGAAGCAATCACAGAACAGATTGACGAGGCACAGGAAGAGCTTGAAGAACTTTCAGAAGAAGTTGATTCTGCAGAGACACGGGAAGATATCCGTGAAGTCGCTGAAAAGATCGACAAGACCTGGAAAAAAGTCAAGAACAAGGCTAAAAGAAATGCTGGACGTCTGATTCACGCAAAGGTCGGCGAGATCATCAAGAGAAGCGAAGCTCTTGAAAGAAAATTGGACCGAACTTTAGAACGGATGGAGAATGCTGGTGTTTCAGTCGAAGATCTTGACGGAAAAGTTGACCAGTTCAGCAGTTATGTGGACGAAGCTCGTGAAAAATACAGTGAAGCACGGGAAATGTTTGCAACTGGCGAGAATGTTAACGAAGCAAAAGCTCTTGTTCGAGAAGCACACCGAGCCCTGAAGAACGCACATAGAGTTCTTATGGATGTTGTAAGAGGTATCCACAGTGCGGGTGAAGAGATCGAAGAAGACGCAGAAGAAGTTGAAATAGTCGAAGAACCAGAAGAAGATGTTCCAGTTCCTGAAGACGTAGAAGAAGACGAAGAAGAATCTGAAGACGAGGAAGAGACAGAAGAAGATGATGAAGAATCTGAAGATGAAGAAGAGACAGAAGAAGATGATGAAGAGTCTGAAGAAACCTCAGACAACGAGGAAGAAGAGTCTGACGATGAAGAGGAACAGGAAGAAGACAATGAAGAAACTTCAGATGAGGAAACAGAGGAATAAGGAGGCAGTAAAATGAGGCATATAATTTTGGCTTTAACTTTCACTTTGATGGTTGCAGCTCTATTGATTCTGTCAGGCTGCGGCAAGGTTTCAGCACCTGCAGACAAAACAACTGCTGTTGGCGAAGCTATCGAGAGCACAGAAGTGGAAGTGACACAAGCATCTGAAGACTTGGTTGAACTTGAAAAAGAACTGGACATAGATGAAGTTGATCTTGAGATCGCTTCTCTGTTTGCAGACTATTAATTTTTTTATTTTTTACAATGGAAATGCCGGATCAGATGGAGAGAGTAAGGAAGACAAACAGCCAGACTAATTTTCTTGCTGCAAAGAGCAGGCAGATGGAGAAGGATATTGATAATTCTACTGACAATTTTGATGCTGAGAGAGAGGAAGTGTTAAACAGGTTGAATGAACTGAAGAGAAAGATAGATTCCACAAACAAGAATATCGAAGATGCAAAGGACAGGATGAAAGCTGTGATCAAGGAGATGCAGCAGCTGGCAAGCACTGGCGATCTTCAGCTCCTGAAATCAAAGCTCGGCAAGTGGCATCTTAATGAATTCACCACTATTTCTGATTTTATGAAACAGATGGAAGAAGATCTTTGATTTGTATAGCACCAAGTGTAGCCATTGCTGCCAAGTGTAGCTTTCTGACTTTTTCTACTGGATACATAGACTCGGCTTCTAAAACAAAAGACCAAACTAGCGGAACGCAGCAATGGCATAAGCAAACATTTTTATATCTAAACTTTCTAGCCCTATCCAGAGGTGTGTAGAGTGGATAAAAGAATATTGATCGGCATTATTGTCATAATTGCTTTGATAGTTGTGAGTTTTCTGGTTGCTCTGGTGATTGTTGCTGTGCCAAAAGGAAGTGCAGGCATGAGTTTTGGTGCTACAAGTGTCCAGATCATTGAGATCAAAGGGCCGATACAAGGAGAGAAGTCCACTTCATTCTTTGGAGGCCCTAAAGTCGCAGCTTCGCCTGTTATTGTTGAAGAACTAAGAAAGGCAAAAAAGAATCCCGCAATAAAAGGTGTTGTTCTTGAGATAAATTCTCCTGGTGGTACTGTTGTTGCGTCAAAAGAGATCGGACAGGCGATCAAAGACCTGGAGAAAGAAGGAAAGCCTACTGTTGCATGGATACGGGAGGTAGGTTCGTCTGGCGGTTACTGGATCGCTTCCACTACAGACTGGATTATTGCTGATGAATTATCTGTCACAGGTTCCATAGGTGTTATTGGTTCTATCCTGAGTTTTGAAGGTTTTATGAAGAATTTCAACATAACTTACCAGCAGTTGATGTCTGGCGAGTATAAGGACGCAGGTTCTCCATTCAGAGACATGACTCCCAAAGAAAGAGAATTATTCCAGGAAAGACTTGATCTGATCCATCAGGCATTCATAAAAGAGATTGCTGCTAACAGAGAGATGGATTATGATAAAGTAAAAGATATGGCGACTGGAATCTTTTATCTTGGAAGCCAGGCAAAAGAGCTTGGTTTGGTTGATGAGTTGGGTGGAAAGGCAGAAGTCGAGAATTACATGAAAAAAGAATTGAATGCTTCAAAAATCAATTTCATCTCAAAGAAAAAGAAGGGTGGTTTGTTCGATCTTTTTACACAAGGGATGTCAGAAGCATTCTTTAACATGGGACGCGGACTGGCTTTTGAGATGAAGAACATCCGTACAACCAACGAAATCCAGCTGATTATCTAAGAAGTACAGTTCCTATGACAAATGCAGCGTAAGTTGCTAATAGAAGAACTCCTTGAGGCCATGTTATTCTCTTGAAACTGAAGAATATGATTCCTAGTGTGATTATTGATACCATCATTATTGCAGAGAACAGGAAATCTCCTATTATTATGTTCACTGGCCGGATCAAAGCTACAATACCTAGGATTAATGTAAGATTTGTGACACAGGAACCGAATGTTGTTCCGAATGCTATCTTTGCATGACCTTTTAGTGTACTCTTAATTTCTACAACCAGTTCTGGAACAGTTGTTCCTATTGACAAGAATATTAAACCCATGAAGTAGAGCGGGATGTGAAGTATATCTCCAATGTTTACCAATGAGACAACAAGCCATCTTGCGAATAATAATAACGCTGCCATACATCCTCCAAAGACAACAATGTTCTGCCAGATCTTCTTGAATTTCACGTCATGCTTTAGCTTTGATTCTTTTCCTTCTTTTATCCACATTATCACTAAGTAAACAACATAAGCTGCCAATAGAATAAAACCATCGATCCGTGATATTCTTGAATCTGCTGCAAGAAGAACAGGCAGTATTATCAAAACCCAGACAAGAAATGATTTGTAGTGGCTCTTTTCCTTGATCTCAATTTTTCTTGATATAACAACCATTATTCCCAAGACAACAGCAACAACAATGATACAGGCTCCTATCAGATCACCCAGGATTAAAGCATTCTTGTCAGCAGTTGCAGCCATTATCCCTGTTGACAGTTCTGGAAGTGAAGTTCCTAGAGCTACAATCAAGAATCCGACAACATATTCAGAAACACCAGTCTTTTTCGCATAATCAATCACAGCATGTATTGCATAATCCGCAGACTTAGAAATAAGATAGACGCATGCTATTGCAATTATTATGTAAAATAACAATGGATTCATCTGTTACCTCTTTGTATATAGCATATTCTGATGATTTATATATCTTTTCAGAATTAGTCTGGCTTGGACCTCCTCTTTTTCATTTCTTCTAATGTCCATAACCCATAACATTGGTGTGGTTGATGAGTTTCATGTTCAGTAGCCCAATCACTCCGGCAGACACGATATCTATTAGGAGCATCAAGAGGTTTGCTATAATAAAAACCAATCACATACCGGACACCATGTCTTTCTTCTACTGGATGCGCTTTCAATAATTCAATACAATAATCTATATTCTTTTCAGAATCCCGGATCTCTTTATCTTTCTCAGGCATATCTATTTCTATATCCAGAACATCTGGAATAAAAGTTTTCTCCCTGATATAATGCATTAGATTAGATTTACTAACATAATAAAAATAAGGATCTGTCTTTCTAAATATAATTGCTGCTTCTTTTGGAATGACATGGTAATTGTATTCCCTGATCCGGTTCCAGCTGTAGTGGATAGGAATCCCTGTGCTATCCTCACTGAGTTCTTTTTCCTCAATATTCATGCCAATAAAAAAATCATTAACTCCGTGCCTTTCTAAGACTTCAAGGCAGAACACTGCATTTGCCTCTGAACGCGCAATGAACTTGTCCTTCTCAGGCATCTCCAATCTTTCAATTATTCCCATCTTGCATAATCTCTAGAAGTAGCCTGTGTTATATTAGGAGAGGATAATATAAAAACTTTTTGCTTTATTTTCCAACAATCGCTTCTATCTCATCTATATGTTCTGGTATTTTTGGCCCTAATAGTTTATGTCCTTTTTCTGTGACAAGCACATCATCTTCAAGCCTGATCCCGGATATTGTTTTTGCGAATCGTCTTGCTTTCTTCATGTTGATAAATGGTCTATATTCATATCTTGGTAGGTCCTCAAGTACAGCTTCGTTGAAATAAATTCCAGGCTCTATTGTCACTACATGTCCTGGTTCTAGATCTCTTGCAAATCTTAAGTTCTCCAGACCAAACTCTTCGCTTTTTGGATTGTCATCATCATAGCCTGCGACTAAATCTGCAAAATCACCACAATCATGAACATCAAGTCCTATAGGATGTCCGAGACCGTGAGGTCCAAAGATCCTGTGAGCGCCATTCTCAAGAATAGTGTCTATATCTCCTTCAAGGATGCCAATATCTATAAGTCCTTCAGCAATAATCTCTTCTGCCTCTCGTAGAAAAACTCATTTATCTTACCGAAGTCGTGGCGGAACTGCCTTGTCCCCTCTGGAAAAAAGTAGAATATCCCGATAAAGATATCATCTGTGAAATATGGTCTTATCTTAGTACTCATATTAGAGAAGATGGTTCTTGGATATTTAAATTTATCTTTCTAATGCGAGTGTCAAAGATGCCTTTGCTCTTCCTTCTTCAAAATCATAATTCATAACAGCAACCCAAAGATCTCCATTAGTTCTTGCAGCTTTCAATTCGCCTGTTGCATTGATCATATTATCTGTTGGTATTTTTTTTCTGAATTCAATCTGTGTCGTTGTTCTGGCAATCAGCATATGCTCTTTCATATAATGAAGAAACATGTCAAAATCCATTTGAAGATTTTTGAATCTGCTCTCAAGAATCCATTCACAAAAAGCAACATAACTTACTTGATTGATACAGAACATTGCTTCGATTCCAGTAAGATGTTCGATTGGAGCAGCAGCATAATTTGTTTCCTCAACAAAAAATTTTCCGCTTACAGCAGGGTATTCTACTTCTGCGTCTTTTAGAAATCGATATGGCTCTTCGTATATTCTAAGTATTCTATTAATTCTATTAGGATTTACTTTTCTCATGAGGGATTATGGAAGAAGTTGGTTTATATTGTTTAGCCCATATCCTTCCAAAACCTTTATAAATCCCCCCTTATCCCATTAAGATATACCAATGACGTGATGATTCCCGCAAGGGATGAGTGAGGTAGAATGGCTCTATCTCGATTATCGTATAAGTGTTGAGGAGGATATAATAAAATGGTAGGAACTGATATACCAAAAGAATTGGTTGAGGAAACGTATAAAGCTATTGAGCAGGCTAAAGTGTCTGGTAAGATTTCTAAGGGATGTAATGAAGTTACAAAATCTCTTGAGCGTGGAACCGCGAAAGTCGTTGCGATTGCAAGCGATGTAAATCCGCCAGAGATAGTGATGCATCTTCCAGCTTTAGCAAAAGAAAAAGGCATTACTTGTGTGCAGGTTGGTGGAAAAGAAGAACTTGGTGCAGCTTCTGGACTTGAAGTTGGCACAGCTTGTGTTTCCATCACAAAAGACGGTGATGCAAAACGAACAATCGCTCGTATTGTTGAACAGGTAAAACAGATCACAGGAGAGACAGGAAAGAAGGAAGAGGAAAAGAAAGAGAAAGCTGCAGAAGAGAAGAAAGAAGAGAAACCTAAGAAAGCAAAGAAAGAAAAACCTGTTGAGAAAAAGGAAGAGAAACCAAAGAAAGAGGAAAAACCTGTTGAGAAGAAAGAAGCTCCAGCAGAAGAAGAAAAGTCAGAGGAAAAGACTGAATGAAAATGGCACCACCACAAGGAAGACCACAGGACAGAGGAAGATTCTCAAGAGGCGGGAAAAAGGATGACAAGGCAAAAGGTGTAGTCACATTCACCCATGCTTTCAGAGCGCAGGTCGAGGAGATAGTCGGAAGGACAGGCGCAAGAGGGGAAGCGACACAGGTAAGATGTAAAATCTTAGACGGACGTGATGCTAACAAAGTTATGCGAAGGAATGTCAAAGGCCCTGTAAGGGTTGGTGACATACTGATGCTTAGAGAGACAGAAGTCGAAGCTCAAAGATTGAAGGGCAGGGGAGGCAGACGATAATGGCAAACTGTACATTTTGCGGAAAAGCTTTCAGGCATTCTGGAAAGATGTATGTCCAGAAATCTGGAAAGATCATGTATTTTTGTTCAATGAAGTGTGAAAAGAATTTACTGAAACTAAAAAGAAAACCGTTCAAGCAGAAATGGGTTACTAAGAAGAAAAAAGAGGCTAAAAAAACAAAGCAATAGGGTGAAAAATTATGGTATCTATGACAGAACGTGTTTTAAAGTTGATGAATGTACCTAAACATATCAGGAATATCGCTGTTTCTGCCCACATTGATCATGGAAAAACAACTTTCTCTGACAATCTATTGGCAGGAGCTGGTATGATGTCAGAAGAATTGGCAGGTAAACAGTTAGCATTGGACTTCAGGGAGGACGAGCAGGAAAGAGGAATCACGATCGATTCTGCGAACGTATCCATGGTCCACGAATATGACGGAGGAGAATACTTAATTAACTTAATAGACACACCTGGTCACGTTGATTTCGGCGGTGATGTCACAAGAGCTATGAGAGCTGTCGACGGAACAATTGTTGTTGTCTGTGCTGTTGAAGGTATGATGCCTCAGACAGAGACAGTATTGAGGCAGGCACTGAAAGAGAAAGATAAGCCTATCCTGTTCATCAACAAGATGGACCGTCTGATCAAAGAACTGCAACTGAAACCCGAACAGATGCAGGAAAGATTGATAGGAATCATCACAAAAGTGAACAAATTCATTAGCATAATCACAGAAGGCAGTGACCTTGACTGGAACCTGAGTGTCCAGGACGGCTCTGTATGTTTTGGTTCAGCTTTCCACAACTGGGGACTGTCAATGGATTACATGAAAAAACATAACATTTCTTTCAAGGATATCTATGATGCTTATGAAAATGACACCTGGAAGGAACTTGCAAAAAAAGCTCCATTGCATGAGGTTGTGTTGGGAGCTGTTATCAAGCATCTTCCAAATCCACTAGAAGCGCAAAAATACAGGATTCCGCAGATCTGGCACGGTGATCTCGAGTCAGAAGATGGAAAGGCATTGATGAACTGTGATTCGAAAGGACCTGCAGCATTCATTGTCATCAAGGTTGTCATTGACAAGCACGCAGGAGAGGTCTGCGCAGGAAGATTATTCTCAGGAACAATCAATAAAGGTGATACTGTTTACCTTAACAGGGCAAAGAAAAATGTAAGAGTGCAGCAAGTCAACCTGTACAAAGGTGCGCAAAGAATCCAGGTGGATGGTGCTGTTGCTGGCAATATCATCGGTCTAGTTGGACTAGGTGAAGGCGGACGTCCAGGAGAGACAGTCTCCACAAATCCGATCATGCCATTCGAAGCCATAACCTACATCTTCGAGCCTGTTGTCACAAAAGCTATCGAAGCAAAGAGACCTTCAGACCTTCCAAAACTTATCGAAGTCTTAAGACAGGTCAGCAAGGAGGATCCTTCAATAGTCATAGAGATCAATGAAGATACAGGGGAACACCTGATGAGTGGTATGGGTGAATTGCACTTAGAAGTCATAGAAAATAGAATAAGAACAGAGAAGAATGTGGAAGTGCAGACTTCTCCGCCTATTGTTGTTTACAGGGAGACTATCCTTAGAAGAAATCCAACTGCAGCAGAAGGAAAATCTCCGAACAAGCACAATAAATTATTCTTCTATGTTGAACCACTGGAGCCAGAAGTAAGAGAAGCAATAAAGTTAGGAAAATTGCCAGAAGGAAGAATAAAGAAGAAAGACCAGACAATTATAGAGGAATTCAGAGAGCTTGGCTACGACACAAAGACAGCTGGTTCTGTAAAAAATATCTACAATGGCAATATCTTTATCGACGGTACACGTGGTATTGTCCAGATTGGAGAGATCATGGAGATGCTTCTTGACATGTTCGAGGATGTCATGAAGGCTGGACCGCTGGCACGAGAGCCATGTATTGGTGTCAAGGTTATTTTCGACGATTGTAAACTGCACGAGGACGCGATCCACAGAGGTCCGGGACAGATGTATCCTGCTGTGAGAGAGGGTATCCGAGGTGCAATGGCAGTGGCAGCACCTGTATTGTTCGAACCAGTACAGAAGATGCAGTTTGTCGCGCCAGCTGAATACATGGGAGAATTGTCAAAACTGGTCTCGAACAAGAGGGGTCAATTGCTTGACATGACACAGACAGGAGACGAAGTTACAGTGATTGCAAAGATGCCGGTCGCAGAGATGTTTGGATTGAGCAATGATCTTAGGTCAGCGACAGGCGGAAGAGGCTCACAGTCTCTGGTTGACCAGACTTTCGAGCGGTTGCCAGGCGAACTGCAGGGCAAGGTCATCTCGCAGCTGAAACAGAGGAAAGGGCTGGGAGAAAAGGAGACGCTTTAAGCTAAAATCCCTATAAATAAAAGCCAAAAGCTTTATAAATGGGGGTTATTTTTTCAGGGTGAAACCAATGAAAAAGAGGGGTTTTACACTTAAATTCAATATGGAGGAATACATATAAAAATGGCAGCACAAAAACCACACATAAATTTGGTATTTATTGGTCACGTAGACCATGGAAAGTCTACCACAGTTGGAAGACTATTGTTCGATACAGGTACAATTGATGAACAAACAATGCGAAAGCTGAAAGAGAGAGCACAGGAACTAGGAAAAGCAGGTTTCGAGTTCGCATATGTTATGGACAACCTGAAAGAAGAGCAGGAAAGAGGAGTTACAATCGACCTGGCTCACAAGAAGTTTGAAACAGACAAATATTACTTTACAATAATCGACGCTCCAGGTCACAGAGACTTTATCAAGAACATGATCACAGGAGCATCACAAGCAGACGCTGGTGTTATCTGTGTGGCAGCTAACGACGGTGTTCAGGCTCAGACAAAGGAACACGTTTTCCTGGCAAGAACACTTGGTGTCAAGCAGATAATCATTGCAGTCAACAAGATGGACATGCCTAACTACAGTGAAGACAAGTTCAAAGAAGTCAAGGCACAGATGTCTACACTATTGAAAACTGTTGGTTACAATCCTGACGAGATCCCATTCGTTCCGATTGCATCTCTGCCAGGAGACAATGTAGCAAAGAAGACAGACAAGATGCCATGGTACACTGGTCCTACATTACTTGAATTATTTGACAAGTTCGAAGCACCAGAAAAACCACTAGGTCTTCCATTAAGAATGCCTATCCAGGAAGTCTACAATATCAAAGGTATTGGTGTTGTTCCTGTTGGAAGAATCGAGACAGGTGTCATGAAAACTGGAGACAAGGTCATAGCTGTTCCAGCAAGAGAAGGTAAAGGCATTGTTGGTGAAGTCAAATCTATTGAGATGCACCACGAAATAATGCCTAAGGCTGAACCTGGCGACAATATTGGTTTCAATGTTCGTGGAATGGAGAAGAAAGATATTGCTCGTGGCGATGTAATTGGTCACGCAGACAAGCCTCCGACTGTTGCTGAAGAATTCACAGCGCAGATAATCGTACTGGACCATCCATCTGTTATCACAGTTGGGTACACACCAGTATTCCACATACACACTGCTCAGGTAGCATGTCAGTTTATTGAGTTAGTGAAACAGATCAACCCTACAAGTGGTGAAGTGATCAAGGAGAATCCTGATTTCATCAAAAGAGGAGACGCTGCAATTGTAAAATTGAGGCCGACCCAGAATATGGTTATCGAGAAGAAATCAGATATCCCACAGATGAGCAACTTCGCTATCAGAGATTCAGGGAAAACAGTAGCAGCTGGGATGTGCATAGACGTTAAAGAAAAAAAGCTATAAATTTTTTATTTTTTTAACATCCGTTCATAAAACTGCTATGATAAACTTGAGCATTATCATAAGGTAAGACAAGATGCAAAGAGCTAGAATTAAATTAGCAAGCACAGACATCGATCGAATTAATCAGGTCTGTGACTATATCGCAGATATCTCTGAGAAGACCGGAGTAATGATGCGAGGTCCCATCCCCTTACCTACTAAAAAACTCAAGATCACTACCAGAAAATCGCCGTGTGGTGACGGCAAGGCTTCTTTTGAAAACTACGAAATGCGGATACACAAACGGTTGATAGATCTAGGTCTTGACGAACGCGCTTTAAGATTGGTCATGAAAGTCCCTATTCCAGAGAACCTCAACATTGAGATCGAGATGCTGGAATAATTCTAAAATTCTATTATAATTAGTATATACTACAGATATTCCTCAGTGCTTACGTACTATAATTTTTTTCTTTTTTTATTCTGCCAGAATTTCTACTTTGTTCATCACAACAGGTTCAACTGGCCTGTCCATTGCACCAGTCTCAAGTTGTCCAATCTCATCAAGAACTTTTTCTCCTTCTATCAATTCACCAAAGATAGAATGATGCCCGTCTAACCAAGGTGTTGGAACCAATGTAATGAAGAATTGCGAGCCGCCTGTGTTCGGTCCTGCATTTGCCATTGACAAAATACCTTTTCTGTCGTGCTTTAACGCAGGCGAGAGTTCGTCTGGAATAGTGTAGCCTGGTCCGCCAGTACCATCACCATTAGGGTCTCCAGCCTGCAGCATGAAATCTTTGATAATTCTATGAAATACTAATCCGTCATAGAAACCTTCTTTGATTAATTTCTTGAAATTCTTAACTGTCTTTGGTGATTCAGCGTCATATAATCTAAATGTCATATCTCCATGATTTGTCTGGATTTTGATAGTAGTTGCCATGTTCTCGACCTCTGGTCCCTCCACTTCAACATTTGCCTGCGCAGTGATGTTCTCTTTGGAACAGCCTGCTGCAAACAGCAAAAGAACCAATAATATTGCAAATACCCCTCTATTCATACAAACTGATAAAAAGAGTTCATATATAAGCTTTATGCAATCTCACTGCCACTCTCTTCTGCAGGTGTTTCATCCTTCTTCTCTACAATCGGAAACTCCAGGATGAATCTTGCTCCTTTCCTGCTTCCTTCGTCATAATTGCACGCCAGAATATTTGCTTCATGAAGTTTCATTGTTTGGTAGCACACGCTCAATCCTAATCCTGTTCCTTTTCCAACTTCTCTTGTTGTATAGAAAGGATCAAAAACTTTTAGAGGTTCTTTAAGACCTCTTCCAGTGTCTGAGAATATAACATATATTCTATCTCTTTCCTGGTAAGTTCTCACATGCATTGTGCCTTCTTTTAATTGAGACATCTCATCAAGACCATTCCTAAGAATATTGATGAAAACCTGGCTAATAGATCCTCGATTCACTTCTGTTTCTGGGAGCTGACCATAATCTCTTTCTATAGTTAATCCATTTTCCTGATAAGTTTTCTCGATCAGTTTAATATTGCTTTCTAATACTTGGTTCAGATCTAGATATTCTGTTTTCCATGAGCTAGTTCTATTTGCAGAAGCTAATAGGGCTCTAGTAAGTTCCTCACATCTCTGAGCGCCTTTGTAAATTAACTGTGCATATTCTCTTATCTTATCTGGTGGGAGATTTAGATCTCCTAAAATTATCTGGGCATAACCTAAAATACTTGTCAGAGGATTATTGAACTCATGTGACATGCCGCTTATAAAATTATTTAAGCTATCTAATTTTTGAGCAATAACCATGCCAGGAATATCTGCTTTAACAGCTTCGACTTCAGCTTTTAGAGCTTCTAATCTCTCTAAAATTTCTTCAAGCTTTTGTGTAGGTTCTTTGTCTTTCATCTTCTTCCAGAACAAGCCTGGGGGCTTGCTTATCTTCCCCTATATGATCTCTTTTGGAACTTCTTTTTAAAGCTTATGGATGTCAGGGCTTAGGTGAAAAAGTCGTGCAA
>JAGLWF010000005.1 GCA_023133595.1 Nanobdellota archaeon | reverse complement strand
ATCTTTAGATTTTCACCTAAGCCGCTATGCCCACAACCTTTAAATATCTCCTATTTTTACTGGATTGTATGAGAATGGCTAAAATAATCCAAATCATTGGGATTATCATATAGTGCGAGCCATTTTCGCCGTGTTCTCCTGGGTTGGAAATGGTGTTTGAACCTTAGAGAGAGCGCTAAATTTAAAAACAAAATGACTTTATAAACAAAAATGGCACGAGAAAGGTATGATTTCAACAAAGTCGAGAAGACCATACTCAGCTTTTGGAAGAATAATAAGATTTATGATAAAATTAAGTCTAATAATGCAGAAGGAGAAAATTTCTATTTCCTGCAGGGACCACCCTACACCTCCAACTATCTGCATAGTGGACAGGCCTGGAACCACGCATTGAAAGATATGATGCTTAGATACCATAGAATGCTTGGTAAGAATATCTGGGCTAGGAATGGTTATGACATGCACGGTCTACCTACTGCTAGAGCTGTAATGAAAAAGTTCAACCTTGTCACCAAAGATGATATTGAAAAGTTCGGTGTTGCGAAATTCGTGCAAGCGTGCAGAGAACATTCAACAGAATTATCTAAATCTTTCACTAATGACTTGATACGAGTTGGAACCTGGCTGGATTATGAAGATCCCTACCTGCCTGTCACCAATGAATATATTGAAGGTGTCTGGTGGCTTGTCAAGAAAGCAGAAGAAAAGAAACGGTTGTACCTGGGAAAGAAAGTCATGACATGGTGTTATGATTGTGAGACTGCGTGCGCAAAACACGAACTAGAGTATAAAGAAGTAAAAGAAGAATCTGTTTTCCTGAAATTCAAAGTAAAAGGAAAAGAAAATGAATACTTGATAGTCTGGACAACAACACCGTGGACAATACCGTACAACTTAGCTGTCATGGTCAATCCTGGTCTTGAATATGTCCGTGCAAAAGTTGGAGACGAAATATGGATAGTTGCAAAAGGTCTTGCAGGTGCTGTTGTGCAGGGTGTGGCTGGAAAATCTCTTGAGATAACTGAAGAATTTATGGGAGATAAGTTAGAAGGCATGGAATATGAACATCCTCTGCAGAAAGATATGGGTCATGTTTATGATAAGTTGAAAAAAGATCATCCTAATGTCTGCACAATTATATTGACAGAAGATTATTGTGATCTGTCAGCAGGTTCTGGTATGGTTCATACAGCTCCTGGCTGTGGACCAGAAGATTTTGAAGCTTGCCAGCCTTATGATGTTCCTGCCTTCAATAACCTGAAAGAAAATGGTTATTTTCCAAAAGACATGGGAAAATTTTCAGGATGGCACGCTAAAAAAGATGTAGAAAAATTTCTGCAAGCATTGAAAGATTCTGGATGCCTGATAGAGATGACATCTGTTGAGCATGATTATGCTCATTGCCAGAGATGTCATAACCCAGTTATTTTCAGACTGACTGATCAATGGTTCTTCAAGATGGAGGATCTTAAACCTTCACTTGTTGCAGCTAACAAGAAAATAAACTGGAATCCGCAGTCTGCTGACAATGCTTATGATTCCTGGCTGAAAAATCTTAAAGATAATTCTATCTCTAAACAAAGATACTGGGGAACACCATTGCCAATCTGGATATGCGACAAGTGTAAGAATTATACTGTTGTTGAGAACAGGGAGGAATTGCGGGAATTAGCTGGCAAGGTTCCAGACGATCTGCACAAACCTTTTATTGACGAGATCACATTCCCGTGCGACTGCGGTGGTGTGAAGAAAAGAGTGCCTGACATAGTCGATGTCTGGGTTGATGCTGGCAGTGCCTGCTGGAGCTCGTTGTATTTTCCAATGCGGGATGATTTGTTGAAGCAATTCTGGCCGGCTGATGTCATAATCGAAGGAAAAGACCAGATCCGGGGATGGTTCAATATATTATTAGTATGCTCATACCTCGGATTTGATGAACCTAGTTTCAAGAATGTCTATATGCATGGTTTTATCACAGATGTGGAAGGAGTGAAGATGTCAAAGTCTCTAGACAATGTCATATCTCCGTACGAGATCATAGACAAGTATGGTGCAGACACATTCAGATACTACTGTCTTCCTAATACTGCTGGAGTTGACATGAACTTTTCATGGGAAGGCATTAAGTTGAAGTACAGGAACCTGATAGTGTTATGGAACCTGCACAATTACTTGCTTGACCTGGCAGAACAGTATATGCTTAACCCAAGAACTCTGGGCACACTAGAAGAAGAAAGATTTGGAGTTGAAGAGAAATACATAATCTCAAAACTAAACTCTACAATAAAAACAGTCACAGAGTATATGGAGAAATTGCGATACGATGAAGTAGTCAATATAATCGAAGATATATTCTTTGAGATAAGCAGGACATATGTTCAATTAGTTCGGGACAAAGTCACTTTTGGAAAAGAAGAGGACAGAGCAGTTGTTGTCTACTGTTTGTACAAAGCATTGCTTGAAACTCTGAAGATGATGACTATTGTCACACCATTCATTGCAGAGATGATGTTCCAGAATTTCAGGGAAGCATTCAATCTTAAGACCGAGAGTCTCAATATGTACTCCTGGCCAAAGTATGACGAGAAATTAATAGATTTAGATCTTGAGAAACAGTTTGAAGTCGGACAGAGTGTGATCAAGATAGTCCTGAACCTAAGAGAGAAAGCAAAGATCGGCCGGAGATGGCCTGTGAAAGAGATAATTGTTGTTGCAAAGAAGGCAGACACAAGAAAAGCAGCAGAAGCAGCTGCAGAAATAGTCAAGAATCAGGCTAATGTGAAAGAAGTTTCAGTTGTTGATCATTTTGCAAAGGTAAAAGAGAGTATAAAAGCTGATTATGCTAAGCTTGCACCTGATTTCAAGGAAAAGACTGCAATGATAATTGCTAGGTTAGCTAGTACCAGCATGCCTGCTGTGCTTGACAAGGTAAAGATAGGCGGGACCTTCAGGCTTAAGCTGGATGATGGAGAGGTTGACATCAAAGAAAAGCATCTCTTGATCGAGCGGGAAGTTCCTTCAAACTATGTCTATGCAGATTTCAAGGGAATGACTATTTACCTGGATACTGAAAGGACTCCTGAGCTGGATGCAGAAGGATATGCCCGGGAGATAATGAGAAACATCCAGTCTGAACGGAAGAAAGCCGGGCTTGCGAAAAGCGATCAAATCGACTTGTATGTCCAGACAGGGCTAGAGCCAATGCTGGTAAAATTTGTGGATGATATTGCATTGAAATGCGGTGCAAAAGGCATAAAGATAGAAGCAAAAGGGCCGTCAAAGCAGTATGAACAAAAGATTGAGTTCAAAATAAAGGATAAAGCGGTTACTGTGATGTTCAATAAATTGTAATCATTTCTTACAAATATTAAAAAGATTTAAATATCTGTGATCATTTTTTGTATATGGGATGAAAAGCAAGGATACTGCACTCGCGGAAATTACCCTGCGAAAATACGAGAGGCCATATCGAATCAAAAGCCGAAATTTGGTTGCGAAACTATGCCTATCTATCGGCTTGTTACAGCCAGGAGATTCTAGAGATGTTATTGTAGATGTTTTCTATTCTTTATTGAAACACAAAGAGCTGAGTCCAAAAGATATTGAGAACAAGGTAATTTCTTTGCGTAAGAAACATAAGCTTCCAATGGCTGGGATCGCACCTTCAAATCTGCGGAGGCAGGTCCGGCGGCTGAAAGAGCTGTTCCTGATCGAGAAAATCAATAATAATTACAGAATTGCAGAGAATGATAAACTGCATAACATCTTCAAAGAGAAGATCGAAGAATTTTATCTGAAATCCATACGTGAACGGGTCGGAGAATATTTCCAGGCTGTTGACAAAGAGTTTCTAGAGAAGAAATCTAGGAAAAAGTAATTATTTCTTTGCCTTATTATATAATTCATAGAAGAAATTTCTGAATTGTTTTGACATATGTTTACTAGTTGTGATTATGGCAGTCTGTCTTTCTCCCCAGTCCAAAAAGACAACTTTATTTCTGAATATTACAATCCCTTGTGGAAATTTGAAAAGAGTATATCTATTGCCGATGTTTTTAATCCATTTTTTTGTGTAAATCTTTTCATATGTCTTTTTCAAACGGATATCTGATAGAATTTTTAGTTTCAGTCCTTTCTCTAATCTTTTTGCAGTATAATTTTTATAGAATCTGCTGACAGAAGGATCCTCATGTTCGGTCCCAACCGTAAATGACAAAAATTCTTCTCCAGATCTTGCATCTTTTATGAGGTTAGTCAATGCATTAAATATAGCTTTCTTTCCTTCGAATATCTCTGTTCTTTGGGGGTCTTTTGCAAATTTTTGCTTGAGTTTTAATTCGGGCACTATCTTTTTTATCTTTTCTCTTCTTTCATCTTCGATGTCAAGAAGTATTTTTGGGTCTGCAGCTTGAAAATGCTTCATGCCTTTCTTAATTACATAGCTAACTAGGCCTCTTTCCATTAATTTTCCAAGAACTTCATATATTTTGCTGTGAGGGACTCCTGATTTCTTAACAATCGGTCCTGTTGTGCTTGAACCTAGCTCTACGAGAGCTAGATATACCTGCGTCTCCCATTTAGAAAAACCTAATTCTTCCATTTCTCTCATTACATACTACTTTAGGGGTAGCTAATATTTAAATATACTCTCACATCAAAAAGTAGTAACGATATTGAGGGTGATCAAAATGAAGAAATTAATCGCAATAATTATGGTAATCTTGTTCCTGGTTACTGGGTGTGGCCAGACTCTTGAGAGCGATAGCATTGAAATAGGCTGGATTTCAGCTTTAACTGGACCTGTAGCTCCATATGGTGAACCTGCACTAAGATCTGCTATGTTAGAAGTTAATAGAATTAATGCAGAAGGAGGTATTAATGGAAAACCCATAGAATTGATAGTTGAAGATGGGGAATGCAATTCAAAAACAGCGACTTTAGCAATGCAAAAGCTTGTCCATCATGATAAGGTAGAAGTTGTTCTTGGAGGCCATTGTACTCCTGAAACATTGGCAGCAGCACCGATTGCAAATGAGAACAAAGTAATCCTTTTTGCTTCGATCACAACAAGTCCGGCTGTTACAGATGCTGGGGATTATGTTTTCAGAAATTCTCCATTAAACATGGAAGGCCAAATTATCGCAGAGCACATGAACAAACAAGGTTTCAAGAAGATTGCAATCATTAATGAACAAACTGATTATGCAATTGCAATTCCTGTGCAATTCAAAGAATACTTTGATGGAGAAGTTGTTGCTCATGAACAATTTTCTCCAGATGAACGAGATTTCAGGACAATTTTGACAAAGATCAAAGCTGCAAAACCCGAAGTTTTGTTTATTATTACACAAGGAATTGATCCTGCAGAGGCATTAGTTATCCAGTATAAGGAATTAGGTTTTGAAATTCCGATTTATGGCAATTCAGCTTTTGAAACACCGGAAATACTTTCACACAATGAAATTGTTGAAGGAATGATATTTGCAACTCCAAAGCTTGATCAAAAAAGATTGGAAGAATTCAATGAAAGATACGAAGAGCGATATGGAATAGAAGCTCCAGCAATCGCTTATATGCTTGA
This sequence comes from Nanobdellota archaeon, assembly GCA_023133595.1. Lineage (GTDB taxonomy): Archaea > Nanobdellota > Nanobdellia > Woesearchaeales > WJKV01 > JAGLWF01. Next base: position 91,191 of record JAGLWF010000005.1, on the reverse strand, counting down.
GTCTGCAGCAGCTGTTGGTATTATTGCTGAAGCAATTGAAGAAGTTGGCTATGATGCAGATGCTATCAAAGAATATCTTTACGATTTCAATGATAAGGAAACATTGGCTGGAAAGATAACAATTGATCAAAATGGAGATACGCATAAAGACTTCATGTTGAAAGTGATTACAGACAAAGAAATTGTTCCTTTGGAATAATTTTTTCTTTTTCTTTTTCAATAGATTTATAAAGGAAAACATCTGCCTATATAGAGGTAAGATGGGCTTTATTGGCAAACAATTAAAATTTGTTCTGGTGATAATAATAGTTGTTCTATTGTTTGGTATTGCTTATCGATTAGAACCTAGATTAGGTTTAGTGAATATAGAATATGAAGTTATTGCTTCTGCGACAATGACAAAAGCTGGTTCTACTGGACCGTTCAAGATCCAGAGCGAGTGGGATTATAAGCCGACACTTGCAGCGGATGGAAAAACAACACTCATAAAACTAAAAGATGAAAAACAGGTTTCGAAAAACCAGTTCATGTCAGTTGAACTGACGTTCATGATCAAAGATGCAAAATCTTTGGTTGAAGGAACAAAAGTTGATATTCAAAATCTGGTCTGCGATATCAGCAGAGCCTCTGCAAATTATAGAGAAGTCATCACAACTTATGAAGGCGAAGATAAGATTGAAGAAGTATTCCAGGCAGATGAATCTTCTGGATGGGTTATAATTGATGATGTTGACAAGATGCAGGGAACATTTGATCTTGAGTTTAAGGATTTTGATGAAGAAGGAGATTACAGAACAATCAAACTTATGGATGGAAAACTTGAAGTAAAATCGCGGAGGACAAAGTAGATGGGATTTTTTGATTACCTGTGGGCAATTGTCCTGGGCATAGTGTTTGGCGCAGTTGGCGGACTGTATCTTGGCACTGCCGCTCTTGGACATAATTATGTTCTTCTTATGTATCGATTCCTGGTGGGAATAATTATTGCGATGATCGGCGGAATCTTATGCTTCAGGCAGATCCGATTGACTGGAACTGTGATTGTTGTTGGATTATGTTTGGCTGTACAGATCATATTCACCATACTATTTCTGCTGCTTTCTATAGGAATGTAAACGAAAAGTATATAAAGTCCTTAAATAGCTATATACACCATATGGGGGTTATAAATATGAATAAATATCTAATTTTAGTATCAATTCTATTAATAGCAATTCTAATAGCTGGATGTGGTCCAGTTGAAGTGGTTCCGGCAGAAGAAAAAATCAAGATAGGAGTTGTAACTCCGCTTACAGGCGATGCTTCTAATTTTGGTGAATGGACCCAAGAAGGGCTTGAGCTTGCAAAAGATGAGATCAATGCAAAAGGTGGAGTTAATGGTAAACAAATCGAGCTTATTTACGAAGATGGAAAATGCATGCCAAAAGAAGCATTGAATGCGATTCAAAAATTGATAACAGTTGACAAAGTTTCTGTTGTAATCGGAGAGATTTGCTCAAGCGCAACTCTCACTATGGCTTCTGTTGCAGAAGAGGCACAAATTATTCTGATGTCCACAGCATCATCAAGCCCGAAGATAACAGACGCTGGCGATTATGTCTTTAGAAATTGGCCATCCGACATTTTTGAAGCTGGCGCAATGGCAGAATTCGCGAACAAAAAAGGATACAAAACAGCAGCAATAATTTATGTGAATAATGATTACGGTCTTGGCTTGAGGGATATCTTCAATGAAAATTTTGATGGAAATATAGTTGCTATCGAATCATACGAGCAGGAGAGCGCTGATTTCAGAACACAACTAACAAAAATAAAATCTGCGAATCCTGATTCTATCTTTATTGGAGGATACACCAATGAGATTGCTAGAATCGTAACGCAGATAAAAGAAATAGGATTAGACGCACAAACATTATCAGTAAGTACTGCAGAATCAGAAGAAGCTTTGGGTATTGCTGGCGACGCGTTAGAAGGTTTGTATTATTCTTCTTTTGCAATAGATGAGGCAAGAGGAGAAGCTAAGGGATACCAGGAAAGGTTCCAAGCAAAATATGGCAAACAAAGCGAGATATTCGCAGCGACTGCATACGATGCGCTTAAAATTATCGCACAGGCCATGGAAAACGGTATTGACAGTGAAACAATCAAAAACGCATTATACTCAACTAAAAATTTTCCAGGCGTTAGCGGCATTACCACTTTTGATGAGAACGGTGATGTTGCAAAACCACCAATAATCAAAACAGTAAAAGAGGGAAAATTTATAAAATTGGGGGAGTGATAATATGAAAAACTATATGATTTTGATGTCAATTTTATTAATAACGATTCTTGTGGTTGGATGTGCTCCGACAGAGATGCAACCTGCTGGGGAAGAAACAAAAGAACCGATAAAAATTGGTTTCATCGGACCGTTGACAGGAGATGTTGCACCTTACGGTGAAGGATGGCGGGACGGTGCATTACTTGCTGTTGAAGAAATAAATACAGCTGGCGGAATCAATGGAAGAATGCTTGAGCTGGTTCCAGAAGATGGCCTGTGCAAACCAAAAGATGCAACAAATGCAGCTCAAAAATTAATTGAGATAGATAAAGTCCAGGCAATTGTCGGAGGTTTCTGTTCGTCTGAAACTTTGGCTGTTGCACCAATTGCAGAAGAAGCTAAAGTTGTTTTAATGAGTCCTGGAAGCACAAATGCTGATATTACAGAATCTGGGGATTATATCTTTAGAGCATGTCCTTCAGACGCATTGCAGGGAGAAATAATGGCAATCTATATGTACGATGAAGGATACAGAGAAGTTGCTATAATGTACGCAAATAGTGATTATAATCTTGGTCTTCGAAATGTTTTCTCTAAAAAATTCACAGAACTTGGCGGAGAAATTGTCGTTGAACAAAATTATGAACAGGATGCAAAAGATATGAGAACTCAGATCACAAAAATCAAAGACGCTGCTCCAGAAGCTCTTTATCTAGTTCCTTATCCTGCAGACGGAACAATCATCTTGGTTCAAATGAAAGAATTAGATGTAGATCTTCCAGTGTTTGCACCAGAGTCAATGTGTGTTGACAAAGTTTTAGTAGATTCTGGAGAAGCTGCAGAAGGAATGGTGGTTTCAACACCAACATTTGATGAAGCCGCTCCAAAAACCGCAGAGTTTTTGCAGAAATTCAATGATCGATTTGGGTACAAACCTGAATTGACATCATATTCTGCAAATGCTTATGATGTAGTCTATTTGTTTGCAGATGCAATGAAACAAGGACATATAACCGGAACTGAAATCAAGGATTACCTCTACACCGTTACAGATTATACTGGTGCAGGTGGCAAGCTGACAATCGATGAAAATGGTGATGCTATCAAAGAATTGATATTGATGAGAGTAGAGAATGGAGAATTTGTAGATCTGGAATAAAATCTTCTTTTTTACTTTTTTATTTTTCCTATATATTTATAAATCATATTCTATTCGTACATATGAAAGAGGCTTCGGATGGGAATAGCAGCACAGCTCATTATTAATGGTATTATAGCTGGTGGAATATATGCATTAGTCGCGCTTGGCTATACAATGGTGTATGGAATTCTGAGGTTCATAAACTTTGCGCATGGAGAAGTGTTCATGCTTGGCGCGTATCTTGGGTGGGTCTTTAATATTCTTTTAGGTGTGAATGTTATTGTTGCTGGAGTATTGGCAATGCTGGGGTGCGCTGTTGCTGGTTTTGTAATTGACAAAATAGCGTACAAACCTTTGCGTGGCCGTGGCATGCTGCCTCCGTTAATAACTGCGATTGGTATCTCGCTTTTTTTGCAGGCATTGGCAATATTAATTTTTGGCGCGCAGATCAGGACGTTCAGGACAGGAGAGGTTGTGCGGGGCATTACAATCCCTTTTATTGATGCTATTATCACAAAGATTCAAATTGTGATCATTATTGTCTCAGTCGCATTGATGGTTGCATTACACTTTTATATCAAATATACAAAAACAGGAAAAGCAATGCGTGCTGTTGCTGATAATTATGAAGTTGCGTCCATTGTCGGAATTAATCCTAATAAAGTTATCTCATATGTTTTCATTATTGGCTCTGCTTTGGCAGCTGCAGGAGGCATATTGGTTGGCATGGAACAAAACCTGACACCGACAATGGGTGTCTCTATTGGCATCAAGAGCTTCACAGCAGCTGTTGTCGGCGGTATCGGTAATATCTACGGGGCAGTATTAGGAGGATTCATGATTGGTTTGATTGAAAACATTGGTATCTGGTTTATTCCGTCTGGATACAAAGATGCGATTGCATTCGCAGTATTGTTATTCTTCTTATTGTTCAAGCCGACTGGAATTTTCGGTGTGAAAAAAGGAGAGGAGGTTAGTGTATAATGCTGGAATTTTTTGCAAGCAATTATGCATTGAATTTGCTGATATTAATTTGCATATATGTGATCCTTTCAGTCAGTCTTAACCTTATTATTGGTTACTCTGGCATGCTTAATCTAGGTCATGCTGCATTTTTCGGAATAGGTGCATATGCGTCTGCATTATTAGCATTAGCTGGATATCCTTACTGGATATGTTTTATTGCAGCTGTATTTTTCGCAGGCTTGGGCGGTGCAATGATTGCATATCCTTCATTGAAATTAAGAGGAGATTATCTTGCAATCGCGACTTTAGGATTTGGAGAGATAGCGAGAGCTGTGATGAAGAATTGGGTCTCGCTTACTAGAGGGCCGTTAGGTCTGCCTGGAATTCCAAAGATTTCTTTCTTTGGATTGACTTTGACAACAAAGTTTCAATTCTTCATATTTGCATTGATTATTGCAATACTTGTTGTCTTGTTTGTTTCAAAGATTGTAAAATCTCCTTTTGGCCGGGTTTTGCGCGCGATTAGAGAAGACGAGATTGCTGCGCAAGCAATTGGAAAGAATATCAAGAAGTACAAAGTGATTGTTGTAATTACTGGTGCTGCCTGTGCAGGTATTGCTGGTTCATTGTTCGCGCACCACATAACATTCATTGATCCAACAACATTCACATTAATGGAGACTATTCTCATAGTATGTATGGTTGTTCTTGGAGGAGTAGCATCGATAAGAGGTTCTGTGATTGGTGCGACAATCTTAGTTTTGCTTCCAGAACCATTAAGATTTTTAGGACTGCCTACTTCGATGGCAGCTGCATTGCGCGTTATGATTTATGCTGCGTTATTGATTTTATTGATGATTTACAAACCAAATGGAATATTTGGAGAATGGAGGTTCAGACATGCTAAAAGTAAAGAAGCTCTATAAACACTTTGGTGGTGTGAAAGCTGTTGATGGATGCAGTTTTGAAGTAGAGAAAGGAGCAATTGTTGCATTGATCGGACCTAATGGTGCTGGAAAAACCACTGTATTCAATCTCATCACTGGTTTCATCGAGCCTGATAAAGGAAAAGTTTTGTTGTACAACAAAGATATAACTGGAATGGCCCCATATCGAATAAGCAAAGAAGGAGTTTCAAGAACTTTTCAGATAATCCGTCTGTTTCCAAAGATGACTGTATTAGAGAATATGATGCTTTCAATGCAGAATGTATATGAAAATTTTTGGCTGTCGATGCTTCCATTAAAACAGAAAAAATTGCACGAAGCAAAGATGGTGAATGATGCTCTTGAATTGTTGAAGTTTGTGGATCTTGAAGGTAAAAAGAATGCATTGGCTGGAAATTTGAGTTATGGCCAGCAAAAATTGTTGGAGATGGCAAAAGCACTTGCGAGCGAACCAGAACTTTTGCTGCTAGACGAGCCTGCTTCTGGTGTGAATCCAACTATGCTGAAAAAGATCACTAATCTTCTGAAAGAATTGAAGAAAAAAGGAAAAACTATTCTGTTTGTCGAGCATAATATGGATTTTGTCATGAAGATTGCTGACAAAGTTGTTGTTATGGATGGTGGAGAGGAGATTGCAGAAGGGCCTCCGAAAAAGATACAGAAGAATAAGCGTGTTTTAGATGCATATCTTGGGAAAGTGATAAAGATAAAGAGGAGGAAGAAAAAATAAGGAAAAAAATAAAAATGACGAAACATCTATTGACAATAAAAGACCTTGATTCCTGGTATGGGCAGATGCAAGTGCTTCATGAAGTGAAGATGCATATTGATAAAGGTGAAATAGTCTCTATAATCGGTCCGAATGGTGCTGGAAAATCCACAATATTGAAGAATATCTTTGGATTGATAGAAAAAAGAAAAGGAAAAATATTTTTCGACGGAAAAAATATAATAAAAAGTAAGCCTGAGAACCTCACAAAGCTGGGAATCACATATGTACCTCAAGGAAGATCTGTTTTTCCTAACCTAACTGTACAAGAAAACCTAGAGATGGGGGGTTTCATACGAAAAGATGATCTCTCTGAGGATATCGAATCTGTTTACAAAAAATTTCCTGGATTAAAAGAAAGAAAAGATCAAAAAGCGGGCCTGTTATCAGGTGGTGAGCAGCAGATGGTTGCGATCGGTCGAGCTTTAATGTTAAAACCTAAACTTCTTTTGCTTGACGAACCTTCTTTAGGTCTATCTCCGCAGATGAAAGCTTTGATTTTTGAAAAATTAATTGAAGTCAATAAAGATGGGGTTGCAATGGTTATTGTTGAGCAGAACGCAAAGATGTCATTGAATATTTCTGATCGTGCGTATGTTCTCGAATTAGGAAAAAATAAGATGCACGGTAAAGGAAAAGATATGCTGAGAAACAAGGATGTTGCAAAGCTCTATCTTGGAGGAGGTTAAATGAAAAAATTAATTCTTGTACTGTTGATATCTTTTTTTATTATAGGCTGTGGAAGTCCTCAAGGTTTTCCAGATCCGAGCAAACCAACAACTTTTGGCATTATTGCAGATATCCATGCAGATGGTGATTATGATAATCTGGGAAAAATATTAGATCGATTCGAGGAAAAAGAAGTTGATGCAATTATCATTGCTGGAGACCTATCATTGAATGAACAGCATAGTTATGGAAGACCAGATAAAGTTGAAGATGATGAAGAAATTTACATGGTCTTGAAACGAACTTTGATGCGCGGTTATCCGACTTATGTGATTCCTGGGAATCATGAGACAAAAGAAGCGTGGAACAAGGCAATGGCAAGATTAAAAGATGATGATTTTCTAGATAAGATAAAAAATTACGACAAATTGTTTGACATGACAAAAATTCGAACATTGGACAGAAAAGATATTGATATCTTATCTTTACCTGGTTGTGTTGATGAAAAAGTGACTCCAGAAGATGGTTTTATTGCAGATGCAGATGAATTGTTTGTTCTTTCGCAAAGATTGGATGATGACATTCTATTGATTGGACATTGCCCACCATTGGGTTCTGGTGATCATGGTATTGATGTCTTGGAATCTGGAAAACATGTTGGTTCTGAACATCTTTTAGAAGTGATGCAAGATTCAGATATAAAATTTGCAGTCTTTGGCCATATCCATGAATCTGCTGGAGCAGTGGATCAGAAAGATGCAGAAGTAATGCCAAGGCAGGTCACATCCAGCTTGTTCTTTAATCCAGGAGCTAGCCAGGATGGCTCAGCAGGCATATTCTATTATTATAAAGTGGATGGCAGGGCCAAATATGAAGAGATCATTGTCTCTAACAAGTAGTAAGTGAACGTAAACTTTATAAAGGGCCATATATGGTAGATTCCTATAAGAGGCGCAATATGGGCTTATACAAATTATTAATACGATATGATAATAGGCTAGATAGAGCTAGCAAAACAATAGAAGCCCAATCTGATATTCTTGAAGGATCTGCACATAGAAAAAATGGAGCTGCTAGAAAAGAGATGCTTGACGCATTGAAAACCATTGATCAGACTTTTGAAGGCGCCTGGAGAGATGTGAAGCCTGCGTTAGAAGAACGATTCTCACCTGAATGGAGAGAAAAAATTGAAACAGAAGCCTGGATCACATACCTGATGCATAGAAGAAATATCTTTAATATGGATTATGAATCTCCTGTCACTCTTGATGGCAGGCTTGCAAGAAAATTAGGGTTCTATCCTAAGACTTTCAACTGCAAATACAGATTTATGCTTAATTTTTTTGTAAAAGAAGTCCAATCAGATTTTCAAGCATTGCAAAAGGAAGGAGTGACTGTAAATCCTGATGATCACATTATAAGAAAGATTACTAACAAAAGATTGGCTGAATTCTTGTTTAGAGAATTAGACAAAGCAATAAGCAAAGGTAAGATTGAACCATATGAGATGAATAAAGCAACCCTGATACGTGAATTTCCATTTGGAGTGAGCCAATTCCATATTTTTGCTGATAGAATAAATTATTTAATCCGGGATCTGAGAGATTCAGAAAATCCAAAAGATAAGGAGCAATATATAGATCAGTTGAAGAATTTGCGTGAGAAAGAGATTCGTGGATATGAAGCAAAAGTTCTAAGAGAGGCAAGAAAGGTAGAAGTGAACAAACCTTCTTTGGGTGGAAGACCAACTGCATTGCGAAGAATGCTTTTCTTATTAGAAGAATGTGCAGTTCTGATAAATGATGATTATGCTCAAAATGCAAGAGGGGATCCAAATGATAGATTTGAAGAGCTTGTCCTGTTCAATCCAGACCGGCAGTTCTATGAGAATGCTATAGATGAGATGATCAATGATATGGATCCATTCCAGATCAAAGAATTGCCTGGACCAAAAACATTGACAACCCTTTTGACAAATATCTCTGAAACAATAGAGCTTGCAGCTCAAAAAGCGCAACTGAGCCCAAGCAGACTATATACACACTACGAACGATTCCTAAGGCAGTCAGAACGATTGCTAAAGGAGGTATTGGAAGCTACTAGAATTAAAATTATGGAAGCTGCAGAAGCTTGTAAAGATAAAACTGTGGATGAGTTGCTAGAGAACAACAAGATATTGTATGAGAAATGGGGTGAATACTTCCCAGATGTAAATGTTAAGTTAGATCTAACAAAAGATATTGATCAGAGGTATAGAGAGAATATTGTTGGACATCTTGATGGATTTAGAGATGATATGCAAAGAAGATTCCAGGATCTAGATTTCAGAAACATTCCTGGATTAATTGATATTTATAAGAATGAATATGATAGATTCATTCTGTATGTCCCAGAGGATTTTAAGCCAGCAGATATTGAAGAGATTGCTAAATCTGAAGCAAAAAGGCACAAGATTGATGTTCCAAAGATAATCGAAAAACGCGATGAGCTATACACTCAAGTTGAAAATGCACTTCAACAAGAAGATCTTAGTAGGATGATGGCATATGCAGAGTGGTATGCAGCTCTGTGCAAAACATTTCCAGAAGAATGCGGACCAGCAAAGTTTGAAGAGATCCAAACCCAGATTTATGAAAAAGCACAGGATGCAAGAAAGGATGCTCCTGAAAAATTTCCGGAATATGCTGGCGCTTATCTGAAATTTTCCAGCCAATATTTTGATAGTCCAGACCAGGAACAGATGAAAAATCTTGGTATCCAGCAGGTAACTGGCCAGCCGATCAGAAAGTTGAGAGTGGTTCGTATAGTAAAGAAGAAGCCAGAAGAGAAACCTGATTCTGAATAAATCTAGCTTTTAAAGACAAGTATATCAAAATTGGAACACTGTCTCTCTCACGGAACAGTGTTTCAAAAACGAAACGATTAAATACAAGCTGGTCTTACCAAAAACTAATAATGGAGAAATCAGAGATCTTAGCAAGCTTGATTGATGATAAGATTGTAAAGATCTACCTTACATTAACCAACAACAATAAAGAATTCTACCTAAGAGAATTAGCCAAGGTATCTGGTGTTCCGCCTGCTTCTACATTCCGAATTCTAAAGAGATTAGTCAAGCTAAAACTGGTGGATGAGATTAAGATGAGTAAATTCCGGCTTTACAGACTCTCTAGCAACTCAAATACGCGTTTTCTCGGATCCATCTTTGTAAGCAAAGAAAATGTAATAGACCTGTTTGTGAGCCAAATCAAGCGAAATACAAAAATCGATACAATCATCCAGCATGGCGAAATAAAGGCTGATAAGGCTAATTTATTGATAATTGGGGATAAATCGGCCCAGATAGAAATAGAACCTATAATTGAAGCAATAAAAAGAGAAAAACAGTTTGAAATAAGCTTTGTTTGCTTAGATAGTACGCAATATAGGAAGATGACTTCAATGGGGCTCTATTCTGGCAAGAAAACTGAACTATATTCTAAATAATATATTTTTAATTCTAGAAATGCTTAAATAAGAGAACCTGCTAGTGATACTTTAGATTAGATGTTTTTTGAACTGTAAAAATTCCGTTTGACTTTGGCGAATCAAACGCGTTGTTTTGGCGAACAACTGAATTCTAAAGAAAGGTATAGCTTAACTCATATTTAAATCTTTCGAACTAGTGGTTATACTTTACAGAAAAAACAACAAAAAGGGGGAGAAAAAATGGACTTTATTGTTGAAAACGCATTAGAACATCTAGAGAAAAAAGAAACATCTTCTTTTGATGTTGGCCAAGCTAATATCAAAGTTATTGGCTGTGGTGGAGCAGGGAATAATATGGTTGACTGGCTCTTCAAGAAAGGAGTAAAGGGCGCAGAGATCATTGCTGTTAATACAGACCAGCAGCACTTGAGTGTAACTGAAGCTGACCGTAAGATATTACTTGGTGAGGAAGTAACACGCGGTCTTGGAGCAGGCGGAGATCCTATAAAAGGAGCTGAAGCTGCTAAAGAAAGCATCCAAGAGCTTAAGGAAGCACTAAAAGCATCCGACATGGTTTTCGTATGTGCAGGTGAAGGTGGTGGAACAGGCACAGGTGTTGCACCAGTAGTTGCGCAAGTAGCAAAATCTGTTGGTTCTATTGTAATCGGCACAGTCACAATGCCTTTTGATATTGAAAGGGCGAGAATTGACAAAGCTGAATTTGGATTGCAGATGTTGAGACAAAATTCTGATACTGTTATTGTAATTGACAACAACAGGCTAGTTTCCATTGCAGGAAATCTGCCAATTGCACAGGCATTTGCAGTAGCAAACGAACTGATCTCAACAATGATCAAAGGAATCGTAGAAACAATTGCGGTACCATCTCTAGTTAATCTAGACTATGCAGATGTAAAGGCTATCATGACAAATGGTGGTGTAGCTGTAATTGGAGTTGGTGCATCCGATACCAACAACAAAGTTGTGGAAGCTGTACAGGGCGCACTTTCAAATCCATTATTGGATATTAATTACGAAGGTGCAACAGGAGCATTGATCCACGTACATGGTGGACCGGACATGACTTTGGAAGAAATTACAAAAGTAGGTGAGATGGTCACAGAAAGTTTAGATCCAGATGCAAATGTAATCTGGGGAGCCAGGGTCACGAATGACATGAAGGGCAAGTTGACTGTAATGACTATCATTACAGGAGTAACTTCGCCTTGGGTACTCGGTAAAGTAACTTCCCAGCAAAAAGCCAAAGAAAATCAGAGATTTGGCGAAGAACTGGGAATTGAAATGCTGTAGATTAGGTAAGCACGCTAAAATGCCTTCCTTTTTCTACCCAATACCCCCAATATTAGGTTAAGAAGGCACTTTTGGTCCCTCTGAATAATCAGAGGGATTTTTTTATATTCAACTGCTTGCCATAAAAGGTTTTGAAGGTTTGGGATGAGGGGACTTAGATCCCCTTTATATTCCAGTGGGGAAAAAGAGGTGATAGTTGATGCTCAATAACTTCGTTATTGGCATCTCCGAGAATCTTTGATTCTCGTTAGATTTCCCCTTTTTTCTTTTATTTTTTTAGAATTCTAACTGTTTTTAGCCATTGCTGCGTTTCACTAGTATGATCATTTGTTTTAGAAACCGAGTCTATGTATCTCGTATACAAAAATCAGAAGGCTACACTTGGCAGCAATGGCTAGAATTAGGCATTAGTTTCAAATCCACGAATCCTGTTGAAACTTTTCTCAAGGTCACGGATTGTGAAATCTATCATTGTCGGTCTGCCATGCGGGCATGAATGAGGTTGTTTGCACTGCATCAACTGCTTTACAAGAGTTGACATCTCTACTTTTTCCAGGATGTCTCCGGCTTTTACAGCTCTTCTGCACGCGACCCGGGCAAGAATATCTTCTGTGATAGTTGAAATCTTCTTATCCTTCTCCTTTTTCAGTTCTGCAACCAGGTCCATGAACAGTTCTGGACTCTGCTGCTTTCCCAGGATTGAAGGTGCTGTCCGCAGGACCAGAGTATTTCCACTGATCTCATCCAGTGTGAATCCGAACTCTTTCAGCTTCTCTTTGTTGTTTTTCACAAGGACATGCTCTGCAATATTCAGTTTCAGCTGCACTGGCTGGAGCAATTCCTGGACTTTCACAGCATTCTTTGAATATTTTTCAAGAACTTCTTCGTAAACAATACGTTCGTGTGCAGCATGCTGGTCTATCAGGCGCAGGCCATTCATTGTTTCAACTAGGATGTATGTTTTATGAATTCTACCAATAACATTGTACGCCGCATTTTCAACTGTGATCGGTGTGATCACAATACCTTCTTTCTCGCTCAGTGTCAATTGTTTCTGTGTGCTTTGCTCGACATCGATAGGTCTGTTCTTAAACTGTTCCATTTGATTTAATAATGCTTCTTTGTTCCGTAGAATATTTCTAATATCTGTCTGTGGTAATGAGCTTGGTATTTGTGATTGCACTAGTTTTGCTGGATCTGCTTTTGGAACAAGACTTATTGATTCCAATTCTGATTTGATCGCATCCTTTATCTCAAAACAGACAATATCTTCTTTCTCGATCCGCACTTCAATCTTTGTTGGATGGACATTCACGTCAATCTTTTCTTTTGGAATCTCAAAATTTAGAATTACAATAGGATAACGTCCTGTGTTCAGGAGATTTGCATATGCATCCACAATTGCTGCATTAATTTTTTGATTCCGGATGTAACGATGATTGATAAACGTGATGATCATTGATTTGTCTGCGCGATTTATTGTTGGTTTGCCGATAAAGCCCCGCACTTTGAAATTTTCAGTCTCTTTATTGATAGGGATCATCTCTTTTGCAAGCTCGCGTCCGTAGATGTTCACAACATTTCCTAATCTATCAGGAGTTTTTGGTGCAAAAAGAATATCTTTTCCATTGTGCACTAACCTGAAGCCGATCCCTTGATATGCAAGCGCGTACTTTGTCACAACATCTGCAATGTGCGAGAATTCAACAGGGATATCTTTCATATACTTTTTTCGTGCAGGAGTGTTGTAAAATAAACCATAAATCTTGATTGTTGTCCCGATCGGCACTCCAGCTGGTTTTTTATTTTTTATCTCCCCGTTTTCAATCTCGAGCTCGAGACCTTCTGTGTCTAATTGTGTTTTTGTGAGCATTTCCATGCGGGAAACTGCTGCGATCGATGCCAAAGCTTCACCGCGAAAGCCTAAAGATGAGATACGAAACAGATCTCCTGATGTTTTTATCTTAGAAGTTGTATGTTTTTTTATTGCGAGCTCTGCATCTTCTGATGACATGCCAGAACCATCATCCTGGATGCGGATAAAAGACTTGCCGCCTTCTTTCACTTCAATAATAATATTCTGCGCACCTGCATCTATAGAGTTCTCTATCAATTCTTTGACAACAGAAGCAGGCCGTTCAATGACTTCGCCAGCTGCGATCTTGTTGATGAGATCTATTGGCAGTTCTTGTATCTTCCCCATTTCCTCTCCGATAAGGCGAAGGATGGAACTCAATATAAAAGGATTTCGGAATGATATTGAGTTATTTTAATACTCAAGGATCAACTACAAGCACCTATATTTGCTGGCCAACCCACATATCGATTAGTTTGATGGCTTCTATAGAACTGGCAACTTTGATATGTTCCTATTGGTTGAAGATTTGAACACTCTACTGTATGATGGATTCTAACTTGATTATTTTGACAATAGTGTTCCTCAACAACTGTAGGATTAGGATTAACTACTCCAGGTTGCACTTTTCCCCCAATTCTTACTAGTATATCACAAAAATCATTGAAATACATAACTGTTGGCGCCCCTTCTTGAGGTGGTGTAATCCTGATTGTTGTTGAAGGAATCATAAAAGAATAATCATTTAGTAAATCTATATTGGGTTTGGTATGGTCGGAATCATAACAATATGTATAATATGTATTATCTACTGTGCAGAATCCTCTTATGCATTTATCTGTTGATCCAGATGTGCAATCATTGTCACTTTTGCAAGGAGTTAGACATGTTCCTCCATCACATTGTGTGCTGTTTGAACAGGTATGGAGTTTTAATCTTGTTATTTTATCTGTACATATTGCTCCTGGAGCTATAAAAGCTATATTTCCTTGCGGATTACATTCAAAGATACGGAAATCCAATGCAATATCATTTCCCCGACAATATGGCATTCCTACAGGTTCATCTAATCCACAGTCAAGAGGTATTGCACATTCTCCAGGTTTTACACAAGCGCCATTATAGCATATATTTCCTTCTTTGCCGCAAGGATATTGTTGGTAGACTAATGTATTTCTAGTGCATGTTGCCTCTTCCATTATGCCACTTCCGCCAGCTATGCATCTATCATAATATCTTTGATTGTTATAGGTTACATAATTTTGAGTGTAAGGGTCGATTTGTTTTCCGTCTGAATCGACACATTGCTGAATTATTACATCTTGCGTAATATTGCCTATACTCTGCCTAGTCGCCCACCCAGCTTTACCTATGGGTGTACATCCGCTTAATGTGAAAAGTAAGAGAACAGTAATGAGTATCAGAGCAATCGATGCTTTTTTCATCTGCTTATTTGTGGCATAGTGATATAAATATCTGTCGGTTTCAGCCCTTTTTAACACAACCTTTATAAACCGATTCGAGACCCTATATATGATTCAATGAAAATCATCTTGGATACAAATTTCCTGCTAATTCCAGGTACACTGGGGGTTGATATATTTTCCATGATTAGAGATCTGGATCCCCGAGCGCGGTTTTTCATCGTCGACAAGACAATGGACGAGCTGGACACCATCATTGCCAAGAAAGCGCCGAAATTTCAGAAGGCAGCGAAGCTGGGCAAACAGTTCGTGAAGAAATTCAGGATAAAGATTTTGAGCTCAAAAACGCAAACTTTTAAAAATGTGGACGAGCTCATCCTGAAAATTGCAGAGAAAGGCGGATATCTGATAGCAACTCAGGATATTCCATTAAAGAAAAAAGCACATTCAAAAAAGCTTCAGATTATCCTTCTGAGGCAGAAAAAATACGTAATAATTGATTGAGGGAAAAATGTTTTACACTGTAAAATTAAAAGACCACATCCGTATTCCTCCGACACTGCTTGGAGAAGACGTGAAAAAAGCTGTATTCAAACAACTAAGAGAAAAATACGAAGGATACATATCCAAAAGTCTTGGTTCTGTGATTGAAGTTGGTGATATCGAGGGTATTGGAACAGGAGTTATTGTACCTGGTGACGGTGCGCCTTACTATCCGACAACATTCACATTATTCACGTTCCAGCCAGAGATGCAGGAAGTTGTCCTTGGAAAAATAAAAGATATGGCTGATTTTGGTGCGTTCATCAATTTAGGTCCAATGGACGGGATGATACATATCTCACAGACAATGGATGATTTTGTTTCATTTGCAAAAGAAAAAGTACTTACAGGAAGAGATAGTAAACGTGTCTTGAAAATCGGAGACGACTGCAGAGCACGGATAATCGCAGCATCATTCAAAGACATCTCAAATCCGAAGATAGGTATCACAATGAGACAGGCTGGTCTTGGGAAAATTGAATGGATAAAGGAAGATGCCGAGAAAAAGTCAGGAAAAGCAGAACCAGAAGAAAAACCTGCTAAGAAAGAAACAAAGAAGAAGAAATAGGTGTGAAAATGAAAAAGGTATGCAAAGGCTGTAAACTGTTTGTCACTGGAGACGTATGTCCTATTTGCAAGAAAAATCAATTTTCAACCAATTGGAAAGGCCGTATTATCATATTAGATCCTGAAAAGAGTGAGATAGCGAAAAAAATAGGAGCGACAATTGCAGGTGAATATGCAATTAAAGTAAGATAAAAATGAAGATTGATATTATCGAGAAGAAAGACGAAGCATTATTTCAACGAGAGACTATAATCGCAAAGTGCGAATTTGACGGTGCTACTCCCTCAATCCTTGAATTGAAGAATAGGATCGCAGCGCAGCTCGGTGTGAAAGAGGATCTTGTTGTTGTCAAGAATATTTTCTCAGAGTTCGGATCAAAATCCGGAAAAGTTGAAGTTCGCGTTTACAAAGATGCTGAAAGCCTGAAAAAGGCAGAGACAGAAAAAGTAATCAAGAGAAACACTCCTAAGAAAGAGGAGAAGCCTGCAGAGGAAAAACCTACAGAAGCTGCACCTGCTGAGAAGAAAGAAGAAGCTCCAGCAGAGAAGCCTGTTGAAACGCCTGCTGTGAAGAAGGAAGAAAAGGCTGAGGCTGCATAAAGATGGCAAAAAAGAAAAAAAGGAAAACAAAGGAAAGTAAACCTAAAACACCAAAGAAAAGAAAGCACGCTAACACTAGATACGAAGTTTCTGGAACTTCTGTAAAACGAAAGAACAGGACATGTCCTAAATGCGGAAGGGCTGTGTTCCTGGCTGAGCATAAAGATCGAATGACCTGCGGACAGTGTGGTTTTACAGAATTCAAATCAAAATAAGAATTATTTCTTCTTTTTAGTATCTCTATCTTCTTTAGCTTGAAGCGCTAGAAGGTCCTCTGTTGTCAATTTTTGTCTCTTTTTTAGTTTCTCTTCAGCCTCTTGAGATTTTGCTTTTATTGTCTCTTGCGCTTTCTTCTCAGCAACTCTCTTTTTTGCTTGTCTCTTTTTCCTCTCTCTTCCTTTGATCTCTGTTGCTTTTTCAAGATTTATCTTTAATTTCTTCTCTAATACTGCGCATTCCTCTTTTTTCTTCTGGAACTGTTTAGCAACAGCTTCTTCCTGTTCTCTTAGTTCGTCGACTTTCTTTGCCATCTCGAGGACGTTCTGATGGCGCTCCTCGCTTTTCTTTGCCATCTCCTGCACTTTATCGTGGATCTCTTTTGCATCTTTTCTTTTCTCTTTGATTATCTTCTCTACTTTTTCGGCTTCTTCAAGGACTTTGACAACTTCTGCGACCTTTCCATATTCTTTTTTCAGCGCTTTTATCTTTTTCATCAATGCTTTCTCTTTGTTCATCGATAGAACTTCTGTCTCCATCTTTGTATTTAGATTATCTATCTCTCTTTTCAGAGCCATAGGATTTACTTTCAGTCCTCTCGACATATCCTTCTTCTTTTTCTCCAGTTCTTTTATTTTATCTATATGTTCCTTGACCAGAGCATTCTTCTTATCACGCTCTTTTTTCAGGTCTTGTATCAATTTATTATAGCTTCTTCTGCTCTGTTTCATACGCTTGATCTCAGTGATAATCTCAGAAATCTTTTGACCTATCTCGGATTTTTTCTTTGCCCACGACTCTTTCTCTATGTAAAGTTTGTTATAGACCTCTTTGAGCCCGGCAATCTCCTGATCATAAGCTTTTAAATCTTTTTTGTTCTTTTCTTCCATTTTTATCAGTGGCATATCCAACTTGAAATCACTAAAATGTCGTCGTCAATAAAAAAATAAAATAAAAAAATTAACCGAATAGGCTACCCAGTCCTGCAGCTGCTTCTGCTTCTGATTTCCCTTCGTCTTTAGGCTTTTCTTTCTTCTTTGCTTTATCACCTTCTGCTGGTGCTGCGCTTGGTGCGGCAGCAGCGACAGGTGCTGCAATAGCTGCTTTGGTAATAGCTTCATCAATATTAACACCGTCAAGAGCTGCAACAGTAGCTTTAACTCGAGCCTCGTCGGCAGTTGCTCCAGCTGCACTCAATACTTTCTTAAGTGTTTCTTCATCTATCTTTTTCCCTGCTTTATGAATCAACATCGCGGCATAGATGTATTCCATTTTTCTGACCTCCTGATATTTCTCAACCATGATTGGAAAATATCACTCAATTTTTGCTGTCTGCTTCACAGACTGCATTTGTGCGTTTGCTTTGGCAAGCAACTCTTCTGTAACAGCATCAGCCATAATTTCTTGTGCCAATGCCAAAGCTTTAGCATCGTTAAATGCTTTGGTTATCATTAATTCTGTTGTCTCTTTAGTCAATATTCCTGCATTCATTGCAAGATTGAACGCCCACTGTCCCGCTGTTGTCAAGTCACTCATAAACTTGTCTTCGTCAATTGCAAGCACAGACTTAGGATATACTGTTCCTGCTTCAAAAATAGCAACAATGTTCAGGCCGATCTCCATCGGATTAATACCTAAACGTGAAAGCAAACCAGCAACCTGTGCTTTTATCACTTCACCTTCTTTTACAACAGTTGAATCTGCTTTTATCACAACTTTTCCACCCTCGATTCCGGCTTTAATTCCTGCACTTCCCAGCTCACCAATAATCGGACCTGGTGAGAAGCTTGTTGGCCCTGCAGGAACAACGATGTCTTTAGGTGCGATCTGTCCTGCTTTTGCAGGCGCAGAACTCTTGGATTTCTGCAATTTTTTGTATAACGAGAATGGATTTTCTTTTGTGAATATGAGTCCGGGTAATCCTTTTTCAGCATATTCCTTTAATTTTTCAAGTCCTGCAATCTTCTTGTTCATATTATCGATTGCACGTCCGAATAATTTTTTTCTTCCGCCTCTTACAACAACATCTTTTCTCAATTTTTCTCTCATCTGCTGCAGCTGAAGAACTGGCAATGAAGTAAAATCAACGATGCCAATGACTGGATATTCTTCTATTAATTTTTCATATTCCTTTATCAATCGTTTTTTCCAATCTGCTGGCATTTTATTCAACTCCTACTGCAGGCCCCATTGTCAGTTTGATGAAACCTTTTTTGATATTATTTTCTCTATTAGGCAGGTTTGTGATCAGTGCTTTGTAAATTGTCAGATAATTATCAGCGATTATCGCATCATCAAGATTTTCTGTTCCAATTGCGCATTGTATAACTGGTTGTTTTTGTGCACTTACTTTAACCAATCTCTGCAATTTTTCATATAGTGGTTTAAGGTTTGCTGTAGGCGGTACAATACAACCTGCTTTTGGATTAGGCATCTTCCCCAGCGGACCGAATACACGTCCGAAAGTCTGAGCAATCTTCGGCATTATGGTTGCCTGTGCGATAAAGAAATCGTAAGTCTTTGCCAGCTCTTTTATTTTCTTTTTATCCAGATCTCCAAAATCTTCAGAGACAATCGCATGGTCGCAAGCTGTTTTTGCCTGATCCAACAATTCAGGACCAACTAGAGCGCAGACCTTGATCTTCTTTCCTTTCTCATGGTGCAGATCCACAAAGATCTCCACTTTATTTTTTTTCAGGTCAATATTTTTTAGATTTACAATTAGATCAAAAGTCTGATTAAACTTACGTTTTCTAGAAGCGTCACGTGCTTTATTGATAGCAGCTTGAATTTGCTTGATTTCCATAGCTTTCTCCTCCTATCCACAGGATAGTCAATGCGGGAAGCATCCCCTCAATATGTATAAGGAAAAAGAGCCCATATATAAAGCTTATTGCGGTTTTTATATCGCAACTTTTATAAGCAACCATTTGACTATCAGACATAATCACGAGCCCGTAGCTTAGTCTGGTGGAGCGCTGGTCTTATATGTCCACGCTCTGGTATCAGAGTTGACTAAGACAGCCAGTGGTCAGGGGTTCAAAACAGAAGCAGAAAACTTTTAATCCAAAACCCTTTTGTTTCTATGAAAGTCCCCTCGGGCTCATTGGGTCCATAGTCTAGTGGTTATGACAACGCCCTTACACGGCGTAGGTCCCCGGTTCGAATCCGGGTGGACCCACTCTTTTTTTCATTAAATTTATATAGGAGAATTCTTTGTCGATAAATGGTGATGATGAAGAAGCTAATTACGTTCATGCTGATGTTTATACTATGTTCTAGTCTTGTGTTTGCACAGGCAGATGCAGAGCAGAGAAAAACAGATTCAATCATGGAAGCATTGAGCGCTCTTCCGATCGGAGGCGGAATTTTGCTTGGTTTTGAAGCTGCTTTTGCGCAAGAGTACGAATCTGTGATTGTTCCTGGAAGAGAAGTCATAGAGATGCGCGGTGTGATAAAACAGGTTCCGTTTGTTCAATATGAACATCTAGGAAAAATATTCCTGAAAGTTCCTGAAAAAATTAAAAAAGAAGAACTACCAAAACTAGAACCAATACCAGAACCGCCAAAAAAGGAACCGCCAAAATACAAGAAAGTGCCTGATCCAAAGACAAAAAAATATTATCCTGTTCCTGCTGACGATCCAGAGACTCCTGAAGATGAATCACAAACACCTTTGACTGATCTGATTGATGCAAATGGTGACGGAATTATTGACAAAGAAGAGATTGCAGCATTCAATGATTATGTCTCAACAACATTGAACATTCCGCTTGATGATTTTGACGGGGACGGATTGATAGATGCACTTGAAATTGCCCTTGGTACAAATCCACTGAAAGCAGACAGTGATGGTGACGGTATTCCAGACAATACAGAACTGGAATTAGGCTTCAACCCAACAACTTACGATGATATCACACAAAGCTTTGATGCTTCTGAATATGTTGAAGGTGATGACATCTTTGTGAATGAAAGAGGACAAGTCTCATCGCTTGGGATCTTTGTACCTGATTCAGAAGTCATAATCAAAGTCTATGATCCGAGCGGAACAGAGCTTGAAGCAGAAATAACAACCACTGCAGATTCAACAGGAAGGATAAAAGTCGAGACAAAAGCAAAACCTTCAGCAATCATCACAGTAGAAGGCCAGATAAAAGCGCCTGAATAGATTTCTCCATTAGGTTTATATATAGTCTGTATATTTTTCAGAATATCACGCGCCGGTGGTTGAGTGGTACAATAGACCCCTGCCACGGGTCTGGCCCGGGTTCGATTCCCGGTCGGCGCATCCTTAAGAATACTTTTTCTTTAAAATCAGAATGACTGCGCAGATAATAAAAATGATCGCAAAGATTGATATTATAGCAAAGAGAAGTGAAAGCTTTTTTGATTCTGTCGGTGCTGGTACTTTTTCTTCAACTTCTACTGTTGGTTCTTGTGGTTCTGGTTTTACTTCTTCAGCTTTTGGTTCAAGCAGCTCTTCAAATATTTCCTGCTCTTCTTCTGTTCTTATTGGTGCTTGTTCTTCTGGAGCAACTGCTGAGAAACCTTCGCACTCTCCTGACGATGCCAGTTTGTTGAGTGCTGCGTCTGCCTGCGGAAACTCAAGCTCTTTTGCTTTTTCAAGACAATACAGTTCCATCTCGCAAGTATATTTTTGATCATAAGGTGTTTCCAGATTTCTTCCCCGGTACCTCATCTTTTCCCAGGAACCAGCTGTGATAAAAAACATCTGGGCAGCGCGGATATTGTGGGCTTGGATATAAGCCTCTGCTTTTTCCATTGCACTTTCTGTTGTTCTTCCAGCTCCTAGGATATAATCAACCTGATCATCACTTTCTTCCTGGTAACTGGCACATAAAATCCAGACTTTCAAGAGAGTAGTCAATCTCTTAAATGCACTGTTAACGTATTCGAGATCATTTGCAAGCTCGTGCGCTTCATTCAATTTTTCTATTGCAGACGCGTGCTCTTTTTTTCTGCAGAAATTTAATCCTGCCTTTGATAGATCTATTATTTGGTAATAGTTATCAACCACTATCTGTTTTTCTTGTGCTGTTGTTGATACAACTGGAGCTTGTTCTTGAACAGTTGGTTGTTCTGGCTCCTCTCCAGGCAGATAGTATTCGTCTGATGCTATAGAGATTGGAACAAGCATAAGAATCAAAATCAATACTATCAATCCTCTTTTCATGGTACCTTGAACATTTTCTGTCTTTATATGTTTTTTGATACAACAAAATACCCTTTGGGTATTTTGGGCCCCAAAAATCACAATTTTGTGATTTTTGAGGGAAATGTGACAAATTATATAAACTGCCTATTTCTAAAACCATCCATGTTTGAATTAAAGGCAGAATCAGGGGGGGCACGTTGCGGTGTCTTGCATACAAAGCACGGCAAAGTAGAGAGTCCTTTCTATATGCCAGTCGGCACTAAGGCCGCAGTCAAGAATATGCTGCCAGAAGAATTGTACAGGATGAATGTCAATGCAATCATCTGCAATGCATTTATCTTATCATTAAGACCAGGGATTGATATTATTAAACAGGGTGGTGGCATCCACAAGTACATGAACTTTGACAGATGCATCTTCACTGACAGCGGTGGTTTTCAAGTTCTGAGCAAGACAATGCTTGTCGACCTGAATGATAGAGCAATAAGATTCAGGGATCCATTCTCAGGTGTGAAGCAGACATTGACTCCAGAAAAATCTATCCAGATACAGCATGGTTTGGGTGCAGATGTTGCAATGTGCCTTGACGATGTTCCGCATTATGGACGGGATTATGATTATATTGCAGGCGCGGTAAAGAGAACGCATGCATGGGCAGAGCGTTGTATTGTCGCAAAAAAATATACTGATGAAAAACAACTATTGTTTGGGATCACGCAGGGAGGAACTTTCAAGGATCTCAGAGAAAAAAGTGCGAAAAAAATTAATGAGATGAAACTTGACGGTGTTGCGTTTGGTGGCTTGGCAATTGGAGAGTCAAAAGAACAGGCAGTGCAGGCATTAAACTGGCAGCTGCCGCATATTGATAAAGATAAGCCAAGATATTTTATGGGTCTTGGTTCACCTGATACAATTCTTGAAGCGATTGATATCGGCTGTGATATTTTTGATTCTGTCTATCCAACAAAAAACGCAAGAAGGGGAACATTGTTCACAGGGAACGGGCCGATAAAGATCTCTTCATTCAAACGCGATTATGGTCCGATCGAAGAAGGCTGCGAATGCTATACCTGCAAGAATTTCTCAAGATCGTATGTAGCACATCTCCTCTTTGTCAAAGAGACCTTGGGTCTGAGACTGGCAACCATCCATAATCTGCATTTTATGCAGAAGATGATAGAAGATGCCCGTACAGCCATTAAAAACAACGAATTCAGCACTTTCAAGCAGGAATTCCTCAAAAGGCTCAAACCGAAAGCTTTATAAATCCCAAAACATACATTTTCTACATGGAAGAGCAAGTCTATAAGCTGATATTTGATGAAAATGAGATTACATGGCAATCTTTGCTCATGGAGCTGGTCCGGCAAGAAGGAATGGATCCATGGGACATTGATGTTTCAAAGCTTGCCAAATCATACCTAGATTCTGTCAGAAAGATGAAGGTTACAGACCTGAAGATCTCTGGCAAGGTTATTCTTGCTTCTGCTTTACTTTTGAAAGTCAAATCCAAGCGATTGGTCGGTCAAGAACTAGCGCAGTTAGACAGGTTATTCCAACAGACCCAGGAACAGGCTGCTTATGCAGAAGATTACGATGATGTTAATCTGCTTGAACCATTGTTTGCGCAGGAAGATAGTGATACTCCGTTATACCCAAAGACGCCACAACCTAGGAAAAGAAAAGTTTCTGTCTTTGATCTAGTAGAGGCGCTGGAAAAAGCAATGGATGTAAGAAAGAGAAGGGTTGTTCGTGCACTTCCAGCTGCGCAGAGAAAATTACAATTACCAGATGCAATGGATATTTCTGAAGTCATTGTCGGAGTATATAACCAGATCAAGGATTACTTCAAGAAAAATGGTAAAAAAGCATTGACTTTTTCACAGCTTCTACCATCTGAAGATAAAGAGAGCAAAGTTTTCACGTTCATTCCACTACTGCATCTTTCTAATGAAAGAAGAGTCAATCTTAACCAGCAGAAACATTTTGGAGAGATTGAAGTAGAGCTTCTGAAAAAGAAGAGGAAAGCTACTGCGTAATTCTTTTTTTGTAATAGTATTTATACATTAAGATCAATGCGGCTAGTGAAACAATCACTATGAATATAAGGATGAATGAGGCTGAGATTCTGACTAAGAATGCAGAGCTGATGAAATAAAACAGGATTGTATTGAATGCAACACTGACAGGCGCAGCCAGTACTGTTCTTTCTAGGACATTTAGTTTCAATGGATGTAGAAAGAAATAACCTGGAAATTCAAAGAACAAGAAGACGGCTATTCCTAAGACAAGCAGATCTGCAAAACTATTTTTTGCTCCTGTGATTATGAATAATAGTATCATCACTAACATTATTCCTAACAAAAAGATACCTAATGGCTGGAATTCTTCCTTAATGAATGATTTTAACTGAGTTGTCATTTTGCATAATAATATAATGTTGATTTTGCCATACGATTGAAAATCCTCTTTTCTTTGTCTCTTCTATGAAGAAATCAATGCATGGTTTATATTCTATTCCTTGATGTTGAAGGACGATATAATCCGCACGTGTTACTGGCCAAGCATTGGAATATGATTCATTGACATATACTTTTGTTCCGTCTGCAACTATGAAACTGATCTCTTTTTGCTCGAATTTATTCCATCCTAGCCTGTGAACTGAAGGAGTGATTGAATGCTGGTTTTCAAATTTTTCAGGATATTTTCCCTGGCATAATGCCTCCAGGTTTCTTCTGTTTGTCTCTGTGAAAAGATCCCCATTCATAGCGATCTTTTCATTGAACATCTCAAATCCGTGGTGATAAGGGTTTAATGAGAAGACAACTGCATTTTGTGGAGTGTTATCCCTGATCCATGTTATGGATTCCCACATCTCAGGATTATACATCCCTTGATGGTGTCCAGGAGTTTTATACATCCACCAGCTTCCAGAAATGATTATTATGCAACAGATAACTGTCACTGCAAATCTCTTTTGCTTAAAGAGAATATTGATCAATGCGACAATCAGAATTGCGATGTAGAGATAAAATATCGGCCAGAACCCGAATCCAGTCCGATATACATAGTTAGAACTAAATCCAATTTTATATGAAAAAACTACAGCGAGCCAAAATAATGGAATTACGAAAATAATATTTTTTAATGATTTGTTCTGCATATCTTTTCTTTGAGATATAAATATTAATATTCCAAGTATGCTCAAGATTATCAATAAAGCACTAAAGGGTAAATGAAAAAAATATGATCTAAATGGATCTTCTTTAAACGCATGGATGATTAACCCTGATCCTAATTTGATTTTCAGCATTTCAAAACGAAAGACAGGATAGAACCAGAATATCCCTAAGATGAAGATGCATATCGCAACAATCCCAGATTTAATGTAGCTCAAATTGATTTTTTTTGTCTGGAACAGATATAGGCAACATAGTGCTAAAAAGATAGTAAAGAAAAAAGATTCAACAATGTGACTCTGAAAAGACCCAGCAATCAGAAGACCAATCAATCCAGCTGATAAATATCTTATCGTGTTTGTTTTTGCTTCAACTAATAATAAAAATGCAAAGAATGCTGCTGGCAGAAAAAATACAGCTGTGATATCTAAAGTGAATCCGAACATAAAAAGAAAAAATAATTCAAAAGGAATAATGGCTGAAAAAGCTAGTGTTATCAGAGCAATATTCAGATTGAATATTTTTCTTAAGATGATAAAAAATCCGAGAAGTGTGAATATTTTCAATATGATGACATATATCAAAGAAGTATCATACGGACTTATTGTATTCAAATGCATAAAAGAAGATAACGAAGTATAGTACATCAATGGAGATACTGAGACAGCATCCGTGACTCCAACCCAGTTTTCAGGATAGAACTGGGGATATCCACTTTTATATGCTCCAATTGAAAACGCAGGATGGTAAATATTATCATATGTGGTTGAGACTGGAGGGTGTCCTGTGTTGAATTCACCTTCAGTAAAAAAATTCAAGATGTAGAAAAATGCAATTGCCGAGAAAATAACTAATATGATGAAAAGAATAGTGTTCTCTGATAGCTTAAATTGGCCCCCCATTTGATGATTTAGAACAATATACCCTGGCTTTATATACTTTTTGCTGGAGATTTCAGCAGACCTCAAAGAACGAAGCCTTTATAAATACCAGCCAGTTTTTTTCAGTAGAAGATGGCAAAAGAGATTGTTGAAGCTTTGATTGAAGGAGGAAAAGCAACTGCAGCACCCCCACTAGGACCTGCCCTAGGTCCGCTGAAAGTCAATATTGGACAAGTAGTCGCAGCCATCAATGAAAAAACAAAAAGCTTCAAAGGAATGCAGGTGCCTATCAAAGTCATTGTTGATTCTGATACTAAAGAATTTGAGATTGAGATCGGAACTCCACCAGCAGCAGCTCTAATCAAGAAAGAAGCTGGTATTACAAAAGGTTCTGGAAATCCATTATTGGACAAGGTTGCAGATCTACGGATTGAGCAGATCATTAAGATTGCAAAGATGAAAGAGGATGCGCTTCTTGGCAAAGATCTAAAACAAAAAGTAAGAGAAATTGTGGGGACTTGCCAGAGCATGGGTGTTCTTGTAGAAGGAAAAACTGCACCAGAAGCATTGAAAGCGATACAGGAAGGTCAATTTGATGAACAGATCAAAGCAGAAAAGACAGAGCTTACAGCAGAAGAACTGAAAGCACTAGAAGAAGAGAAGAAGAAACTGCAGGCAGATCTTGAAGAGAGAAGAAAACAGCTGGAAGCCAAAGCAAAAGAAATAATCACGCTGAATAAGAACAAAGAGCCTAAAAAGATAAAAGCAGCTCTTGTCGAAGCAAAGATTCCACCGACTATAATTGAGAAGACAATGACAGAGGCTGGTATTGTTGTTGTTGGCGAGAAGAAAGAAGCAGCAGCCCCGGCTCCAGCAAAGAAGTAAAAATGAAATTTCTGCGGCTTATCAAGATAAGCCGTCCTTTTTTTTATATCGCGCCGATCATTGTTTTTCTTATCGGTCTGAAATTAGCAGGAGATATCATACTTACTCCATTGATAATATTGGAGCTGATCTTTTTCACGTTTCCTTACTGCTTATTTTTGTTTGGGATAAATGATGTTTTTGATTATGAGAGTGATAAGTTAAATCCAAGGAAAGGATCTTTTCTTGGAGGAGCTCGATTAAAGAAAAAAGAGCTGAAAACAGTTTACGTACTCAGCTTTTTTGCAGCACTACCTCTGCTGATAACATCATTCTTCAGCATGAATTTTGTCCATATTTTTTTATGTTTCCTTGTCTTGATCTTATCGTACTTTTATTCAGCATCGCCAATAAGATTCAAGGAATTACCAATCATTGACTCTTTATCAAATGCTGTGATCATCTTTTTCGTATTGGCTATGGCTTTTGTATTGAACAAATCAATCCTATTGATTCCCTTCAAGATTTATGTCTTCCTTTTGTTCATCCTTGGACTGCATGCAATGGGAGCAGTTGCTGACCGAAAATATGATAAGATTGTGAAGCACAGAACAATCGCAACAAAGTTCGGGCAGATATTTACAACTGTGTTTGCAATATTCTGTTCGCTACTGGCATTTCTGGTTGGAAAATTTGGAATAGAGACAAGCACTATCATCCTTTTGAGCGTACTCTTCTATATTATCGCTCTTGTCAGGCCGCAGAAAGCAAAACTAATGTTCTATCTTACGTGCGCCACAGTATTGATAGGCTTTGCAGTATGGTTGCTTTAGAAAGATATTTTTTTTAGGATAAACTTTAATGAATTTTTTATTGTTCTATTCTGGATCTTCAATATCTTGAATACAAGCCTTACACGTCTTGGAATTCTTCCGTCAAGTACCATTGCCAGTTCCCTGTTAGTCGGAACCTTCAATAGATTTTTTGGATCTTTTGAATAACTCATGACTTTTTTTGCAATCTCTTGGAGCAGGATACCAGCTTCCAGTTCTTCTCCGAACTTTCTTTGCCATAATGTCTTGTACTTTGCAAGAAATTGTCTATCAAATCTTTGTCTTTTGCATGCTTCTTTTGCAACTTTTCCCGCATACATTCCTGATAGCAAGGCATATTTTATCCCTTCTCCTGAGAATGCAAACACAAAACCCGCAGCATCACCACACGCTAGGATTCTATTGTCATATGTCTTCTCTATCGGACCTGACAATGGAATGATCCCTCCGTAGATGTATTTTGCTCTTGCATCTTTTGCGAATTTCTTTTTGAAATAATCAAAATTTTTTTTAGGATTGTTCAGACCTCCAAAACCTATGTTTATTAGATTGTCTTTCTTTGGAAACAACCAGAAGTATCCTAAACCGATCTTGTTATCAAAAGCATAGAAAAATTCATCGTTCAATTTTTGCTTTGTCCTGAAAATCCCGCCATAACATATACCTATTGGAGGATTGTTTTTGATCAGACCTAGTTTTTTCTGCAGCTTGAAATTTGGACCGTGGCACAATATGCATAATTTTGCCTGGTACATCTTTATGTTTGTCTTTATCTCGACAAAATCCTTTTTTATCCTTATGTCTTTTACTTCTATATTCAATTTTATGTTCTTTTTTATCGGTTCTGCAAGCCATTCTTCAAACTTCGGCCGATTTAACTGGAAATAACCATGTTTGAACCTACGCTTGTAGTTGTTGAATGCAAAAGCATGATTCCTGATCCTTTTCTCGATGAATTTATAATTTGAGTGATTGAATATATCCAGAAAATCTTTCTCTCTCACTCCTTCTCCGCATTGCAACGGATGCCCTATCTTCTTTTTTTTATCAATACATAGAAAATTAAGACCTTTCAATTGCCTCGCAGCCATTAATCCAGCTGGACCTGCACCTACAATTATGACATCGTACATGAATCTCAACTCTTATTTATTTGCCGAATCTTCTTTCTCTTTCAGAAAACTCGTTGATAGCATTAAGAAGGTCCTCTTTTTCAAACTCTGGCCAGCATTTGTCCATGAAAAGATATTCTGAATATGCTCCCTGCCATGGCAAGAAACCTGAAGTTCTGTGATCCCCTCCTGTCCTTATGATAAGGTCTGGAGCATCACGCATGTAGAGATATTCTTCGAATTTATCCTCGTTTATCTCTTCGGGCTTGAGTTTTCCCAGCTGGACATCAGTTGCAAGCTTTTGGCAGGCATCAATCAATTCTGGTTTTCCACCGTATGCCAAGGCAATGTAAATCTGAAATTTATTGTGATCTTTTGTTTTTTCCATGAGCTTCTTCATTTTTTCCTGAAGAGATTCTGGAAACATCTCTATCTTTCCGATAAACCTGATGTTGATTTTATTCTTTACAACTTCTGGATCATTAAGCAGATATTCTATCTCCTTGTCAAAGACTTTGATGATGTAGTCAAACTCTCTTTTAGGCCTGTTGAAATTATCAGTGGAAAATCCCCATAATGTCAATTTTTTGATACCGATTTCTCTTGCCCAGTTGCATACTTTCCTGACTTTTCCTGCACCCCATTCGTGGCCTTTCCAAGGCTGGGTCATCAGCTTTTTAGCGAATCGTCTATTGCCGTCAAGAATTATAGCTATATGCTCTGGATACCCCATGATACGGATATGGGGAGTTTAGGTATTTAAAAACTTTACTGATATGCCTGAAATAGTCACTACAAAATCAAAACATATATAAATAACTACGCTGTAGTAGAAAAAAGATGGGGAAGAAAAACTATAAACAATTCAAGGCATGCAAGGGGTGCGGGAAACGCTTTCGGGTGCAACATAAACTCAGACAATACTGCGATCGTTGCAGGCCGAATTAAAAAGCATAGGTTTTTAAACTGTTTTTCTGTAGCATAATTTAATGAAAAGAGGTCAAGTAACAGTTTTTATTGTGATCGGATTGATTCTTGTTGTTGTAGCTGGAATAGTTTTGTATCTTGTGTATGCTCCAAAAGCAGGCGCAGAAGCAGAAAAGGTTGAACATTTCTCAGCTTCTGTGATGAATGTCAGGCCGTATGTTGACAATTGTATCGAACAACAGGCAATGGTCGCATTGATCCAGGCTGCAGCAGAAGCAGAAGAAAAAAAGCTACCAGCAATCGAAGAGATTGAGACGATCATCTCAGACTATCTCAATGATAATGTTGCTTTGTGCGCGAACTTTGACGCTTTCCAGGAATTTGAAGTGATTCCTGGTGAGATTAATTCATCTGTCAAAGTGCAAAAAGAAAACTTCATTGCAGAGGTCGAATGGCCTCTCACAATAAAACAAAAAGATCTTACTATATCTGAAGAGAAGTTTCGTGTCATATTTCCTCTTCGCCTGAATGAACTTTATCTTAAAGTGTCTGATATTGTTTCCCACGATGTTGCTCTTGATGTTGACTTTCTCCTGGATAAGGCCTTGAATATTGAAATAATTGGCTGTGTCGGAGATAATATCAAGTATGTTGTGAATGATAATGATTATATGGTTGGCAATAGTATCCTGCAATTCTTTTTCAACACAAAGATGGAAGATATCATTGATATTTTTGAATTCCGGAATGGGATAAAGTATCTAGTTCCTGCCAAGCCAGGAAAAGTTGTGATGAGGCATGCTGGTGAAGATAAAAAATTAATATTCCAGCTTACTGATGACAATTATATCGAAGGCTGCTATAAGAAAGATGACAAGACTGAGTTTTACACATTTGTTCTTGTCGAAGAGAATAAAGTTCCTGTTTCTATCTCAACACGGATACCAAAGCGGATAAAAATCGATAGAGTTTCTGCGAACGAGACTGGATTTGATTTCACTGATATGTTTGAATTTTCAACAGAACACGAATTCGGAGAAGGAACAATGTTCCTGAACACTAAAAATTCTTATGATCCAATATTGATGTTCTTTGATGGAACAGAATGGGGAATAATTGATTCCCGCATTGAAGGAGACTATCTTATTGCAGATATAACTCGGTTGGGAAAATATGCAATTGCAAACAGGATCTGTGTTGAAGAAGAGAAGAATAAGTTTAATATCCTATTCGTGCCTGTTGATTACACAGACTTTGCCAAGTTTGCACTTCATGTTGAGAAGCATGCGAATGGCATCTTCTCAATGCCTGGATTCAACGAGCTTCGTAAGGATGTGAGCATCAATCGGATCAGCAGGGAGAATGATCTTTCCTGCTTATCATGGGGATCATTGAAGTGCACAACAGAAGCAGTGAAAAAAGAAGGAAGCTATTGCGGAATGTACGACCATTATATCGTGCTGATAAATAATGCTGAAGTCGGGCTTGATCATAGAACAAAAGATGAAGTTACTTATATCGGAAGCTATCTGACTGAAAATGTTCACTTTTGTAATACTTGTTACTCTGCTTACGAGTTTGGAAAGTTCATGGGACTCGATGATATCACAAATATCTCTAATAAAACTCATGTAGGCGTGCCATTGATGGCTGTTCCAAACTTTGACCCAAAAGAGATCTCATCTCCAGAATTATATCTAATAACTCGAGAAAAAGCTACAGTTTTAAATAGTGCTTCCAAATGGGGAATGGAATGAAAGTCATAATCACTGCAAAAGAAAATATTGCTTCTATGAACATGTTCAAAGTGTTTGTAGAAGAGCTAGGATTTGTCAAGACTGAACAGGTTGTTGATGATAATCCTGTGTATAGAAAAGATGATTTTGTTCTTGTCACCTTGAATAGTAATGTCATTCCGATTGAACATGTGAATGAATATTTTGAAGAGCCTCCTGAGATATATATTGTTGCTTCGTCCCATAAATCAGAAGGAGGGGTCAAGCTGCTTTCCTGTCATTCCCCTGGAAACTGGCTCGAAGCTGGACTAGGTGGCAAGGATGAAGAATTAGCTGTTGCACCTGCACTTTATCTTAGAAACATGCTGAAAGAGTTAAAAAAATATCCAAGCAAAGAATACCAGAAGAGTTATGAAGTGACGCATCACGGTCCGAGTTCAATGAATGCGCCTATCATGTTTGTCGAAGTCGGTGCTTCTGAAGTTGAATGGAATGATATGGATGCTGTGCGTTTTGTCTGCAAATGCATTCTTACTGCGAATGATGACAATAAGAATAATAAGGGAAAAGAAGTTTCAGTCGCAGTCGGATTCGGCGGTCCGCATTACGCTCCTGTGTTCTCGCGCGATGAATACGCGGATAATGTAGCTGTTGGGCATATCATGCCAAAGTATGCTGTTGCAGATGTGAAAGAAGAGACTATTCTTCAGGCTTTCGAGAAAACAGAACCAAAAGCAACCATTGCTGTCATGGAATGGAAAGGTCTTTCTGGCAAAGACAAGATCCGGTTGAAGGAAATCTTTGAGAAAAACAACATCCCTTGGAAAAAGTTAAAAGAATTTAAGAGTTTAGAGGATTAACGTATACTTTTATAACCGTTTTTTACCCCACCCTTTGAAAGTACAATCTGCCAGAGTTGGTTATCTCCAGACCTGAATGTTCCTGCGCAAGCAAGCAGATAATATTCCCACATGCGATAGAAACGAGTGTCATAATCTTTTTTTATCTTGCTCCAGGTCTTTGTGAAATTCTTGTACCAAGCCATTAAAGTTTTATCATAATCTATTCCAAAACTGTGCCAGTCTTCGAGTATGAATAATCCTTCATATGCTGTTGTGATCTGTTTTGCAGAAGGAAGCATTGAATTTGGAAAAATGTATTTGCTGATCCAAGGATCTGTTGTTTTTGCAGAAGTGTTTCCTGCGATTGTGTGCAGCAAGAACAAACCATTTGGTTTCAGGCAACGGCTGACAACTTCCATGTATGTCTTGTAATTTTTATATCCGACATGCTCGAACATGCCGACAGAGACAATGCGATCAAACTTTTCTCTTAATTTTCGATAATCCTGCAACCGAATCTCGACAGAAAGTCCTTTGCACATTTCACGAGCTAATTTCGCTTGTTCTCTAGAAATAGTGATACCTACTACTTTCACTTTATATTTTTCTGCAGCATATTTTGCCAGACTGCCCCAGCCACAGCCAATATCTAAGATTTTCATTCCTGGTTTTAGTCCTAGTTTTTTGCATATCAAATCTAATTTTACCTCTTGTGCTTTATCAAGAATCTTTGCATTCTTCCAATATCCACAGCTGTAGACCATCCGCTTGTCCAGCATGTTCTTGTATAAGTCGTTGCCAATGTCATAATGCCTCTTTCCGATTTCATAAGCTTTTGTCCTGCTTTGCAGGTTCACTATCTTTGCTTTGATTACACTGGCTATAAGCTGTTTCCAATCCTTGACTTTCTTGTCCAGCCTGCTTTTCAGGATCCTGTAGAAGAATTCATCAAGCGCTTTGCAGTCCCACCATCCGTCCATATAAGATTCACCTAGAGCAAGAGAACCTCCTGCCAAGACTCTGGTATATAATTTGGGGTTGTGGACCTGGATATCCCACAGTCTCTTTCCATTTATCTGGATATCTGCAAGAGTGAGATATTTTTGGACTAACTTTTTCGCATCCATTTATTGCTTTCCTCGAATTCATATCTATATTACAATACATTATAATAAATCTTTCTTTTCTTAATATTATAGAAACATATTTATAGATATAGACCTTCTTTTTAAATGAGAGGTGAAATGGAATACTATAAGACACCTGTTGTCAAGGTAATCAGTGAACTCAATGGCAGCGTGAGCGGGATTTCTGAGGAAGATGCAAGAGAAAGGTTGGAGAAGTATGGCAAGAATGAGATCAAGAGAGAGAAGCATATTTCTGCACTACAAATATTTCTTTCACAGTTCAAGGATTTCCTGATCTGGATCCTGATATTTGCCACAGTCATCTCTGGGATCACTGGAGAATATATTGATATGACTGTGATTGCTATTATTTTGATTCTTAATGCAGTGCTTGGTTTCTATCAAGAGTTCAAAGCTGAGAAATCGATCGAAGCCCTGCAGAAGTTAGCTTCGCTGAAAGCTCTTGTCCTTCGCAGTGGTTCGCAGGAACGGATCGATGCAACAGAAATTGTGCCTGGGGATATACTTATCATTGAAGAGGGGGGGAAGATTCCAGCAGATGCTCGTATTATCGAAGCTATAGCATTACAGACGCAAGAAGCTTCTCTTACTGGGGAAAGTGTTCCTAATGATAAGACAGAACATGCAATGGAAAAGATTTGCGCACTGGGTGATCGCGCAAGCATGTTGTATGCAGGAACTATTGTCACTCGCGGCCATGGAAAAGCTATTGTCACAGAAACAGGAATGAAAACAGAGCTGGGAAAGATTGCAAAGTCAATTGAATCTGCAAAATCTCCGCTAACACCATTGCAATTGAAATTAAAACGATTCTCTAAATTGCTTGCAGTGTTTGTGATTCTCATTTGTGGTATTGTCTTTTTTACTGGTTATTCTTCTGGATATCCATTGATGGAAATCTTTCTAGCATCTATCAGTCTTGCTGTTGCAGCTGTTCCAGAAGGACTTCCAGCTGTTGTCACGATCACACTATCTTTAGGCATGCAGAAATTATCAAAGAAGAATGTATTGATACGTACTTTGCCGTCTGTTGAGACACTAGGATGTACAACTGTGATATGTTCTGATAAGACTGGGACATTGACGCACAATGAGATGACTGTGACAAAAGTGTTTGTCGATGGTAAAGAGCTAACTGTCACTGGCGACGGCTATAGCACAGAAGGAAAGTTCAGTGCAGACAGTCCGAGCCTGAAACAATTATTGAAGATTGGGGTGTTGTGCAATAATGGTTCTCTTGGTGAAGAGGTTGTTGGAGATCCTACAGAAGTTGCGCTTTTGGTGAGTGCCGCAAAAAAAGGACTTGTGAAAGTTGACCTGGAAAAGACTAGTCTGCGTATTGAAGAGCTTCCATTTGATTCTAAACGGAAACTGATGACAACAGTGCACAAGATTAAAGGAAAAAAGTTTGCATTAGTAAAAGGTGCGCCTGATGTGATTATCCTAAAATGCACAAAAGTGCTGATTGATGGAGAGGCGCGCGTGTTTTCGCGTGACCTGAAAGCAAAAGCTCTTGAACAGAATAAGATATTTGCAAGGCAGGCATTGCGTGTTCTTGGTTTTGCGTATAAAGAAGTGAAGTTTGGAAAAGTCACAGAAGAAAGTTTGATATTTGTCGGACTGCAGGGCATGATTGATCCGCCACGGAAAGAAGCAATAACATCTGTTGCAAAATGTAAGACTGCAAAGATCAAGGTTGTCATGATAACTGGTGATTACATAGAGACTGCAAAAGCTGTTGCAAAAGAATTAGGTATTGAAGGGCGTGCTGTTACAGGGGAAGAACTGGACAAGATGGGAAATCTTGCTGATGTTGTTGATAAGATTGCTATCTATGCACGCGTAGACCCTGAACATAAGATGAGGATTGTAGAAGCTCTGCAGAAGAACGGTCATGTTGTTGCAATGACCGGTGATGGTGTGAATGACGCGCCTGCATTGAAAGCAGCTGACATTGGCATTGCAATGGGTATCACTGGAACAGACGTCTCAAAAGAAGCTTCTGATATGATACTTACTGATGATAATTTTTCATCTATTGTCAATGCTGTTGAAGAAGGACGTACTATATATGACAACATAGAAAAGTTTGTTGAGTTCTTATTATCGTGCAATGCAGGCGAAGTTCTTGCAGTTTTCTTAGGTGTACTGATGAAGATTGGTTATCCATTGATCGCAATCCAGATCCTATGGATGAATCTTATCACTGATGGGCTTCCTGCTCTTGCTTTGGGTGTGGACCCAAAAGAACCAGGTGTGATGGAACGTCCACCGAGAAAAAAAGAGACAAAGATCCTTGGGAATCATGGCCTGCAGAGAGTAATCATCATTGGTATTATAATGTGTATTGGCACTCTTGGAATTTATTGGCTCTACAAGCCTGCAGTGCAGATGGATTATGCACGGACAATGGCATTCACAACACTAGTGATGTTCCAACTGGTGCATGTGTTTAATTGCAGATCACTGCATCATTCATTGTTTAAGGTCGGTGTATGGGCAAATAAGAAATTATGGTATGCAGTTATCATATCCCTTTTCCTGCAGATCGCAGTAATCTATACTCCACTGAACCAGTTCTTCAGGACAGTGCCTCTTAATCTCTACGATTGGGGTTTTGTGATCCTGATCGCAGTGTCTATCTTTGTGATCAGGGAGATTTGGAAGATGGTTCGGGGGCACGCATAACCT
This sequence comes from Nanobdellota archaeon, assembly GCA_023133595.1. Classification (GTDB taxonomy): domain Archaea; phylum Nanobdellota; class Nanobdellia; order Woesearchaeales; family WJKV01; genus JAGLWF01. The sequence goes on along the minus strand of JAGLWF010000005.1, from coordinate 55,061 downwards.
TTTTAAAGAGTTATCATAGGATATTCTTAGTATGAGTGAGGCTGGATTTTATAAAGAGCTAGAAACAGCTCTGAAGCAGAAACAACTATCTAAGATAGAGCTAGCTAAGCTAAAAGTCAAGCTCTGCAAAAAGCATAATATGAAGAAAGTTCCTACAGATATCCAGGTCCAACTGAATACTGATGTTGAACTGAAGACAAAACCTGTGCGTACTGGGTCTGGTGTTGCTGTTGTTGCAATCATGACAAAGCCCTACAAATGTCCGCACGGCAAATGCGCTTACTGTCCTGGTGGTGTTGGTTCTGTTTTTGGTGATGTCCCTCAATCCTATACTGGGCACGAACCAGCAACATTGCGTGGTATCCGGAACAAGTATGATCCGTATCTTCAAGTTATCAATCGCCTGGAACAATATATTGTGATGGGACATCTTCCTGAAAAGATTGAACTGATCATTATGGGAGGGACTTTTATTTCTTATCCAAAAACATATCGTGACAACTTTATCAAATTCGCATTCAAGGCAATGAATGATTTCTCTGATGTTTTCTTTGACGATGGGGAACTTGACATTGATTTGTTCAAAAGATTGTTTGAGATGCCTGGCGAGGTTGGAGCTCCTGAGAGAGTGAAACGGATCCATCAACGGCTCCTGAAGATGAAAGGCGCTTCAAAAGATGTGAAGCTTGAGACAGAACAGGAAAGAAATGAAGATTCTATGATCAAATGCGTTGGTCTGACAATTGAGACACGCCCGGATTATGCTATGCTGAAGCATGCGAATGAAATGTTGAGATTAGGTGCGACTCGTGTTGAAGTCGGAGTCCAGTCTGTCTATGACGAAGCTTTGCAGGAGATCGAGAGAGGGCATACTGTTCTGGACACTATCAAATCATTCAAGATATTGAAAGATCTTGGTCTTAAGATAAATGCGCACTACATGCCTGGACTTCCTGGCCTTTCCATGAAAAAAGATTTCGAAGGGATGAAGCAATTGTTCTGGGATCCTAGTTTCAGGCCGGATATGCTTAAGATCTATCCGTGCATGGTTATTCGTGGGACAAAGTTGTACGACAGATGGAAGAATGAAGAATATAATCCATTGACTACAGACAGTGCTGCCAGATTGATTGCAAATTTCAAGAGACATGTCCCTGAGTACTGCAGAATAATGCGAATCCAGCGAGATATCTCTTCGCGTGAGATTGAGGCTGGTGTCAAGAGAACTAATCTTCGACAGTACATTGAAAAAGAAATGAAAAAGAAAAAGTGGAAATGCAAATGTATCCGGTGCCGGGAACCAATGCCGTACTTCAAACGAGACGGCAAACAGGAACTGATAATCAATAATTACGAAGCTTCTGGAGGGCAGGAATTCTTTATCTCAATCGAAGACAGGAATCATATCTATGGTTTCTTGCGAATGAGATTACCAGCCAAAGCTCTACGAAAAGAGATCACAAAAGATTCTGCCCTCATAAGGGAGCTTCATGTCTATGGCGCTGCTGCGCAGATCGGAAAAAGAGGAGAAATACAGCATAAAGGGATGGGCAAGCTGCTTTTGCAGACTGCAGAAGATCTTGCAAAGAAGAATAAAAAGAAAAAGATGGTGGTCATATCCGGTATTGGTGTGAAAAATTATTACAAGAAGAAAGGTTATAAAAAAGAAGGACCATATATGGTCAAGAAAATCTAAACATCTTTCTGTAGTTTGAACTTTCCTTTGTACTTTGCAGCACCTTTTGTCTGTCCGATAACTATCTGGCATACTTTTGTTCCTGGATATATTGCCAATGGTCGTGGACCAAGATTATGTATCTCCAGAACAGGCTTGTTCGAACTTCCTGGCTGGACAAATGAAGTGTCTGTTATCAAGCCTAATCTTGCGAACCTGCTTCTTGTGAAGATCCAACCGCATAAATCTTCTGGCAATGTTATTTTTTCTTTTGTGATCGCAAGTATTGTCTCTTCTGGCTCCATTATATAATATTCTTTGATTTTTACTTTCTCTGTTATATTCTTGTAATCAGCAGCTTCATTCACATCAAACGTCCGCCATATCTCCTTGAACTTTCTGATTGTGTTGCTTAGAGTCAGATCAATAGAACCAGGACCAACATTCTTAGGATTATACGGACTTATGACTAATCTCTTTGCCTTAATCTCCTTCTGTAGAAATTTCCTGCTTAGTACTGTCATCTGATCACCTGATTGTTTTGTAGGTTCTAATCTATATAAATCTTGTGGATGAAGCAAAACCTTTATAATAGCATGATTCTAGTTCTTTTTTATGGCAGAAGAAGCATCAAAACTAGAATTCAAGCCTAAATTTGTAGATAGATACTCCGCCCTTACTGACTGGAAGACTTTTGAAAAAATATCTATGGAGTATCTCAGAAGGTCGATTCGCGTGAACACTTTGAAGATTTCTGTTGCAGAACTGAAGAAAAGAATGAAGAACTGGAACCTGAAGCAGGTTATGTGGTGCAAGGAAGGCTTCTGGATAGAACATAAAGAAGGAAGACGTGATATTGGAAATACAATTGAACATTCTTTAGGTTATATCTATGTCCAGGAAGCTGCAAGCATGATCCCTCCTTTAGCACTAGGTGCAAAACCTGGAGAGCGTGTGCTGGATATGTGTGCTGCACCAGGAAGCAAGACAACAGAGATCGCAGCAATGATGAAGAACAAAGGCCTGATTGTTGCGAATGACATCTCCAGTGACCGGATGAAATCTTTAGGAATCAATATGGAACGTTGCGGAATAACAAACGCGATCATCACACGGATGAAAGGACAGCAGTTCAAGGACAAAGGATTGATGTTTGACCGGATTCTTGTTGATGCCCCGTGTTCAGGAACAGGAACAATAAGAAAGAGTTACAAAACTGTGCGAATTTGGAATCCAATCATGGTCAAGAGATTAGCAGGCATGCAGAAACAATTAGTCGAGACTGCATATTTATTATTAAAACCAAGCGGGACAATGGTTTATTCAACCTGTTCATGCGAGCCAGAAGAGAACGAAGGCATTGTTTCGCATGTGCTGAACAAATTTAAAGATATGAGAATGCAGAATATTTTGCTTGATATCAAACGAAGTCCTCCTGTTCTTGAGTTTGAAGGAGAAAAGTATCATCCAGATGTCAGGAAATGTCTTCGTATCTGGCCGCAGGATAATGATACAGAAGGATTTTTTGTTGCAAAGTTCAAGAAATCGAAATAAGATTGAAAATGGAAAAAGTGATTGAGAAACTGAAAAAATTGACAGGATGCAAATATGTCAAGATATTGAAGAGAGGGAATAATGCAATCTATGCAGCATTCTATGTCGTTTCTACAATGGGTTATCATCTACGTATCCCTGACCAGGGTGGATGGTTCAAGTACAAAGATTATCCTAAGAAATTAGGTGTGCCATTCGATGAATATCCGACTAAAGATGCAATGATCACACAAGAATCTTTTGACAGCGATACTGCTACAGCTTATGTTGTGACACAGCCTGGGGGATATTTTGTGCAGCACGATTTAAAAATGGTACGAAATAATGTATCTTTCTTTATCCTTGATGCATCTGGAAGCATAGGCAATGCTGATGTGGAGATGTCTGGTGCTGATATTGTTGTTGGGAGTTTCAGTGAATGGAAACCTGTTGATCTTGGACATGGAGGATTTTTCGCGACAAACAATAAGGAGATCTGGGAATTAGCATCAACAATGTTTGATAGGTTTGAACATGAACTTGATGCTTCCATGATCAAGCTTTTAAATCGGAAACTGGATCGATTGGCAGATAGGTATAGTTTGTTTCGACAGCACTGCAACAAGATCAAGGCAGATCTGAAAGATTTCAAGATACTATACCCTGAATCTAATGGGATATGTGTTGTTGTTGAGTTTGAGAATGAAGATGAGATGAATAAAATCATTGAATATTGTGAAGCAAACAGATACGAACATGTGAAATGTCCTAGATATAACAAAGTAAATAAAGATGCGATCTCAATTGAAGTGAAGAGGCTGACATGACAAAAGCAAATGTTCCAAAAACACCATTGGTCAAGAAATTATGCAAACAGATCGAGAAAGAGAAGAAGGTCAAGATACTTTTTGCAGTAGAGAATGGCAGCCGGGCGTGGAGGATGGAATCTGAAGATAGTGACTATGATGTTCGTTTTGTCTATTATCATCCTCTAGAGAAATATATATCATTATCCCAGCCAAAAGATGTGATTGAAAAATTCTACGATGAAAAAGGGAAACCGCATCCTGCAAAAGGATGTTTCATAGATATTGTTGGTTTTGATGTTATAAAATATTTGAAATTGCTTATCAATTCAAATCCGACAGCTATTGAATGGCTGAAGTCTGATATTGTCTACCATGGAAAACAGACTAAGGTTTTCCAGGAGTTTGCATTCAATCATTTCAAGAAAATTTCATTGTTCTATCATTACCAAAGCCTGTCTAGGCAGAATTATCAGAAATATATCAAATCAAAAGCGCACGTGAGCTATAAAAAATATCTTTATGCTCTACGCGGATTAGTTAATGCAACTTATGTCCAGAAAACAGGCAAAGTTCCGCCTATTGATTTTGCAGATACTGTCAAGAAAGCGAAGTTTTTGCCGAAGACTATCCGTGACCGGATATTGAAGATAATTGAACTGAAGAAGAGCGGAAGGGAGAAGCAGATAATAGACAATATTCCTATGCTTGATAAATACATCGGGAGTTTCTTGAAGAAAGAGTGCAAAGAGGTTCCTGCGTTTGATAAAAAAGCAGTCTTGATGCTTGAGAAGGAACTGAAGAAGCTTCTATTTAAACAATAAAATTCTATTTAAATAGATTTTTGAGTATTCAAAAACCTATAGGTTTTTGACAAAATAAAAACAAAAAGGTTAAAAGCAAGGACTTTATCTTAGGTGGAAGGTGATAATATGAATTTCATAAAACAGATTGCTACTAAAAAGACCGATAATTATACTCATAATGCTTTTGTAAGATATGGGCCTGGTGAATTTGTAAAAGAAGAATTTATTGTCAAAAAAATTGGAAAAAATATCAAGATTAGGGGCGGGTTTGAATGGTGCAATGCCCTGCTTAAGTTTGTGGCATCTTTCTGCTCTGGTGTTGTCAGTGTAAACGGCACTATCCCTACAACTAGGGATGTTGCTCCAGAGTTGAAGAAGTTGGGTGTTGATTTTGAAGAGAAAAGAAGGTATGGGAAGAAAGGAAGGAAATATGAAGTGAACACCACATTACCAGCAGACACTGTTAGAAAATTAATTGATCAATTGTATGATTTCTATCTGATGCTTGATATGAAAGGTGGAAATTATTCTGTAAAAATGAAGAAGAAAGAAACACCAAAGATAGGAAGTCTTGTCGAGAAATTTGTGTCAGTAGTTATTCCTGCAGATCATATGAAAGATGTCATTGACGAATTCCTGTTTGACTGCGGCATCTCTGATTTCAAATCAGTTGTTGTCAGACATACCTATAAATTTGAGGAGATACTTCTGGACGAAAAACTTGCTGCAAAAGATCCACTAGAAGCCAGGCTAAAAGCTAAAAGAAAAGGCAAGATCATCCGCGTGATTGAAGTGGATGGAAAAGAGATAAAGAAAGAGTATCTGTTTGAAGTATAGAGGATAGCAACCTTTATATACGAATTCTTTTATTTTCTTCTCTATGGCAAAGAGAATATTAGTTTGTGCAGCGTGGCCGTATGTGCATGCGGTTTCACACCTGGGGAATATAATCTGCATGCTTTCAGCTGATGTCATTGCTCGGTTTTACCGACAGCTGGGGTATGAAGTAGAGATGGTTTCAGGAAGCGACCAGCACGGCGCGCAGATGGAATTTGAAGCGAAAAAGCTAGGCATCACCCCAAAAGAATTGGTTGATATGAACCATAAGATTGTGTCAGATGTAATACTGAACAAATTGAAATTTAGTTTTACTAATTACTCTTTTACAACACATCCGGAACATATCAAATTTGTCCGGGAGTTTTACAAGAAAGTCTGGGACAATGGTTATATTGAAGTCAAAGACGAGACTCTTCCTTACTGTGACGGATGCAAACGGTTCTTGCCAGACAGATTTGTAGTAGGTAAATGCCCGCATTGTGGTAATGATAAAGCATTAGGCAATCAATGCGATGAATGCGGACGGATCCTGGATCCAACAGATCTTGTTGAGCCTAAGTGTTCTGAATGCGGCGCAACACCAATATTCAAAGATACAAAGACTGGTTATTTTGATCTTCCAAAGATTGTTCCAAAACTTTGGGAGTATGTTGACACTAAAAAAGCAGAATGGCAGCCTCGGGTTGTGCATTTCACAGAGCGATGGTTTGAAGAAGGCCTTAACCAGCGGCCTATAACGCGTGACCTGTCGTGGGGAATTCCTGCACCGTTTCCAGGATTGGAGGACAAATGCATCTATGTCTGGGCAGAAGCTGTACTTGGTTACCTGTCGACTGTTGTGATGCGGGGAAAGTTCAAGGAATTCTGGCAGGAACCTATCGAGAAATCTTACTTTTGTTTAGGCAAGGATAATATTCCGTTCCATACTATCCTGTTACCCGCGTTTATTTTAGCACATGGAAATATTAATGTTCCAGATATTATTGTCTCTAATGAATATCTTGGTTTTGGCGGAAAACAATTCTCAAAAACCCGGGGAACCGGTGTCTGGTTGAACGAGATTATCGATACTGTTCCATCCTACGACATCTGGAGATACTATTTGTATAGAATATATCCTGAGAATAAGGATACTGATTTTTCGTGGAAAGATTTTGCAAAAAAAGTAAATTCTGAACTGGTTGCGAACTTTTCTAATTTTGTCAATCGCGTTATTAATTTGCTGAACAAATATTACGATGGAAAAGTTCCAGAGTATGAAGCTGTTCTTGCAGATGATAAAAAATTATTACTGAAAATCAAGAAGTGCAAAGAGAAAGTCGGGCAGCTTATCAAACAAGGAAAGATCAGAGAACCGCTCGACGAAATAATGCTGCTTTCAAAGGCTGGGAACGAATATCTGCAGTCAAAAGAACCGTGGAAAAACAAGACTAATCAGCCGACGCTGAGAGTCTGCGCACAGCTGCTGAAAGTCTTATCTGTACTTTTGCACCCATATCTTCCAGAAGCAACTGAAAAACTACAGAAGTTGCTGAATGTTGATAATCTCTTGTGGGAAAACATAGATGCTGTTCCAGAGAAAGTCGAGAAACCAGTGCATCTGTTTGATAATATCGACGTGGAAAAAGTGAAGAAGAAGATTGAAGAGAACAGGAAGAAGACAGGAGGAAAACTTTTAGAAGAAAAAGAAGAAAAGAAAGAAGCAGAGGGAACACTCTTCAAAAAATTCGATTTCAGAGTCGCAAAAGTCTTAGAAGTAAAGGATCATCCCAAAGCTGACAAACTGTTTGTCATGCAGATTGATCTTGGAACTCTTGGAAAAAGGCAGATTGTTGCTGGAATAAAAGGACATTATACCCCAGAAGAATTAGTCGGGAAACAAATAATTGTGATTGCAAACCTGAAGCCAGCAATGCTTCGGGATGAAGAATCTAATGGCATGCTGCTTGCAGGTGTTGAAGGCAAAGGAAAAGAGCAAAGAATAGGCCTGGTAATCGCGCCAAACTCAGCACCTGGTGATAAGGTTTCCTTGAAAGGAGAATCACAAGAGCCAGCACATGAAATGACAATCAATGATTTTGCCAAGTTAAAGATCGCAACAAAGGATGGCAAAGTGGTATGTTGCGGAAAACCGCTTGCAACAGAAAAAGAAGATCTTTCTGCAGAGAAAGTTAGTGATGGGGCCTGTATAGAGTAATCCTAACTTCCATTTATAAATCTCATATATAAAATAATAGATATATTTATAAAGGGCTGAATCCTCCAAAAAGGTGAACATGAGAAGGGGTGCTAGAGAACACTTTAGTCCTTCTACTATGCTTAACAGCAATGACAAGAAGGGACAAGTGACTATTTACATAATTATAGGTTTAATTCTCTTAATTGTCGCAGCTATTGTCATATATTTCATTGCAACTGCACCTTCAAAGATAACAGAAGAAGCTAAAGAAAGAGTGATTGTTGGTCCTGTCCGACTGCAGCCAATTTCTTTGTTTGTTGAAGAGTGCGGAAGGCGTGTCAGCAAAGAAGCACTGGAACTTATGGGCCGGCAGGGCGGATGGATTTCATTAGATGATCCAGAGCTCACTGGAGGAACTGTTTTTGATTTCCAGTATGATCCGACTGAGTCTGATGGTGTTGAGTTCACGCCAGGAGGATTGAAAGTTCCGTACTGGCATTACCTGAAAAGCAGCAATAGATGCACAGATTGTTTATTCTCTGGCAAAGCACCGACAATTGTCCAGATGCAGGATATGATTGATCGTTATGTCGAGACCAATGTAAGGGAATGTTTACTGGCAATGACAGCATTCAGAGAGGAAGGTTATGAGATTGAAGAGTTGGGATCAATCGGTTCAAAGACAGCAATAACTGCAAACGACGTCCGGGTCACGCTTTCTTATCCACTGCGAGTAACACGAGGAGAATTATCCTATGATTTCAAAGATTTCTACATAAACCATCAAGTAAATCTGCGACAGATGTTTAACATGGGTGTTGAGATTGTCAATGCACAGGCAGAAGGTGGTTTCCTAGAATATAACACAATGAACCTGATCTCATTGTACGGTCGTGTTGAGAAGGAAGGGCTTCCTCCGATAGCAGAGGCTGACATGGGAATGCAGAAAGTCATGTGGGTCAAGTTTAATGTTGAACAATTGATAAAACAGATACTGACAACGTATGTCAACATGATAACTGTTCCGAGAACTCATAATTTCTATCCGTATCCAGAAGATGACAGGCCTGGTTTTGATATCAGGCAAGGAGTGCATTATGGTTTTGTTTTCAATGTTCTTCCGCCTGAAAAGGATTATGAAGAACTAGATGTGAACATGTTCTACCTGAACTGGCCAATGCATTTTGACATCACTCCTAGTTCAGGAGAATTGATCAGGCCAGAGGAGCACAGTGGATCATTCCAGGAGATAATTGATATTTTCACGCAGTCGTACCGTTTCTATTACGACTTATCGTATCCTGTTGTTGTTGAAGTGCGGGACCCGTATGCATTCAATGGAGATGGTTACTCATTGATGTTTGCGATGGAGGCTAATGTGAGAAACAATGAACCACTCCTTGCAGGAGAACTGCGTGTTCCTTATGTTGTCGAGCTTGGTGTTGGTGGAGCAAATTTATTTGGTCATCCAAACCAAAGATTGTCTGGTGATATCACGATCAATACAAAAGATGACAGCAACAAGATAGTGAGCGATGTGCAGGTAAGATTCTACTGTGGAGAGGATAGTGTCTACATTGGAAGCACTGATGCTGGTGGAGAATATGTCGGCAAATTCCCTATCTGCGATGGTGGTGTGTTGAAACTGTCAAAAGAAGGATACTTTAATCATAATTTCCCATTGAATACAAAATACGGACAAGTCTATACCTTTAATGCTGAACTTCCAAAGATTGTGACAAAGAAAACAAACATCCAGGTCAGATCCCCAGAAATGGTCGAGCAATTTGACAGGTTTGATTATGGAAGTGTGAACTATCAGCAATATCTTCAGTTATTGCAGCAGCATGATGATTTAGAAGATGCATTTGTCTATGTCACTGTTGCAAAAGTTTCAGAAGATCCGTGGGAGGAACCATTCAGCACAACCATGATCTTTGATGAAGACACTAAAGTGAATGATCTGGAACTTGTGCCTGGAGATTATACTATTGACGCGCGATATTTTGATAATACTGGAGTTGTTATTCCAGAAGCAACAAAGAAGTTTGGAGACGAATATGTAACACTAGAAGAAGTTGAAGTAAAACCCGCGCCGTTGGGAGGAGCTGCGCTTAATGCTGGGCTGAACAATAACTGGCATGTTGAGAAAGCAGAGCTTGACCAGAAAAATGAATTATTGTTCTTTGTGCTAAAATCAAAGAAACCGACAAATCACGAAGAGCTTGCGCGTCTTGGAAATATTGACGAGATGTCGAAGAAGAAAGGCAGCCTGATACAGCCACAATGGAAATGAAAAAAGGATATGGTAGATGCATGTTGATGATTTTCTTAATCATAACTTTGCCGTTCTATGCAAGCTTTGCATTTGCACAGGGAAGTTCTACTTTTGCAGGCCTGATAACAGAAGTCAGCATCTATGGAAGCGATGACATCCATAGAGTGATTGATGCAAGAGACACAAATGTCTATATTGATATCAAGATCGCGCAGGCAGGAGTAGATCCTACTGCTGTCAAGTTCCATAATATCTCTTTTGAATCATGTGTCCCAGAGGGAAGCAACAGTTTATGTACTTTATCTCTTGTCCTTCCGTTAGAGGAAGGAACAGAATATTATCACATTTCCTACAGTGGTGTCACTCAATCAGAAGCTTATGTTGTTGATGGCAGTGCACCGACAGTAACTTCATTTGCAGTAAACAGAACATCTGGCAGTGATCTTGTTGCACATATTGTTGCAGATGATGAAATCGGAGATTCTGGTCATTGTGCAGGAATTGCAGGTGTTGAAATCTCAGACGATGCGAATTTCCTAAACATAGTTGCATCAGAAACCTATACAATACAAGGTATTGACCAATGCGAATTGGACGATACAATTGTTCTCGAAGCACCCACTTCGTCAGGTGACTATGTATACTATGCGCGGGTATTCGATCGTTTGGGTCATCTGCAATTGGCACAGACATCCTCGGCACTCACAATTGATGTGGATGAGCCGCAGTTAGTGGATGCCAGACTGACATTGAACAATGTTCCTGTGGCAAGTGTCACTGTTGGTTCAATGTCATTCATGCTTGAGATTGACATATCTGAGAATGTTGCGCTTGATGATGTACGGGCAGATATCACTGCATTTGGTGGAGGAGCAAATGCACCTGGCACTTGCACAGAAACTGGCGGTGTGCATCGATGCAGATGGAGTGTAGTGCCGACTGTGACTGCGCAGACAACTGGTTTTAGCGGAACAGTGACTGCAACTGATACTGCTGGAAATGTATTGAATAGTCCATTCACAATATCTGTCAGTGTTGATTCAGAAGAACCTGTTATCAGTGCTATTGAGACCGAGAATGGAAATTACTTTGGAAGCACTGATAATACTTTAATTGCTAAGATTGCAGATGCTGGTGTTGGATTTGAGACTTCGCAGACTCTTGCTGACCTGCGGGCAATAAATCCAGTCTATAGTTCTGGACAAGTCGCAGACCTGTGCGATATGAATGAGAGCAAATGTTACTGGTACAATCTTGATGCTGCTGGACCAGAAGGAAGCAAGACAGTTGTGGTCAATGTGCGCGACAGGTTCGGACAGCTGGCAACAAAAAGCCAGTCGTTCGAAGTTGACCTTACCGACCCTGTGATTGCGAATGTAACACAATCAGCACTTGCACCAAACGCAGGCGTTGGAGAGCCATTAAGATTTTATGTTACTGGAACAGAAATAAATGGAGTGAGGAATGCGATTGCAGATGTGAGCGCGATATCAACTCAAATAGATCCTATCAATGGGACATGTGCAATGTCTGGTGATGATTTTATCTGCGAGTTTGAAGTCTCTGGCCTGGTCACAAGTTATACCCAGGGCAATGTTGACTTCACTGTCTTTGATCTTGCTGGAAATGACGGTGTGTTTTCTTATCCTGTTGTTGTCTACAGTTCTGATATCACAACAGTGCCGAATGAAGTTGCAATAACAGTTGGAAGTGTGATCCCGCAGAAATTGGATCGAAGGATCTCGACAAAGATTCCAACAAAAGTCTTTGTTCCACTGCACTTTGATTATTCTGATATGGTTGAGGTTATTGATAAGTCTCCTCAGTGCACTGGTCTTGATACTGTATTGTATGCAGGCACGGATACTCAAAATCCTTACATCATTGGAAAAGAAATGGATGATTCCCTTCTCGTGTTCGAAATATTATTGGATGAAGCTACGTCAAAGCTTGAGAATATAGAATTCAACTGCACAATATATTCTCTTATTGCAAGAGGAAACACAGTATTCCTTAACCCTGAGATGGATAATGTGACAGCATCAATTGAATTGTACAATCTTCCAATCGGAGATCCAGGAGACAATGTAATCAGGAAACTCCACGATATTGAGAAGCGCGTGAATACAAACTTCTTTGAGTATGTCACAAAGATCGAAGGTTGGCTAGACACACTAAGAAAGATATGTAAGATAGGAGAAGAGATCTCGAGGATATATACTGTTGTACAGGATATGAAACCTATTGTCTATACAGCTTCAATGATTGTTGAATGGACTTCTACTGGTGCTGGTGAAGAATTATGGCAGGGTTTCCTGACACTTGATTGTTATCTGCGTGTCCTGAAAGAAACAATCTGGCCGAATGATAAAGATTATTTCTACACAAAAGAAGCATATGAAAAAGCTGCAAAAGCGCGCGGTATCAAACCGGATAAGTTTGAATTCACAGACGCGTTATTCGGCGGCAAATCTTTGGGCAAAGAAGAAGATGATATTGGCGGATTTGTAAGAAGAGTCTGTGCATTCATATTATGCAACCAGTGCAGCCAAGGATTTGGGATCACTGGGATACAGAGCATACCAAAAGCTTTTGATAAGCCTGTCGCAAGCTTCCTTGGAAAAGTTGGAGTCGGAGAACCTGGAGCCCCAGTTCCATCGCAGATGAAATCAGAGGATGAAACCCGGATGGAAGCAAGAACAACACAGCCGACAGAAGCTGTTGCAGAACCGCCTCCAGAGAAGAAACCTAGCACTGGAAAGAAAGATGATGGAGGTATCCTGGGCAGCCTTGGAAGTCTGTTTGGTCTTGCTGTCACTGATGTTACTGGTGCTGCTGATGTGTCAATGGCAGATGTAGGACAGATCGACACTTCTTATCTGAAAGAGATTAATTTCGAGACAAGGTTGAATCCAATGGATAATTATATTGTTGCTGTTGATTGCTTATGCCTTCCGGGTGTTGTCTATAACCTGAACAAGTACAGGCAATTGCAGTGTATCCATGCACGATGTATCACTGACAATGCAAAAGCAGGCTTCAGCACTGCTGCTTGTGACATTGCGCATGCAGAGAATGAATGTCTGTTCTTCTGGGGTCCTGTGATGCAGTTATTCCCTGGCTTTATGCTGGCAAAACAGATCGCAGGCATGTCGCGTGATATAATTAAAGAATTGCCAGGAAGAATAGTTGCTGCTTCGCGAGATGCGTTGTGCACTAATTTTGATAACCAGGTCAAGATGCAGCAGGAAGCTTATGCTGGCGGAAAAAAGATAACGCAGTTCAATACTGCTGAGAGCATTGAACAATGTACAGAGAGCAACCAGGTTGATGCTAAACTATTGAATGTTGAGAAGAATGCATGGGTACTTGCGTGCGGTGTGTTTGATGCTGCAATGCTTGCATGGTCGTGGGACGAATTTGTCGAGAATGCGATCAAGTTTGATGTTGATTTCAAAAGTTTCACAGATAAAGATAGTGATCAATGCAAAGACGCATTTGATGAATTAGAGAAGTGGGAAAGAGAAGCGGGTGAAGCTGCTCCTCTTGCAGAGGACACTTCAACAACAGTGCCTGCAGGTGCTGGAAATTTAACAAGTTAAAATGGCAGACGAGTTTGATAGATACAAAAGAGAACTGGAAAGGAGAAGAAAAGAATTGTTAAAGCTAACTCCAGGTCCAAGAATGCCGTCGAGAAAAGCTCCGCAACCACCGCGGTATAAACGGCTGCCGCCTGTGCACGAAGCACATACCCGCACGTTTGCACATAAACGGTTTTGGTTATGTGTGATTGTCATTGTCATACTTATTATTGTCTTGGCATTAGCATTAAACTTCACACAGAAGGATATTACCGAGGAAGAATTGGCAAAGATAAGAGAAGCAAAATTTTTAGAGACAATCATAGGAGAAGAACCTGAACTAATGGAAATCATTCCAGAGGATGAAAAAGAAATGCGAGCGCTTGAAGACGAGATTGAGCAAGGATTCAAGGATATGGGTGCTGCATTCAATATCAGAAATTTCAAGTTCACAAAAGTAGGAGATCACATTGAGATAGTCCACGAGTTGGATACAATGACTGTTGATTTTGAAGATGGACGGCATTTTATCGGGTTTTTAGAGAATATTGACCTGCGAGATCCGTTAGGGAAGAAGATTACTTGGTTTAACAACAAATACAGCACTGCTGCAACCATCGAGGTCGAAGACAGTGAGTATCAAACAATCACCCGTACCTTCAGAGAACCAGTGTCAATGTTTGACTTGCGAGGAACATACTGCCTGAAGATCCGAGCGACGGATATCACTCCATTTGTCAAAGATGAAAAAACATTCGAGTTTGAGATAGAATGAAGATGAAGAACAAGTTATCAATATTGATCATGATTTTTCTAGTGTTTATTCTAGTTAGCAGTGTGTTTGTTTCTGCTGTTGATCTACGACCGTATCACTGGGTTGGTCTAGGAAATGAGAAATCTATCACAGAGGCTGAAGCTGAGACCATGTATGTCAATACTGATGGAGATCTTGTCTATACAAAAGGCAAGATACAGAAAAAATACAGCCAATGGAGAGTTGAGGAAGATGATGGTACTGAATATATGCAGGTCTGGGTTGGATCATGGGGAGGATGGCAGTATTTTGAATATGATGATAGTGGCGATAATATGGATTATGCTTCATTTGTGAGAGTTGTCAATCAAAACAAGAATAAATATGCAGATAGTATGTTCAAGGATTCAGTTCCAGGATATTCTACACCAGTCACAGTAACTGATAATATTAAATCTGATGGGAATGCAAAATATTTTGGTCCTGAGAAGAAAAAGCGAGATGAACAATTAAAGAAAACAACAGAAGCAACAGCAAGAGCTAAAACTGCAACAACTGGAGCTGCAACAGCGTCGGCAAGTGCAAAAGATAACGCAAAATTATATCAGTATGATACTGCGATCAGTGGTTTAAATACTGCAATAACAGAACTAGAAAAAGCAGAAGAGCAGGCTAAAAAAGCAGGTCTTACAAGTGAAGCTGCGAAATTGAAAAAGCAAAGAGAAAAGCTTGCAGCACTAAAAGATACATACAATAAGCGCAAAACTGATGAAGCAGCTCTTGGAGCGCCGAAAGAAATTGCAGAGCGAGATGCTCTTGCAAAAGATGTTGCAAGGCTGGAACAAGAGATTGCAGAAGCGCGAGCTGCAAAGAACAACGCAGAAGTTCGAAGGTTGACAAAAGAAAAGCAAGAGCTTGAAAAGATATTGAAGCAAGAAGCAGATATTGTGCGGCTTTTAATTGAAGCTGAAGCTGAAGATGATCCGGATAGAAAAAAATCACTGGATAGACAAATCCAAGCAAAACGGAATGCATTGGCAGCTGATAAAGCATACCAAAAACAGATAGATGATGCCAGAGATAAAATCCTGGCAGCTACTAAAGACCCGCGGATGAATGAGAAATGGCAGGCACTCAAAAAAAGTGGAAAGGATAAAAATCTCGCAGCATTAAAGAAAGTTCTTGCAGAACATGAACTTGAGCAGAAAGCATCCATGGGGTATGGCATTAGTTTGGAAGGCAAGACGCATAGCCAGATAAAAAGTGAGCTGGCAAAGCGCGAGAAAATAAAGAAAGATGCACTCGAGGCAGGATTGACTGATACTGAATATGGTGATGTTGTCAGAGCTGCCAGAGGATCAGCTACTCCGTGGGATGCTAAGATTTTTGAAGCTGAAATTTACAAAAAACTTGCAAACAGGTATGGTGTTGATAGAGTTGGCAAGACTCCATTGCAAATAAAAAACGAAGTCAATAAACGGCGAAAGACAATAGACAAATCTGTTAAAGCAATGGTTAAGAATGGTGCAAATGAGGCAGAAGCAAGAGCTGCTTTGATGGAGAAAGCAAAAGAAACCAAAGATCCGAAGAAGTTCGAGGCTGCTGCAAAAGATCTGGAAGAAAGAGAAAAAGTCAGACAAGAAATAAAGAAGTTCCAGGATGCGATTGATGCTGCTGAATTACCTGAAGCACAGAAATTAGACCTTAAAGAAAAATTTGACGCTGCGCTTGAAAAGAAGACAGGCGCAGAAGCACGTGCAGAGTTTGACAGGCAGCGTGTTGCGATGTTGAAAAACCTTAAAACTTCTGATGCAGAAGCTATAAGCAAAGCATATGCTGGTGTTGCTCCTCCACCTGCAGCAAGACTTAGACCTGCTGATTTAGGTTACTATGATGGTCTGGATGCGAAGATCGATGAAGAATTGAAAAAACCATTGCCTGATTATGCCAAGATAAATGCTTGGAAAAAAGAAAAAGAAGAGTTTGAGGCTAAATATAAAAAGTATAGAGAGAATTATATCAAATTAACAGGGAGTGATGCTGGTGTAAAAGGTTTCTCTGTATTCCAGTCTATTGGTGAGTTTGACCAGGAAGCCAAAGTTATTAGTGTGCGTTCCACTGCAAAGACAATGGGCCTTGCTCCTGATCAGACAAAAGGAAAGACCCTTGCAGAAGTAACCCAGATGATGGATACCAGATCAAAAAGTGTTCTACAGGCAAAGATTAATAGTATTGATCCAAACACGAAGCAAGCTACACTGGCGTTGACAGATTCAGAAGTGGCAGCTCTTGGTTATCAGGCAGCGACAGGGGGTGATCAGGCAGCATCTCAAGCATTGGCATTGTTGATTGCAGGCGGAAAAAAGGATGAAGCTAAAAAATTATTAAGTGACAATCCTGATCTTGCACAGAAAAATCCAGAGCTTGTTGAATATCTTGCAAATTTGGATAAAGCAGGAGCACAAGGTGTCTATGATGATGAAAAAATAAATTTCATTAAAGCAATCAGAACAGGAAAATATAAACAAGTGGCAGGACAGATAAACACTCTTGTCAAGGAAGGAGCGACAAACATCTTCAATAATGTTGGAAAGAAAGGTACACGCTATGAAGGATGGACTAAAGTCGATTCGTGGGTGAATCCCGAGACTGGAAAAACAACAGCACTAGTCAAAGATCCAAAGACTGGTAATTATTATGTTATTACAGAGGGCAGTACACAGCGGAATGAAGATATGTATCGTGTGCCAAAAGGAAAGTTCAAGGATGAAGAAGGAAAGCAGCGCGAGTATGCTTCGCCTTATGTTTATTATAATGCTCTCAGAGAAGGAACAGCGTTAACACCAACACCAGATGAAATAAGTAGACAAAATCAAGTTTCTGATCTGAAACTGATACATGATGGAAATATGATTTACAATGGAAAGATTGAGGATGATAAAGAGATTGGTTATGTTGCAGAGATTGGCAAAGAAGATTCTGATATTGCTGTGTTTATGAGACCTAATAAACATGATGGTGATGAGCTAAAGGCAAAGCTAAAACCTTTTGGAGCTGGATTAGGATTTGGTAAATTCTCTATTGGAGATGAAATGTACGTGAATAAAGATGGTGCTGTCTATAATAAAGAAGAGGAAGCTATTGAAAGCTCACTTCTCTACACTAGGACAAAACAGCCGGATGGAACATACACTGGTGATATTGCACTTGCTAATTATAATATTGATCTTGGAAGCAATGTACGGGTCTATACTACAGCGTCAATAGATGCAGAAGGTGAAGTCCAGTATAATTACTGGGCGTGTTATGAAGTACGAGGGCAGCAGAGATGCGAAGAAACAGATCTGACCACATTTGTCGCGCCAGAATTTGCAGAAGATAAGAAAGGAAGAGATTTGGAAAAGAAAATCCAGACACGGCAGAGGTTCCAGAGATTCCTCGGCACTCTGATCAGAGGACCGACAGGTGTTGGAAAATATTATAGTGACAAAATAAATAAAGAATGGGAGGCAGCGTGTCCAAAGTGGAAAGCAGAAGTTGACCGGTGGATGGAGAACGAATGGTTTCATCCAGAAGAATGGGAGAGATTGATTTGTAGAGCTACTCTTGATGAGGATTTCCCTGATGATGTGCAGATTGGATTTGATATTGCTGGTAATGTAGATGTTTCCAAACGGTTGCAGGTGGAAAGAGAGACAATGCCTGACGGCAGTACGTTGTACCAGTTCAATTGGATGCTAAGAGCGTCGAATACAAACATTATGTATACTGTCTGTGCAAATACAATCTATTGTGATTCTAGTTGTTTGGTGATCGAGGGAACAACAGATGTAGCTGTGCAGAAAGGATCCACATCTTCAGATTATGTTCCTGTCTATGGTCCTCCTGATGTTGAATGGGCTGCATTATGTTATAAAGAAGAAATATTAGATGATGATGGAGAACCATCTGGAGAATTTGGTTCATTGATAGCGTTTGCACAACCGATTGTTGAAGAAAATTATGTTCCTGGAGATGCTGCTGAACACAGCGGTTATCATGCAGGCGGAAGTTCTGCTACAACAGTGCCGACAGGAGCAGGAACTTTTGGCAATCAGACAGGATAGGGTAAAATGGCAGTAAAAAAAAAGGGGTTTATGTTTATAGAATCATTCAAAACGTTTAATGTTAGATTATTCCATGCAATGCTCTTTGATCTGATCTGCCTGTTAATATTTTTTGCGATCGTAGCATTCTACTACATGTATTTTGGCAGGATCACAGACGCATACCCATTGACAGTCAATTCAGGGACGTGGTACATAATATCTTTTATCTTACTATCAGCAGTTGCAATTGTTTTGCAAGTAGTGAACCTTACAATCTTCAAGCGTCTTGTATATAAGTACACTGTCGGGAGAACACAGGACATGAAAACATGGTTCAAGTTTTCATTGATCTGGCTTATTCCTTGGTTCATAATCTTTGTTTTCATAATCCAAGCAATCAAAGATGTGTGGCGAAGTCCATTATTATTCATTTTCTGGCTCCTCTATCTCATGTTCACTTCGATTGCTAGGACAAACATGATAAAGAAACCTAAAGAGACAATATTCAATGTATTTTCCACATTTTTTCAGTGGAGGGTATTGCTAGCATACCTGTTGATGGCAGTCATATTTTTTGTTGCTGTTGCAATATCTAGCTGGACATTTACTCTTGGTTCAGCAGTATTTGCATCAATATTGTTGCTAGTATTTTTATTATACTCTGCGTGGAGCAGGTATTACCTGTATTTGACAATAAAGAACTAAGATGAAAAAAACAAAAAGAGGACAAGTCACTTTATTCATAATAATAGGAATCATAATAGTGATACTTGGTTTTATCTTAATCTATTATAGAGGCTCTATCTCGCAGAAATACACAGAGATACGTTTCCCAGAGACTAAATCAGTGCGTATGTTTATTGAAGAATGCACACAGGATACATTGGCAGAAGGAGTTGCGTTGGCAGCAATGCAGGGAGGGTATATTGAACTGCCTGATCAATTATTGTTTGGAGATCCAAGAAGACCTGGTTATCTTCCACCGCCACCGTCTGCACTTAAAGTTCCAATGTGGTGGTATAATGGCAAATCTTTAGTACCGCGGCAGTCAGATATTGAGAATGAACTTGCAGAGTATGTCAAAAAAGATATTATTGATTGTATCAATGAATTTGCAGAATTTCCACAGATGAAAATAGAAGAGATAGGCGTGTTGAATGTTGATGTGGATATTCATAAAAATGATATCTCTGTCCAGCTTGATTATCCGCTGCGGATATCGATTGGCGAAAATACTGTTGATGTAAGTGCATTTAGAAAAGCAATGCCAACACGATTTGGAGAACTATATCAGTTTGCAAAATCTATCATGGAGTACGAGAATGAGAATGCTTTCTTAGAAGAAGCGACAATGGATATTATTGCAGTTGCTGACGGTGCAGACGATAGCCCGCACATCCCATTGGATGGTTATGATTTCAGGTGCGGAGAAGGAGAGAGATGGAGCATACAGTTAGACATTATCCCTGCTCTGCAGCAGCTTGTAAAATATAATTTCAGGTATTTTTCATTTGATGATTCAATAAAGAACCAAAGGTTTGAAGAGAATCCAGAAATAGTACAAGAGATCTGCCAGGCAGAAGATGAATTTGGCGTTTGTAAAAGTTATCGTACTGTAAAAAGCAATTATCTTGACTATTATGATGAATTCTATACTCTAGATACTGGCGTTGGAAATTATCCAGATGTTGCGATCAATGTTTTATACGACAGAACATTTGGAATGAATCTTGATGTTGAGCCTAGTGATGGAGATGTTGTAAAAGGTTTTGATCTCGCAATCCCATTAATAGGATCGTGTGTGAAAGTATATCATCATAGATATGATATTGAATTTCCTGTAATGTTTCAGCTGCAGGATGAATCTGGCTTGATATTCCAATTTGCAACTCCTGTCATTCTAGAGAAGAATTCAGCAAAAAGATACATAAGTCCTTTCAAGCTTGCAGAATATGAATATAGTGTTTCAAGCGAAGAGTATTGTGCAAACAGGCTCTACAAACGTGTGATCTATGTTCAGGATAAAGTAACTTCTGAGTTCCTTGACAATGCCAATGTAAGATATGAATGCGTGCAGTTCTCGTGCGACCTTGGAGATACAGAATTCCCGAGTTTTGAAGGTGTGATGATAGTTGGTTCTGAACCAATGCTTGAGACATCATTCCCTGAGTGTGTGAATGGTTTCCTTGTTGTGAACAAGGATGGTTATCAGGAATCAGTAAGCCAAGTCACGATCGAATCCCCGATTGCACAGATCCCGCCTGTTAAGTTGGTGCCTTTGAAAGAACTTCCTGTTTCACTCTACATACTAGACTTTACAGAAGGAACAATGCAGATCAGGGAATTAGAAGAAGATGAACGTGCTTATATTTCAGTTGCAAGTGATGATTATGATGATGCAGCATTCCTCCCTGAGACTGATTTCACAAAAGCTAATCCATTTGAACTGGTTTATGATGATGCAACATATACAGTTGACGTGAAAGTTATGAAAGATGACATGCCTTTTGCAGGTCTTTACTTCCCGGACTGGCAGATCACAAGAAATCAGCTGACAACTGCGAATGAATTACGATTCTATGCAATTGCATCACCAATAATGCCAGAAGATATGTCAGGGTTTGCACGGTTCTGGCAGAATACGGTCATACCAAAGAGTGAGAACTACGCTCCTGTGATAAGATGAATAAAAACAAAAGATGGACATTGACATTGTTTTTGATAGTACTAATGCTAGGAATAACTATACAAAGTGCGTATGCATTACAGATATCAAATCCGCAAGTTGTTGATATCACTGGAACGAGCGCAACAGTGAAGTGGGATACAGACGATGCTGCGAACAGCACAGTGAAATATGGTATTAATAATCTAAATAATATTGAAGAGGATTCTGCTCTGCTCACAGAGCACGAGATAGTATTAACTGGGCTGAACCAAAGTGCTGTCTATGATCTGCAGATAGAATCTGCAAATGATAACGAGGATGATGTAAGATCTGGATTGACCTTTGTCACAAGACAGGATATTGTTGTTGAACCGACTGTGATAAACACATCAATAGAAACAGGAGAAACCTTGGGTGATGTCCCTCCGAAGATCAAAACAGATACATTGACAATAACAGGTATAACAGAACCAGGTGCAACTGTCCGCATCTTTATCAACAGTGACAGGTTCCCGGCACAGATACTGGAAACCGGCGGTTTCTCTGTTGTTGCTGATGGAAATGGCCTCTTTTCTGCGACTGTTAAATTGTATGAAACAGTCTTCAAAGGAGTTCTAGGATATAATGAGGTCACAATACGATTCACTGATCCTTCTGGAAATATTCTGGAAGAACAGCGCACAATTGTCATTGACGTGACCGCGCCAAGAATTTTTCTTTCAGAGATCCAGGAAGTAAGAAACAGTTCTGTGATTCCGATCATTGGTTCACTTAGTGAAGAAGCAACATTAAGAGCCGTTGTTGATGATAATCCTGCAATTGATATTGAAGTCACAGACAAAGAGTTTGATGCAATAGTTGATGTTGGTTCTGGCGAGCATAATCTTACAATCGAAGCAACAGATGTTGCTGGAAACATTGCAACGCATACATTTGAGATAAAAGTCGACAATACTCCATGTAGACTAAACCTTGATACTATGATCTTTACTGAGAACCAGCATTTCTCGATTGTGACTCTTGCTGGAAACACAACAGAACCTAAGTGCAGGATACAAATCTTTAATGTTGGAAATAATAATACTATACAAATACAGGAGATTCGTGCGCAAGGTGTACACGAGTATATGACTGAATTTGAAATTGGAGTTGGTGGTGCGATTGTTGGCCGTGCAAAAGAGATCAATAGTGGAGAAGATTCTGAGTTCAGCACGCAGATTGCTCTGGCACAAACGTACACTCCGTTAACACCTGGAGCTACGCAGATGGAGCAGAAACTGCTTTCAGTGTCTCCTAACAGGATATTATTTGTTGTGTTTGACGAAGCTGGAAATGAATATACAGAAGAACGTACAATACAGTTCGAACCAGGCTCTATGATGTGGAAGCCTGGAAGAATACAGACAATACCAAACACTGTCTACAGCAGCAATCTGATGGCACCGCAGTCAACAGGAGTTCCTGTTTCTGTCCTCTATGATCTGTATTATACTGGTCCGACCACAGAGTCATTGAAAAATATTCAGGCTACTGCAACTCTTGACCAGAATAAGTTTGATAATAAATATATAAAAGTAGAAGAGACAAAGACATTCTATAATGAAGATGAGAATAAATTGTTTGTCATGACAAAACTTCGTGTCCTGCCAATAAAACAAGGCCTTAAAGACGTTAAGAATGATCTTGGAGAAGGTGAGATCGGAAATACTGGAACAGGGATGCAGATTGATTTCTCACTAAGAACAATGGTATCCTATCAGTTGGGGCAAGCGTCGATGAATGAACCTATCTTTATCCAGCACGCAGTCGGATTGGAAACTCCTTTTGATTATACAAAGTTCCTGACACCTGAGATGATCAATGATACGCTTGAGCTTCTGGATGACTGGATTGAATTCCTTGAAGATGCGACAAAGTTTGCAGAAGAAGCAACACTTGCTCTGACAGCGGGTTGTGTTGGTTCTACTTTACTGTCCTATCTTGGCGGAGGCGCATCTCCTGCTAATATGAAACGAACATTCATGATCTGTGATAGGGTATGGTGTCCGACAATCCCTCCTGACTGTGCGAATATGAACAAAATTGTAACAGACAAGCGCGGAGAGAGATTTATCTATGACGAAGAAAAAGAATCTTATTTCAATGCAGCTGACATCAAGAAAGAAAAACCAATTGCAAAAATCGAAGGTTCTGTGACATTTGAATCGCGTGAAGCAGATATGTCAGCACAATATAGATATGTATCAAGAGAAAAAGCAGTGATAGGTGGACAGCCAGTATGCCCTCCTGGACAGAATGCGATTGAGATAAGATCTGTCAATACTTCAAAACGTCCGTTATTATTCAAGAGAGGAACCGGCACTGGTACGCAATTATACGAAGCTGGCACTGTACGTTATGCGTGCACCACGATGACACAGGCAGAATATAATGCAGCATCTGCACAGTCTGCAAGTGTCGGCTGTTATTCAGAAGGACCTCCTGGTTTCCACGAGACAAAATGTTTCCCTGACAATGCTGACAGTGTGAATGATGATGGACAGGTAAATCCTTATGATGATATTTTCATATCACTAAGATGCGGATGCGTATCTGGTGTGCGAGGGCATCTTTCAAACTTCTTAAGAATAACCCAGGGAATGAAAAAATGTTTGCAGCAGGCGATGATCGGTGAAGTGCGCGGAGGTTACTGTGAAAGATTGTTTGCGCAGTTTGTCTGTGACCTTGTGACATGGGCGATTAAAAAGATTATTGGAACAGGAATATCTGGTTCTCTTGACAGTGGAGAAGGTTCTGTCTTCAGGGGAAATTTCCAGGAAGTGAATAATAGATTAAAGGCAAGATACAGCGCACTCATCCAGAATCAGTATGGTCTGACACCAATGCAGTTAGTGCATAAAGCTTGTATCGGTGCGATCACCCAGGACTGGTCTGACTTAAGGAATGTGTTTCAGCAGGCAACACGTGTTGCAGTTGCACCTGTCATCGGACCAATGATTCCAGAATCAAGATTCGCAGCATGGGACCCGTTCACAGGAGAAGCAGCAATCAATTATTATCTGACACTAGGAATCTTATCAGGCGGACAGAGGGTCTCTGGAAATCTGAGAATAGTATGTGACAAGAGCAAGGCTGGCGGCGAATACTGCCCTTCAGGCGCTCCAACCTTGATATACGAAGAAGGCATTTTTGTTGATTCTGATCAGAGTCTGGAAAAGAATTTGTTCTATACCGATGAGCATGCAAAGTACTGGGCAAACCTGGCTGTGCTTGATCTTACATACCAAGTCGGTGACGAAGTGAAGAGAAAAGTCAAAGAAGAACAGATCATAAGAAAATCACCATTCCTTGCACAGTGTCACTTCCAGCTTGTACCTCCAGGTATTATCTGTGAGACAATCGCAGGCGGTCTGCAGGCAATCGAGTTCAAAGGGACACGATTGACGCCAGCAGTATCTTCGTATTATCCTGGAAACAATGTGCTTGCACGTTCATTGATCAGTGCTGTCTCTCCGATGCTTGAAGAGATTCAAGGAACAGGCGCTGTTCCAGAATTATATCTTGCTTACAATCTTAAGAAACCAAACAATGTTGTTGAGACAAATAAGAATGACAGAAAAATATTGGAAAAATTCAAAGTCAATCCAATGGATCCGCGAGGAATCCATGTTGCAAAACTACTGCAATTCGGAGAAGCTGTTGGCGGGCCAGCAGAAGTTCTTGTCTGGGAAGGGGATAAGATACAAATCTCTCGTCTAGGATTCAGGGAGCTGATCTATATAGAAGCAGGCGAGACAAAAACTTTCACTGCTGAACTTATTGCACCGCAGAATCTTACTGGTGTGAAACGTGCGATCACATTCATGGAACTTCAGCATGCAGATGTTGTGAACAAAAAAATAAAATGCACTTCGAGCGGGTATACTGTAGATTGTAAAAATGAAGCAGCAGACAGCGCTTCATTCAAAGTTGGAACCATCAGTTATACAATCGAAGCTGTTTCATCGGATGAAATACCTATATTAATAGCTGGTGATGTAAAAGGAAGTTCATTAGGAAAACCAATCAAGCAAAAAATATCTCGTGATGCTACTAGTGCGCAGGAGGAATATCCTGCTGGAAGATACGAACTTAACATGACATTGTACCACGATGTTGATGGTGACGGGGTGATAAGTGCAAGCGATACACTTGTGCCGTATGGAAACAAGCGGATACAATCGCATCAGCTATCATTTAACTTTGCAAAGTCTCCGCCAACAGGATGCACATCAGCACCAAAAGTTGAAATCATTTATCCGCGGCCAGATTCTTACATCACAAAAGATCTGAAAAGTGTAGATGTGAAACAAGGCGGAATCATCTTTAGCTTATGGGACGACTGCAATAAATTTTCAAGTGTTGCATTATACGATCAGAAATCTTATCTTGCAGCAACAGATGAAGCAAAGACAAACAAAGACTTGACAGAACCGTATACAACCTACATGATCAAACAGCTTCCTGCAAATGAAGAACCGGATTCATCTGGATTGTACATCCTGCAGGGAAAACTGCAGTATAATTATCAGGCAAATGATGCATTCAACCTGATACTGCGGGCTGTCGATGATGCTGGCAGGATCGGAGAGGCTCGTGTTCCTGTGATTGCATCTCCAGGAGCCAGTGTAGAATAAAAACAGATGCATAGCACGCTTATAGGTATAGCACCCTGCGTAGCTTTCGAATAAACACTCGAGTGAAAAAGACTCGGTTTAATGATGAAACTTGTGATCTTGCGGAGCGTGCTATGCCCAGAAAGCCATTGCTGCGTTCCGCCTGCATTGCCCTTTGCTTTAGAAGCCGAGTCTATACATTTCGCAGAAAAATAAGAAGGCTACACTCGGCAGCAATAGCTATGCCTGAAAAACATAACATTAATAAATCAAACACATATACAAGAAAGAAGTTGATAGGTGATAGCTTGAAGAGAAACATGATATATGGAATCATTGCGATCAAAGGAGGTGTTGGAAAGACAACTTGTACTTCTAATCTTGCAGCTGTCCTGGCAAACGAGTTTGGAAAAAGAGTATTAGTTGTTGATGCTAATTTTTCTGCACCTAATCTTGGCCTGCACCTGGGTATTGTTGAGCCAGAGAATACTTTGCACGATGTTCTAAATGATAAAGTTCAGATCACAGATGCTATATATCAGACAGAATTTGGTTTTGACATGATCCCTTCAAGTCTGATGAATAAAAAGATAAATCCGTTCAAGCTGAAACAGAAGATAAGCATGCTCCGGGATTCCTATGATGTAATCCTGCTTGACAGTTCTCCTAATCTTAATGATGAGATCCTTGCAACAATGGTCGCTTCTGACAAGCTGCTTGTTGTCTCAAGCCCTGACTTTCCAACCTTGAGCTGTACAATGCAGGCTGTGAAGACAGCAAAGACAAAGCGCACCCAGATTGCAGGCATCATATTGAACAGGGTGCATAACAAAAAGTTTGAGCTATCTATCGATGATGTTGAGAATGCTGCAGAGACTCCAGTTCTTGCTGTGGTGCCTAATGATATCAAAGTGCTTGAAGCACTGTCAAAATCAATACCAGCTGCACTGCACACACCATTATCTGATGCAATAGTGGAATATAAGCACTTGGCAGCTTGCCTGATCAATGAAAAATACGAGGATTCTCGCTTTAAAAGCAAGCTTAAAAAGCTGTTTGGAGGAGGCAAAATAAGGAAGCATGAGGTGAATAGAGCTGTTATAAGAGACGGGGTTAAAAACCGAAAGATTTAAATATAACCTCTTAATCTATATATATAGAGTTCTTGAAGTGTATATAGAATGGAAGAACTGAAAATGGATGAAAAACTGAAAACCGGTACAACAACAGTTGGTATTGTATGCCAGGATGGTATTGTTCTGGGAGCAGATCTGAGAGCTACAAGCGGTAATATGATCGTAGATAAAGAAGCTATCAAAATAGTACAGATTTCAGACTCGATAGCAGTCACTTTTGCAGGTGTTGTTTCTGATATCCAACTAATCACAAAGCTGATCACAGCAGAGATCAAGCTAAAGGAAATCAGGACAGGAAAGAAAATCACCCTCAAAGCAACTGCGAATTTGCTTGGAAACATGGTATATTCCACAATCCGTAATCCATATTTTCCAGGGATTGCGCATTTCTTAATGGGTGGAATTGATATTGATGGATTTCACTTGTACGACATCTATCCGGATGGATCTGTGACATTGAAAAAGGATTATGTTTCTAGTGGAAGCGGAAGTGTATTTGCTTATGGTGTGCTTGAGATAAAATATAATCCAGCACTAACAGTGAATGATGGAGTTAAATTAGTCAGACAGGCAATCAATGCTGCACTGCAGAGAGATTCTGCGAGCGGACAAGGTATAAGGATTGTCACTATCACAAAAGCTGGACTCAAAGAACATAGCATTCAGAAAGTCAGCTATGAATTAAAATAAGAAAATTATGATTGTTCTTATGGAAGTTAAACAAAATGCCAGATATTATTAAAGAAATCTTAAAAATTGTACCTGCTGAAAAAATAGGTTTGGCCTGTTTTGAAGGGGCGAACATAGTATTGTATACAAAGGACAAGAAGTTCTTTCTAGATAATAAAGGGATCATCAAGAAAGCTGTTGATGAATTCAAGAAGCGTATCGAGCTGCGGCCGTCACCAGACATTGTAATGGCGCAGGATAAAGCAGAGAAATTCATCAAGAAAACAATCCCTTCAGAAGCAGGATTATCAAGTGTATTATTCGATCCGCAGCGTAGCAGTGTTGTGATTGAAGCAGAGAAACCTGGACTTGCGATTGGAAAACAAGGACAGATCCTGCGGGATATCAGAGAGGGAACTTTCTGGATACCCCTTGTTAGGAGAACTCCTGCAATAAAATGTGAATTGATAGATAATATTCGTAGTGTTCTTTTTGAGAACAATGATTTCAGACGTAAATTTCTTGATAAGACCGGACATCGTATCTATGATGGATGGACCCGTGGCAAGAAACAGGAATGGGTGCGGATAACTTTCCTTGGCGGTGGCCGTCAGGTAGGACGTTCCTGTCTATTATTGCAGACACCGGAAAGCAGGATCTTGCTTGACTGTGGAATAGATGTTGCTGCGAACGAAGAGAATTCATATCCTTATCTGGAGTGTCCTGATTTCAAGATAGATGAATTAGACGCTGTTATAATCTCACACTCGCACGTTGATCATAGTGGATTGGTTCCACTACTTTTCAAATATGGATATCGAGGACCGGTCTACTGCACAGAACCGACACGTGATGTCATGGCTCTGCTGCAATTAGATATGGTTAAAATTATGCGGGCAGAAGGAAGAGATCCAATATTTACTTCTGAAGAAATCAAAGAGATGGTGAAACATACTATCTGTCTTAGTTTTGATGAAGTCACTGATATCACTCCAGACGTAAGAATCACATTATACAATGCTGGACACATCCTTGGAAGTTCAATGGTACATCTTCACGTAGGAAATGGTCTGCACAATATTCTTTACACTGCTGATTTCAAGTTCCAACGCTCACGTCTACTAGAGCCTGCTGTCACAAAATTCCCACGACTGGAAACATTGATGATAGAAGGCACATACGGAGGCAGGGATAATATTCTGCCTACAAGAGAGGAATGTGAGAAAGAAGTTGGAGATATAATCAAGAAAACAGTCAAACGTGGCGGAAAGATCTTGTGTCCAGTACTTGGTTCTGGTCGTGCACAGGAAATTTTGTTGATATTAGAAGCAATGATAAAATCTGGAGAAATTCCCAAGATTCCTGTCTATATCGACGGTATGGTCTGGGATATCACTGCGATACATACGGCGTATCCTGAATTTTTGAATACAAATGTCAGGAAATTGATCTTCCATAAAGATGCAAATCCGTTCCTTGCAGGCTTTTTCACGCGAGTCGGTTCTCAGAAAGAGAGAAAACAAATAATTGAAGAGGAAGGTCCGTGTGTGATTGTCGCAACTTCTGGTATGCTTACAGGTGGACCATCTGTCCAATACCTGAGAGAACTTGCAGGCAATAAGAATAACTCTCTCTTGTTCACTTCATATCTGGGATCAGGATCATTAGGACAACGTATTGGGACTTTTGGTGAACGGGAAATTTCATATGAGGCAGGACCTAATAAAATTCACACAGTCAAGATCAATATGGATGTACATAGAATCGATGGTTTCTCTGGTCACGCTGGAAGAAATGAGTTGATAGAGTTTGTCGGAAAATGCAATCCAAAACCAAGAAAGATTGTCATCAACCACGGTGAATCCAGACGTTGCTTGGATCTAGCCAGCACACTGCATAAAACCTACAAAGTAGAGACTGCCAGCCCCCGAAATCTAGAGAGTCTAAGACTCAGATAAAGACGTTGTTTTTTCTCATAAACATTATACAGTTGAAGGTGGGGAATGAGGGTATTTTGTATTTGCTTTATTTTGATGTTATATGTTCTCTACATATTTTATTTTATGATTTTACAAAATCCCATCCTATCTCTTTTCCTTGTCGGCTTATAATTTCTCGAAATGCTTTTTCTGAAGAATATGCAGGAAATTTTTTCTCAGCAAGATCAGGGCATAATTTATTCAATAGACTTACAAATTTTTCTATTTCTTCTGCAGAGTTTGCGGGGTTGCACGATAAAAGACTTCTGACATATCCACTACCAAATTTAAAAAATTCTTGGTATTCTCCTCCAAAAGTCAACAGATGTTCTTTATGAAATCGTAGTTTTTTTCCCCATCCCCAATATATATTTCCGACCCAAAGCGATTCAATTTCTTTTTCTCTTCTTTTAAAGGCAAGTCTTTGTTTTATTCTATCTGCTAAGCTAGGGATTTCATTCACATAACTACGATCATATTTTGGGTCTGGTAGTATAGAATTTACGTTATATTCTAGAGATCCTAAATTTTCTAGAACATTTATTGCAGTATTTAATGAAGTTCTTTCTTCTTTTGAATTAAAAACCCAAATTGGTCCCATTTGACTAAAGAGGTATCCACTTCTCATAAAAGCAAGTAATGGTAAACCAATTCCAATTATTTGCCTCTCCCTTTTTTCAGGATCATGTGTATTATGGCTAAAAGTTTTTGCGGGATCATAAGGATGAATTCCTATTACTAGATCTCCAATTCCTTCTGGCTCTTGTTCTAGCCATACACCTGAAGAATCTTGCTGATAAAAATGTCTACTTCCAATGTTTCTTGTCTCGATGCCAGTCATAATTGGGAACGTATCTCCCATTCCATAACTTTTTCCTGTATGCGGATGGATTATCTTTGATTGATCTTTTTTTGTCATTTTGATATTCTCCATTAACTTATAATTATCTTAACTAATTAGTAGTTACATTACTAAGTATAAATAATTTACTAACAACAATTGATGTTACTCTTTAGAAAGGTTTATATATTATGACCTATTTTATTGTAATATGGACACTAAAATACTAGAAGAAATTGGCTTGACTCAGTCAGAAATTAAGGTTTTTCTTGCTCTTAATAAATTGGGGTCTGCGCGGGCAGTTGATATTATAGAGAAATCTGGGTTGCAGAGTCCTGTTGTGCATAGGGCCTTTCATTCATTAGCAGAAAAGGGGCTGATTACTTCTATGGAAATTGGGAAAATAAAAGAGTATCAGGCAGTTAAGCCAGAAAGGCTTCTTAATATTGTAGAAGAAAGAAAAGAAAAACTGCTAAAGATTATTCCAGAATTAAAACAGCAGAGTGAGTTTGCAAAACACAAGCCAGAAGCTAGAATTTACAAAGGTGTTAAGGCAATTAGAGAGCTATGGAATTATATGCTTGAAGATACTAAGGAAATTTTTGGTTATGGAGGAGCGCAAAAATCAGTTGAATTATTAGGAGAGTTTTTTTGGGATGGTTTTCATAAAAAAAGAACCTCTAAAAAAATCTCTATTAAGATGGTTTTTCATCAATCATTAAAATCAAGAGTTAAAGAATTGAATAAATTAAAACTGACTGAAGTTAAATTAACCAGGAATGATTTTGAGGAATTAGTGGAAACGGTTATTTCTGGGAATAAAGTCGCAATAATAATATATTCTGACTCGCCATATGGATTTTTATTGGAAGAACAAAAGGCCGTTAAATCATATTCTAAATTTTTTGAATTGATTTGGAATCAAGCAACAATGATTAAATGAAATTACTATTCATTTAACTGATCAAATTATTAATTAAACCAACAACCCAAACACTATCTCATTAAAGGAGAGAAATAGTATAGTTTCTAAAGAATCGTGAAACTATATCTTCTTCAGGAATACTTCTATTCTTCCTCATGCGGTTCAAAGCTAATATTTTTAAATCGCAATTTGTTTTTACCATCCCAACTACATAAAAGTTCCAATTCATTTGCTTCATTCAAATGTAGATCAATAAATTCACATGAATGCGAAAAAGATAGTCTTCTTTTAGTAATTGTTAAACGTAATCCATTTTTGCCTGCCCTAAGAAAATTAAAGAGAGCTAACATCAGATAATTCTTAAATCCTTTATAAATAGATATCCGAAATCTTATAAATACGTATTTTTTTTGGGTATACATATGGCAGACAGGGGACAGATTATAAAGAATCACGATGTAGTGGAATTGGTTCAAAAGGACAGTAAATTTGTTGTTGGATTTGATGTTGGCTCTGATTCTGTGCATTATGCTTTGCTTGACAAGAGCGGAGATGTAAGAAAAACAGGAAGCCTGGTTCACTTCGGCAATCCAATGCAGGCAGTTGACGAAGCTTTTGATGATATAGTTGACTGGCTTGAAACTGATGGATTTGGTCTTGAAAATATTGCAAGCACTTCTTTCACAGGCGAAGGAGGAGAGCTAATTGCAAAAAAAACAGGGTGCTTGTTTGAGTTCGATTCTGTCACAATCCCAAAAGGTGCTTCAAAACTAGATGAAGAGGCAAAATATGTTTTTCATATCGGTGCAAAAAGTCCTTATTTCTTTGATATTGAGAAAGGGGAGGAGCAAACATTTGCTTTTGATGTTGGAACTGGAACAAAATGCGGTGGTGGAAGCGGTATTCTTATTGAGAAACAGATAAAAAGAGTTTACGGGAAAGATTCTCGGATATCACTTGAAGATCTCTCTGATGCTGAAGGAGAAGAAGAAATAAAAATCCAGAGAAGGAATAGAAAAGCCCTCGAAGCGCAAAGAGAGAGGATGTTTGAGCATGCTGAAAAAGAAGTAGAGGCAGCTACCGCTGATATCGAGGTTGGTGGACGTTGTGGTGTTGTTATCCAGTCTGACATGATTCATCATCAAAACTTAAGACATTCTGTTAATGTGATTGTGAAAGGGATGCTTAAGACAATAGCTAAAAATTATAAGAGCGATGTTATCCGGATGAGAAAACTAAAACTTTCAGATGCCCGGAGAGCGATATGCACTGGGGGATTGGCAAACAATAAATTTATTCTTGCTACCCTTAAGGACCAGTTTGGTTTTGATATAGATGTTCCTGAGGATCATCTTCATGTAGGTGCGATTGGTATTGCAATGAAAGCACTCGAAGCTGAAGATCAAAATGTTTTTGACTCAACTGGTCTTGAAGCTGCTCTTGACGAAGAGATGAAAAAAATAATTTATGCCCCGCGTCTTTCTCTTGAAGATGTTGAATTTGTGAATGGTTGCGAAGATTATGATCCTGATGCAGAGCTTGAATGTAATATCTCAGAAGGAAAAACTATTGATGCGATAATTGGGATTGACGGCGGCTCGACCACATCAAAAGCTGTTGTGATCGATGCAAAAACAGGGCAGATGCTCTTTAAACGTTATCTTTACACAGACGGCCAGCCAGCAGAAGTTGGTAAAAGATTATTATCTGAAATTAAGGGCAAATTTAGAGATAGAATAAATCTTATTGCTGCGCGCGTCACTGGCTCCTCTTCAAAATTATATCGAACTATATTTTTTCGCAGATCGGATAAAGATGCAGATCCAGATATTGTTGATCTTGCTCCAATCAAAGATGAGATAACATGCCATGCAGCAGGTATAAAATATTTTGATCCTGAAGTTGATACTATCTTCGAGCTTGGTGGACAAGATGCTAAGTTCACCAGATTCAATGGGCAGGTTGTCAGCAATTCCAAGATGAATCTTTCGTGCATGGCTGGCACTGGGCAGACACGGCAGAATATGGCTGAGACAAAAGGTTTTGATGTCAAGAAAAAGAAAGGCAAAGAAGGAAAATTTCTTGAAGATTATGCATTCCTTGCTGAGAGGATTCCTGTATGTGACAGTACGTGCGGTGTTTTCAGCGAGGCTGATATCAAGAAGTTTATTGCACTTGGTCTGTCTGATCAGGAGATTGCAGCTGCGATTGAATACGCAGCAATTGCAGGTTATGTCCAGAAGTTTGTTGGAAATGAAGATCTTGGTGATGTTATCTCTGCACAAGGAGGACCGTTCCTGTCTAAATCAACACTTGCTGTACTAGCGCAATTGACAGGGAAGAAAATCAAAGCATTTCCGTATCGTGAAATCATGGGTGCATTTGGTGCTGCTATCAGTCTCAAGCAGGAGATTGATGAATTAAAAGAGGAAGGAAGAAAATTCCAGAGCCGGTTCATGGGATATGATGCTTTATATCTTGAATTTAAAGTTGAAGATGTGAACTGCAGTGATGCAATTGGAGCTGATAGCTGCGGAATAAAAAACTGTACATTGTGCCGCATGAATGTTGGTGGTGAAGTGACTTTATCAAATGGCAGATGTCCTAAAGGAAATACCGGTGAAGAGCATATAGATAAAACAACAGATTTTGTCAAAACATATAATAGGATGCTTAATTCCAGAATTAAAAAAGATGGACGTGCAATGCTTCTTTTAGATTATCAAAAAAAGCTTGAAGATACTGCACGCGAAGGCGAGGGTGTATCAAAACTGAAAAAGGATACAGTCGGAATTCCAAGAGCGTTTTCATTCCTGAACGAGAAAGGAATATTTTATGTTGAAATTTTCAAAGAACTTGGCCTGAAACCTATTGTCTCTGACGAAGCGGATGATGATATCTTGAACCTAGGAAAAGAGTTCGCATTCTCTGAAAATTGTGTGCCTGCAATTGATTTCTATGGACAGGCAGCTGCAATGAGGCCTTTTGTAGAAAAATTATTCTTTCCAGATGCGACAAATGCTATAACTAAAGATGATCGGAGACAGAAGTTCTGTCCGCACAGTTCTTCTATCAGTTTCACTGCCCGGCAGAGTATGGGCATGCAACTTAATGAGGAAAAAGACGAAAAAGTGATAGATCCTGTCCTTCACTTCAATGACAAACATAGGCCCCTCGAGAAAGCTTTGAAAAGAGAACTTGATAGAGTTTATGGAAAAGGACGGTTCTCATTGAAAGAAATTCGTCGTGCAGTAGCACTTGCCCAGCAGAGACAAGCTGAATTCATTGAGAAAACACATGAGATGGGGCATAACTTCATATCTAAGATGGCTGACAAAGGAGAATATGGTTTTGCATTGGTTGGCCGCGGATACACTTTATTTGACGAGAAAGCTTCGTCGAGCACAAATGTAATATTCTCAAACTTAGGTTTGAATGCAATACCTTCTTATTATCTGGATTCATCTAGTGTTGAAGTTCCAAAGATTGTAAAGAACATGTTCTGGGTACTTGGTGAGCGTATAATCCAGGATTTTGTCTATGCTCTATGTCATCCACGACTGTTCCCAATATTGATGACAAATTTCAACTGCGGTCCTGATTCCATGTTATTGTATCACTTAGATTCTCTTGCTAAAAAAGCAAAAAAACCGTATATAGTATTACAGACAGATGGGCATAACAGCAATGCGCAGTTCGAGACACGAATAAGAGCATTCAATGAGATTGCAAAGAATTTCGAACCAGAATCTGTATACCAGGACAAGTTTTTCATGGATCCACCTGTTTGCGGAGGAATGGAACGTATCCTTGGAGTGCCCTACATGGGTGAAGGATCGTATGCTTTTGCAGCAGCAATGCGAAACGAAGGGATAAAAGCAGAAATAATGCCGACATGGACAGAGAACAGCCAGAGATGGGCGCGGAAGCTTGTATCGACACAGGCATGCAAACCAATGCATGTGCAGGTTGGAGATATTCTCTCTTTTGTTGAAGGTAAAACAAAATTAGGTTGTAACCCAGAGGATATTGCAGTCTTTGAACCTTCTGCAAAAGGCCCGTGCAGGTTTGGACAGTATCATGTTATCATTGAAAAACTATTAGAGCAGCAAGGATTTGGTGAAGTTGCTGTTGTAAGCCCTTCATCAGCTACAAATTACAGTGATATTGATCTCACGCAAAAACAGATTAGAAAATTAAAACTATTGATCTACAAAGGAATAATTGCTCTCGATATCATGCGCAGTGCTTTGATGCGGACAAGACCTTATGAAATTAAGGATGGAGATGCACAGGAAGTTTATCAAGCTGGTGTGAGTGCAGTTGAAGCAGATCTGGAACACACTGCTGGAAAAAATCTTGCACACATTATGAAAGAAAGTGCTGGAAGATTTGAATCCATCCCGCGCCAGGGAGAGCGAAGGCCGATTGTAGATTTTGAAGGAGAAATCTTTGTAAGGCAGCATAATCCTGCAAATGAAAATGCAATAGAGCTTGCAGAGAAGAACGGTCTCGAGGTTGTCATTGCACCTACCTATGAATGGCTTGATTATATCAACTGGCTGCGGACGTATGAAGCTGGTGTTGAAGCAAGAGCATTCAAATCAGATTTCTTCAAGAAAGCAAAGAAATGGCTGAGCGGAAAAATCAAATTATGGTATACTTCTCGTGTTGCAAAGAAATTATGGGACCCATTCTCAGATTATCTTGAAGGAAGGGAATTCCACGACCCGCGTCCAGAAATTGAAAAACTTGATGAACGTAAATTATGGAGCAAGGAGATTGAAGGAGAATCTGGGGTCTCAGTTGCAAAATCAAATGAATTTATCCGGCATGGAAGTGTTCCTGTCCCTGTTGATGGAGATTACGCTGTCCGTTCAGGAATAATGCAGGTCGGTCCATGGGGCTGCATGCAGGAGACAGCTGCAGCATTTGCAACACAATGCGCTATCAGCAATAAAAGACAACAAGCAACAACAACAGAAGAAAAGATTATACCCTACATAAATTTAGCGTATGGAGATTCTGCTCCACCTAATATTGAATCAGAGATGGCTTCTTTTGCCGAACAGTGCAGATTGAAGAGAAGAGAGACGCTCAAAAAATTTGATCCTAAAGCTGAAATCGCAGAAAGGCAGACCCAGGCTAAGCATTACAGCCCAATAACTAACATCCTAGGATTTTGAATTTCAAACTTTGAAACTCGAAAAGTTTATATATCTTGGCTTCTTTATATATGAAAAAGCTTATATAAGCAATAAATGAGGTGATAAGCATGGCAATGCCACAAAAAGGAACTATTCATTCTACAAGAAGGTCTGGAAACTATGTCAGAGTCTCTGTCAAAGTTCCAGGCAGAGAAACAATGTTTTATGTAGAAGCGCCTATCAGATTAGGGCTTAAAGTTGGAGACAAGGTAGAAATTATGTCAGCTCCAAGAGGATCCAAAGCAAAACAAAATATTGGATACAGAATTAAAAAGATTTAATTTTTTAATTTTGATTTTTTCTTATATTTATTCCAGATAGAATAAAAATACTTTCGAAATGATTCTGCAACTTGTTTTGAATGTATCAAAAAACAAACTTGTTTCTCTTCCCATGGAGTAAGCATAACGCTGCTTCTAAAAATGGATATGTTTGATGCTGTTGGAAAATCAACAAACAAGACATTTTTTAATTCTCTTCCTTTGTATTTTTCTTTTATGCTCATTGGCGCAATACCTTTTAGGATGATACCTCTCTGCTTTCTTTCCTTTTCAAACTCTCTGTAAAAATAGAATACCTTCTCATAGTCGAATTCTGGATTTTCTTCTGTACCAAAGGCAAAATAAAGATATTCTTCACCAGGTTTTGCATCTTTGATGAATTCATAATGCATAGTTTTGAATCCTTTAAACCCTTCATATATTTCAGCTTCTTGCAGTTCTTTCTTTTTTTGTTTGATTAAGAGCTGAGGAAGTATTGCTTCAAATCTTTTCCTTTTCTCTTCAATGAAATCTATAATATTTTTTGGGTCTGTTGCTTGGTAATGCCTGATCTTACCCTTTTTAATATAGGAGACATACCCTTTTTCAAGCAGCTTTTTAAGGGTCATATGGACAACAGAGTTTTGAAGCCCTGTTTTCTTTATTATCGGTCCTGCTGTAGAGCTCCCTAGTTCTAATAGGGCTATATAAATCTTGATTTCAGCATTTGTAAGGCCTATATCTTCTAATATCGAAATATCCATTCTATACTCCATTAATGGAGGACAAGTATTTATATAGTAGTAATCACTGATTAGTAGTTATAATGGAGGCAGATAATAATGAAAAAATTCATCGCATTTATGCTTATAATTTTGCTTGTCCTAGTTGTTGGCTGTGGCCAGATGACTAGCCAGGCTGTTGAAGAGCCTGTCAAGATTGGTGTTATCAGTGCACAGACAGGCGGAGTGTCAGCGATTTCATTGCCATCTAAGTACGCAATTGAGATGGCGTTAGAAGATTGGAATTCTAATCCAGGGAACATGCAAAAGTTTGAAATCATTTACGAGGATAACCAGGGAAAAGCACTAGTTTCAGTTACAGCTTTCCATAAATTGGTTGACTATGATCAAGTAGCTGGAGTTATAGGAGATATAACTTCGACAACCATGAGCATAGGACCTTTGGCTGACAGAACAAAAACTCCTGTTATCTCTTACATAACAACAAGTCCAATTGCAAGAGACGCAGGCGATTATGTCTTTAGAACTTCGCCGATGAACCTGGAAGGTATGAGGATGACTGCAAACTACATGATTGAAAATGGAATTACAGAAATCAGCATATTGAGCGAACTGAACGATTATCCAATCTCATTGAAAGATGCTTTTAAAGAAGAATATCTAAGATTGGGCGGGAAGGTATTGGCTGAGGAATTGTTCGATGCTTCGGTTGCAGATATAAGAACAGAGATAACAAAAGCTAAGGGCAAAAATCCGCAAGCAATGATGTTGTTTGTCATCAGTCCGAGAACAGGCGTTAACTTGCTTGAGCAAATCAAGCAATTAAACATTGATGTTCCCCTTTATGGTAGCGAAAACGTGGGTTCAGACCTTGCATTGCGAATAGGCGGTCCAGCTGTATTGGAAGATCTTATCTTTAGTTCTCCTGTTTATAACAAAGAAAAAATGGATGAACTTAAAGCAAGATACATCGAAAAGGTGGGCGAGGATCAAGTGCTGGACTGGTTATACGTCGCAACAGGTTACGACGCTGCAATGATCTATTTTGAAACAATCACAGAAGTTGGAACTGATCCAGAAGCAATCAAAGATTACCTGTACAACTTGAAAGACTACGACGGCGTATCAGGAAAAATAACATTCGATAGTTACGGAGACCCTGTCGGAGCAGAATATCAATTGTTCCAGTTCCATGACGGAGAAAAAGTAGTAATCGGATAATTATCTTTTCTTTCTTTTCTTTTTTGATTTTTTCTTCTTAGCTGATCTTTTAGATTTTTTCTTAGCTTTCTTCTTGGTCTTTTTCTTAGTCTTCTTTTTGGTTTTAGACCTTTTCTTTGGTTTTCTTGTCTTTCTTTTCTTGGCTTTTTTCCTTGCTTTTCTTTTTGTCTTTTTGTCTTTCTTTCTTTTTGTTGGTCTTTTCATTACTTTTCTGCTTGGTCGTTTCTTTGCATTTCTCTTCCTCTCTCTTTCTCTCTTTTTCATCAGTTTCCCATGCTCTTTCTCTTTTTTCAGCCATTCTTTCAATTTTTTCTCATGTTCCTTGTCTTTCTGCTTCACTACTTTCATACCGTCCTTGAACATCTTTTTTGCTTTGTGAGGATCATAATTTATTTTTATCAGTGTCTTTGAAGAGGATTTTCCTCTGCCCTTCTTCTTTTGTTTTCTTTTGACTACAGTAACCCTGTGCGGATTCTTCAGAGCCCGCTTCACGACTTTTATTGATCTAGGTTTTGCCTTTATTATCCTTCGACCACCTATCTCGACAACACCTCTCTTCTTCTTTCCTTTCTTGCCTTTTTTCTTCTTCTCTTCTTTTTCTGGAAGATATGGCTTGATCTCCATCAATGGCGGCGGTGCGACTTTCTTCTCCCGCGGCTCATGATGCCTTGGGAACAGGACATGGATAGAGATATTTTTGAAGAATACATAGAATGCACCGAATACTATCAATACAGCAAGAAGAATTATCATGACAATGCTGAACTTCTTTGTCTTGTAGAATTTAGGGCCTTCCTCTTGTTTTTTTGCTTTTTCCTTTTCAGCCTCTGTCAGATCTGCGTTTTCTTTGACAGAATAGGTTCCTGGTCCTGGAATTGTAAATTTTAAAGTTCCATTCTTGTATTTTGTGATCCGGCACGATTTGCATAAGTTTTCGTCGTACAGTATTGCTGGCTTTTCAAAATCAAGATTGAGTAAAGTTACTTTTGCTGAACTGTTCAGCATTGTAGTATACGATACTTTATTCCCTTGGATCAAAACCTCTTCATTAAGATTAAGACCAAGAAGATCGAGCTTTTTGTTGAATTTTATAGCGCCAGTTCCTTCGATACCAAGCTCTAGTCCTTTTACACTGTATAGATTCATATCTTCTGTGAAATTTGTTGTCATGCTTTTTGTGAATTTGCTGACAATTGGAAGGCAATCCTTATCCAGCACAGCGCAATCAGGATCGCACACACTATTCTCTTCATTATTGCAGAGACCGTCTATTGCATTTGCACTGCAATCATTTGGACAGAGATGATAATTCTCATTTTTATCGCAGACTTCATCATTATTGCAGAATTCTGCGATCGCAGGTCCTGTAATTAATTTTCCAGTCTTAACAGAGATCTCACATTTTTGTGTCTCTTTGAATGAGCTGATCTTAAGACAGCCCAGAAGATCCCGGCATGTCCTGCTCCTTTCATTATTCTGGCACACACTCCATTTATCACAATCAAGATAATCTCCAGATATATCACACCCTTCTTTGGCAGCAGATTTCTGGCCAGCACAGCCAGAAAAAAGCAAGGAAAGCACTAGAATTATCAATATTACTATCTTATACGTTTCACCTATTTTTTCCCCCATTTCTGCTTTATAAAGCATTTCAGGCTTTATAAATTTTTCGATTATAGAAAGGTTTATATAGGTTTTATAATTAAATGTATTTGATTTGAGGAGATGGAATGGGGCAATATTATCGGATTGTATGCACTTGCCAGCCTAGTGCCATTTATCATATTATATCTGATCAGGCCGCGACCCAAAGATCTGACTGTGCCTTCTTTGATGTTTCTTTTCAAGCATCCAGGATCAAAGCAGAAAAGTTCATTCCTGCGAAACTTCTTGAAGGATATGTTATTCTTATTGCAGCTTTTGGTATTGCTGTTATTATGTTTCTCAATCGCTGATCCATTGATCAAGGTTGACCAGACAGTCATCTCAAAGAATACTGCGATTGTCCTTGATGTCTCTGCATCAATGGGATTGTCTGGTGTGTGGGACAGTGCAATAGCTGAAGCAAAAAAAGCAATAGGATCAAAGACAAGCATTGTACTGGTAGAGAATACTCCTGTCTCTGTTCTCGAAGGCGGGTCGCGCAGTGATGCTCTGAGAATATTGAACTCGCTGAAACCAAAAGGAACATCTACAAATCTTGGTGATGCAATTGCTGTTGCGAGCGAAACAATAGAAGAAGGGCGTATCATGGTCATCTCTGATTTCTTGGTGACAGAAGGACCAGACTCAATTGTCGCGAGAAATCTTGCTGAAAGCAAAGGTCTTGCAGTTGATTTCATCAATGTTGGGAAAGAAGAAGGAAATTATGCAATCACAGACATCCGAGTCGCAAAAGTAAAATCTACAATCTACTTCGGCAATTTTCATGATAAAGAACAGACAGTTGCGATCAAGATAGGAACGTTAGAAAAAACTTTCAATATGCAGCCTAATTCAGTTGAAGTGATATCAATCGCAACTCCTCCTGGCTTGACAAAAGTCGAGATCCTGAACACAGATCATCTTCCAGCTGATAATGTTGGTTACATAAGCACTCCTGATCAGAATAAAATTCGTGTCCTTCTTATCACAAACAAGGAAAATGCATTCCTGAAGAGCGCCCTTACAGCGTCGCAGAATGTCGAGCTTGATGTTGCGATTCCGCCAATAGTTCCAGATCCGAATCACGATGTTGTTGTCTTTAATGATTTTGACGCATCCAAATTACTGCCTGGAACATTCGAGACACTCACAAATTATGTCAAGCGCGGAAGCAGTGTGATCTTCACTGCGCAAAAACGCATGCCTGACACTTCAT
The DNA here is from genome assembly GCA_023133595.1 of Nanobdellota archaeon. Classification (GTDB taxonomy): domain Archaea; phylum Nanobdellota; class Nanobdellia; order Woesearchaeales; family WJKV01; genus JAGLWF01. The sequence goes on along the minus strand of JAGLWF010000005.1, from coordinate 13,354 downwards.
TGATTCCAGCAAATATCGGTCCGCTGGGCAACGAATCGTCTGACCTTGTTCCTGGACTTGTTAATGCACTGACAAAAGATATTGAATTCGGCAGTGTTGCGAAATATTTCAATGCAACTGCCGCACCAAACTCAATGGTACTTGCAAAAACAGAGGATGACAATACCCCAGTAATCGTGACAAAAGATCTTGGAGCTGGAAAAATAGTCTATTATGGAATATTTGATGATCAAAATGATTTTAAATATTCTCCATTCTATCCAATATTCTGGAACAATCTGTTGTATTATCTAGCATATTCACAGGATCTTTCAGATTATAATTTCAAGACTGGTGCAATACTAAACTTGCAGACTCCGACAAAAGTCAAGGCACCGTCTGGATATCTCACAACGCAAAACCTGTTGCTGGACGAGATAGGCATTTATGAACTGCCTAACAAGAAGATCGCTGTCAATCTGGCAAATCCAAAAGAGAGCAATCTGAAGAAAAGTGAAGACAAGTACAGAAGTTCGAAAATCCTAGAAGAGTTTGAAAAAGGAAAGAGAAAAGTGAACAAAAGTTTTGTCACGTATCTTGCGATCATTGCACTTATATTCATAATGTTTGAAATGTATTATATCAAACGGAGAGGAGATATATGAGCCTAAGATTCCAACTGCCATGGGTGATCTCACTGGCGATTCCACTAATCATACTGCTCTTTGTATTACTACGGCTGGAATTAGTTAAATACAAGGATGCAGAGGCGAAAAAGAAATGGCAGGAGGGCAAGCTGCAGCGAAGAAAGATGCAGATGTTCCTGTGGATAAGCAGGTCCTTGATTGTGCTTTTCATACTTCTTGCGATTGCATCGCCGTATGCACTCAAGCAGATAACAACTGCAGGAGACCAGTCAGTGACAATCCTTGCTGACAAGAGTAGATCATTCGAATTGTTTGATCCAGGAATAGCACCTATGCTTGAAGAAGAATTAAGCAAGTATTTTCCTGTCCAGCTGAAATATGTCGGGCTTGACGAGACAAGTGCGATTGGAGACGGGGTTCTTGGATCTATACGCGGAAATGATAATCTAATTTTGGTGACAGATGGTCATGCAAATGTTGGAAGATCTCTCACTGATATTATCACATATGCGTCTTCTGTGAACAGCACTGTCAATGCTGTCAAATTAACACCGAAGAAGACAGACCTTGCAGTGGAAATGATTGGACCGAGGAGAACAGTATCTGATGTTGACAATAATTTTATTGTAGAGGTCGACAATCCGTCTGGAAAAGAATTCCAGCTTACTGTTACTGTTGATGGAAAAGAAGTCATCAATAAAAGAACATCAGAAACAACACACAGTTTCAATAAAGCATTCAAACAAGGGGTGCATAAGATAATCGCAACAATAGGTGTTAACGACATGTTTAGCCAGAATAATGTCTTCTATAAAACTGTGGAAGTTCTTGACAAACCATCTGTATTATACGTTTCAATGCAAGAGTCTCCATTGCTGAAAGTATTGAAGGAATTGTACAAAGTGACTGTTGTGCAGAATGTCCCTGAAAATCTAGGACCGTTCTCCACAGTGATACTGAATGATGTTCCTGGTTTTCTTCCAGAAGATGTCGAGCAGTTGAGCAACTATGTTATTGAAGGAAATGGTCTGGTGGCAATAGGCGGAGACCGATCATATAACTTTGGAAATTACGAGAATGAATTTATCGAGACATTGCTTCCAGTTGTTGTCGGGACAGGAGGCAGGAAGGAAGGAGAGATCAATGTTGTTTTAGTCATAGATATCAGCGGAAGTACTGGGAAACGTCTGACAGCTTCAGGATCAAAAAAAGTTGATGTTGAGAAAGCGCAGACACTAAGCCTGCTTTCTGATTTCAGACCAGAGGATATTGTTGGAGTAGTTGCATTCAACATAAATGCATTCACTATCAGCGAGCCTGTCAGCCTGAGAGAGAATCATGATCAATTAGTCGATAAAATATTATCATTGCAGGATGGAGGGGGCACTGTAATCGGAGCTGGAATAAAGAGGGCAATGGAGATGCTCGCTGACAGACCAGGAAGCAATAATATTGTCATAATCTCTGATGGAAAGACAAAGCACCAGCGTGCAACTTTTGATATTGCTGCAGAAGCTGCAGAACATGGAATGCGAATTTACACAATAGGTATTGGGAAAGATACACATGTCAAGATCATGCAGGAAATCTCGCGACTGGGACGTGGAGCTTACTTCGAGCCAACACAGGCACAAAGGTTGAGGATCATGTTTGGCAGGCCACCAGAGACTCTAGAAGGTGTTCCTTCTGACCGCTTTGCCTTGGTCATTATGGACAATGGTCATTTCATCACAAGAAATCTTGATCTTAATGCATCGATCTCTGGATTCAACCAGGTAGTCCCAAAGAGCAGTGCGCAATTGTTAATGTCAACACATAATGGATTTCCAGTGCTTGTTGTCTGGAGATTCGGACTTGGCAGGGTTGTGAGCCTTGCAACTGACGACGGTTCAAGGTATGCAGGAGAATTATTAAGCCCGAAAAAGTCAGAGATCCTTTCACGTTCAATAAACTGGGCGATCGGTGATCTAAATAGACGCGCCCCTCAATTTGTTGATATCAAGGATACTTATATAGATAGACCTGTAGAAGTCACAGTGAAGAGATCGACAACACCAGAGACTGATGTGGTGCAGTTGTCAAAAACAGATGAAAATATCTACACAGGAATCTATACTCCAACAAAGATCGGGTTTGTGGACCTGTTAGGAACAACAATCGCAGTCAACTATAACACAGAATACCGGGATGTTGGCCTGAACCCTAAACTTAATGAGACTGTGATAGCAACCGGAGGCAGGATGCTTGACCCTAATGATGTGAAAGAGATTGTAGAACAGATAAAACTTAATTCCAAGCGGATAAAAATAGATAATATCTTTTACAGATGGCCGTTCCTGATGCTGGCTCTCTTGATATTTTTGGTCGAAGTTTGCTTTAGGAGGGTGATTGAAAATCGGAATTTATTTAAATAGAGCTAAATTAAATAGCGGTGGTAAACAATGGCATATATGAAACAAAACGTGAATTTTGTACTATTATTCTTTATTATATTAGCGTCAGTTACAATACTCGGGTCTACTGTTTATTACCAACTGACACTGAAGGATCTTTCAGGAAAATATAATGACGCCTTGGTTGAGATGGATACAATCAACAAAAGCCTTGGTTCAAAACTGCGAAGACTGGCTGATGTCCGGAGTGAGCTTGAACTGAAGAGTGAACGAGAGACAGAATTGAGCGGACAGTTCACAGAGATCAAAAGCACAAAGGAAGAACTTGAGAAAGATAAATCGTATCTGCAGGGGGAATTGAATTCAGCAAAGCTTACGATATCAACCACAAAGACCGAGCTTGCGAATGCACAGCAGGACATTGCTGCACTGCAGACAGATCTTGCAAACGCACGAAAAACATTACTGAAATTAGATGATGATCTTGAAGAATGTGAGGATGACCTGCACGATTGTCAGGAGCAATTAGATTAAAATGCCGTTCAGAAGAATTATCAGGGAAATTCGATTTACCTTTAACATGATCAATATATTCTATAGTACAATCCGAACTATTATTTTATTCCTGATAATATTTCTGCTCTTCACAGCATTTGGAATACCGTGGTACTTGACATTTATTCCAGGGATATATTATTTTTTCAGGCAGATGAAGAAAAGAAGCAAGACCAATCCGTATAAAGAGATAGAGAAGAAATATACTGTTTTAAAAGAAAAACTTCGAGCTGCTAAAGATAACATTGACGAGGGCAATGTCTTTGTCTTTGACCTGCACAAGGAAGTTGTTGCTGCAGTCAGAAAAATCAATGTATCTTCATTCTTCAATACACGGCGAGCCCTGAATGACATTCTGATGATGGCATTCCTGGCTATTGTCATAATTGTCTTTGCACCATTCCATGTGCAGATACTTGATCTTCAGGCAATGACAGACTTGTCTCTGGATCTTGGAGGCCTGGTCGATAATATAGGACAATTTGGAAAAGATAAATTAGAAGGAGAAGATGATGAAGGGGGATTGGCAGAATATAATGATATTTTTGGAGAGAAGAGTGTTGCTTTGCTTGGGGATGAGGACATGGAGGTCACGCTGGAGGCTGCAAACGTAGAGATTGATGTCAATGATATTCGTGAAGTTGAAGAACGCACGTTCACAACCACATATCCTGAGGAGATAGGTGCAATGGCTGCTTCAGCCTTTGAAGAACAGATTCCAAAGGATCAACAAGAAATTGTTAAAAATTATTATAAAAAAATCGCAACGGAGGGTTGAATATGGTAAGCACAGAACAGTTCAGAAAAACTTTTGAAGCTTTATTTAAAGAAATTGGAAAAGTCGTCATAGGACAAAGAGAGGTAATGGAACAGATGCTGATCGCTATGCTGTGTGATGGAAATGCATTGCTTGAAGGTTATCCTGGACTAGCAAAAACTTTGCTTGTAAAGACAATGGCACAGTTGATGGATTTTGATTTCAGCAGGATACAGTTCACACCTGACCTGATGCCGTCAGATATCACAGGTACATACGTACTGCAGGAAACAGGCGGAAGACGGGTATTCAAATTCGAACAGGGTCCTATATTCGCAAACATCATCCTTGCTGATGAGATAAACAGGGCAACTCCGAAGACACAATCCGCTCTTCTAGAGGCGATGCAGGAGAAACAGGTAACAGTTGGTAATGAAACTTTCAAGCTTGACCTGCCGTTCTTTGTTCTTGCGACACAGAACCCTATTGAACAGGAGGGGACCTATCCTCTGCCAGAGGCACAGACTGACCGTTTCTTGCTGAAGATAACAACTGAATATCCTTCGATGGAAGAAGAGAAAGCTATTGTCGATAGATATGCAGAGACACTGCGTTCCCCGCATCTCAGGAAAGTTCTGAACAAGAGCAGTATGGTTGCATTGCAACAGTATACACGGCAGATACCTGTGTCAAAAGATATCAAGGCGAGGGCAGTAAAGATAGTGACTGCAACACGTAAAGGGAAATCCCTGATCGAGTATGGCGCGTCTCCAAGGGCCAGTATCGGTCTTGTTCTTGCAGCAAAAGCTCGTGCGCTGATCCACGGAAGGAATCACGTAACTAATGAAGATCTGAATTCAGTGGCTCTTCCAGTACTGAGGCACAGGATAATCCTTAACTTTGAAGCAGAACGGAAAGGGATATCTGCAGACGAAGCTGTCCTGGAGATATTGAAACAAGTCAAATAATTGTTTCCTAATCGAAAATGATCTCTGATGAATTTTTGGACCAGTTGAACAGATTTAATCTAGTTGTACAGAAAAGAGTCACCAGCAATTATATTGGGACTCGAGAGAGTGTTGCTATGGGGCATGGTCTTACTTTCCAGGATCATAAACCGTATTCTCCTGGTGATGATTATCGAAGAATAGACTGGAAAGTTTATGGTCGGACAGATAAACTGCATATCCGGCGTTTTGAAGAGGAAAGAAGTTTGACTGTCCATATCTTGACTGATGCTTCTGCTTCTATGAAATTCAAGAAGAAGTGGGATTATGCCTCTATGCTGACTGTTGGTTTTGCGTATCTGACTTTAAGAGAGAATGAAAAATTTCAATTATCTACTTTTGCAGAAGAAGTCACTTCTTTCAAGCCGAAACGTGGACGGGCGCATCTTGCGCAGATGGTAGAGACATTGAATAATATGAAGATCGCAGGAAAGACTGATCTTATCCGTGCTGCGCGTGTGATAAAAAAGTCAATATTCTCCCGGTCAATGATCATCCTTATCTCTGATTTCTTGTATCCCATCGAAGATATCAAGACTGCGCTTGCATTACTTTCAAAGAATGACCTGAAAATAATCATGCTATTGGATGATAAAGAATATAATCTCGAATTTCGAGGAGAATTCAAGCTTATTGACTCTGAAAGCAAATCCATGCTCAAGACATTCATCTCTCCACGGATGAGGTCTGGATATAAAGGAAAGATAGATCAGCATATTGCAGAGGTGAAACGTATTGTCGAGGCAATGGGTGGTGAATTTCATTTTATATCAACTGAGATGAGCATATTCGATGCATTCTGGGAAATACTGAGAGAGAAAAAATCAAGAGGAAAGTAGATGGTACTAACTGAACTTACATTTCTTGCAATTATCCTATTGATCGGGCTTCTATCTGCGATTCTTGCAAAAAGGATGAAGATTCCCTCTGTACTTTTCCTTGTCATTGTAGGTATTGCTTTTGGAATCTATATGCAATTGGAAAGCATCACATTGACACTGCCGACCAAGTTCATATCTGGCCTTGGGATGTTCACCCTGATACTTGTTGTCTTTGAAGCAACTGCACAGATCAGGTTCAAAGAACTGGACCGCGCTTCATTTTTTTCTCTTAAGATGACTTTTGCAACTGTTGTACTGAATTTCTTTATACTTTCATTCTTCACATTGCTGGTTGTCTTTAGGATGAATCCTGAATACATATTTCTGAGTCTTCTTTTTGCAGCATTGATGTGCGGAACAGCGCCTGATATCATACTTTCATTATTGGGTTCCAGTAAATTAAAGATAATACGTTATCTTGAGATCGAAAGCATCATTAACACTCCGTTGACAGTAATCTTGCCATTCCTTATAATTGATCTGCAGAGGGGGGTCTCTGCCGGCTTTATATCTGGATTTGCAGGAGATATCCTGCTGAAAGTCACGTCAGGGCTTGGAGCAGGATTGCTCATTGGATTGATAATCTTCAAGGTGATGCGAAAACAGTACAGTGAGCGTTATTCGCCTATCGCAATCATCACTGCGGCGCTGCTGAGCTATGTGCTTGCAGAAAATATCGGTGGAAGTGGGATCATTGCTGTCACAACTTTAGGATTATTCTTTGGCAATCTTGAGTTCAAGCAGAAATATTCCTTGCTACAGTTCGAATCTGTATTATCAACATTACTGAAAGTACTGATCTTTGTATTGCTTGGTGTCATAATCAAGCTTCCATTGTCATTCCATTTCCTATGGACTTCACTCGCATTGTTTATCATATACTTGCTTGGAAGATATGTTGCAATCCATCTTGTCGCGCACCAGCTTCCTTCTGCGCATAAGATATTCATGAGCCTTACTGCTTCAAAGGGATTGGCTGTTGTTGTAGTTACATTCATACTTGCGTCCACTGTGAGCGGATTTGAACCTATTTTGAATTACATCCTGGCATTTGTCCTATATTCATTGGTTCTTTCTTCAATAGTTGTATGGCTGTCTCCAAGACTTATCGGAGAGAAGATTAAAGAAGCAAAGATGGTAACACTTTCTCAACCTAAAAAATGAAAATATTGTTTGGTCCTGCTGGTAATGTTGCTGAGGGTGCTCTTGCATCTGTCAAAGAAGTAGATGCAATGAACCTTGGTGCAATGGAGTTTGCATTCACTTATTCTGTCTGGATGAGGAATGATATTGCAAAACAAATCAAAAAAGAGAATAAAAAGCTGGATGTAAAGCTAAGTGTGCATGCACAGTACTGGATCAATCTTAATTCTTCTGATAAGGATAAGATAGAGGCGAGCAAGAAACGCATACTGAAAGCGTGCGAGAAAGCGCATCATATGGGAGCAAAACACGTTGTCTTTCATCCTGGATTTTATGTCAAGGATACTCCTGAAGTAACTTATGAGCAGATCAAGCAGGGCCTGATCGACATCCAGCTTGTGCTGAAAGAAAAAGGATGGGATGATGTCAAGCTGGCATGCGAGACAACTGGAAAGATGAGCCAATTCGGCACTGTCGAAGAATTGAAGCGATTAAAAAAAGAGATTGGCACTGAGATCTGTGTTGATTTTGCGCATCTATACGCGCGGGCTCTTGGCAAGAAATCTTATGACGAACTTGTGAAGCAGTTCAAGGGGGAGACTCTTCATGCACACTTCTCGGGAATAACATTCGGAAAACGAGGGGAGTTAAAACATGTCAATATGGAAGAAAAAGATATCATTGCTTTATTGAAAGCATTAAAAAAATATAAAATCAGCTGCACTATCATCTCTGAATCTCCTATAACATATAAAGACAGTCTGAAAATGAAAAAGATCTGGGAAAAAATCGTACGTGCATAGCACGCTCCACTAGATCTATAAATCTTAGTTAGAAGACGAGTCTAGTAAAATAGTCTGTTTGATCAGAAAGTTGCGCTTGGTGCTATGCACATACTAGAAATTAGATAGTGCTGTTTGTGATGTTCATTGCTTCTTGATAGTACGAAAGTTTTGGGATTGGATATATATATAGGTCATGTTTATTTATCTCTCTATCACCACCTTTCCACGCAATCAATCCGCCGAAGATTGCTGGAGACCATTCGTCGAAGGTTGTATTTGATATGCGCACTTTTGTCTCATTCTTTAGATAATATACATAGATGTCTGAATTATCATTCCTATAATCTTCCCATACAATAAGATCCTGGTAGATCATTGGATTTTTCTGGTCAGCAGTATTGTTTGTTATCCTTTCAAGCTGCTCTATCTCAAAATCATAAAGATATATGTCCCAGTTTCCTTCACGATTGTCTGCAAAGACTGCCTTATCCCCATAGATGGATGGATGTTCTTGTTTTATATTGAATGCATAGCTAGGCATTGCAAATTCTGCATCAAACAAAAGATTGTAGTATGAGACAGAAGGACTTTCTGCTTCAAAACTTTCAAACACAATAAAATCTTTGTAGAGTTTTGGTCTTGATATCTTCTCTGATAGCAGACCAAGATCTTTCTTTTCCTTCTTCTTCATGTCGTAGAATACCAGTGAATGTGAAAAATCGGATCCTTCTTTCCATACAATTTTATTATCCCAGATCCACGGCTCGAACTGTCCTTCTTCTGTATGATCCAATGTATGTTTTTTGCCAGTCTCTAGATTGCAGATAATGATCTTGCTTTTCACTTCAGACTTGAATGGGCCTGGAGATCCTGAGATGTCATTGAAGACAAGATAGCTTCCATAGATGCTTGGGTTGTATACTGATTGTATTTTCTTTTCTTCTTCTTTCTCGACATTCACGATCAAACGCGCGACTTTGTTGGTAGCAAGGTCGAACCTGTAGATATTGTCTGATTTTCCATTGTTGTGAGTGAAATATACTAATGCTCCCTTGATGATGATATCATCGAACTCAAAATCTTCGAGAACTTGGATTATTCTGTTGGAAACATTCTCTTCTGAAAAATTAATTTCCTGTTTGAGCAATGATCTTATCCCTGGATCGTCTTTGAATGCGCATTTTTTTGTTCCGATATCCTCGCTGATCACTGTATCTGGCATTGCTCGTGGTTTGCTCATAGTAGAACATGCGCCAATCAGAACTAAGGCAAGAATTATGATAAGAACAATAAATTTGTTATCCATTCTACCCCTCTTTCTTGATTTTTAAATGGTCAGAGGTATTTAAATGTTTCTGAAATCGGTGGATAAATTTATTAATAATATATACATTTATCCTGTTATGGGGGAAAGGAAGTTATTCTATGCAAAAGGTATGCCTAAGAAACTGATACACATAGACAAGCTTACAAAAGAACAGCACGAAAATATGGATTATTTCTGTCCTTTCTGTGGAGAGCCTGTTACTCCCCGGCTCGGAGAGCAGAAGATCTGGCACTTTGCGCACCTCGGACCTCCGTGCAACAAATCACAGAAGTATGAGTTCGATTATATCAAGCTTGACGAATTCATGAAGAAAAAGACAATCACGATCGATGAAGTGCGGGTGCCGCAGGATTCAAGAGAGTACCAATGTTTGGTCTGCAACAAGATTGGAAGCAAACGTTACGGAAAAAAGGTCGCAAAAAATATCTACGTCTGCCAGGAATGTTTTCAACTTCTCTCTCCAGAAGAACTTCAAGAATTAGAAAATAAAGATCTTAAGTGAAAAAATCAAGACGCATGTTCTTCTTTTCTTCTTTATCATCTTTAACTTCTTTCTCTTCGTCTGGATCTTCTATCTGTGGTTCCTTTTCCTCTTTTTTTAATGGTGCATGAAGTCGTGAAGCAATCTCGTCCTCCATCTCGAGCTGTGTCATGATCTTCTTGCTTCGTTCGATCACTGTCTTTGGCAGGCCAGCCAATTTAGCGACCTGGATACCATAGCTCTTATCAGTGCCTCCTTCTATAATCTTTCTGATGAAGATAATATCATCTTTTTTCTCTGCAACAGCAATATTATAATTCCGCACCGCGCTGAATCTTTCTGCCAGCTTGTTAAGCTGGTGATAGTGTGTTGCGAATAATGTTTTTGCACCGATTGTTTCATAGATATATTCTGCAACTGAACATGCAATACTGATCCCATCGTATGTTGATGTTCCTCTTCCAATCTCATCCAAAATTATCAAAGAGCGTGCAGTTGCATTGTTCAAGATGTTTGCCGTCTCTGTCATCTCCACCATAAAAGTAGATTGTCCCATAGTAAGATCATCATATGCACCGACACGTGTAAAAATTCTGTCGACAATTCCAAGCTCTGCTTCTTTTGCTGGAATAAAACTTCCTATTTGGGCTGTCAGTTGTATGATCGCGATCTGTCGCATGTAGCTGGATTTTCCAGCCATGTTCGGTCCTGTAATGATCAAAAGACGTTCATCTTTTGATAGCCTGCAGTCGTTAGGAACATAAGGTTCAAGCTGGAGGACCTCGATGACTGGATGCCTGCCTTCTTTGATATAAAGATCGTATTTATTGCTGATCTTTGGCCTGCAGTAGTCATACTGCACTGCAATCGCTGAAAAAGAGACAATGACGTCAAGCATAGCGAGATTGTTCGCAATGTTCTGGATATCTTCGATCCTTGTCGAGATGGATTCTATTATCTGCATGAACAGTTCGTATTCAAGATCATTGATCTTTTCTTCAGCACCAAGGATCTGTTCCTCTTTTTCCTTGAGTGCAGGAGTGATGTATCTCTCTGAATTTACCAGAGTCTGCTTCCTGATATATTCTGCTGGAATCTTTTCTGCGAAACGCTTTGTGATTTCTATGTAATATCCGTGAACTCTATTGAATCCAACACGCAGGGTTGATATTCCTGTCCTAGCTTTTTCTTCTGCTTCTAATTTCAGGAGCCAGTCTTTTCCTCCATGGATCAAGGAACGGAATTCGTCCAATTGTTCATTGTATCCTTTTCGGATAATGTTCCCTTCTTTTAGTTTTGCAGACGGATTGTCCTTTATAGCTTTCTCTACCTTCTCGACAATCTCAGGCATTTCTTTTATTTCCCTGATCTGTTTCAGTAATGAGCTTGACATGCCGAATAATTGAGTTCTGATGTCTGGAATGAGTTTGAGTGAATCTTTAAGTGCAACAAGATCTCTTGCATTGGCAGACAGATTTGTGATACGGGCGATGAGTCTTTCTATGTCTGCAACCTTCTCAAGAATATGCTTTAATTCTTCCCTGACCAATGTCTGGTTTGTCAGCTCTTCGACAGCATCCAATCTCTTATTGATCAAAGCAACATCGAGCAGAGGATGCTGGATCCACTGGCGCAAAAGGCGGGAACCCATGGAAGTAACTGTTGCATCAATAGTTGCGATCAATGAACCGCGTTTTGAATTGTCGCGGATATTGCGCATAAGCTCAAGATTTCTGATTGTGGATGAATCGATCACCATAAACTCATCAGGAACAAATGATTTTATGCTTGTGATCTGCTTTACTTTTCCTCTTTGTGTCTCTTTCAAATATGCGAGCAAAGCACCAGCAGCACAGATCGCAAGGTCCTTGTTCTCAATACCAAAACCTTCAAGATTCAGTACATTGAAATGCCTGATCAATTCTTTGTACGCACTGGAGTAAGAAAAAAAATGCTCTGGATATTTTGAAATGAAACAGTCGATTTTAAAATCCTTTTTTTCTTTATCATCAACATATTTTTCCGGGATGATGCATTCTGCAGGCTCTAATCTTGACACTTCATTTGATAATTTCTCATAATCCTCAAGCTCTGTTGTCATGAAAAGACCTGTTGATATGTCTGCGACAGCAACCCCATATTTTCCATTCTTTTTAATCACAGACATCAGGTAATTGTTTGATTTCTCATCAAGCAATGAAGGTGTGATGATTGTGCCTGGAGTGACAATACGATCAACATCACGATTTACAATCCTGCCTTTTACTGTCCTTGGGTCCTCTGTCTGCTCAACAATCGCAACTTTATAGCCAGCTTTGACCATCTTTGCAAGATTTGGCTCAAGAGCGTGCCATGGAACTCCTGCTAATGGTGCACTTCCACGTTTTGTTAAGGTTATATCTAAAACTCTTGAAGCTGTCTTTGCATCTTCAAAGAACATCTCATAGAAATCTCCCATCCGAAAGAAAAGAATACAATCTGGATACTCTTTCTTGACGCGGACAAACTGCTCCATAGCAGGTGTCAGCCTCTGTCCAGTATCCACAAAGTCGCTAATTCCCCCCATTTTCCCCTTTCAATATCAGAAAGACTAGAAGTAAATATATAAGGGTTATGGTATATTTATAAATCACCACTTAGCTTTGTTCCTTCCTCTTTTTTCTACTGACTCATACCTGTTGATCACTGCTTCTGCATCCTCGCTTGTCGCTTTATAGCCTTGGAGAACAGAATTTAGGCATGCTTCCCAGATCTTATAGTGTTTTGATGCAAAAGCTTCTTTGAGCAGATGCAGATCCACTGCTTTGTCTTCTACCTTTGTTGATGTGAAAGAAAGTCCAAAATCTATGAAATAAATTTTATTATCCTCTTCACTCAGGATAAAGTTTGATGTTGTAAGATCTCCGTGTATGATATTTGCATCATGTAGTTTTGCAACCTGCACTCCTATCTGCTTGCATAATTTTCGGTAATCGCCTTTTTCAAGAACATCTCTTATCTTTTCTCCTTTGATAAGGTCCATCCAGATGCTTCTCTTTGTGAGATTGACATTGACAAGACCAGGGACAGGTATGAGTTTGCCAGCATCCTCAATAACTTTTGCTTCTTTTTTTGTCCTTTTCTTTCGCAGTGCTTCATCTATATGTTTCAACCTGTATGATTTTGGCACTCTTTCTTTGAGCACAGCTCCTCTATCTATATAGATGACTGCTTCTGCTCCCTGCGCAATCTTTTTCATTTTGTATAAAATAGAATGAGGGACTATATAATATTAATCCTTGATCTTGTATACGCATAGCACGCTTCGCTTGATTATTAATTCGATTTAGAAGATGAGTCTAGTAATCTGGTATGTTTATTCAAAGGCTACGCTCGGTGCTATTAAAGCTTGGTGCCTAG
>JAGLWF010000004.1 GCA_023133595.1 Nanobdellota archaeon | reverse complement strand
CTGTTCAGAAAGCTTGTTGTATTAGTCCTACCGCTTGTTTCAATCCTACTGCTTTTTCTTTTAATCCCGTTTCCGATAAGAAAATTTAGTCTGTGTGATGAATGAATACTGTCAGAATACTCAATGACCTGGTCTATCAGAGTTTTTAAATTGTTTATTAAATATTCGTCTTCAATCGGATACGCTCTAGGATCTCCTTCTGCTTCTATTGCCACAATCCTTTTCGCATGATATCGGAAAACACGATGAGAATCATGCTTAATCTCAATCTCTCTTGCAAATTTTGCTAAATAATTCTCGATTTGTTTGATATTTCTATCCAACTTTCCTGGCAATTTCCGCGCCCATAGAATTATGTTTGCTGGATCTCTTAATTTAGATGCTAATTCAGATTCTATTTGTTCTTTACTCTTTGTCAGAAGATCCTCCATTTCAGACTCAGGAACATAATATGTTGAGCCAGAAGCATTTGGAAAACCGTTTTTATTCACTATCTCTTCAGCTATGCGCTCTACTAAACCGTCTTCGCTCTTTATATTTTCTTCTTTAATTAACTTTTTCATTGCTTTGTAAACATCATTTATTTTATATGTCATTTTAATCGCCTCCATCTTCAAAAAAATTTTCAATGCTTCCTTTGGCTTTTGCCAGGTCTTTTTTGGATCTTAGTAATCCTAGATAAGCCCCAGCTTCTCCAACTAAATGGGCACCAACATAACACGCAACTGTGCCTAAACCTGCGTCTATTACGTATCTTGCAACAGTAGGCATGTTTTCAACAGCGTCGTATATTGCTTCTCCACCCATGATTCCTCCAGCCAGACCTAAAACTCCTCCTAGAAGAACTCCAGCATAGCCATATTTCATTGTTCTTGCTGTTGTTCTCATTCCTGCTGCAGCTGTTTCTCCTACAGCTTTTATTCCTGCTTTCATTCCTGAGTTAACTTTTCCTTTTATAGCTTCAAATTCTTTATCAAACTCTTCATCAAACTTGTCTGCAATGCCTGAATCTTTTTCTTTTTTTCTTTTGTTTTCTTCTTTTCCGTCGTAAAGATCACTATAAATATTGAACATCATTTTTCCACCTCGTTAGTAACTTTTAAGTGATAAATTATAAATTATGCTAGACATATAAATAGATTTCGCACAAAAACTACGTAAAATAAGCAAAGATTTATATAAACGCACTGATTATACGTAAATATGCCTGGAATTGAATACAGAAAACCTTATAAGCTGGATAAGAAAGACAAACAGATAATTAGAGCTTTATTTGAAGATGGAAGATTATCTATAGCAGAGATATCAAAGAAGACACAGATAAGACGAGATTCTGTTGCTTATAGACTTAAGAAACTGCAGAAAGAAGGGGTTTTAACTGGCTTTGTTCCTGTGCTGAACCCTCCTTCTATTGGTTTGCCAAACATCTCTATTCTTTTGCTTAGATTGAAATCAACAACAGAAGAGGAAAAACAAAAGTTTTTGAAGAAACTTGTAGCAAACAGATATGCTGTGCACATCTTCGGTCTGATTGGAAAATTTGATTTCTATGTTTCTCTGGTTTACAAAAATACAAATCATTTGAATGAAATCATTAAAGATATCAGAGGCTTTATACCTAACCTAATCGAAGATTTTGATGTGTATCAGGTTGCTGATGAACCAAAGTTCGAGCAGATGAAAGATCTGGTGTGAATTTACTACCAATCAGTATAGAAAATAGAAAGGTTTATATATGATGAATCTTCTTATTAGTATTATGAAAGCGACAAATGCAACAATGGAAAGTGGATTTCAGTATTTGTTTAGACTATATTCTAGAAGCTTCGCAGCTTGAAGTAGATTTTCTTAGACATATCATGCTATCGTTCTAGGACATTTTACTGTTCTTGATGTTTAGTTCTGCGATAGAAGATTATTCAATATTACGGTGGTTAAAATGGCATTACCTCATACTGTGCAAAAACAATTGATCATAAAACGCCTGAGAGAAAAGAAAGGCAAGGCAAAATTGCTTGAAATAGATACTATAATGCAAGAATTGCCTCGATGGAACACTGGGCCTTACGGTGAGCTGAAGAAGTGGCTTCGAGAGCAAGCAAGGAAGACAGCTGTGCGTTCAAAGATCGAACACAAGGATTTTTTTGGCGTGAAAAAAGAAGGACACAAGCAGGTCATATTAGTCGGATGTCCAAATGTTGGAAAGAGTTCATTGATAACTCGTATGTCTGGACTGCAGACCAAGGTTGCTGGGTATGAATTTACTACCCTGAAACCAATCCCAGGAATTGTCAATTTGAATGGAGCTAATTTTCAAATCGTTGATCTTCCTGGGCTGGTGGAGGGGGCTTCAGACGATGTTGGAGAAGGAAAACGTTTCCTTGGTATTGTCCGGACTAGCGACGGAATCATTCTGATGCATGACTTGACTAAACCTATCTCTGACGTTGAGAAGATGGTTCGTGAGTTAGAGAAAGCAGGGATCGAGAGGCCGACGATTGTTGTTGGCAGCAAGATTGACATGGAAGGTTCCAGGGATAATTTTGAGCGATTAAGACAGAGGTTTCAAGCGTACCCTGTTATTGGACTGTCTAATGAGACTGGAGAAGGTCATGATGATCTGAAACAGGAAATGTGGAAAGTCAGCGGTCTGATCAGGGTCTTTCCAAAGAATGAGCAGAAGCCGATAGTGCTCGACAAAGGATCCACTGTCCGTGATTTTGTCAGAGCCATCCATACGTCAATGGTTGAAAGATTCAAATTGGCCAGGGTCACAGGCCCTAGTGCCAGGTTCCCGAACCAGCAAATAGGCATAAATCACGAATTAGAAGACACAGACAGGGTCGAAGTAATAGTACGAAAATAATTTTTTTCTTTTTGTGTAGTTGCTTCGCCACCCTAAAATTTCAGCTGCAGTTCCTAAAGCAAGTCCTAAGCCGCCTTCAAGCAATGTATATCCCATAGCTCTTATTGGTGCTCTGACAATTATTCCATCTTTTTTGTTTTCTGTGCATAACTTTCAATCTCTTCTGGACTGAGAAAAAAGTCAAAGTTATCTTGTAGGGGGGAAACTACTAACTAGTAACAAAAACCTCAAGCTTTAAATACCACTAAAAGGCTATTTCTATACTATGAGTGTATATAGCTATCTTAGGAATATTGGGATTACAGTATTAAGTGGGGGAATATTAATAGGAGGCTTTTTATTAGGGGCAGAAGCAAATGCAGAAGATGTGGAACCGCAAGAACAAAAAACTGTTGCTGCCAAAACAATAGATGCACCTGTTCAAAAAGAATTTAAGAAATTAGAAAAAAAGAATAATTTGCCTGGCAGAAGATTCATAGCAGACTTTACTAAATCTCCATTAGATGATTTTGATGCAAACTCAAAAGCATGGTATTCTATTAATCAATTATTAGGAAGAGGGAATGATTTGCTTGCGAGAGAATTAAAGCTTGATAAACATATATTAGGAAGAATAGGGCAGGTTGCAGTTTTAAGTTACTTAAATTATACGACAGAATATTATTCACACGAACTAGCGCACAATTATGAAACAAGAAAAAAAGGATGGTTTGATGGAGTAAGGTTAGACTGGTCAGACTGGAGCATGAGCTTTCCTAAATATAGAAGCCCGGCATATGCGAAGTGGCTTTATAACTCATTCTCGTTCTATAATTCACTCTATGGGAGAGCCGAAAAAGAAGAAAAAGAATACATCAGAACAATAACAAACGGACTAAATCAAGATGAACTAGATGCTGCTTTAGTTCATAGAGAAAGTGTTCTCAAGAAAAACTTGACTTTTGATGAAGCAATATCTTATCTAATACCTAAAAATTTGGATTGGGGATATATACTAATATCTACAAAAGGAGGACTAAACTACAAAGCAGATTACAAACCTCTAGGAACGCTGATGAATAATGACGAGAGCACTGCTGATCCAAATATCTTTCCAAGTGTATACAATCAAGGATTATGGAATGACATAGACACGTATTTGCATCACTTACATAGAAAAGGATTTTATCGGGCTCACTGGAGCTGGGGTCCAAATATAGACTTTAAAGGGATAGAACTCACAAAAAAAGAATTATTTTTCCAAGCATTAATCGCAGATGCACTTTCAATAAAAACATACGACAGCATAAAGTCTCTGTATAATTACATAGTAAAAGGTGAACGAAACACAAAACCATTTACATTCAACTTAGGCAGAACAGAAATAACACCACCACAAATAAGCCATTTTTTAACAAAAGATGGAAGTTTCTACGATACAAACGCATTTTTTAATATTGCCGGCAAAATACTTTTTGAAGCAAACCTAGGAACAGATGTAGATTTTATAGGATGCGGAAAAGTAAGACACTTAAGAACAGGAGGCAAACTACATATGCAAAATAAAGGAATTAATTTCAGGCCATTTTTATATCTTAATTCCAGCAGAGGAAAAATATTTCAGTATAAAGGAATTGCTGCAGGACTAGAAATGGCAATAGGAAGTCCAGGCATGTTTGAAATCTTTGCAAAAATAGGTTTTAATGAAAACGATATGATAGAAAATGATGTAAAAGGAAAACCAAACGGATTTGATTTTAGCGCAGGATTAAAAATTACTTATTGATTTCTTAAAAAATAGTATATGCATAGCACCTAGCATAGTCTTATAGTAATTGATCAAGTAACATAGACTCGGTTTAATGATAAGATTTAATGAGCTAACGTAGCGTGCTATGCATATTTGGGCCATTGCTGCGTTTCGCTAGCATTGTTTTCTGCTTTGGAAGCCGAGTCTATGTATCTTGCACAAAAAGTCAGAAAGCTACACTTGGCAGCAATGGCTATGCACATACAAAAAATAGAAATATTTTTATAGACGTTCTTTCTACAGTAACACAAACGAGGTGATCTGATGAAAAAATATTTAATGATGCTTTTTTTTGGTGTATTGGTTTTAGGTTTAATGATATTAAGCGGCTGTGCGGTAAATATAGAAGGAATTGATAAGCTAGAGAAAGCTATTAAAAATATAGAAGTTCATGATGTCAATGGCTATGGAACAGTTATAGTTATAACAACCGAAGGAGGGGGAAAGGCAGTATTTGGCATGCCAAGTGTTCCAGGATGCCCTCCAAGTTGGGGAACAAATGTAGATGTATTCTCAGCAGAACTATGCCAATCTTTAACAGCATCGGAACCATCCCGGGTTCCTGTTTCTGAACCGTCAGAACCAGAAGTGCTTGAAGGAGAATATGAAAAATGCATTGAAGAAGGGATGAAAATGACACACGGCTTACTTCCAGAAGAACGAGCAATAGCTGAAAAAGAAGTACTGCTCAGGTGTGAGCGACTACTTAGATAATCAGTGCAGAACCCGCGCCATATAAATAAAATAGTGGGGGATATACTGAATTATTAAAAAAACTAATGTTTTATTTTTTATATTCTTTAAAACGAACCATTATTATTCTTGGCCTTGAAAGAGTATTTTAAAACTTTGTCCAATAATGCCCAACTGGTGTACCTGATGTGTATATTCTCTTTGGTTTTTCGACGTGATTGGGATTTGTCTCTGCCAGAAAGTGGATACGGAAAATCGCTAAGTTTATAAAGAGCAGGATGTCCTTTTTTTCTATCAGTGTATTGGGTATGAAACTGATATTGGGGGTGTAGGTTTCATGATTATAACAGGCGAAGTAGCCAAAGCAGTGGAAGAATTAAGGCAAGAACTTGATGAGCATTTACAGGCGATCAATGAGAATACTTCTGAAGTGGAAATGAACTATACATATCTGATTGATATGAACAAACGCTTGAAATTTCTTGAGTCCAAGATGCATGTGTTTGAAAAAATTCTTACAAAACTAACTTCTGAAAAAATAAGTGAATCAAAACCTAAAAAAATAAAGATCACAAAACAAGAACAGGATGTTTTTATGATTTTTTATCAATCTGAATCTGCATTAACTTATTTGGATATCTCTGAAGCCTTGAGAAAAAGCGAATCTTTTGTCCGGTACTTTATCAACAGTCTGATCGAGAAAGGAGTTCCGATCACTAAACATTTAATCAAGAGGAAAACTTATTTTATCCTCGACCCAGCGTTCAAGGAATTGCAGACAAAGAAAAATATCTTGAATATTGAGAAAACTTTGACTTTGGATTGTTTTGACCAATCTATCGTCAGTGGTTTATAATGCAAAAGTGGGAGAAAAAAGCTATTGTCATCGGTGCGATTGTTTTATTAGTAATAATTATCGTCTATACTTCTTACACTTATTATGCGTATCATCAGTTGGAAATTCATGATGTTAAGATCAATAAATTATCTGATTTATCTTTGGAAGGTTTCACCCTCGACGGTGAACTGAGATTATATAATCCAACTTTTGTCCGCGTTTTTATCGGTGATATAGAGTATGATATTTTAGTCAACAATAATAAGATCGGTGGTGGTTTTATCGACGGTGAAAAACTTTATGGTAGACAGACAGAAGTATTTGAATTTCGCAATGAATTGATGTGGCATCCGTCGCTGGATTATCTGAAACGTATATTATCCGAGAAACGTACCCACTTTTCTATCCGGGGAAACGTGCACATTACAAAGTTTGGAATAAATATGTACATTCCATTCGAAGATTCATTGGATCTGGAACAGTATATCCCTGAGATGATTCTCGGTCGTGGAACTGGAAATGTATTGGCAACAGAAGCAGGAAAAGTCATGAAAGCTTGGGAATAGAACCTTTAAGAAAAGCTAAAAAGAAGTAATCATTTTTGTTATTAGAAGTTTTAAGAAAAGCTTAAAGGTTATAGTTCTTATTTCAATTAAAATCTTCTAGCAAAGATTAAAGGTTTTATTGTGTAGTTGGATTAAAGGTTTTAAGAAAAAATTAAGGATTCCAACCGAGTAAGTTTGCATATCTGCTTGATCTTTGGTACAAGTCTCCTTCTAAGCTATGATGAAATAAATTCCATAAAGAAGCAGGTGTATAACTTGCGAGTACTAGATACATATTGTGCTCTTCTAAGAATGTGTTTGCAGCAAGTAGGAAATTATCTCGTGAATTCGGATCACAATGAATGTCAGGAGAGCTTTTTAGTTTAATTTTTCGGGCTTCGCCATCAGATTTCACATATAATGTGTCCTGGTGCCAGATACCGTTTTGTATTCTAATTCTTCCTCTTCTACTGTGTTCAGGCTTGCGCTTGATATCTAAAACTGCGAAATCCTCAAGGCTGATTCTGTCAAATCTTGTTTCCTCTACTGCTCCAGTACCAGTCCCTCCTCCTTCTCCCATTTTCGATGATAATGAAAAATCTTGAATATATAAATTTATGGTCTAGAAAGATTAAAAGTTTTTAGAAAAAATTAATCTCTTGAAGCATAATGAGCGAAAAGCATCTCCATTGCTTTTTCTGTAAGTTTATATGCTCTTACTTCTTTTCCAAATGAATGTCCTCTAATTTGGAATCTTGAGACTTGAGTTCTTTCAAGAAGACCGTTAGCTATCATACCTTCTAAATCATCTTTGAATACAGAGTATCCTAGCATTCCTTTAAGTCTATCAGGGACCCACTTTCCAGCTTTTTGGGATTTAACAATGATTCTTTGTGCTATTTCTCCCCATTCATAGCGACCTAAAGCACCATATTGACCAGATCTGACTATAAGTGTTCCGTTCGGACGAACAAATACTGACAAATCTTCAGGATGATCTCTTTCAACTTCTTCTACAATTTCCTCAACTATCTCTCTAGGAGTCATTAGATCTTGTGGATTGCATGTTGTTATCATTTTATCATTTTGGTTCGGTGGTAAATTATAAAGCTTATGCTTATAGCTCATCCAAAGGACTCTTCACTTGCTTGAGCTGTTTTGTGCTGATCTTTGTATAAAGTTGTGTTGTTTGAAGATTTTCGTGTCCTAAAAGCTCCTGTATAAGTCTAATGTCTGTGCCTGCTTCGAGGAGATGTGTCGCGAACGCGTGTCTCAGCAGATGGCAGTAGACCTTTTTCTTGATGCCTGCTGTTTTTCCTGTTTGACGGACAATCTCCTGGATCCTTCTCGTGGATATAGCAGCTGTACGGCCTGGAAACACGTATTTCGAGCTTTCCTTGCACTCTTCCAGGTATTGGCCGAGATCTTCTATAAGTTTGTTAGAGAGGATGAAAAAGCGGTCTTTGGCGCCCTTACCTCTTTTGAGCAATCCGATCTTCTCCTTCAAATCAAGGTCTGAGATCTTGAGTGAGGCGCACTCTGCTACTCGCAGTCCCGAGCTGTACATGAACTCGATCAACAGCTTGTCCCTCAAGGTACCTGCTGACTCCAGAAGTTGTTTGATCTCTTCTTTGCTAGGGATTTCTGGGATTTTGCGTTGCTTTTTTGGTGTTTTGATACTTAATGTAAGATTTTTACCTAAAAGATCATCATAGTAGAATCTGAGAGCTGATCTGGCTAATGAGACTGAGCTTGGATCATATCCTTTGTCTGAAATCAGATAAGCGAGATATCCTTTGATATCATCCTCTGTCATGACTTTTGGGTCTTTTTTCACAAATTCTAGAAATTTTACATTGAACAAACAGTACATCCGGATTGTTTGGGAAGACTTTCCCTGGATCTTCAGTTCTGTGCTGATTTTTTGCTTGATTTTTGCCAAATCGATGTCTATCACCCGAGTGCGTATAATGTACCTTATACGAACTCATATTTAATCTTTTTGGCTTGCTTATGGGGCCCCTTTATAAGATATAAATATAACGATCGGATTCAATAAACGCTGAATTCATCCAAATTAAGCCCTGTACCCGTAGAATTCTCAACTGGGATGGTATTTCGGCAGATAATATTCGAAAATTGGAGCTGATAGCAGCAGTTGCGCGCGATGAATTTCATGATCTGCATGCATTTCCAATCTTTCAACCACTGGTCTGCCAGTTGCGAGCAAAATTCTTGATGAAAATCTCTTGTGTCTTCCAGAGCCAGAAGATAAGTCTCTGCACCTGACCATGATCAAAGCATTGGTGTCTGGACCGAGTTCTCCTTTTGCCAACAGTTCCCTGGCAGTGTAGATCAATTCCCTGTGAACTAGATCATCATGGACAATTTTCTCGTCCAAGCTTTTGACAAGCCCCCTGTATTGGAAGTGCCTGTCCTTGAGTTTGAGCTTGATTGCCAGGATATGTCTCCTGCTCTGGAAAGGTAGATTTTGGTCTCCGCTGATTTCTGTGAGGAACTCCAGTGCTTTCTGCTCTGTCATGATCTCTCCAGGATTGGTCTGAACAGCGTCGAGAGCGTTAGAAGCCTTTACAATATCAGATATTGCGTTTTCTATAGAAGTGAGCTGATATACAAGGAATATCCTTTGGTTCTGCCTTTCCATGTATAAGCCGTATGTACGCTTGCCTATGTTTAGAGCCCCCTCAGGCTGTCTGCCCTCCATTATTACCTCAAAATAAGCTAGAATAGATGCTTGAAATTATGCTGGATACATGTGCTGTGATTGAGCTGAATACCCTGAAATCCTTGAATTCGGGCTTTATCCAGCCTTTCTTGAAAAGAATATAAAGTCGGGATTTCTCTTTGCAAGTCTCAGAATTACATATCCGGATGGTCCTGATATTGCCAGTGCTCATATGCACAGTCTCAAGATTCTCTCGTGACCCGCAGAAGCCGCACTCCTGCTCATAATCCACCATCCACGATCGTGTATAAATATTTGTAAAGTCACAGATTGCGTAGAACGGAATGTCTGTTGGAGCCAGTTTTCTCATTGAATTCAGAGCCAGGTTATAGTGTATTTTGAGTGCTTTAGACCTGAGAATCTGCCCTTTTTGCAAGGAGATTCTGATCTTATTCTCGGTATTTATCAGCTTGTCATATTTGGATAATTCCATTCCCAGACCCCTCCGGTTACTACTTCGAAGTATATAGAATATATAAAGGTTTGCTGATTTTAGAAAGAACACCCGAAATCCAAATGCTTTTATATGGGAGAGAACATCCATTTGTAGAAGAGGTGGTTGAATGGAAATCATACTTGACAAGAAGATCAAGAAGGGAGCGACCATAATTGAAGGATTCCCTGGAATCGGTCTTGTTGGTACTATAACAACTGAATTCTTGATACAGCATCTTAAAGCAAAGCCAGTAGGGATGATAGTTGGCAAAGAGATTCCGCCAATGGTTGCTGTGCATGATACAAAAGTTGTGCGTCCTTTGGCGTTCTTTTACGACGAGAAAAACAATATTTTGATACTTCATGTCATATCTTCGATACCAGGAGCAGAGAACCAGATTGCTGAATTACTGCTCGCAAACGCCAAAAAGTGGGGTGTAAAAGAGATTATCTCAGTCGAAAGCGTGGGTGTCCCTATTGAATTAAGCAGGAATCATAGAGGATTTTATTTTTCTAATAGAGCGGACCAAAAGTTCAAAAAAATGGGCCTAGAGCCCCTTAAGGAAGGCATTATAATGGGGGTTACAGGAGCATTGATGCTGCAGAAAGAGATACCATTGACGTGTATTTTTGCTGAGACGCACTCTCGACTGCCTGATTCAGCTGCTGCTGCTAAGATTATTGAGGCCCTGAACAAGTATCTGAAGCTAAATATCGACGTCAAACCATTGGTTGCGAGCGCTAAGAAGTTCGAGACCAAGCTGAGGGAATTGATGTCCAAAAGCAAGGAATTAGTCAAGGAAAAGGACAAGAAACAGCTCAGCTATGTTGGCTAGCGCGGTCTTGTGATTAAATATTTTTGTTTTTTCTTAGAATTTATTGGTTGTTGTGCGATTAAAACTTTTAGTTTTTCGGCAAAAGTTTTATTCTATTATAGGCTTAAAGATTTTAATTATTGATTAAATAGTTTGTTTTATTTTTGCTGCAGATTTGTGGCTACAGTTGAAATAATTATTTACAATATGGTAATTAATTATTTTTAGAGCTGTTTTATTTATTTTCAGTATTGTAAAAAAAGAATTCTTTCTTTATTTTATTTATTTTCAATATAGCAAATAAAATATTATGTTTTGGATGAATTTAGTCCTATTTGATGACGACAAAACCATAAGCTATATAAACATCTAAAGTGTACTCACTGGTATGGGGTTACTAGGGGAACACTGGGAGGAATGCAAGAAAATGCTAGGATTTTTCGACGATTTCAAGTACAAAATCAGCAAGGCTGTAAAACAGCTCAGATTCGATCTAGAAGCCATGAAAAGCAATGTAAGTGAGTGGGTCCAGTTCCTGGACAAGAACCAGATAGAAATGCAGGAAAAGATCATGGCTATGGAGAAGCGGCTTGATGGGCTTGAGCAGAAAGAAAAGAAGCGGATTCAGCTGATGAGCTATTAGCAGACAAAAATCACATCCTTTTCTTCTTCAATTGTTTGTTTTACGTCAAATAATTCAGTGATTAAGTGCTTTATCTCATCAAACTTATTCGATTTCTTTAGAATAGACAGAATATATCGCTGACCAACTCGCTTTATTTCTTGCAGACCTTTTCTTATGTCATTAAAGTTATGGATTGCAGTCACAGATATGACAATATCGAACTGTTTGTCGTCGAAAGGCAACTCCTCGGCGTCTGCTTTCACTGTCTTGCCAGGATAACCATGGTGTTGTTTCAATAAATCTTCTGATGGGTCTGCGCCATATGCGCCTTTAGGTGTTGACAAGCCTGTCCCGCATCCCACGTCGAGGATCTGTTCTGGACTAATGTTCCACTTTTTTAGGATACTGTCGATTATCTGCATCTTTTTCTTTTGTTCTTCACCATGCAATTCGTCGTATCCTGTAGATATCTCGTCGTAGTATGCCATTTTTAGGAGAGTAGGAGCAGCTGATTTTTATTGTTTTTGTCATGCCTGCCCCCAAAGATTGGCTCTTCTCAGGGGTTTTCTTTGCATGACTAAATTTTAAATAGTCCCCTCATAAATAGTATAAAAATGACATCCACTATTAATTTATCCTCAGGCGAAAGAGTGACTATCGAATCAATTACCTCTAAAGATTACGTGATTATAAGCGGAATAACCAAGAGGAATTTTTTGTACGCTCCAAATTTCAATGAACTGTCTGTGGAAGATAAATTGGGACATATCAAGCCGAATTCAGCTTCAGGCATCCGAGAACTCTGTGAGGATAAAGACAATATCTGTAGTTTGGCTGCTAAAACCAAAGGAGGCAATATCGCAGGTTATGTCGTCGCAAGAAAAGAGGGGAGAATAGTTGCAAAAATAGCCAGAATTCACGTTGATTCTGAATATGTTGGACAGGGTGTTGGCAGATTATTATTGGAAAGATTCGAACAAACTGCAAGGCAGATAGGTTATATAGTGATGAATGTCCTTGCATTGGGAAAATCAAGTGGTTGGTTTGAAAGGCGTGGATATAGGATTAAAGACAATGCAGAGAATGCCAGTGGAGGTTCTGCAAGTGAAAATTCAGCACACTGCAAATTCATGACCAAGGTTCTATGACAGCTTGGATTATAGCTTTATCCTTTTGGTGCCAGGGATTTTTTCATATGGAATGTATTGTTCTCGTAGCAAACTTATCCACGATTTTTATCAAAAAGTTTTTAAATTGGACCTGTACAATAGAGTTATTATGGCAACCGACAGACTTGTACAGGAACGTATCAACAAACTGAAAGACATACGTGAGATGGAAGTGGAACCTTATCCGTATTCTTTTCCTAGAACTGACTTTATCGGCAAGCTGCTGGCAGAGTATAACAAGCTTGCAGCAGAGGAAAAAAAACCTGATGTCAAGCTAGTTATTGCTGGTCGGATAATGTTGAAACGTGAAATGGGAAAAGCAAGTTTTGCTGATGTCATGGATGAATCAGGACGGATGCAGATCTATGTCAGGAAAGATGATGTCGGAGATGAGAAGTACAAATTGTTCCGGAAATTAGATATCGGCGACTGGATTGGTGTGAAAGGATATATTTTCAAAACAAGGACAGGACAGTTGACTGTTTATGCGACTGGATTTGAATTATTGGCAAAATCTATCCGTCCATTGCCTGAGAAATTCCACGGACTGAAAGATCAGGAAACTAAATACCGGAAAAGAGAACTTGATCTGGTCATGAGTCCGGAATCAAGAAAAATATTATTACAACGTTCACAGATCTTTACTGCTGTGCGTGAATTCCTGAACAACAAAGGATACATTGAACTGGATACACCGATACTGCAGACTGTCTACGGCGGTGCAATGGCACGTCCATTCACAACGCATATCAATGCATGGGACATGGATCTTTATTTGAGTGTCTCGCCTGAACTCTACTTGAAAAGATTGGTCATTGGCGGGATGGGTGCAGTCTACACATTGTGCAAGAATTTCAGGAATGAAGGTGTTGACAAGACACATAATCCAGAATTTTCAATGATGGAAGTTTACGTACCATATGTAGATTATAATTTTACAATGAAATTGGTCGAAGACATGTACGCATATGTTGCAAAGAAAGTCTTGGGAACAACAAAGATAAATTATCAGGATGTTGAGATAGACCTGACACCACCGTGGCCAAAACTTGAGATGAAAGAAGCAATAAAGAAATATGCAAACATGAATGTTGACAATATGTCTGACGCTGATATCAAGGATGTGATGGCGACAAATGCAATTGAACTGGATGGAGATT
Source organism: Nanobdellota archaeon (assembly GCA_023133595.1). GTDB lineage: Archaea > Nanobdellota > Nanobdellia > Woesearchaeales > WJKV01 > JAGLWF01. The sequence continues at coordinate 93,235 of JAGLWF010000004.1, read as the reverse complement.
ACAACAGAGGTCTTGCTATTGCAGCTATCTTCGACGAATTGTGCGAAGATAAATTGATCGGGCCAGTGCACCTGATACATCATCCGAAAGAAACAATTCCATTGTGCAAGACGCTTCGAGGGGATCCGACTCTATTAGAAAGATTCGAATCCTATATCAATGGTTGGGAGATATGCAATGGATATTCAGAACTGAATGATCCTGTGTTGCAGAGGAAACTTCTTCTTGAACAAGCAGAGCAAGGAAGAGCAGGAGAAGAAGAGATACATCCTGTTGATGAAGATTTTCTGCAGGCAGTAGAGATTGGAATGCCGCCAATGAGTGGTGTTGGAGTCGGAACAGAGAGGATGGCAATCTTACTTACAAATGCAAAATCTATCCGGGACGCAATACCATTCCCAACAATGAAACCTACAGAGGAACATGTCATCGATGTAAAGGTCGATAAACCTTATACTGGAGAAGAAGTCAAGGAAAAAGAATGAAAACCATCTTAGGCCTGACCGAGAAGATAACAATCTTTGCAGGTGATGCAGAAAAGACAGCTATTGCCAGGATTGACACTGGCGCTTCTAAAAGTTCGATTGACAGAGAGTTGGCAGCAAAACTAGGCCTTGATAAAGTTCTGAAGACAACAAAGATAAGATCTGTATCTGGCGGTACAAAAGAACGGCTGGTTGTAAAGATAAAAGTTAAAATAAAAGATCAGATTGTTTCAGGATATTTCACGTTAGCAGATAGGCACGAGATGTTGTATCGCGTGCTGATCGGTCGGAATATACTTCGAAAAGAAGATTTTTTGATTGATCCTAAGATTAAATAAAAATAATAAATAAATCGGGGGGGAGAATGCGAGCAGCTGTTCTATCATTGGGAAGCCAAAGTTCCAAGATGATAGCTGAAGCTATGAACAAATATTTTGATGTTGTTGATCATCTCTCTCTGAAAGATGTTGAAGTCGCATTCATATCAGACGGTTTCCAGGTCATGTGTGATGGAAAATTGCTGGGGGAGTATGACTGTATCTATGCACGCGGGTCTTTCCGTTATGCTTCTGTCCTGTCGTCATTGACAGCTGCGTTAAGAGAAAAGACTTATCTTCCACTGCATCATAACTCTTTTATCATTGCAAATGATAAATTTCTTACGCAGCTGCATTTCCTGCGAAAAAAGATTCCAATGCCAGCTGCGTACATTGCTGCAACATCTTCTGCTGCAAAAAAAGCTCTGGAAAATCTAAATTATCCTGTCATGATCAAATTACCGCAGGGAACGCACGGCAAAGGTGTGTTGTATGCTGAGAGTTATGCATCTGCAAGCTCTATGTGTGACGCACTGGTTGTACTGAAACAACCTTTTATCATACAAGAATTTGTAGAGACTGCTGGTACTGACATAAGGGCGATTGTTGCAGCTGGAAAAGTTGTTGTTTCCTATACAAGAACTGCGAAAAAAGGTGAGATCCGTTCAGGTTTTCATTCAGGCGGTGTCTGCACGCTTTGTATTCTGGATAATGAGACGCAGAAGATGGCTGTAAAAGCTGCGAAAGCACTTGGATGCGATGTTGTTGCAATAGACATACTAAAAGGCCCTAAAAGTCCGCTCATACTCGAAGCAAACCTGTCTCCTGGCATCACAGGAATATCAAAAGCTTCAAACATAAATGTGGCTGACAAGATAGCAAAAGCCCTCTACGACAAGGCAAAAGAGTTCAAGCTCATAAAGACAAAGAACGGGTTTGGAGAAGTGTTGAGATCCATAGACAAGCCCAAGCCTTCGTACGAGATCATCACAAACCTTGATTTCAGGGGGGAGAGGGTGCTCCTGCCTGAGAATTTCGTGAAAATGGCTGATCTGAAGGATGATAAGGAATACATCATAAAGGCTAAGAAAGGATATATCATCATAAAAGACAGCATGTTGATGTAGTAACAATTACAACAGGTAAACTTTATAAAGTTCTATGTCCATAATAGATATACAATGGCTGGTCTGGAAAGCCTGGTTGGGAGTGTGAAGCGTCTTCTAGGGACCACTATTGGATATTTTGGCACTACAGCACTATTAGGCCTTGGTCTGTTGTCAGGCGGGGCTGGACTTTCTGGATGTTTTGAGGAAGAAGATCAAGTTACAGATTCTAATGAGGTATCAGAACTCTCAGCTGTTGCTGGAGATCGTAGAGTAAATTTGTCCTGGGAGCATGCAAAAAGAATGGAAGTTCCTGGTGTAATGATAAGAAGAAAAGTGGATTCTTTTCCAACAGATTTTTCTGATGGTGAATTAGTATATGAAGGTACAGCAGATTCGTATACAGATATGAGATTGGGCTACGACATTCGTTATTGTTATCGAGTTTTCTCTTTCACCTATACAGAACCACAAGTATTTTCAAATGGAAGGATAAGCTCTGCAATTCCTTATGATTGTACTCCGCCTGGAGAAGTCTTAGATTTTGGAACTGTTCCTAAAGCAACTTCTTTTGATATCACTTGGAAAAATCCTGAAGATTTTGATTTTGTTGGTGTAATAGTAAGGAAAAAAGCAGGTTCTTTTCCGACAGATAAAGATGACGGTGTATTAATATATGAGGGTTCAGGAGAATCATGTACAGATAATGGGTTGACAGAAGGAGAATATTATTATTATACTGTTTTCACTTACGATGAAGTCCCTCATTTTTCGCCTGGTTTGAATTTATTAAGAAAATTAGATCACGTCTCTCCTGTCGGCTGGATTGGAGGGGGTTCTAATGGATGGAAAACCGGGCTTGGCTCTTTTAATGATAATGAATTTAATAGATTTTATTTTCCTCGTGGTATTTTCGTTGACTTTAATGAAAACATTTATGTTGCAGATACTGAACAAAATCGAATCTGCAAATGGGATAATAATGGGAATGCACTAGGTTGGATTGGCGGAGGAAGTAATGGTTGGAAAACAAATGATGGCGCATCTGCTAACTGGGGGGATTATCAAAGCTTTGATTCTCCTATGTCTCTTGTTCTTGATTCTGAAGGAAATATATATATTGCAGATTTTCTCAATTATCGTGTTTGTAAATGGGACGCTAATGGAAATGCCGTAGGTTGGATTGGTGGAGGACAGAACGGGTGGCGGACAGATTCAGCAGCTTGGGCAAATCCTTTTTTCTCAGATAATAGTTGGGTAAATCCAGGATTAAAATATCCTTCTCGTGTATCAGTCAATGGTGCTGGTGATATTTTTGTTTCTGATTGGAATGGAGTCTCAAGATGGAATAGTGCAGGACATTATTGTGATAGCGGACATTCATCAGATATCTTTAAAACAAGAGATTTGGGAGGTAATATTTATTATACAGAATCAACAAATAATCGTGTCTTGAAGAAAGACAGTTTAGATAATATCATTGGCTGGATTGGTGGAGGTTCTGACGGATGGAAAACCGGGCCTGGTGCGACATCTGCTTCTGATCATCAGAGTTTTAGTAATCCGCAAAGAACTTTTTACTTTAATGGATATATTTATGTTGTGGATTCAAACAATCATAGAATTTCAAAATGGCATGAGAATGGAACTGCTGTTGGTTGGATTGGAGAAGGTTCTAGTGGATGGAAGACAACCTCTGGTGCTATCTCAACTGCACATTTTAATTCTTTTAGAGCTCCGACAGGAATTTTTCTTCATAATGGAAATATTTATGTGAGTGATAGATGGAATAACCGAATTTCTAAATGGGATCTCAATGGAAATGCAATTGGCTGGATTGGAGGGAGTTCTAATGGATGGAAGACTGGCCTGGCACCTCCTTATAGTTCTGATTATCAAAGTTTTGATAATCCTCGTGGTGTATCTGTTGATAATAATGGAAATATTCATGTCGCAGATTCTTATAATCACCGCATCTCTATATGGTATGCGAATGGTGATGCTCGCGGTTGGATCGGAGATGGAGATGACGGGTGGAACACGCATGCGGGGACAACTTATATCCACCATTTTGATGAGGATAATCCTAGAAAATTTTATTACCCTTATCATGTCACTGTTGGTGGAGATTTGAATATCAATGTACTTGATTATCGAGGATTGCAAGTATGGAGTAATTCTGGAAATTATCTAGGTACTTCTGTTCCAGCACCTTCGATAGTATTTACAGATCCAAATGGCAATACTTATTCAATAGGTACTGGCCATCGAGTCTTTAAATGGGATAACAATGGAAATCTTATCGGTTGGATTGGCGGAGGTTCTGATGGATGGAAGACAGGACCAGGAACTTCTGCTGGTTCTGGTGATAAAAGTTTTTGGTATCCAAGAAGGGTTTTTGTTGATGGCAATGGTACTATCTATGTAACAGACTCTGGAAATAACAGAGTTTCCAAATGGCAAGATTAAAATGGCCTTAGAAAACTTACTCGGAAGTGTGAAGAATCTTCTTGGAAGCACTGTCAGTAAGATTGGTGCAACTGCGTTGTTAGGCGCTGGTTTGTTGTTTGGTGGCGGATGTGGTCAGGAGGAAGATATAATTGAGCCAAAATCAGGATATAGCTTATCAGCTACAGCTGGCGAGCGTGAAGCAACTCTCTTTTGGACAAACCCAGACGATGATACTTTTAAGGGCGCTATGTTAAGAAGAAAAACAGGTTCTTTTCCAATCGATACAAATGATGGTATTTTACTTTATGAAGGATCTACTTTAGAGTCTATTTCTGATACTGGATTAGAACCGAGTGTTGAACATTTCTATAAGATATTCTTCTTCATGTCACAGGATCCAACTTTAGAAATGACAGCTTCTGCAACACCTTATGATACTACTCCCCCCCCGAATATCTCAAACTTAGGATGGGAACAATCTAATATTTATATTAAACTTTTATGGAACAATAATTTAGTATTTGATTCTGCAGGCGTTATAGTAAGAAGAAAACAAGGAGCTTTTCCTGTAGATCAAGATGATGGTGATTTTGTATACCAAGGTCCAGGTCAACAAGTCGTAGATGGTATAGCTACAGGAGATGGACAATATTATTATGCCGCTTTTGCTTACGATCATTCTGGAAATCATTCTTCGGGTGAAACTTTATTTATTGATTTTGATAATGTTTATTTTCTCAGATGGCTTGGAGGAGGGTCAAATTTCTGGAAAACAGGTAATGGAGCTAATTGGGCAAATGATTATCAAAGTTTTCAACATCCATATGATGTCTCTGTTGATGCAAATGGATTCATTTATGTTTTAGATTCTGGCAATGCTCGTGTAGATAAATGGACTAGTACCGCTAGTGCCCAAGGCTGGATTGGTGTTGGGCAAGATGGCTGGCAAACTTGGAGTGGTGCAACACAGGGCAGTGATTATAAGAGTTTTTTAGTTGCGCAAGGAATGTTTATTGCTTCTAACGGGGATATATATGTTGCAGATACATATAATAATCGCGTCTCTAAATGGGACAGTAGTGGTAATGTCCAAGGCTGGATTGGTGGAGATTCAAATGGTTGGAAAACAGTTACTGGAACCTCCTCAGGCACAAGCCAGCAAAGTTTTAGTCTACCACGTGATGTTGCAGTAGATGCAAATGGTAATATCTATGTTGCAGATTTTCAGAATCATCGAGTCTGTAAATGGAACTCTGCAGGCAATTCTCTTGGATGGATAGGTAACGGACAAAATGGTTGGCAAACAGGTTCAGCTCCAACCTCGGGCTGTGTAGGATATCATAGTTTTCTTTATCCTTCTGGATTAATTATAGATGATGAAAATGGGCATATCTATATCGCTGATTATAGTTGTAATCGTGTTTCTAAATGGAGTTTAGATGGAACTGCAATTGGATGTATTGGTGAAGGACAGGATAGATGGAGAACTGATCCGATTAGTAATGCTGGTTCAGATTATAGAAGTTTTAGTCAGCCACATAATATTGCAATTGCAAATGGATTTCTCTATATAGCTGATCGTATGAATCATCGTATCTGTAAATGGAATTTAGATGGAACTGCAGTAGGCTGGATGGGTGGTGAACATAATGGTTGGCAGAAAAGTGATGGAACATCTTTTAGTTCTGATGAAAAAGGTTTCTATCAACCCCAAGGCGTTTTTGTGGACAATAATGGATTTATTTATGTAACAGATAGTAAAAATCATCGTATCTCCAAGTGGCAAGATTAAAATGGGAATAGAAAGTTTACTCGGCGGAATGAGGAATCTTCTTGGAAGTACTGTTGGGAAGATTGGGGCAACTGCGTTGCTAGGTGCTGGCTTGTTGTTTGGTGGGGGGTGTGATGAAGAAGAAGCAAGACCTCCAGAAGTACCTGATTTTGCAGCAACTGCAGGACATCAGAAGGTAAATCTAGTTTGGGAATATCCAGATTATCTAGAACGACCAGGAGTAATGATCAGAAGAGATATAGATGATTTTCCAACAGATGAATTTGATGGAGTTTTAGTATACGAAGGTAGTGGAACAGAACATACTGATTCTGGTTTGACTCAAAATATTCTTTATTTTTACAAAGCATTTTTTTTCACGTATACAGAACCAACAAATTATACAGAAGAAAGAACATCGTCTGCAACAGCATTTTATGAAACAGATCCACCTTTTCATATTCCTACTGTCTTGATTAATGCTTCAATCATCCCTGAAGGAGAAGCTGATGCTGTTTCAGAACAATTTATTTCAAGATTAGACTGGGATGATTATTTTGATACTATTGGATGTCTCCCAGACGTAAATCATAAAGGGGCAGTATGGACTAATATGTCTGCAATAAGAAATTCTTTTACTTCAAGTAGCAGTATTTCAAGTCATCTTGGATATTCAATTCGTATGAGTGATGGTTCTGTTATCTTGATAGGAAATACTAGTGCTGCAGGTTTTTCAGACAATTATAAATTCTCTGGGATAGGATGGGATGGAGCTCCAGATATTGCTGCGTTGTTTACAAGCACAAATGGTGCTATGACTTTATTAACACAAGATATGATGAAAGAATATTTTGGTTCCTCCATTGCATCACGAAACTATAGCGGAGTTACATACAATGCGCGAAGTATGGCTATAAATATTACATGTGATCTTTTTTCAAGTTATGGTTATAATGATATAAAATCTGATCATACAACCATCTCAAATTCAGTCACATCAACACAGTTTTTGTATGATCTGTATATTACTTTTGGAAATAAAAAATTACTTGTAGAAATTAACTATCCTCCGGGAGGCCGTACTACTGATCCTGTTGAACTACAAGCAATTAATGCTATGAACGCAGCAAGAGGAACTGGAGTCTACACTCAGGATGTTTTACACATAGATCTGATAACAAACACAATTAAACCAAATTTTAAACCTTTTGAATGGAATAATACAAGTGAAGGTTCAATACGATTCGCTCTCTTACAAATGCTAAGAAAAATGGGCGGATAATTTTTTTAAAATGGGAATAGAAAGTTTACTCGGAAGTGTGAAGAATCTTCTAGGTAGCACTGTCGGGAAGGTCGGTACAACTGTTTTACTAGGTGCCGGGCTTTTGTTTGGTGGTGGATGTGATGAAGAAGAGGATCCTATGGTAGTTGATGAAATATTTCTTTCTGCAACAGCTGGAAGTTACGAAGTGGCTCTTTCTTGGAAATTACCTAAAGATGAAGAAGACTCAGATATACATATCCAAAGGAAACAAGATACTGTTCCAACCGATATAGATGATGGTACTCTGGTTTATGAAGGCCAAGAATCATCTTATATTGATAGTGGATTAGAGGCAGATGTTTTATATTGTTATAAAGCCTTTGTAATTTCATATTCGAATCCAACTTATTCTTATTCGTCATTGGAAGCATCAGCTACTCCGTTTGATGGAATTCCTCCTGGAGAAGTGCTGACTTTTGGTACTTACCAAATTGAAGGAGCAATTGAAATTTCATGGACACCTCCAACAGATCCGGATTTTGCTGGAGTAATTCTTAGAAGAAAAACTGGTTCTAATATAACTGGACCTTCTGATGGAGATTTAGTTTATGATGGAAATAGTCAAACAGAGCTTGTTGATGGAAATTTAACAGTAGGAGTTACATATTTTTATAGAATTTATACATATGATGATTCTAATAATTTCTCTTTTGGGAATACTCACACTGAAACTCCACTACCTGAGAAATCAGATACAGTAACTCCTATCGGATGGATTGGTGCAGGTTCAGATGGATGGAAAACAACTAATGACGCTGTTTTTGGTCATGATTTAAGAAGTTTCTGTTATCCTTATGGAATTTGTGTTGACTCTTCTGGAAATATTTATGTTGCTGATCAGTTGAATAATCGGGTTACAAAATGGGATAGTGCTGGTAATGCTGTTGCTTGGATTGGTGGAGGTTCTGATGGATGGAAAACTTCTTCTCCGCTGTCTGTACCGCAAGTTTCTGATTATCGTGGTTTTAGTTCACCTACAGATATTTGTGTTGATGGATCTGGTAATTTGTATGTTCTTGATCGTCAAAATAATAGAGTCAGTAAATGGGATAGTAATGGTAATGCTGTTGGTTGGATCGGTGGAGGTTCTAACGGTTGGAAACAAACTAATGGAGCATCTTCTGGTTCAGATTATCAAAGTTTTTGGTTTCCAATTGGATTAGCTCTTGATAGTGTCGGAAATATGTATGTTGTTGATGGTTATAGCCGTATCTGTAAATGGACTGGGGGGGGCAATGCTGTTGGATGGATAGGAAATAGACAGGACGGATGGCAGAATGGATCATCAGTAAATTTTGCTTCTGATTATAAGAGTTTTTTAGCACCAACCAGTGTTTTTGTAGATCATAATAATTTTATTTATGTTGCTGATCACGGAAATAACCGAATATCTAAGTGGTATGCTAGTGGAAATGCTATTGGTTGGATCGGTGGAGGTTCTAATGGTTGGAAACAAACTTTAGGAACTTCTTCGGGAACTGATCATAAGAGTTTCAATGAACCTCGTGATGTGTTCGTAGATTTAAATGGTAGTATTTATATTGCAGACACTGCAAATAATCGTATCTGTAGATGGGATTCAAACGGAAATGCGTTTGGTTGGATTGGTAATGGTTTTGATGGTTGGAAAACAGGAAGATTAGTAACTAGCGGTTCGGATTATAGAAATTTCAGCACTCCAAGAAGTATTTTTGTTGATGGAAGTAGTAAAATGTTTATTGCAGAAGTAACAAACAACCGTATCTCTACATGGCAGGATTAAAATGGTATTAGGTATAGAAAGTTTGGTCAATGATGTGAAGTATCTCGCAGGCGGCTTGTTGTTAGGTAGTGCTTTATTGTTTGGTGGATGTGCTGATGACGATGATGTTGAAAAAGAGAATTTATCAGATTTTAGAGCAGAACCTGGAGAACGTCAAGTAACTCTTTCATGGAAAACAGCACCAACCTGTGGTGCCGAGATCATGAGAAAGGTTGATACTTTTCCAGCTGATCTTCAAGATGGTACGTTAGTTTATGACGGTTTAGGACAAGCTTATATTGATACAGCAGTATCTCCTGGAACACTTTATTGTTATTCTGCTTTTCCTTATTCAATTGAAGATCCAATAATTTATACTCCAAAGGCAGCTTCTGCAACTCCTTATGATTACAATTCTCCTGGAATGGTAAATTATATTTCAGCAACTTCCACTGCTGCAGGAATAGAACTTTCCTGGACAAATCCTACTGCTCCTGATTTTGATGGGGTGATTATCCGAAGAGGAACTGTTTCTTATCCAACATCCCATACAAACGATGCTTTTGTCTATCAAGGTTCTGGTCAATCTTATACCGATTCAGGATTACCTGAAAATGTTCCTTACTTCTATTCGATCTTTTCATTTGATGATATCCCTAATTATTCTTCTAGGGCAACAATCTCACTCAGGCATGACTCTGTCTATGCAGTTGGTTGGATTGGAAATGGATCAAATGGATGGAAACAAACGTCAACACCATCTATAGGTTCAGATTTTCAAAGTTTTGATCAACCTGGAAGTATCTTTGTTGATAGTAGTGGAAATATTTTTGTAAAAGATAGTTCAAATAATAGAATATGCAAATGGGATAGTGCAGGTAATGCTCTTGGTTGGATTGGAGGAGGGTCAAATGGTTGGAAACAAACTTCAGGGACCTCAAGCGGAACAGACCTTCAGAGTTTTGATACCCCTTCTGATGTATTTGTCGATACTGCAGGAAATATCTATGTAACAGATTGGCATAACGATCGTGTTTGTAAATGGGATAGTAATGCCAATGCTATTGGTTGGTTTGGTGGCGGGTCCAATGGATGGAAAACCACTAGTGCTCCGCCTTTTTCTAATGCATCAGATTATCAGAGTTTTGATTATCCTTCTAGCTTGTTTGTAGATAGCAGTGGAAATTTCTACATAGCAGATCATCTTAACAATCGTGTTTGCAAATGGGATACAAATGCAACTGCTATTGGATGGATCGGTGGAGGATCTAATGGTTGGAAACAAAGTTCAGGTGATCGTAATGGAGGTTCTAGTTTACGACACTTTAATCACCCAAAAGGAATTTTTGTAGATACTAATGGAGATATTTATATCGCAGATACTGATAACCATCGTATTTTGAAATGGGATTCTAGTGGAAATGCCGTTGGGTGGCTAGGAGATGCTCAGCATGGCTGGAATACATATAGCGGAGCAACTGCAGATTTTACCTTTCAAAGTTTCGATGAACCGTATGATGTTTTTCTTTCTTCTGATGATCACCTCTATATAGCAGATTGTCGGAATCATAGAATTTCAAAATGGGAAAAGGCTTCAGGAATTGCTCGTGGCTGGTTCGGAGGAGGATCTGACGGGTGGAAGACAATACAAGGAGCATTTAATACAGATACTTCCGATTATCAAACTTTTTATTGCCCTTCTGGAGTTTTTGTAGATACTACAGGCAATATCTATACTGGTTGTTGGGCAAAAATGTGTGTATCCAAATGGAAAGATTAAAATGATAGATATAGAAACTTTAGTCAGAGGCGTGAAGTATGTAGCTGGCGGTCTATTATTAGGTGGAAGTTTATTGTTTGGAGGAGGATGTGATCTAGTAGATGAAGATGATACTGTTGAGACTGAAACTTTTGCAGCAACAGCAGGAAATCATGAGGTACAGCTTTCTTGGAAACATCCTGATAATATTGAAGTGCCTGGTGTTAAGATTCGAAGAAAAATAGATTATTTTCCGACAGATCCTACTGACGGAACTTTAGTATACGAAGGAAGAGAAAGATCTTATGTTGATTCTGGACTGGATGCAAAGATCCTTTACTGTTATACTGCTTTCTCTTTTTCATATGCAGACCCAATTGTTTATTTTTCTGAAAAAACAGTTTCTGCAACACCGTTTGATGCAACTCCTCCAGCAAATGTTTCAAACATTGTTGTTACACCACAAGCTGGTGCGATCGAATTAACCTGGACAAATCCTATAGATGCAGATTTTGCAGGACTTTGTATTTGGAGGCGAACGTCATTAGATGAGAATTCTGGACCAGTGGTATATCAAAGCACTGGTGAATCTTTTACAGATACTGATGTAATTGAGGATAATGTTACTTATTACTATGCATTCTATACTTTTGATGAAGTTCCAAATCATTCTAGACAAATAATAGTATCGGGTACAACTATTGATATAACTCCACCAAATGAAGTATCTAACTTTCAAACTACTATTCAAAATAACATAGTAAATATTTCTTGGACAAATCCAACTAATGTGGATTTTGCTGGGGTTATGATCCGAAAATGTATAGACCTCGCACCTTATAATCCTACAGAGGGAGATTTAGTTTATCAGGGACCTGAACAATCATATGCTGACACTTTGATTACCCAAGATGGTAATTATTTCTACACGATTTTTTCATACGATGATGTTTCTAATTATTCCTCTGGAGAAATTAAGTTATGTACAATCGATATGGTTGTTGCACAAGGTTGGTTCGGATGTGGGCAGGATGGCTGGAGAACAGATGCTGGTGTTGTGGGAGGATATTATGCAGATAAATTTTTTGATCAGCCGAATCATGTTTTTGTAGATATTAATGGAAATATTTTTGTTGCAGACTCTATGAATAATCGTATCTGTAAATGGGATAGTAATGGAAATGCTCAGGGGTGGATTGGCGGGGGCTCGAACGGCTGGAAAACTGGTTTAGCACCATCTTCTGGCTCAGATTACCAGAGTTTTTCGTGGCCTAGCGGAGTTTGGGTTGATAGCAATGGGAACATATATGTCGCAGATCATTTTAATAATCGAATTTCTAAATGGGATTCCAACGGAAATGCGCAAGGTTGGATCGGTGGCGGGTATAATGGATGGCAAACAGGCAGTAATTGTGCTTATTCTCAGAATTACACCTTTTTTTATAGGCCAATCTCAGTTTTTGTGAATAATAGCAATAATGTTTTTGTTGCTGATTTAGGTAATCATCGTATTTCTAAGTGGGATAGCTCTGGCAATGCAATCAGCTGGATTGGGGGAGGTTCAGATGGTTGGAAACAAACTTCAGGAGCTTCTCCTGGCACAGATTATAAAAGTTTTAGTCTCCCGAGTGATATTTTTGTTGAAAATGGGATGCTCTATATTGCAGACAAAATAAATGAACGTATCAGCAGATGGGATAGCAATGGGAATGCTATTGGATGGATAGGTGGAGGCTCTAATGGATGGAAGAATAGTTCTGGTACAACTGCTGGTGATGATTATCAAAGTTTTCGCTGCCCAAGAAGGGTTTTTGTTAGAAATGGACATATATATGTCGCAGATTTTCAAAACCATCGAATCTGCAAATGGAATTTAAATGGTGATGCCATTGGCTGGATTGGCGGGGGTTCAGATGGCTGGAAAACAAATTCTGGCATCTTCGGCGGATATACATATCAACATTTTATGGCCCCTTATAGTGTTTTTGTTGACACTAACGATAATATTTTTGTTTCAGAATTTGCAAATAACAGAGTCTCCAAATGGAAAGATTAGTCCGAAACCAGACAGGAAACCTTTATAAACTTGTAAAACAATAATATATATGCTAAAATGGGGTTAAGTCTTGAAGGTCTAGTTAGAAGTGTGAAGAATGTTCTTGGAACTACTTTTTGTGCTTTAGGGTTAGGCGCTGGCTTGTTGTTTGGTGGTGCTGGGATGTCTGGATGTTTTGAGGAAGAAGATGTTGAGACAGAAGCAATTGCTGAATCTAATTTTTCAGCAACTGGTGGAAATTATGAAATAAATCTTTCGTGGGACCTAAAAAGAGATGATGAGATCATGATACGTAGAAGACAAGAAATTTTTCCTACAAATCCAACAGATGGAAATTTTGTTTATCAAGGAGAGGAAAAATCTTATATTGATACTGGATTAGAAGCAGATGTGCTTTATTGTTATCGAATTTTTTTTGTAAATCCAACAGACCCAATTTCGACTTCAGATTTAATAACTTCTGCTAGACCTTATGATGGAACCCCTCCTAGTCCAGTGACATCATTTATTGCTGTTTCAACAGAAGGAGGGATGCAATTATCATGGGTAAATCCTACAGATACAGATTTTGCAGAGGTTAGCATTTGGCGAATAAATGGATCTTCTGGGCAATTAGTATATCGAGGAACTGATCAATCTGCAGTTGACAATGGATTAAATTCCAATATCTCATATAATTATAGTGCTCAAACTTTTGATAATATTCCAAATCAATCTATTATTGTATATTCTGGTTTGCAAAATCCACTACCACTTATACCTCCTGCAGAAGTTTCTAATTTTATTATGATCCCAAATTATTCTGAAAATATACATAAATGGTCTGTAACTCTTTCATGGCTAAATCCTATTGATTCTGATTTTGCTGGAGTAATTGTCGTTAAAAATTTAGAAACTGCTCCGATTAATCGATCAGATGGAACTGTTGTTTACCAGGGAGCAGGGCAATATCTTCGAGATACTAATTTAGATGATGGCAATTATTTCTACGCAATTTATACTTTTGACCAAATCCCAAATCATTCTTCTGGGCAAAATTTAGAAAAAAAACTAGATTATGTGTATGCTCTGGGTTGGATTGGTGACAGTTCAAATGGTTGGAAAACTTATCCTGGAACTTCCAGTGCTACTGATTATCAAAGTTTTTTTTTCCCAGAAGATGTTGCTCTTGATTCTAATGGAAATATTTATGTAGCAGATTCTGCTAGAATTTGTAAATGGGATAGCACGGGCAATGCTATTGGTTGGATAGGTGGAGGGTCCAATGGTTGGAAAACAAGCAGTAGTTGTTCAGGGGGTTTAGATTATCAAAGTTTGATGGGTGGGAAAGGTATTTTTATTGATAATAATGGAAATATCTATATAGCAGATTATCAAAATCATCGTGTTTGTAAATGGGATGCTCAAGGAAATGCTCTTGGCTGGATAGGTGAAGGTTCAAATGGTTGGAAAACAACTGATGGTGCTTCTTCTGGTTCTGATTACCAAAGTTTTAATTATCCAAAAGGTATTTTTGTGGATGGTGATGGAAATATCTACGTTGCAGAACGCCATAATCATAGAATCTCTAAATGGGACGCTCAAGGAAACGCTATTGGCTGGATCGGTGATGGTCAAGATAATTGGAGAACAGATAATGCAAATCCACAATGGTCCAATATAAACAATGGATTAAAATATTTTGCATATCCGGCAGATGTTTTTGTTTTTAATGGCGATATTTACATAGCAGATTCTACTAACGAAAGAATTTCAAAATGGAGTGATTCTGGCAATGCAATAGGTTGGCTTGGAGGCACTTTTGATGGTTGGCAAACAGGTAATAATCCTTTCTATACATCGGATTATAAAGGTTTTAGAAGGCCTGACAGTATTTTTATTGATTCAAATGGGAATATTTATGTAGCGGATCGAGATAATTATCGAGTTTGTAAAAGATCTAGTGATGGAACTCCTGCAGGATGGATTGGTGGCAATTCTAATGGTTGGCAAAAAGTTTCTGGAGCATCTGCTGCAAATGATTATCAAAGTTTTGGGATATCAGGATATTATGGACCCAAAGGAGTTTGTGTTGCTGCAAATGGAAATATCTATATCGCAGACTCAATGAATCGTCGAATCTCTAAATGGCAGGATTAGAATGGCATTAGAAAATTTACTCGGAAGTGTGAAGAATCTTCTAGGAAGCACTGTCGGTAAGATTGGTACAACTGCGTTGCTAGGTGCTGGGCTTTTGTTTGGTGGTGGATGTGATGAAGAAGAAACAAGAATTATAGATACTTCGCATCAAGCAACTGAGTTTACTGCAATAGGTGGGGAGCGAGAAGTTGATTTATCGTGGGATAATCCTTCTTTTACAGATTTTGCAAATGTCATGATTCGTAGAAAGGAAAATCTGGCCCCAATAGATTATACTGATGGAACTATGATATATCAAGGCGCAGATGAATCCTATGTTGATACTGGTTTAGAACCAGCTATTCTTTATTGTTACAAGATTTTTACACGTTCTTTTAAGGAGGCAGGAGGTTCTCATGGAGTATCAGCTTCAGCAATAGCATTTGATACAACAGCTCCCGGAGCAGTCTCAGAATTAATTGCACAGCCTGGAAATATGTCTGTACTACTTTCCTGGAAAAATCCTAGTGATTTTGATCTTGCAGGTGTTAAGATAGTGAGAAGACGTAATGGTTATGAAGGTGATACTATTGTTTACGATGGCTTGGATGAATCTTTTGTTGATCCTGGAGTAATGGATAATGCAAATTATATTTACAAAGCTTTTGCTTATGATTCTTCACAGAATATGACTGTTAGCCAAGAAGTTTCAGCAACGCCATTTGATGCAACTTCTCCGGGATTTATTACTAACTTGGTTCTAACAGCTGGAAATAATCAAGTTGATATCTCTTGGGAAAACCCCACAGATCCAGATTTTAGCGGTGTTGTGGTTCTTAGAAAGCTTGATTCTTTTTCAGTAGATCCTAATGATGGAACAGTAATCTTTGATGGATATGGAAATAGAGAAACAACTTCTTTTACAGATACAGGATTGACAGAAGAGATTGTGCATTATTACACAATCTTTGCGCAGGATGAGATTCCTAATTTTTCTTCTGGAATAGGGTCCTCTGCAACTCCTTTGGATGGAATCGCACCTAGAGATGTTTCTGGTTTTACTGGTAATATTAATGGAAATGCAATTGATTTTTCCTGGACAAATCCTAGTGATAGTGATTTTGTTGGTGTTGTTCTCCGTAGAAAACAAAGTTCATTCCCAACCAGTCCTACTGATGGAACTCTAGTTTACGAGGGCAGTGACCAATCTGCTACAGATTCAGGACTATCAGACGGCGATTATTTTTATGCTATATTTACAAAAGATGAAGTTCCAAATCATTCTTCTGGAGACACTTTGCAGAAAAAAATGGATTACGTGTACGCAATTGGATGGATAGGTAGTGGTTCAAATAGTTGGCAGACAGGTTCTACACCCTATTCTGGAGCAGATTTTAAAAGTTTTTTTGCACCTAGCGGTGTCTTTGTTGATCAATCAGGAACTATTTATGTTGCGGATAAGCAAAACCATCGTATATCTACCTGGTCCAGTGTTGGGATTGCAACAGGTTGGTTCGGAGGCGGAACTAATAATTGGAAAACTGGATCTGCCCCATCTACTTATGCAGATGATTATCAAAGTTTTAATAATCCAACAGGTGTTTTTGTTAGAGGGAATGATATTTATATCGCAGATTTTTATAATCACAGAGTATCAAAATGGTTTACTACTGCAGGTACACATGGCTGGATAGGAGGAGCTTCTAATGGATGGAAAGTTACTAATGGAGTTTTTACTGGAGCATTAGATTATCAAAGCTTTTTTGCACCAAGCCATGTTTTTGTAGATAGTAGCGGTAATATGTATATCCCCCATCATCATTGTATTTCGAAATGGGATTCGAGTGGAAATGCTCAAGGCTGGATCGGTCATGGTTTTGATGGTTGGCAGCAAAGTTATGTCCCATCTTCTGGAAGTTCAGATTACAAAAGTTTTAGTGGTTGTAATGGAACTTTTGTGGATAGCAATGGTAACATTTATGTAGCTGATTTTGCCAATCACCGTGTTTCTAAGTGGGATTCAAATGGTAATTCTCTTGGATGGATTGGCGGTGGATCTGATGGTTGGAAAACTACATCTGGAGCATCTTCTGGTACAGATTATCAAAGCTTTAATTATCCTACTGGAGTTTTTGTTGATTCCAATGGTAGTAATATTTACGTCTCTGAACGAGATAATCATCGGATTTCAAAGTGGGATTCGAATGGAAATGCAGTTGGCTGGATCGGTGGCGCTTCAAACAACTGGCAAATTGGTTCTGCACCATCGGTTCAGAATTCAGATTATCAATCCTTTGGATTCCCTATGGGTGTGCATGTAGATAGTTCTGGGAATATATATGTTGCTGATTGGTTTAATAACCGCATCTCCAAATGGAAAGATTAAAAGAAAAAATCATTCATCATCTGCTTCTTTTGCATGAAACCATCTTGGTAAAGCCTGATGAGTCTTATGATTCCTTCTAATTTTTCCTAAAGAAGTCTTTATTCTATCCATGATCTACCACCCCTTTTTTTTACTTAATATTAGGTTATACCCATTGTAACTGTGGAGTTGCACCTATATAAATCTTCCTATAGATTTTTATATCATATATGGCTTATACAGGGCATGAAAATAACCCGAAAAGAGCTCATGAAGGGGATAGTGCGCGAGAAGCGCATATATAAGGAAGACAAGAATATTGGCCAGACACTGGGATATACAATCATGGCAATCATCATAATCCTTCTTTTCATTGGAGGTTATACATTCTTCTTTTACATAAATCCGATCACGCCATTGAAACCTGAACTGCAAAAACCAGCACCAGACATGATAGAAGAAAGCATTGAATATGTTGGGAATGAGATGGGCGGCTATAAACTAAAAGAACATCCGATCACAAAAGAGTTGCCTAAGATAGAATTCTACATGACAAATTTTGACAAGATATTTACTATAATTGTTGAAGATGGAAATGTTACTGCAGTTGAAGGCAGGATTGCAGATCCTGATATCAGGATGACTGGAAAGAAAGATGTTCTTACAGAGATGTTAGATTCTGCAGATGTGAAGACAACAGTGCAGAGATTGATGCGCGAACATCGGTTGCAAGTTGAATTGTTAGCATCACAACCAGAACTTGCCCTGAAAGGCTATTCATCTTTCTATGACATGTTCGGTGGTGCTGCAGTGTTCACTGGCGCTGCGATTGGTGAAGAATTTATAGATCTTGACGGTATCAGAAATGGTTTTTTGATGCTGTTCATGTCAATGATAGTTCTATTTGTTATTGTGTTGTATGAAGTGAAGAAATAAAAAATTTATTCTAGCAACTTCGCCATGACTTTGTCGTAAATTACTCTTTCAGTCTCTCCTGGATCAAGGAATGTTACGTCTTTGCTGTGCCATTCACCAGTTTCCTCTCCATATACCAGAAACGCTCCTCTGTATCCAGCTTCTCTTAATTGCTCGTAAGCTTCTTGTGCTTCCGGATGCAGGACAACTGCCATAAGTCTTGGACCAAAATCTGAATGTATTGATAATGCATCCTCAGAACCATGCGCAAGAATTGGGGTCACACCACCGGCTGCTCCTAGATCACCCATATCATTGGCCAAATCTGATAAATCTTCTCCTACAATTAATAATGGAATCATTGTATATCTTCTCCCTATTTG
Organism: Nanobdellota archaeon; assembly: GCA_023133595.1. Taxonomy (GTDB): domain Archaea; phylum Nanobdellota; class Nanobdellia; order Woesearchaeales; family WJKV01; genus JAGLWF01. The sequence goes on along the minus strand of JAGLWF010000004.1, from coordinate 74,444 downwards.
TAAATATTGGAAGAAGCCAATATGATATAAGAGTTTCGAGTAACATTTATATACCTGCATTTCCTGCGATTTATCATGCTGAAACAAGTGATATTAGTTCGTAAGGATCTGAAATTGCCGAAGGGCAAGATGGCTGCTCAGTGCGCACATGCCTCTGTCTCTGCTGTGCTCAAATCAGACCAGAAGATGGTGCAAAAATGGAAATCTGAAGGAATGGCAAAGATAGTTCTCTATGTTGAGAATGAAAAAGAATTGTTGAAATTTGAAAAAGAAGCCAGAAAAGCCAGGATAAAATGCGCATTGATAACAGATGCTGGAAGAACAACAGTTGCTCCTGGAACTGTCACTTGCTTAGGAATAGGACCTGACGATGAAGAAGAGATTGATGCGATTACTGGTGATCTTAAGTTAATTTAGCCGTCTTCCACAACATCTCAAACAAAGTTCTGTAAGTACTTGCGAAATTCTCGTCTTTAATTAACAAACCATAAGGTTCTTTGCCGTAACTTACCAAGAAAAAATAATCATTCAGCACGCCATATTCTGTCTTTGTTTTCGCATCAATGTATCTTACTTCTGTAAATGGCATCTTTTTTCTTACTGATCCCCATTTCTCGCTTCCTTTGTTGACTAATATTTTTAGTTTTACTTTATCTTTGATTCTTTTCTTGTGAACCACTTCCAAAAAAAACCCTTCTAACTTTTTGAAGGATTCCAGTGGAGCAGAGGCAACATAATAGTTGTCTCTCTTTTTCCAGGAATTGATTATCTCTGTGTAAAGAGATTTGATTCCTCTCAGACCGTGAAAATATTTGAAATCAGTCAAGCGTTCGAATGGAGATGGAATTATTTTCAATTCTTTTATTGATTTCAGAAGTGCTTGTTTTTCTTTTTCTATCTGTTTTTCTTTCTCTTCGAACAGATTTGCCAATGCATCTGGTTCTGCTGCCTTGAATGTCTTTATGTTGTTGATTAATCGATAGCTCACAAGACCTTTCTTCAAAAGACTGTTTAAGATCGAATATATCCTAGAGCTTGGCACACCAGTCCTATCACAGATCTTGCCTGTCTGGTTCTCCCTGTATTTGAGAAGATTCAGATATACAATAGCTTCTTTCTCTGATAAGCCTGCAGATCTGAGGGATTCTATGTTCTTTTTCATAATACTACTATAATATGTAGTAGCAAATATTTAAATATATCTTTTTTCACTATATGTAATATTGGAGGTATTGAGAATGAGATTCAAATTTATGATCCTATTAATGATGCTTATACTAGCTCTGGCTGGATGCAATAGTCGACCTGAAAAGATTGAAATCGGGGTTATGGCACCCCTTACAGGCAATGCAGCTGAGCTAGGAGAGCATATCCAGACAGGTTTACAATTAGCAAATGAGGATCTGGATGAAAGATACCATCTTATCTTTGAAGATGACATGTGTGTGAACACTAAAGCAGCTCTTAGCGCTGCACAGAAGTTCGCGGATCTTGATAATGTTGATCTTGTGATAGGTCCATTATGCGCACCACCATACCAGGCAGTGTCTGGAGTTTTCAACCAAAATGAAATAGGTTTTATGCATACAAGCGGTGTGACTCCTTCATTCATTGAAACTTCAGGAGAATTTGGTATTCCTGGTCTAAGCACAACTATCTATGAAGAAGATAAGTTTCTTGCAGATTTTATCTTTGGAAAAGGGATAAGAAAGATGGGAGTGTTTGTCTGGAACCAAGAATGGGCAATCGAGCACAGAAAAGGTTTTGTTGACAGGTTCACTGAACTTGGTGGAGGGATTGTATTCGATGAGAAGTTCGAGATCAGTGATGCAGATTTCAGGACATCTATCTTAAAACTGGAAAAATCTGGCGCAGACGGTGTTTTCATTGTTGCGTTGAATTTCCAGAATGCAAACATTGTCAGACAAATCAAAGAGATGAATGTTGATGTTGAGATCTTTGGACAGTTCGAGATAGAAGATCCAGCCTTCCTGGAACCAACAGGTAAAGCTGCAGAAGGTGTGATGTATGTTTATCCAAAGATTGAAGAGAACAGTGACGTGAAAGAGTTCAGAGAAGAATACAAAGAAAGATTCGGGCATGAACCTAATTACTATGCATATATTGGCTTTGACAGCTTGATGTTATATCATTGGGCTATTGAAGAATGTGGAGATGCTGATGCTGAATGTGTGATCTCAAAGATCAGAACAGCAAAAGATTTTCCAGGTGTAAGTGGATTGATGACGTTCAACAAAGACAGAACTTTATCTAGACAATTTGAGATGAAGATTGTCAGAAATGGAAAGTTCGAGAAAATTTAATTTTTTTATTTTATTTCTATCTCTGCTTCCCACACACCGTGCACATTGCACCATTCGAGGGCTTTTAGCTTGGTAACTTTCTCGTTAAGGACAAATGTCACAACCGGTTCTGTTGATACTGGTGTTAACTCTGCTTTTGCTAATAATTTATCTTCAGAATAGAGTTCAATCCAGCCGATGTAGTGTTCTGCTTCATTCGGATGCTTCAATAGTTTTCCGACGTGGACTTCGACTGTCAAAGGTTCTTGTTTTATGACTGTGACAACAGGGACGTGCTTTTTCATCAAGTCTGTCATTGGTTCTTCTGCTCGTTGCACTTCCAGATTATCCATCTTTATCTTCTCTTTCTCTTCAGTTTATCTTTTAGTTTTGCAAACTTTGACCGGGTCTTTGATGTTTTTATCTTTGGTTCTGGTTTTCTTTTGACCCCTTTCTTGACTGGTTTTTTTACAATCTTTTTTTTCTTGACTTTTTTCACTTCTTTCTTTTCTGGTTTCTCTTTAGTCTTTTCGCACATGAACAATAATTCCTTCCATTTCCTATCAACCCGTTGCTGCAATCCGTCCACAATATGCCTGTTTCTAAGCTCTAATAATTGCTTGAATCTTCCTTGCGGTTTGAGGAAAGCTTCAATCTGCATCTTATGTTCTGGCTTGAAATTGAGGATCCATTTGCCATGGTCTACTTCATATAATGGCCAGAAACAAGTCTTTACTGCCAGTTCTGATATTTTGTAAGCATCAGATGTCGGAATCTTCCAGAACAAGACGCATGGTGACAAGATATTGATGAATGCAAATCCATCAACCTCCATTGCCCTCTTGACTTTTCTGGTTAGATCAGCAAAATCAAATATTGAAGCCTGGGCAACATACGCAACATCGTGCGCAGCAACTATGTAAGTTAGATCTTTTCTGAACAATTCTTTACCATGATGCAGTGTTCCATGCGGAGTTGTTGCAGTCGCTGCTCCATAAGGAGTCGCACTTGACCGTTGCCCTCCAGTGTTCATATAAGCCTGATTATCGTAGCAGATATACAAGATATTATGCCTTCTTTCAATTGCACCTGACAAAGCCTGGATCCCAATATCATAAGTCCCGCCATCTCCGCCAAATGCAACAACTTTGATATCTTTCTTTAACTTACCTTTCTTTTTCATTACACGCACTGCAGTCTCGACACCAGCTGCTGTTGATGCAAGATTAGGAAACGCACTGTGTATTGTCGGCATCTTCCACGATGTAAAAGGCCAGGTTGTAGTAGTGACTGAAACACAGCCAGTACCCTGGCACACGACAAAAGGTCTGTCTATAGCAGACATTGCCATCCTTATTATAATTGGGAAACCGCAGCCAGAGCATGACTTCTGTCCAGATGCTAACTTCTGTGGTTGTCGTGCATAATCCTTGAAATCCATTATCGTACACCTATGTATTGAGGTTCTTTCCTGAACTTGTTTCTCATTAATTCTGAGTAAACATTCTCAATATCTTTCTCGAAAATATATCTGCCGCCAATACCAAATATGTAGCTCTGCACTTTTGGTTTCTTTTTCAACAAGTTTAGTGCATTATTTATCTCTCCGAATACAGGAGGATATGCACCGTAGGATTCAGATCTGTCCAGAACAGCAATAGCTCTTGCTTTTTTCAGGGCATTTGCAATCTCGTCGTATGGGAATGGCCGGAATAATTTGATCCTTAACAAACCTACTTTCTTTTTCTTAGCCCTCAGACGATCAATAACTTCTTTTGTTGTTCCTCCTGTCGCATTCAGGCAGATAATAACATACTGAGCATCATCTAACCTGTACTTTTCAAAATAATCATACTTGTTCCCAGTTATCTTTGACAGGTCCTTTCCAATCTGCAGGTATAATTTCTTTGCATTCCTCATTGCTTCTTCCTGCTGTCTTTTTGATTCGAAATAAGAATCATGCAGATTCAAAGCACCGAATGAATGAGGTTTTTGCAGGTCAAGCATTGAATATGTTGGATTATAAGAACCAATGAACTGCCGGACATCTGTATCATTGTAGACTTTCACCTTTTCCAGATTTCCAGAAGTGATAAAACCATCCTGCATGACCATTGCTGGCAATTGAACATCCTTATGCTCTGCTAATTTGGTTGCTAACAATGTATGTTCGTAGACTTCCTGTGCAGTCTCTGAGAAGATCTGTATCCACGAAGTATCTCTGCAGGCCATACTGTCTCCATGATCACAATGTATGTTTCCTGGCGAGGATAAAGCTCTGTTGGCGATCTGCATGACAATAGGCAGTCTTAATCCTGAAGCTATTGGAATGACTTCCCACATGTAAGCAAGACCCTGAGAATCTGTTGCAGTCACTGTTCTTGCACTGGAAGCAGCAGCACCAACAGCAGCACTCATTGCACTGTGCTCGCATTCAACCAACATCATTTCAGTGTCAACCTTTCCATCTGCATGATACTGGCTGAACTTACTGATGATCTCTGTTGTAGGCGTGATCGGATAGACAGGAGCAACATCTGGATTGATCTGTCTCCATGCTTCTGCAGAAGCTTCTGATCCAGTCAATGCTAAAGTCTTTACCATCTTATTCTTGGAACTTGTCCTCGTCCTCCATTTTTATGCATTTCACAGGACAAACCTGTGCACAGATACCGCAGCCTTTGCAGTACTGATATTCTGTATGATCTTTCTTGTCATTCTTTGCTTTGATACAATTTTCTGGGCAGTAAACAACACATTTCAAGCAATGAATGCATTTGTCGTAATTAGTGATCGGTCTGGCAGTCTTCCAGGTGCCTGTGAGATATTTCAAAGAATTTCCTGCTTCAAAGATCATTCCTCCGATTGGTTTTGTCTTCCACTCTGGCTGTGGAGGTTTTTTTACCTTGATCTTCTTTATCTTGACTTTCTCTGGTTTCTTTCCTGCTTTTTTTTTCTTCATTTTACTTCTTCATATCCTCTATTGATACCCCGTAAGGTTCTCTCAGTGAATTCTCTTCCAAACTTTTTGGTATATGTTTCTTTTACAGTTTCTTTTAGTGTACGCAATGAAATGATTTCAGATACCCTGCTCATCGCACCTAACAAAGGAAGGTTTGGGAAATTTTTGCAGACAATATCCAATGAGATTTTTGTGGCATTTATTGTATGGATCTCTCCTTCAAAATCAACCTTGTCTTTGAAGAATGCTGCATCTTTCTGTGAATTGATCAGTAGCATGCCGTCCTCTGGTATTCCTTCTGTGACATCTATGCTGTCTATCAAACTGGCATCTAAAATAACCACAATATCAGGATGGATGACTGGTTCGTGCGTTCTTATTGGTTTATCAGAAATCCTGCAGAATGTACGCATAGGCGCGCCTGTACGGTCAGCACTATATTCAGAAAAAGCCTGGAACTCCATGCCTTGCTCCAGGGCTGTAACAGCTAAGAAATGTGCAGCTGTCTTTGATCCTTGCCCGCTTCTTGCGTGAAAGCGTATCTGCCAGTCTTGCTTCATAGTATATTCACTTATATATAGAAGTTATCACCATCCCCCATATCTTTAGCTATAGAGAATTTATATATAAAGATTGTGTGTTCACTTGAGAAGAATTAAATCTTGGTTTTAAGATTCCTTAATTTCCTGAAATCAGCCATCATCTTCTTCCTTATGTCAGGGAAACGCATGCCAGAAGCAGGATGATATGTTGGGAAATAAATTATATTATCTCTTTTTATCTGCAAGCCATGGATTTTGGATAAACCTTTGAGATTTAGTAATGCTTTTAGTGCAACCTCTCCAAAAGTCACTACGATTTTTGGTTCAATCAATCTGATCTGTTCTTTCAGATAAAGGCTTGAGCATGTTGAGATCTCATTCGGTCTTGGTTTCCTGTTCTTTGGAGGCCTACACTTCACAGTTGATGTGATGAAAACAAATCTTCTGCTGAAACCGTATCTTTCAAATAACCAGTCAAGAAATCTTCCTGCTCTTCCAACAAACGGTCTTCCTGTCTTATCTTCTTCATTCCCAGGTGCTTCACCAACAAATACTATTTTTGCATTCGGATTCCCACGTCCAGGAACAGCAACCATCCTTGAATGTGATAGAAAACACAGCGAACATCTTCTTATTCTTCGATGGAGTTCTTTGAGTTTTGCCTCTCTTTCTTGTTTTTTCATGTGTTTGTATGGAGGAATTCTTTGTATATAAGGGTTTTGCAGGAAAACTTTAAATATTCATACCTTGGAGCTTCTATTATATAGGGGGTATTCAAAATGTCAGATATAATTTTTGCTGCAATGTATGGTGCTGGTAATAATGAGGAAGTTCGCGATCATGGTTGTGAACTATGCTGTATTGAAATTGACTTTACACCAGAGAGTTTGAATGCTAAATTCAATCATAAAGGAAATAGGATAGATTTCAGAGCATATAGACCATCAACTTCTCTCCACATAACAGAAGGCATAGCAGCCAGAACCTTGCCGTGGAGAAGAAAAGAGATGCTTCCTATGCCCCGCATAGAAAGATTTGCTTATGAAAATTTAGTTGAGAGAGTACATTCAGTTATTCAGATGGATCGAGATAGCGGACTTAATGTTGATCTTGTTGTAGTAGGCCACCCTGCTATGATCACCTCGAAAAAAGAAAGTATGACTGCACCACCACAAACACCACAAGAAGCACTGAAAAAAATGTTTGTACGAGAAGATGAACATTATACTGCACATATTAAATTATCATACATGGGTTTTGAATTAAGAAAGAAACCAACAGGAGAAAATTTATTTGTTCTCAGACAGCCAATTCATCAGGAATTAGAACCAAAGATACTTGAAATTGGTGAAGTCGAAGGCTTAGCAGTCGATCCTGCGAAAGGTGTATGGTCGTATGGTGATTTTAAGGATGTCCCAATTGGAGAAGGCAAAAATCTGGAAAGGAGTTCAGTAGATGTAACATATTTTGCAGTTTACGATAGAAATAATATTGAACATATACGTGGTTTATCTAGGAGGCTAAAAGCTTTTTAGATAAGAAATAAAGAAAAAAACCTATTCAGGTTTGAAATCCTGCACGTTTGCGTTTCGTCTCTTCCATTCTTCTAAAGGAATGCTGTATTCTTTCTCAATCTTCTCCCTGAAAGTCGGACCAGCATTGTATGTGCAGAACGGATAGATCTTACCGTCTGGTGCACCGTAGTGGATGACACATCTTCTGACACGGTCTAGTCTGAAGCTGTACTTGTCCTGGAAATGCATACCTAGGACAACAAGCAGTATCCACTTCTCGTCTTTTACCCTGTTTCCATTCAGCATACCCTCAAGCGTCTTCATGAATGTCATGAAGCTAAGATCTTCTGGTGCATTCTCTGCTTTCCAATACTTTCTTAGAATATTAAAACCTTTGATTTTTGTGATCATGTTGCTTAGCTTTGAGGTTTTAGCTTTCTTTACAAGCTCGTTTATCTCTAGCATGATACGTTCAAAATCAAACACTGCTGATAACGGAATTGTTTCTTTGGTATCTCTGTTGACAAGTATGTATGCACCAGCACCACATTGCGCGTGGTTTGTGATTGTCATGACAGGCTTGCCACTGTTCGCAGACAATAATTTTGACATTGGTGATCCGAATGATAAGGGATACCAGTCTCTCATTGTCATTAATTTACCTTTGCTACCTCTTTCGAGAGCTTCGACAATATCTGTCATAGTGTATCTTGTATTCATAATTTCATCCTGAGGCAGACGGCCGCAGAATGAAACAGGCTGATAACTAACACCATTCATAACATCGATATTATCAATTGCATATTGCAGAATGTCCCAGACTTGGTTGTCATTAACACCTTTTATGATTGTTGGAACAAAGACTACTTTAAGACCTGCTTTTCTACAGTTCTCAATACATTTCTGTTTGATTTTCCAAAGTTTTCCATTTCCTCTTGTTTTCTTGTAAACTTCCTCGTTAGTACCATCGAACTGCAAGTAAATTTGCTGCAGACCTGCATCAACACATTTTTTTGCAAACTCCCCATCATCACCCGCAAGACGGACACCATTTGTAGCCATCTGCATAAATTTCATACCTTCCTCTTTAGCCATTTTCATAATTTCAATGACTTGAGGATGGATGCTTGGTTCTCCACCTGAAAATTGTACAACTGTACATGGATTAGGTTTTGTATTGACTAATGTCTTGACAATCTTTCGCACATCCTCAAGAGAAGGTTCGCATACATAACCTGCTTTGTTTGCATTTGCAAAACATACAGGACAATTTAGATTACATCTGTTAGTAAGATCAATATTTGCTAAACACGCATTACTTAGGTGATGATCGCAGATACCGCAATCAGTAGGACAATTGCCTGTGTACTTTGTCTGGGGATTCCCAAAACCAGGTCCGTCTTCAAAACTAGTACGTTCCATCTTCAGCCAGAACTCTACATTTCCGCTGATGAAATCCTTGAACTCTCCATGCTCTGAGCATGTCTTTTTCATGAAGACTTTTCCGTCTTCTTCGTACATTACTGCATCAATAACTTTTGTACATTCTGGACAAAGAGATTGAACATTTTTTGGTAATCCCATTGGAATGTCTTGTGTTGGAAAAACTAATTCCTCTCCGTCAGAATTCGATTTTATTCTTCCGTTTGATGGTGTTTCAGCTTCGATATCCATTTTAATGCCTATAGTTCACCCCTAATATTATTTTCAGATATATATAGTTTATGGGGTTACCCTATATAAGTTTTTTGTTTCCCCTTTTTAAAGGTTTTGGCTGCTAGTGGTTCAAAATCTGGACTGCTACAACACATCCTAGAATGACAATTGCTGCCACGAACTTCTTCCATTCGAATTTCTCATGCCCAAGTGTCCACGCATATGCAAAAACCAGGACTGGAAGCAAATTCAGGATCAACATTGTGTAGACTAATCCATTTACTGCATAGGACCAGTATGTGAACAAGAACTGGATCAGAACAAAGATGCAGGTGAAGATGAAATAGATCCATGTAATTGGTTTGATCTTACCGACATGAGGCCTGACATACAGCCAGGTAAGTATTCCTGCAATTCCGACACGGACAAGATACAATGAAAAAGGCGAATAGAACTGCAACAGATATCTGATTATGATCGCTTCAAATGATATCAGGAACACAGAACCTAAAATAAGATGGGCACCAGACGAAAATCTTAGATGGTGTTTCTTTATATGAGACAGGATCAATACTGCACCTGATATCAATGCAGGAATAAAAACATACAGATTCCGTTCGGCAGGATAGATTATGACAGATAAAATTACAATTATCAATGGAACAAACATCCATATTGTCTCTGTCTCGTTCAAAGATTCTTCCTGCAGGCCGTGGAAGAACAGAAGATTATAGACAGTGGCCAACAAACCGACAAACACTAACAGGAAGACATTCGCTGGCGATAATGCTCCTGGATGTATTCTCAACAGGAACGGCGCAAGGACAAGCATTGCAAAGAACAGCAATGCGAATGTTATTGCGAGATAAACTTTATAGCTCACCTTTTGCTTTGAGAGCACTATCTTGGTCAAAACTAAACTTATCGCACCACCAGCTGCTGCAAAGAACGGAATTACCATCTATAAACCTCTTTTTTATTATTCAACAAGCTTGTTCTTATAAACTTTTCCAATTGACAGATTGTTTCTCTCTGCCCATCCTATCGGTACCTCTATCAGATATTTTGCCGGTGCTTTGTTCTTGATGTTCAATTGGAATGGTTTGATTGTTTTTATGTCAACAACACTTCTGTTTGCATCCAAATATATTGCTTCAAATGCATTGAAGACAAAGAATGAATGTATTGGATGAGTTTTTTCTTTCTTGAAGATAAAGCATATTGGGACTATATTTTTCCTGAACATCAATCCTATTGTCTGGGAGAAAATATTGGTTGCTGTTTTCATGCCTTTTTTGATGATGCTAGGATTTATATGTTTTGTTCTTTTTAACTGCGTTTGATGATAGTTAGCTTTAAATACTTCTATCAATTAATTTTAATATGAATGAGATTAAATTTGAATCTTTAGGAGAAAAAGAATCTAAACAGATATATGAATCGCTTTTTTGGATGTATAAAAAAACTCCAAGAGATTTTGGTGATTTACGCTGCGCGTTTTTTAATGATTACATTCTTACTGTATCAGTTAATCATGATGGTGGGGGTTCAAAAACAAGCAAAGGGCTTCATTTTAACATATTGCAAAGAAAAAGTTACAGTTATGAAGTTCTTTCTGATATAAGTCATTTGACTCAAACAAGAGGAATTTCTTTGTTTTTAAGAACACTTCTAAATGCAGGAATTAATCCTAAAGAATACATATCTGCACTAGAAAATATTCCTGATTATACCGGAGAGCTCATTAAATTCAAATTCCTTGAACGTGATGATGATGATGTTTTTACAATTTTACAGGCTCCGCACGCATACTTTCGTAGAGTATGTTTGGATTTAGAAAGTCCTAATGAAATCAGAGATATACTAAATAGAGAAGAAAAACTTAGGAGAAAATACAGATTATCAAGCATGGATGGACTTGAGAGTTTTATTGATGTTGGTCTAAAAGAAACTAAAACTTTACCTGAAATTACTCGCCCTGTTGTTGTTATAAAGATAGGTGGAAGCAGCTTAGATGCAGAATTTGATGACTGGGAAAACAAAGTTGTTTCAATGATTGTTCCATGCATTGAAAAATTATTAAACAAATATTGCCTGATCTGTGTTCCTGGTGGAGGTCCTGCATGGGATCCTAGAAAAAGATGGAACGTAAAGTACAATATGCCTACTCAATTGTTCAGAGAGCTTTCAAAAGAAACCCTAAAATGCAATGCAATTGAGCTGTCTGAAGCTTTAGGAGAAAAAGCAGTCTTTATATCGCCTGAAAATTTTGATAAAGTAGATGACGAGTTATTATACAAAAATATTGTTGTTATGTCTACTTGTCCAGAGCAAATTATTAAAGAATTCAGTTTTGAACCAGAATATTCAGACACACAAACTCTTGCTATTGCCGAAATGTATGGAGCAAAATTATGCATTTTCTTAAAAAGAACTTCAGGTATAAAAAGATGGGATCCTAGATTGAGCTTACAAGGGATAAAAAGGCTTTTAGGACAGAATATTTCTGAGAATGCAAGAAAACAACTGCGAAGTATTCATGAATTATTAATTCAAAACGTTCCCAATGAACAGTTTCATTACATAAATGCAACAACTATGATAAATGGACCTCCAGAAATATATACTATTGGAGAGGATGCACAAGGTAATCATTTGATAGAACTACCTGCTTTAAGATTTTTTCTGGAGAAAACCAAAAAGTTAGAAAAAATCGTTGTTTCACATATTAAGAAACCCGAGTTAATAGAAGATATTATAAAAAACACAAATCAGAAGGCAGGATATAGTGTGATTGTTAAAAAGTAAAACTGAGAGGTTTTGTATGGTGTTAAATGTAATTGACGTAAATTAGTGCTAAAAGGCGCAAGGATAATATTAGAAAGTAAATAATGGTAACATTCAAATAAAAGTTTACTCTCTTTTTGTCCTGTCCCAGACTACAAACCCAGATTTCTTTATTTTTACTATCCTGTGCAATGGGATGTCAACAACTTTTTCTCTTTCATTGACAATTGTCTTGATCTGGAGGAATGTTCCGCTTGTGCCGATAATGTCAGAATATTCAAACTCGATTTCTTTTCCTGTGAAACGGTCGATATAAACCAGTGTGTATTCTTCTGGTTTCATGCGTTTGTCCCACTTGATCTTGTCGAGAAAATCTTTGATGTAGAGCATCTTAGTCTCCATTGCAGTAGAGCATGTTCGCGTTATGGAATAAGATACGATAACGCAGTGTATTTGACAGGCCAAGATGGCGGAATAAAGCTAATTCTGCCTGGAATATTCCCCATGGTTCGTCTGATGCAAACATTATCCGTTTCAATGAATTATCACTCTTCTCAAGACATTCTTTTATCAGGAAATGCGGTCCGAAAGCCAAAGCTCTTGATGTATCTGTATAAACATCAAAATCTCTTTCAATCCAGTCAATGAATCGCGGAACAAATTTCACGTGTCCTGTAACTGATCCTCCCATGTGCAGAAAGTGTATTCTCTGTCCATGACCGTATTTTTCTATGAACCTGTCGTAACGATTGATCTCTGCATTGCCTAATCCTGTTGTCAATTGCAGAACAAACTTATTCTTTGCAGCAAAATCCATTATGTTTTCCATTGAATTCTTGAAATCATGATCCCATGTCTTAGGATCTGGAGTCACATTCTTTCCCCATGTGTTTGGATTCATCTTTAGTGCAACAACTTTCTCATTCAAGACAGCAGAGTCCATCACATCTGCGCTCAGGCTGGGTTCTGCTGGATTCACCCACATTGCACCGAACAGGTTCTTGAATTTGCCTATTGCATCTGTTATTATCGGATTGAATTCAACAAACGACTGCTTCAGATCAGAAGTATAGTGCGGAGAGACAAGACCTTTCACAATATTATTGACTTTCATGTGCTTCTTGATCTGTTTGTGGTTCACTAACTCCCTGTCCTTGAATAGATCAACCATGCCTATTGCAGAATCCTGTGTCCCAAACTTGCCTATATGAAAGTGCGAATCAAAAATCTCCCTGTCCCACTCCATATGAAGTCTCATGTTCTAGAATGATTCAAAATAAGTATATAAGGTTTGCGATTCTCATACAAGGTTAAATTTATTAAGGACTTCTGCATAAACAAATGCATGCCTAAAAAAAGCATTTCTTGGGATGTAGTTGCAGAAGAATATAGCAGCTATGTTGAAGATAAAGGAGATATATATCACTTAACTTATCTGAATCCGGTCATATTTAAATTGTTAGGCAATGTGAAAAATAAGAAGATCCTAGATCTTGCCTGTGGAAATGGGTATTTTTCTATGAAATTGGCCAAAAAACAAGCTCTTGTTACTGGAGTAGATTATTCAGAGAAGTTGATAGATATAGCAAAATCAAAAACCAAGTCAAATGTCAAATTCTTTGTAGGAGATTCAAGCAAGATGACGTTTTTAAAAAATAATTCTTTTAACTTTGTTGTTGCAAATATGGCCTTCCATGACATCATGAAGATTAAAGGAACTGTAAAAGAATGTGCAAGAGTACTGAAAAAGAATTCAAAACTCATATTTTCTATTCCTCATCCAGCTTTTCACTCAGCAAAAAGAAAGAAGCAAGGTAAAGAATATTACAAAGAGATCAAAAGATATTTGTCATTATTTTCTCGACAACATCCAAAATTCAAAGATGTCATGTATTATCATCGATCTATTGGATACTATCTAAAATTATTGTTCAAGCAAGGTTTTGTTGTATCTGCTTTTCATGAAATTGCTATCAAACATGCAAAAGGAAAATCCATCAAAGATACAAATCTTTTATCTCATAAACAAGAAATTCCTACATTCTTAATAGTCGAAGCGACTTTGAAATAGTTTGATTAAAACATACCAGCTATCTTAGTCTTGCAGAATTTGCAGCAGCTGTTCTCCAGATGCACTTCCTCGAGTTCGTATCTATGTGATCTGTTGATGACTTCCATGCCGCATTTTGGGCAGACTGTCTGGTGGAAGTGCGTGTCCACGACATTGCCGACATAGATGTATTTCAGACCAGCTTTGTTTGCAATCTCGTAGCATTTTTTTAGCGTGTCTATCGGTGTTGGCTCTATATTCAACAATTTATAGCACGGAAAAAACCTGGAAAAATGGATTGGCACGTCGTCACCAACATTTGCTTTTATCCATTCACACATCTGTCTTATTTCTATTTTATCATCATTCTTTCCTGGAATGATCAATGTTGTCAATTCAATCCACACATTCATCTGTTTTATCTGCTTTATCGCATCAAGAACAGGCTGCAGTCTTCCTTTGCACATATCTTTGTAAAACTCATCACTAAATGCTTTAAGGTCAATGTTTGCAGCATCAATGTATTGATACAATTCTTTTATTGGTTCTGGATTCAGGAAACCGTTTGTCACCATTATGTTTTTCAATCCTTTTTGCCGGGCTAATTTTGCAATGTCCAGGACGTACTCGTAAAAGATTGAAGGTTCAATGTAAGTGTATGCAATAGAATCGCAGTTGTGTTTCAATGCCTCCTCAACAACTTCTTCTGGCTTCATCTCTTTTGCAGGAACATCTTCTGGTTTTGCCTGCGAGATCTCCCAGTTCTGGCACGCTTTACAGTCTAAGTTGCATCCGACTGTTGATATTGAAAAAGTCTTAGAACCTGGAAAGAAATGAAACAATGGTTTCTTCTCAATCGGATCTATTGCTGCAGAACATGGTTGGGAATACACAAGAGAAATCAATGTTCCATCTTGATTCTTTCTCACTCTGCATTTCCCTGTTTCACCTGGTTTGATCATGCAGAACTGAGGACATAGCTGGCAATGCACAATATCATCTTTTAATTTGTTGTAATACATTGCCTCTTTCATAATCTAATCCATGAAGGACAGATATTTAAGCTTTGCCTGCTGTTGTACACGCATAGCACGCTTTGCTAGATCAAAAATACGATTTAGAAGCCGAGTCTAGTAAACTGGACTGTTTATTGCAAGGCTACGCTTGGTGCTATGCATATATTTGCTGTTTCATGCTCTTTTAGGCAATTGTCCTTGCTGTTCTAGAATAAGTGCAATCAGTTCAAGACCGTTCTCTGGATTCTTTGATAACGGACCGACTGTCATGCTTGTTTCTTTGAAAGCACCAAGACCCATCAATGTTCTGTTGGATCTTACAACTCTTACTTTTGCATCTGGATTTAACGGTCCATTGGAATAACTAGCGATTCGATAGCGTGATCCATTGAATTCAATAACAACACCAACCATATCTTCTGGTTCGCATCTGGCAAGGATATTTTCCCGGATCATAGGTCTGTATCCACTGTTACTTACAAATCTCAGAAGTCCTAGTTCCTGAAGTTCGTTCACATCAAAACCTTTTTCTCTCAGATCCATTATCACATTGAACTCTTCATCACCAAGATTATGCGCAGCTATGTAGATATCTTTTATTTTTCTTATCAGATTCAAATTTTCAGGAGAAGTAGCTCTGATACTAGGATCTGCGTAAAGATCAATTGGTTTCTCTCTTGTTACTGGAACTGTTAACTCTAAGATTGCCGACATTGTACTTCCTCACCATGAACTTATTCCTACCCAGAAGTCCCCATTGAATAGTGCTAAAGCATTTATCATATATAAGTCTATTGAAAGATCCTTTATAAAGGCTTAAAGGATATTTTTATAAAATAGGTTTTGAATCCCTCATACTTATGGCAGATAAGATGGATTTCACAGACATTGAGCATCGTTTTGATCCTTCTTATTATGACATCCAGAGAGATCGCGCAGGCAAATTTATAACAAAGATGTTTGATAAAAAAGAGGTCAAAGGTCTTGAGAATCTTGCAGGTTTGTCAAACAATGATATTGTCATCTATATGTTAATGCACAAGAGCCATATTGATTATCAAATATTTCCTTATATTATTGACAGAAAGACAGATAGAAATCCTCCTGCGATTGCAGCTGGTGACAATCTGATTGATTTTCCATTGATGGGAGAAGGACTTAGAAAATCCAAAGCATTCAAGATCTATCGTGATCCTAGAAATGTTCCTGGAAAATCATACAAAGACGTTTTAAGAGCAGAAAAACAATATATTGCAGACGAATTGCTTGGCAAGAAAGAGGATTGCTTGTTCTTTCCAGAAGGTAAACGTTCTGATACTGGAAAGTTGCTGCAATTTAACGAGGCTGTGCTGAACATCCTTCTTGCTGCGCAGGTCATGGCAGGAGTGGATATTTATTTTGTGACTGCAGCGATAAATTATGAAAGAGTAGCTGAAGACAGGCATTTCAGAACTTTTGAGAAGTATAAAAGCTTAAGAAAAGAAGGAAAACCTTCTCTGTTTAATCCTAAAATTATAAGATATGCAATTGAATGGTTCAAATATTATGGTCTTGATCTTCCAATGATCCATGCGCAGTGTTATGTGCGGGGATTGGAACGTAGCGCTTCTATCGTGATGAATGGCGGAGAAGCATTCTACGATCCAAGAAGAACAACACTAGGGAATTTTTATATGAATGTAGGAAAACCGCATCTTGTCTCTTTTGGAGATGCAAAAAAGCACAGAAAAAAGCTTAAGACATCATTATCAGTTGAACTGAGAAGAGAAGTCGGCAGGTTAATAGAAATATTGCCGTCTGACCTTGTTGCCAGAGCATTCCAAAAGTTTATGACATTAAAAGAGACAACAGAGACAAAAAAGAGGCATGTCCTTGCTGAGATGGAGAGACTAAGGGAAAGTTATATTAATAGAGGATATAAATCTAGACATATTGAAGGGGATATTGTTGATGTTTTTAATAGGGGAATGCTAGTGTTTGCATCTCCGTTCAGAGGTGCTATCTTTTCATGCAATGGCACCCTGACCCGAAACAGAAGAAGAAAACATATCATTGCATATTATGCTTCACGTTTAGATCATTTCGAAGAAGAAGGGATGAGTATCAATGACAGAGCAACTGAAACCCATCAAAAACATTCTGATTCTAGGTAATGGCAGCTGGGGTTCTACTATCTGCGGTATGCTGCAGGACCCAGAGAGGTATCCTGAAGAAAAAGGATTTACTTATCCGGGTTATAATATAAAGATTCATGGTCCAAGAATGACAATTGGAAATAGACCACTTCTAGATCAAGACAGTGCTGCAATATGGCCTGAAGCTGCATTTATAGATGCTCAAAGTGCTGATCTTACAATATTTGCTGTTCCGTCTGCACATATGAGAGCGACTGCTCATACTTTTGCAGCGTATTTTCCGCATGATTGTTACATTCTTAATGTTGCAAAAGGTATAGTTTACGATGAAAAAAAGCATAGTGTTGATCTTATGCACGAGATCTTTATACAAGAACTGAAAAGTTACAATAGACCATGGATCGCTTCTTTGGCAGGACCAAACATTGCAAGGGAGATAAGAGAGAAACCTTTTCTTGCCACAAGCACTGCGATTGCGACCTTGTTTCCTAATAAACAGTATCATGAACTACTTAAAGATACATTTACTCTCCATAGATTCACAACACTGCAAGACAATCCTGATATTCTTGGACTGGAATTAAGCAGTGCATTGAAGAATGTCATAGCTTTTGCATCTGGAGTTGTCCATGGATACTATGAAGAGCAGGCAAGCAAAGAAGGTAAATTGGAAGTGAAGATAATGAATACAATCGGCAGCCTTATTGAGATCAGTGCGCAGGAAGCAGAGTATATGTACCATCGAATAGCAAAGGATAAAGGGTATGAAGGAAGAATTCCCTATATCGCTCTTGGGGATCTTATAACAACAGCATTAAGCAAGGATTCCAGAAATTTTAAGGCAGGCCGTCTGCGAGGAATTGCACAGGCAAAAGGAGATGATAGGCCTATAGAAGAGATCCTTGACTATGTTGGCGAGGCTGTTGAAAGCGTGACAACAACAAACTCCCTTGCAAACTATTTCAGAGGAAAAGGATGGGAGAAAGATTTCATAGTCTTCAGGAATATCAGAAGAGTTATGTACGGCCAGATACACATCGAGGAAGCTCTCGATAGTCTTGCAGAAGGACATCCTAAGATCGCGCGCCTACTAGATGCAATGGAAAAACGTGCAAGAAGAAACCACGAGAGAGATAAAAGAAAGACTGAAATAAAGAAAAAAGGTTTAGAGCAGGACTGATGCAGCTGAATGTTTAAAAAGAATTATTTCCGTATGTGCATAGCACGCTTTGCACGAGTATAATATTGCTCATAAAAACGATTCTATATTATTGGTGCGTTTAGTCAAAGGCTACGCTTGGTGCTATGCCCATACTTATTTCCAAAAAGTATATATATGATTTATATCATATAATATATTATTGCTACCTCTTAGAGAAATATATGAATAATGGGATTTAGGGCTACCTCTTTAGAGAAAATTAGGAATGAATGACTAGGAGGTGCTCAAATTGGATAATATTGATGCAAAAGCTAAAGGTATACTACGGAGCGTGTATGGATTTGATAAGGAAGGGACAAATAAACTTATCAAAGAGAAAGATAAGATCATCTACAATGAGATTCTAATTCATCCTTTGCTTATACGACAGATCAGGGAAAGGCAGATAGATAATGTGGTTGAACTTTTTTGTCTTCATTTTCTGCCTGACAGAGATCCTGACGATCTTTTAAAATCTTTCACAGCAGATTTAAGTTTGCCTGAAGCTCGATTTAGAGAATATTATAATCATATGATATCTATTGACCAGGAAGTCTTTAGATTAGGAAAAAATGAGAATATCCCTTACAGGGATCGAGGAGAGTTTTTTTCGGATTTTTATTCATTGGCATTATGGAACAGGATAAAAGACCAGCCTGCAGAGAAGTGGCCTCTGCAAATCAGATCTCATCACGAAGAAGTAAAAGAACTTTCCTTGAAACTTATAGAAGCAAGGGGATTGCTTGATCGTCAAATTCTAGAAATGGTTGATGCTAGTATTGAAGATATCCTTTCAGAGACTGCCAAAGATCCTCAAGAGATATGGAGGGAGTATGATCCTCGTGAAGAAAGTTATTCCCACATATATGTCTCAAAGACTCCAATGGGAAGAAGAAGGTTCATGTTTTTTGTCTCAGACAGAAAAACCCACGGAAAGATATACAGAACTGCCTGGAAAAGGCCTGATTTTGAGCAGGAGAGGAATTGTGTCCGGATTTATCTAAATCCCAATGTGCGAAATCAGAAGTAGCCTCTCTTATCCATAAGAAATAAATATTGCTGTTAATTCTATTCATTATGATAGTTGGTCTTGTCATCGGTTGGGGGTTAAGGAATGGATGAGAAAATTGAAAAGCTGAACAGGAGAAATGTAGTCTGGGCTGCGAATATGGTTTCTGTTGATGGAACCCTAGAAGAAGCATTGCAATTGCAAGGAGATCCTGGGAACAAGTTTTATCCAGTGCATTTGCAGCATCAAGAACACAGAGATGATCAAATTGAGAATTCTGGTCTTTTGTATCTAGGACATGATAGAGAGTATGAAGTTATTGAACGGATGTTCGGCGGAAACGAACACCCAATCTTCCAGGGAAAAGTATCTATGCTTGGATCGGACGCGTATCACAAAACACCGCTGCCTTACCACCATCTTCTGAATCTGCCTAACACTACTAAAGATGTCAGGTTCAGGCAGGAAGCTGTGAAAGAATTCATAAAGAATAAAGAATTATATGATTTTTTTGAAAAATTGTTGATAGATGCAAGCAAATTATTTCCAGACGGTAGTGCGCATGATTATACCTCTGTTTCTGTCAGTTGTGATGGTACACCAGAGAAGCTTGCTGTGTTTTTAGATAATCTTCTGGAACTCGAGAAATTTGATCTGAAAAGCGAAGCTTTCAAGAGATTGTACAGTTGG
This sequence comes from Nanobdellota archaeon, assembly GCA_023133595.1. Lineage (GTDB taxonomy): Archaea > Nanobdellota > Nanobdellia > Woesearchaeales > WJKV01 > JAGLWF01. The sequence continues at coordinate 54,579 of JAGLWF010000004.1, read as the reverse complement.
GCATGTGAGATGCGGGATGATATTTATTTCTGTGAATTGTTGCGGAAGAAAAGAAAGATCACTGATTCAAGGATATTCGCTGTCTTTACAGAACGGTTCAAACAAGGTCGTTTCGGAATGTTGAAACCAGGAATAAAACCAGAAGATGTTTTTGTCTTTCTTGAGGATGATATATCTATGTATGCTGTGGAAAAAATGGATCGAAGAGGAACAAGAAAGATAGAAGAGAGAAAAGTTGTGAAATTCAAAGATGGATGGGATGATGAAGGCTTGGTAGCTCAGGCAATCGGGCATGCAAGGCAGAGGATGGATATTGTGAATGAAATCGCATCGCAGATACTTGCTGTTCCAGCTTTCCTAGTGCACTTGCAGATCAAGCATTATTTCCAGGGTGCTTTTCTGCATCATGAATTGCAGAAGTATGATTATCCCTCGACATTTCCAGAGATTGTAGATGAACCCGGAGTTCTCGAACTAACAGAGATCTATCCAATAAGGATGATTTTTCAAAGGATTGCGCACGAACCAAGGACCCAAGAATTACAACCTGAATACCAAAGCAGATATCGGCCACCTACAGCACCGAACTGGTTCAATTTCTTGCCAGAGCATCGAGTGATACAGGCAGAAGGTCCGAACAAAAGAGGAAAGTCAGAAGCGTGGAGAACAGTACACTTGCTTATTGCTTTGACAAACGCTGGTTATCCAAGTCCTGTTGTAGATGCAAGATACAGTCCTGTTCCTTGCAGTCATCTAATCTCGTGCAAAGGAGAAAGAGGGTACGGAGGTTCTGAACTAGAGAGAAGCCTTCGAGGTGTTGAAAAACAGCTGATGGATGTCCATCTTGGAGAGACTGTCATACTTGATGAGTTAGGTGATTCAACTAATGCACATACTGCGCGAGAGATGGCAAAACGTCTTCTTCCTGTTCTTATCAAGAAAGGCTGCAGGGTTTTTGTCACCAGCCATCACGATGCTTTGACTGGATACATCTCTGAAGAATTGAACGGATTATCATTCATGCCAAATCCAGAAGAAGGAGATGTGAATCGGTTCCAACTAGTTCCTAGAAAAGGAGAAGTTGATTTTCTTGCAGCAGAAACATTGGATGATCTTGAGTTTACAAGTGAAAAAATTGCAGGGACAATCAAAGATGAAAAAAGAACCAGTACAGATATAAGACGGCCCCAGGAAAAGGACAGACACAGATTTCCTGGTGATCCTGATTATGATGACCCTGCATGGTGAATCATCTTAATTTCTAATTTTTTTGTAATTTTTTTATTTTTTCTTAGAGAAAGTATTTGAATAATGATTTCTTAATAGTTATTGTAAAAAGAAAAAAGGTCGCATAATCTGGCAAAGCGACCAAACTGATACCCTAGTGAGAATCCCACGTCCACTATTGATTTGTGTCCGCTCATATATAAAACTTATGAATGTGTAAAGGTGCGGTCGCTTAATTAAAATGTTTTTAGAAATATTATTGGCAATCATATGCGGAATTGGTGCTGGTATTGTCACTGGATTAATACCCGGCATCCATGTTAATCTAGTTTCTCTTATTGTTTTGTCTTCTGCACCCTTCTTCTTAGGTTTTACTTCACCATTTGTTCTTGTAATCTTTATAATTGCACTGGCTGTGACGCATACGTTTCTTGATTTTATTCCGTCAGCGTTACTAGGTGTGCCTGACGCTGATACTGCTTTATCAGTTCTTCCTGCGCATCAGCTGGTGATGGAAGGACGTGCCTATGAATGCATTAAACTTACTGTAATTGGTTCTTTGTTGGCTGTGCTGACTTCTATTGCATTTATTCCAATCATGATTGTTTTAATGCCTTATATCTATGAAATTATTTCTAAATACATTGGACATATTTTAGTCATGGTTGTCGCATTTATGATATTGAAGGAAAAAACCAGACACAGGATCTTCTGGGCAGCATTTATCTTCTTTGCAAGCGGGGTACTAGGTTATGTTGTTCTGAACTTTCCTGGGATAAAGGATCCTTTGTTTCCACTGTTATCTGGCCTGTTTGGCATGTCAATGTTAATCAATTCATTGTTCAAAGATTCTGTTGTGCCTATACAGCGCATTACAGAGGATCTCGAGGTATCGAAGAAGGTTACTGTAAAATCATTAGCAGCTGGAACCATTGCAGGATCTGCAACTGGTCTGTTGCCAGGATTAGGTGCTGCGCAAGCTTCGATAATCGCTTCTTGCTTAGTCGGTGAGATTGGTGTGTTAGGTTATTTGATGCTTCAAGGAGCGATAAACACTGTAAACTTTCTGTTATCATTGGTAACTTTGTATACGATTGAGAAAGCGAGGAATGGTGCGATTGTTGCTGTCTTAGAGATAATCGGCAATATAGAATTATCACAATTATGCACAATCATTGCAGCGACATTGGTTGTTGCTGGTGTTGCTACGTATTTAGCTTTGTTTTTTGCACGCTTTTTCTCAAATTTAATTAGTAAAGTCAACTATAAACTTTTGTGCATCCTGATAATTATCTGTACATTTGTATTAGTATTTATCTTTTCAGGATTCCTAGGACTGTTTGTTCTTATTGTCAGTACATGTGTAGGATTAATACCAATTCATCTTGGAATTGGAAAGAATCATGGAATGGGATGCTTGATGCTCCCAGTGATAATATATTTCTTAATCTAAAGCTTTGCTCATCTCATCCATTTCATAGGTGCTCCACCAAAGCTTGAATCTTGATTGTCTGCACTCGACTAAATCCCTCTTCACTACCCTTCTTTGGGTCCGAGGATCTGTGTATGAGTTGTTTCGTGCTCTTTTAATCGGGATGAATTGGCCAAAGCCAATGTATTGAAGAGGATCGTGCCATTCTATCTTACTGTTATGGATTATCTTATCATCATTATCAGTCGATCCATTAGCACTTCTATCTTTGTAGAAAAGCTTTCCTCTCTTCCAATATATAATGCCGTGTAATTTTGAGATTTCCATATCTGTTGGAACTTTATCTTTGTGAATATCCTCATATTCTTTCACGGGCTTAAGGAAAGGTCTCAGGTCACAGCGTGAATCTCTGCCAATTAGAATAATATGATTTGTATTCAACCAGTCTAAATCATAAAGTCTCACCTTACGGACAGATGTTTCCTCATATTCATTTGTTCTGGGATCAATACAATCAAGGCGTGTCAGTCTCACAACAGCGACTGGTCTTTTTTGTCTTATCCTTTTTGCAGCCTCGATCATCCCTTCTTCATCCTTAGCTTCTAATTCATCAAGAGTAGCTGGATCATTATAACGATCTTGATAACCTTTCTGTTGCATGAATTTCTTTGCAGCTTCTGCTGAAGTAATTACTCTGGTTATCCTACTGTTACGTAAATTCTCTTCATAAATAAAACGTTCCAATCGTTGTTCCATTGTTACTTTTCTGCCCATTTTAACCTCGTGACCTCAATCTTTTACATTCATCACGCACTTTTTCCAGTGTTTCCTCAACTTTGATAATATAATCTTCAGTATCTTCAAGCTTTTCCTTCAGATCAAAAAGATCTTCCTCTTTTTCATCCATAACATCTTTTGCATTGTTCATCTCTCGTCTCGCATCCTTGATTAATGCCTCGTCTTCTGTTAATGTCGCGTTCTGGTATGCTTCAAGCTTTCGACCATAAATCTTCTCCTTCTCAAGCAGTCTTTCCTGCCCTTTAACAATATCCTCTTCAAGATTCTCTATATTGTTCCGTTTGGTTAGTAATTGTATCTTTAGGTCCATCTCTTTCTCATCGCAATTGCTTGCTGTCAGGGTTGTAAGATCGATCAGGTATTTGTATTTTAATTCTCTTAACAATTCCTCTGATCTAGGATCAGCTTCTTTTGTAGTTTCTTCCTCTTTTTCTTTGATTGTCTCTTCTAATATTTCTTTTATGTCTTGTTTCTCTTCAACAGGTTCCTCTTTCTCTTCTGCTTTTGGTTCTGCAACAGCAGCACTGGTAAAAACATCCGCCTCTGGCAGTGGTGTTTTCCTGACTATCTGTGCTTCATCTGGTGCACAGCCTATCAAGATGATTGCAACAATGAAGAGTGCAATGCCTATAAGTCTGAATTTGTTCATTTCATTTACCTCAAACCGTGCTCTTTTGCTTTCTTGTGCAGAGTTTCGTATCGTAAACCAACTGCTCTTGCAGCTTTTGTTATGTCACCGTGCTCTTTCAGAGCCTCTTCTAAATATGCTTTCTCAAACAGATCTATAGCTTCTTCAAAAGTAACCCTGATGTCAGGCAATCTTTTTGTTATGTTCTTAGCTGTTTCTTCATCGACCTGTAATTCTTTTGTCAATTGATATTTGTCTAATATTTTTTCAACAACATTCCTTACATACATCTCTTTCTTGTCTTCTTCAAAGAAATACGGCTGATCCCTGAAACCCTCGACCTTTAATTTGAACTTCTGGATCAGTCTGTGGATAGATCTCCTGTCAATCGCAGCGATCCGTGCAGCCTCACTTATGTTTCCGTTTGTATATTGTAATAATCTGATCAAGAATTCTTTCTTGAACAGCTCTTTGGCCTTCTTGAATTTGATTAAGAGATCAATCTCAAAATCCATATTGCCTGAGATCAGTTTGTTAGAAATATCCTCATTGATCTGCTTGACACTGACACCTAGGAAGCGCTCCATCTCTTTTTCTACGACTGGCGCGATCCGCTCCTTTCTTTGGGTTATACGTTCAAGTGAGACCATTTTGTCAGATTTTATATATGAATTTTCTTTAAAAATGTCCAAAATAGGACATTTATATCATATACTATGCTTGAGGATATTTATAAAGGTTATGCGGATCTATTTATAAAGGATTCAATCTAGGAATACCTTTAAATACCACTTCTAAATATCTGAGGATATGAAAGCACAAATAGCAAACTTCAGAAAGAGTAGAACAAGGCAAAAGGACAATCAGATGATTGTGCTAGTAGCAGGCAGTGATTCTAAAGCAAAAGCAGAGAAATTAGTAGGGAAGAAAGTTATATTCACAACAGAAGGTAAAGAGAAGAAGCAAATTGTCGGTAAGATTTCTGCTGCACATGGCAATAAAGGCGCTGTGCGAGTTATTTTCGAGAGAGGCATGCCAGGCCAGGCAATCGGAAAAGAAGTAAAAATAGAATAATTATTTTTTCTAAATATGTTTATCTAAAAGGGTAAGCTTTACCAGTACTCATGTTAAAAACTGGAGCATCCTCTCCTGGCATTTGGTAACCTATCATACCTTCGGTAGGGTTTTCAATTTGTTCGCTCTTACCAATTACAAATCTTCCTGGTATTACTTTCCCATTTGGTAGTACGTCTCCGTATGTTGCTTCTGCGATAAAATAATTTTTATCTTTAAATTCAAAACAAAGATCATTTTCATTCTTGAAGTCACCAGCAACAGCTACTGTGATATGGTCTTTAGTGTAGAGAAAGAAATAATCTAGACCTGTCTGCTCGTAAAGAGATGCCAGTAAAATTGATTTTCCACTGCAATCAGCTTTTTTTGTCATCAACACTTCATTTGGTCTTTTCAATGTGTCTCCATTGTCATTTGCAGTCTCGTCAAATTCAATCCCTAGAGTTACAAAATCTAATAATCGTTGTGCTTTCTGTTCATTAGTTTTGCATCCTTTGAGTAATCGAGAGACAAATCTCTGTAGTGAAGACTCTCCCTTCCTCGCAACCATAACACCGTGGTTTGCAAACTGTCTTGGTATGCCAGTTGGATTATCTCCTGCATATACATTCAGCAATCCACCATAGATACTCTTGTTAATTATAAAATCATTAAGTTCATCCATAGAGATATCATAGTTAAGAACATTTTTATAATTGATCTTTACTCTAGTTTCAGGATCAATCTTGAAATCATCTATTGGAACTCTCATAAAATAAACATCATCTTTGTTAAGTACATATGGTCCTAAAACTAAATTACCCTCATCATCCAATTGTCCCCATTCTACACTGTTTGGGTCTACTGACAATTTTTGAGCTGCTTCGTTGTAATCATTATCACTTGGAATTGACATGTAAACCATACGGTCGCCTAATTCAATCATTTCCATTCTTGCATCTATTCCTGTTATCTGATTCATAAAATCAGAACTAGTAAAACTTGGTTGTGCAAGATAACTTAGAATGCTAGCACGCATGATCTTCAACTCTTCTTCGATTTGTTCTTTGATTTTTGCTTTTTGGCTCTGAGCTACTCTATCCTCTAGAGCATCATCTCCGCCACATCCGCTGAGGAGTGCCCATGCAATTCCTGCTCCGCCTAATATTCGCCAGATTCCCATATAAAATCATAGATAAGTGTCTCTTATAAAGGTTATGGACATTGTCCCTTATAGGGGATGACATACTCAATCAAAGCATTTATATAGCTTAAAATCTGCCTTATTAGTATCTGGGGGTGTTTATATGAAAAAATTCAAGTATATTTCATTAGCTATATTCATTATCATAATCCTGATAGGGGGTATTGGGTATTTCTCAATAACAGGAAGCGCGACCAGAGTTGCCTTCCTGAACATTGAGTCTGGAGAGGTCATGGTTAACACAGGCAGTGGATGGAAGCCTGCTGTTGATGATATGGACTTAGATTTGGATGACAAAGTGAAGACTGGAGCAGATTCAGAAGCAACTATTATCCTGCACGAAAGTGTTATCATAAATCTGGATTCAGAAACAGAAGTCGCAATCGCTAACTTGAACAAAGAAAATGTGAAAGTAAAGCAGGAATCTGGTTCTACCTGGAACAAATTCACTGGAATGGCTGGAATAGGAGAGTATTCTGTTGAAACTCCAAACACAGTTGCTACAGTACGAGGCACTGGCTTTGGTATAAACATGGAATCAGTTGTTGTTGGTGAAGGAGAGGTTGAAGTCAAGCGCGGAGATATAGTGAAAAGAATCATGCAGGGAAGGAAAGCTATTCTTCGTGACGGAGAATTGTTTGATGAAGAGATCACAGAAGAAGAGAGAGCAAGAATCGCAATGAGAATGAGAAAAGTTGTCAAGCATATCAAGCTATTGCGTGAACGAGAGATTGAGAAGAAAAGATTTATGGTGAATATCGCAAAGAAAACACATGATTTCAGTGATGAGGATATAACACGAGGTCTTGAGAAAGTTGACAGAGGGGAGGCTAATCTTGACGAGATCGAAGCAAAAGCACCAGTCAAGATGGAAGCGATAAGAAAAGTTCGAAGAATGACAGAAGAAGTGATCAAGACAAACAGGATGATCGAGAAAGTCGAAGCAGGAGACTTTACTAGAGAAGATCTGCTTCGAATTCGGAAGAGAGTTGAAGAGAGAGAACCAGAAAAAGAGGATGAACCAGTTCGGGAGCCAGCTCCAGCTCCAGAACCGATCCGAGAGGTTGATAGAGAAGTTATAAGAAGATAGAAATGATCAAAAGCAGATTAGGCAAATGCATTGGCATTGCGCTACTATGCGCAATAATTTGCTCTTTACTTTTTTCTATTGGTTTCTTGTCTAATATTCAATTAAAACTTAGTGATAATCTTTATGGAGGAAAAACTCCATTGGATAGCATAATTCTTATTGCGATCGACGACAAAAGTTTGCAGGAGATAGGCCGCTGGCCCTGGGACAGGGACAAGTTTGCAGAAGTGGTTGATTTTCTCTCTGGAGCAAAGACTGTTGGAATAGATGTTGCATTCTTTGAAGAATCAGAAGAGGAAGAGAAAGATATTATTTTTGGCGAAGCGATCAGACGTGCTGGAAATGTTGTAATCCCAATTGAATATACCAAGTTTATTATTGAGGATGGACGAGTTGTTGGAAAAGACCTGCTTCTTCCAGTTGAAAATATCAATCAAGATACGGATCTAGGTTATGTCAATATCATCACTGATGCAGATGGAATAAGCAGAAGCGTAAACATGGATATCAGCGACGAGTATGATAATTTTGCATACGTTGTTCACAAGCATTACTGGAAAAAAGAAATAGAAAAGGCGAACCGGTTCCTGATAAATTTTGTAGACAAACCCGGAAGTTTCAGACAGTATTCTTTTACTGATTTGATTAATGATCGGGTTGACAAGTCTGAGTTTGAAGATAAATTAGTCTTGATAGGAGCGACTGCCCCGGACCTGCACGACGAATCTTTTGTTCCGACTTCTGCTGGAAAAGCAATGCCTGGAGTTGAAGTGCATGCAAACACAATCCAGACAATGATACTGAAAGACTTTCTTAGACAACAGTCAGTATTATCAATCATATTGTTGATTTTCATCGCTGCATTGCTTACAGCCATTATCATCTGGAAGATGCATATATTCAGTGCCTCAATTACTGCTGCTGTGCTCGGCGTGGCGTACATCTTTCTTGCTATTTACGCGTTTAATTTTGGGGTAATCATGAACATATTGTATGTTCCGATTGCAATCGGCCTGACTTATACAATCACAATACTTTATTTCTACATGTCTGAGAAAAAATCAAAAAAAGAATTGCATAACATGTTCGGCAAGTATGTTTCGCCAGTTGTCATCGAGGAACTTCTGAAAAACCCTTCGCTCTTGAAACTTGGAGGGCAGAAAAGAGAGATCACTGTGTTTTTCTCTGACATCCGGGGATTTACAACAATATCAGAAGAGATTACACCAGAAAAATTAGTTCATGTCTTGAATGAATATCTCAGTGCAATGACAAAGATCATCCTTAATCATCAAGGTGTTGTTGACAAATATATTGGGGATGCGATCATGGCATTCTGGGGAGCGCCACTGGACCAGCCAAATCACGCAATACTAGGATGTTCGACAGCAATTGACATGGCAAAAGATCTTCGGGAACTGCGCAAGAAATGGAAACAAGAAGGTTTCCCAGAGATCCGCGTCGGAATCGGACTGAATACTGGAAAAGCTGTCATTGGCAATCTAGGTTCTTATGATCGTTTTGATTACACTGCGATCGGAGATACAATCAATTTAGGTTCACGATTAGAGGGAATAACAAAACAATACGGAGTAGAGATTGTCATCAGTGAAAACACACAGAAACGCGTTGCCGACAAATTCGTGACACGAAAATTGGATCTCGTCGCTGTCAAAGGAAAAAAGAGGCCGATATTTATCTACGAACTTGTGGGCCGAAAAGAGGATGTGAAGAAAGATGATTATGAATTGATCTCTGCTTACGAAGCAGGTCTAGAAAACTATCTGAACAAGAGGTGGGAAAATGCACTTAAAGAATTTAGAAATGCACTTAAAATCAAAAAAGATGTGGCTGCAGAAGTCTTTGCCGAACGATGCAGAAGATTCAAACGAACACCCCCGCCAAAAGAATGGAATGGTGTCTGGGTTATGACGACAAAGTAAAGTTTTATATATTCGCTGCAATCCTACTTTTCTATGGGAAAAGAAGTTGAAGAATTTATTCGAGGGCATGGATTAGATCCTAAAGATAGAAATCTACTTAAATTTCTGGAGATATGCGCAATGAACCCAGACCTTGATTTAGATCATGAGGTTGATAGGTGGAAGTTTTTAAGGACTTTTGTTGGTGGAGATTTTAATCAGTTTGAAATTCTTCTTGCACATGATCTTAGTCAACAGGGAACAAGAAATAAAGCTATGTTTTACGAAGCTATTGGAGAACTCTGTGATAGACTTGGGCACAAAGCTTTTCTTCCGCATAAATTTGTAGGATCCCCAGAAGATAAAACTGAACTTTCACCTCGAGATACATATGTTTTGACCAATGATATTATGGTTCCCCAGGTTCAACTTGTCCTGGCATACATGGGAATTCCTTCTCCTGATGTTGAAAATATCAGTGCACGAGCAATGGATTTTGAAAAACCAATTATTTATTTCTGGGAGAAGGGTCCTCAGATGCAGTTACACAAGTATGATCGGATTCTAGCTTATTTTTCATTTGTTGCACCGCAAGGATGTTTGGATCGATTAGAGCAAGAAATAACTAAATTCTATGAAGCCTGATTCTACCAAATATGATTTCGCAATTGAGTGAGATACATCCCTATTTCTGTATCAGAAAGTTTCTTCATTTGCGACCTCGAAATTTCAAGTATAACTGGTGTGTCCCTTCTTCTTATTCCTGCAATGTATCGCCAATAATGGACGTGATTTTTTTCTGTTGCAAACTCGTGTTCATCGTCATCATAACTGTCTGCATCAAATTCACCAGAATTCGTATGAAAATGCATTGACACAATATCACCATAACTAAATAAGCGGGCAATAGACATCTCGTGTGCCAATAATCTATGACCAGAATCAATATTTATTCCAATCTCTGACGTTCTTCCAATAAGTTTATCAATTTGATTCGGAAGATAACCAATACATGACGAGCCACTTTTTTTAGGATTGACCATATTTTCAATTCCAACTTTGAATTTGTATCTTCTTTCCTTAATTAATGCGTCTAATCGCGCAAAGAATTTTCTTCCTGCTGCAATTGCTTCATCGATTGACCAGACTTCTTTACCTTCTAATCTAAATGCTGGTGGATGTACAACAGCAACAGCACCAATACTATATTTTTCATATAATTCATTGATCATTTCAAATCTTGCAATAAGGGTGTCGTGATGCTCCTTATTTGCGTAGCATAATCCTTTTTCTTCAGATGGATCATTCTTTGTCTCAAACGGAACATGAAGCTGGATCTGTGCGATATAATGCCTGTAACATATCTCTCGAATTTCTTCGGCTACTTTGTGATTGATTGTAAATTTTCCATCTTGATATTCATATAAAGAAACTCTACTTCTTCTCTGGATATAATCTGGCTTGAGTTCGACCAGATTAACTTTCTTGAAAGAAACAACACGAAGCAATTCTTCCATAGAACGTGCATGAAATCCGATCAAATACTCTTCTTTGCTTAACATGAACAATCATATCTGAAGGTATTTAAAAAGATTTCTCAAATATTAAGAAAAATATAAAAGGGAATCATCGCCTCTCGACTAATTCCCGAATAAATGCTTCCAATTCTTCTAATTTGTCCATGATCTCGCCATGAGTTGGTTCGAATTCTGGACCTCTTCTGTGCCTCTCATGAGGCGGTGTTGGATGTCTTACCATTTTTTACCTCCAAGCCGTTTCGGCTTTCCTAGAAATATAGAAAGTACTAGAAATATATAAAACTTTCGGCTTTTCTGGGAAACTCGAAGCGTAAGATTTATATAGAAAAACCGATACATGTATGATATGCCACCAGCCCCACCGCATGTTTTTGATGAAATCGTGCATAAAGCACTAGCTTCTCATATAAGGCAAGAGATTCTTCTAGTTCTGGCTAAGAAACCTAAATACCTGTCAGAACTGGCTGCTGAAATCAAGAAGAAGCCGCAGACAGTGGATTTCCACCTGAATATTCTTACAGAAATTGGGCTTGTGGAGAGTAATTGGATTGAAGGCAAGAAATATTATACCTTAAAAGATAAGAAGATCTTGAGTTTTCTGCGTGGAAGAAAAGCAGTGCCTCCAGAGTTCAGGCCAAAACCACCGCACGAAATAGTATTGGACGCATGGAAAGATATTGGGAAAAGATTGGATAAGATCGAAAAGAAACTAGCTGACATTGAAAAGAAATTAAAATAAAAGAATTATTTTTTCTTCTCTGGATTTATTATCCTGACCAGTTTGTTCATGTTTTTTTTCTTGAAATAAAAGAAAGCTTCCTCTTTTGGGATCCTGTATCTCTTTTTCTGGAACCAGTAGACTGCATATTCTTTTATCAGAGGTTTTTTCTTCTTTCTTCCTTTGCCTTTCTGTGGAATTTTCTCTTCTGTAATCTCACCTGGAAGTTTATACTTGTCAAATGCACCTTCATCATACAATTTCTTGACATCAGCTACGCTTTTTCCAGCTCTTGCTGCAAGGTCTGTGAAGAACGTATCTGTCACAAATACATTATTCTTCATCATATTGACAAATTGATACGCAGATTCGCCCCAAACATAATATTGCAATGGAGTTTCTGCTGATCTCTTTTCCAATATCCCATAATCCACCAATTGCTGGATAAAAACCTGATTATATTTTGGATCAACCACAGATATAAGTTTCTCTAGTTCTGGAACAGAGTACAGCATCCTGCTGCGCAACCTGCTGATTCCTTTGCTCGATACTAATGTAAGCACTGGTTCTCCCCGTGCAACTTCTGCTGTGATCTCAAGTGCAAGTCTTTTTGGAACAGTCTCTGTTTCATCTACTTCAAGTTTTTCACCAAAGATCAATGTTTCAAATTCTGCGTAAGTAAGATAGACCATGCGTTTTTTCTCGAAAGTCTTGATCTTATTATTGCCAAGTTCCTCTTCGAGCCGTCTCCTGTTGTCGACAGTATTTGTCTTATATCTTCTGCGCGTGAGTTCAACAACAGGGAACCATGCACCCATTGACAATCTATCAGCAATCTGGTTCCATTTTTCAGCTCTGACAGTAAGAAATTTTGCTTTTCGGGCACCACCAAGATTCTTTATGAGCTTCTCCATGTGTAAATTTAGCTCAAACTCTTCAGGAGTTAAGTTGAATTTTTCTGCAAGACATACTAAATCGTCCAAAGGAATATAATCTCTAAATTGCTCCAATTGTTCCAAGCGATTAACAATAGTCTTCCCTCGTATCTCTCGCTCCCTTGATTTTGGCTGATATCCTTGTGATGTGCCGAGGAAACCAATGATCTGGCTGTCTGTCTGGAACAAACTCAGTTGCTTGATCCTCATCAAGACATAATCTAATCGATATTGACCGTCATAATGCAGAAAAAAACCTCCGTGCGAATTGTGTATGCCTGCAGATTCTTCGAATCTTTCGATTATAAGTCTTTTAGATTCTAGAAAGTCTAAGTCTATGTCGGGTTTCTCCATATACCTGCTGAATTTACTATGAATTTAAAAATATTTCTTATTTTTTCTCTCAGAAAATCGTCCCAAACAAGGGATTATCTTTTCTTTTTCTTCTTCTTTTTTCTTGGGCTGTTCTGGTTGAAAAGATCTGTCTTGTCGACGATCAATTCACCGAATGCTGCAAATGGTATTGCTACAAGCGCTACGATTATGATTGTCCTTAACGTGATCATCTGACCTGTTACTAATGTGATTGCAATAAGGTCTTCAAAAATACCCATAACAACACCAAATACAAGAAACTCTAAAAAAATTTCTAAACGCCGCCAGTTCATATTCTCTACCTTCTTTTCTTTCCCTTTGCTTTTCTTTTTGTTGCTTTTCGCTTGGTTTTTCTTTTTGCTTTCTTCTTGATTTTCTTCTTCTTTGCTTTCAAGACAACTGCTGCTGCGACTGCTGCACCGACTGCTGCGCCGATCCCAACTGCGATCAATGCTGCTTTCTTTGGATTATGTTTGATGTATCCAGAAACTTTTTTCTCTGCTGCTTTGAATTTCTTTTTTGCTTTTGCCAGCTCCTTTCTTGCTTTTGTTACATCAGAAGTAGATTTCTTTTTTGTTTTCTTCTTCTTTGCTTTTCTTCTTTTTGCCATAAGTATCACCTCTTTGATTATTCTTAATCTTTTAGGTTTTTAAATGTTGTGGTTAAATGTAGTATATTGCTATACAACAAGCATTTTTATATCTGACTTCCATTAATAGATATATGCTAAACTATCTAAAAATAGTCGAATATAAATCTTACAAAAACTTTTTTGTAGTTAAATTTATCCCTGAATTAAATTGGAGAAAAAAAATAAAACAATTATTCACCAAAAAAAGAGAATATGGTCGTTTGCTTCTTTTGCCAGTTGGCTCTGAATACGAATACCATCATGATGACACTCTGTATGATCAGCTTGGAAAAGGAGATGTAGTAGAGGGATATTCTTTCAAGAGGGATAGTAGGTGGGTCTTTGCACTAAACCAAATTACTAATGAAACTTTCTTTGATGATATTCCAGAGATTAACAATCTTGCTTCTAATTTGGAAAAAGCTCTAGATTTAAAAAATATTGAAAAAGCAGAATTGGAAAGAGTAATACCTTTTATCAAGAACCAGAGGATTGCGCACGAGATCCTGCAAGAACTGATGGAAAAGTATGGTTACAAGAGAAAGGAGAAAGTAGAGGTACATGCAAAAAGATGCGCAGGAGATCCGACATCTAGGATGGAACCTCTTTATCATGCTATTTTCTGCTATGTTGGCGAAGCTTTCTATAAAGGAGCAGAAGCTAGTCTATATAAAGGTCGACAAATAGCATATATAGAATTTGAAGGTTGGGATCTCCTTCACGCATTGGTGAAGGAGAAGGTGTTGCCTAACATTTCCCAGAAAGAGAGTCGTAAAGAGCAGGATAATTGACCTTGCCTATGGAGGGCAGGCATGCTTTGCAGGAGAGAAGATTGTCCATGTTTAGTTTAAACACCCTTTTTCCCATTTTTGCCTTCTACGTTCCTTGATCTCAAAGTACGCAACCGCACAATCATCAAGTGTATGGAGATAGTTGGATATGAAAGGATTGATGTTCAGTTTTTCGTTCATTTTAGCACCTCTTGTTAAGTTCATATGTAACATGTAGTCAAACGCTTATAATACCCTTATGCAAGGCTTATAGAGAAGAGAGATAGAGAATACAAATTCACAAGATTTATAAATAGAAAATCAGATATCCTGTATACAATGCTTAGATTCCTCTACAGCCCAGTGTGGTTCTACAATATTGATTCTATATTTGAATTTGTCACAGTTATAATTGCGATACTTGTTGCCGTATACAGCTACAAATGTTATAAGCTTAGTGGAGATAAGAAATACAAATGGTTCAGCATGTCATTTGCTGCAATTGGACTAGGTTTTCTAGCTAAAATCCTTACGAATTTCACATTATATCACGAAGTTGTAAAAACCAAGGCTATTGGCTTGATTATAATCACATCAAGATTTATACAGAAGGATGTATTCTTTATTTCAACAACAACTTTCTTCTATCATTTTTTGATACTGTTGGGTCTGTTAGGAATATATCTTATATTGTACAAGACATTCAAGCAAAAACAGGATATTTTTATTCTTTCATTTTTAATATTTATCTCAACAATCGGAAGCCACTATAGATATCAAGTCTTCCATGTTACTGCGATTGTCTTATTGTTCTTTATCTTCAGAAAATTTTACCAGAATTATAAAAAGAAACTGACCAAAAATACATTCTATGTTGCAATGGCATTCTGTCTCTTGCTGATAAGCCAGATCTTATTTTTGTTCTTAGGACTCGATGTGCAATTGTATGTATTAGGTGAGGTAATACAAGTAGTGGGATTTGTATTATTATTAGTAGCATACATTACGATCTTCAGAAAATGACACAAAGACGGACCAGAATAGATATCATTAATGATATGTTAGTCTCGATACGGAACAAAGGAGGACAGATAAAACCTACACATTTAATGTACAAAGCGAATCTCTCCCACAAACTTCTCAATGAATATCTCGACGATCTTGTAAAAAAAGAGATGGTGACAAAAGTAGAAGGAAAATTCAGATACCTGGCTATCACTGAAAAAGGTTATGCATTCCTAGAACAATTCGAGAAGATGCGAAAGTTCCAGGAAACATTTGGTCTATGATTCTTTGTTTGTCTTCTTTGTTTTTATTTATCGCTTCATCTTCTTGGATAAAAATTTAAGATGATCAGTCTCTATCTCTATCAATGCTGTGAACAATCTTTTGATATTAGGTTCTTTTGCTTGTTTTGCAAACTGCCTGTAGAATCCGATTGCCCTATCTTCCTGTAAGTACGCATCCTTAAGATTCTTCAGATCCTGTGTGAAACATTTCTTTTTCTTATACTTCAATGCTGGAACTTTGCGTTTCATGTATTTGCATGCTACTTCTGCATGTTCGTACTCAACTTTTGCCAGTCGTTTGAACATACTGTACAATTCCACATTCTTTGCTGCTTTTGCAGCACAAAGATAGAATTCTGCACTATTCATTTCAAGCTTTAATGTTTTCTTCAGATTATTTCTTGATACTGCTCCAAGTTTTATCTTGAACACATCCTTGTATAATTTTGCTTTGATCAAATATTGGGTATGCGCTCCGCAGAACGGGCAATTGCTCGGCTTTTTTTCACCAAGATAAGTTTCTCCACATATTAGACATCTAAAGACCTCTATCATAATATCACCTCATTTTATCATGTTTCACCAGTAATTTGGCTTTATTATCTTTGTAACATCTGTCTCTATTTCAGCCATGTTCAATGCATGAAAGAGGCTTTAAATATCTTTCTCTAATTCATAATATTTTTATTCTCTTGTCGATATGTTTATAAAGGATTTATACTCTAGATAGATAGGTGATCTAAATGCTAAGAGACAGGAGGCAAACTGAACTTGATAGAAATTAATTGGTTATTAATTGTGATATGCGCTTTGATAACAGGATTAGTATGCAGTGTGATAGCACATTGGAAAGGCTATGAGGACGAGAGTGTATATTATTGGTTTCTCATTGGTGCTGTTATTGGGATATTTGGAATACTAATTATTGTTCTTATGAAAAATAAAAAGAAAAAAAAGGTGAGATATATGGCTAAAGAAAATAAACCAACGCATACTTGGGGAATAGCAGGATTAGTTTTAGGAATTATTGGACTTGTTTTAGTCTTTGCACCGTACATAGGTATTGCAACATCTATACTCGCAGTTGTATTTTATGGTGTTCAGAAAAAACATAAACCTACTGGAGCTGCAACCGCAGGATTAGTGATAGGTATAATTGGAATCGTCTTGAATAGTCTTATGCTGATCTTTATAATTGGGGTTATTGCTTTATTTGGGGTGACTACATGAAAGCATACTTGTTCACTGGGATAATTCTACTATCCATATTTCTATCTGGATGTATGCCCATAGAATCTCCCCAACCATTAGAAGAAATAGAATCTTATGAAGAAGTCCCAACTGAAGAGGTAATGAAGGCAGAGAAAAAGGTTGAAAAGATTGATATTACAAAGCCAGAAGAGATAGAAAAAGAAGTATTTGAGTCAAAAGTGTACTATCTTGAGCAGCCAATGCCATTAGGTGATCTTAAATTTACTGTTCACGATTATAAGACCATGACCAGAACATCTGGTGATTATTATTATACAAGAGCAAAAGGCATATTTCTTGTTTTTGATGTTTCAATAGAAAATACTGGTTCTCAAAGACAGTTTACAACTGGAGACTATTTTATAGTTAAAGACAAACAAGGGAGAAGTTATCTTCCAGAAAGAACTTTGGGCTTATTTGACATATATCCTTCCTGGTATGATGATTTGAATCCAGGTCTTGCTATTAGAGAAAGAATATACTTTGATGTGCCAAAAGATTTTAGTGGCTTCCTGGAAATAAATAATAATGATAACAAAGCAATTGTCAGTTATATTCTAGAAGCTAAAGAAAAACCTCCTGTTTTAGAAGAAAAGACTCCAGAGTTATCAATGGATGTTAATATTACAGTCCTGAATCAATCTGCATATCATAGAAGCATGACAACTTTGGATGAGATAAAAATAGACCTAAAAAATACAGGAGATGTAGACATTGATGAAAAGCTTCTTCTCATAATTGAAATTGAGCAAGCAAATAAAGAGTTTAAAATTGAAGAAAAGGAATTGCCTTCTTTAATAGTAGATGATACAGTCAAGAGAACATTCAATGAGGATATTAATTTTGAGGAAGACTTCAAAGTAAAAGTAGGAATTTATGATAGTTGGGAAAAAGAAACAATTTATTCTTATTATGAAGAAGAATTTTATGTTTAATCATTCCACCCATAACTTCCTGCCTTGAAGGCTCACTTCGTTCGCAGGAAGAATCTCTTTTTGGGATTATATGGGATGTTCGGGGATAGTAGTTCAATTATGTTAAGTTCTAGAAAAGGAGATTCTTAATTTGAAGTAAAATTTTGTCTTAAAATTTCCATCCTTCTGTTCTAAACATTGTAATAATATCAATTGTTTCAATAGAATGATCCTCGCAAACTAAAGGAATTCTTACTTTATTTCCTCTTATAATCTCCTCTGTTACAACCAATCTTTTAACACTAAATAACGTTTTTTGAGGATTGCTAGATATTTCAACGGCTAATGCAATAACCCAAGGATCAGCGTCATATTTTCTATCAACATCAATTAATGAAGGAAATTTATCAAGGATATTCTTCACCATTTCTATTTGTTTCTCTGTTGGATCTTTAAACATTTTTTTCTGTTTCTTAGCCCATTTACTTAGTTGGTCGTCATTTTGAGAAATCTCATTTAATACTTCTTTTGGAGACACCAATCTATTTATTTTTACTAACTTTTCCAAATGCTCCCAGATAGTTGGAAATATATCTAACGGGTTGTTTCTATTTAATCTCACTAATGAAGAGGAATCTATAATATAACAATTTGAAGTCATTTTTTAGCCTTTGATAATAATTTGTCGAATTTTTTGGATTTAATGGATAAATAATTTAATGCATCAGTATAAGTTATCTTTTCTTTGTCATAATTATTTGCAACAAGTGAAACGAATTTATTTCCCATTTCAGAAAGTCTTTTTTTATCAGAAGGAATACCTCCGCCACCTTTTGTTTTCTTTCCTTCCTTAGTTTTGGGTTTGAAATAATTTAAGATATTGTCAAATTCTTTTTTTGAGATATAATCAAGTTTATACATATTCATTAATAACATCGCTTTGCTAACCTTATACTTATTTGATAACGTTTTCAGTGTAGATTTTTCAGTAAGATTTGCTTTATTTGAATTGAATAAATTTTTTGCAATCTCCTTGGGAAGCAGAAAAGAAGCAGAAAATTCGTTACACCACTTCTCAATCTTATTTCTTGATGATAACAAAGGATCTGGAAAATCGATTGCAGATTCACCTAATAATATATGTCCAAATTCATGCATTACTGAAAATAATCTAGCTTCAATACTATCAGCAGTATTAACAACAATAACATACGGGGTGTCATCTACAAAGACAAAACCTCTTGCATCTTCAACAGGCATTGAAAACTGAAAAACATAAATATTCAACTCTTCAAAAATATCTCTTAGATAATGAAAAAATTTGTAAGCATCTTTGAATTTTCTTTGCTTTTCTTCAGTTATCTCAAGTAGATTTCTATAATATTTAGCTAATTCTTCAGGGGAATCTGCGATTTTTGCTTTTTTGAATTTTGATTTCGTTTCATAGTGTATATTATACGATAGTTCCTTTGCAAGCTCTTGAAGTCTTCTTGATTTTCTTAAAACCAATAAAGTTTTTTTATCAAACTGATTTGTTTTTTCAGGTATAAGTCTAAAGTCTTTAGGTTTTGGCTTTTCTTGTTTTGGTTCTGATAAAAAGAAAGCAGCAATTGGTCGTTTAAAGATTGCTGACAACTCTTTTAATTGTCTCAAAGATGGCTCTTTTTTTCCTGTTTCAATTTTTTTAATTATTTCTATACTTGTTTTCAATCTTTTTGCAAGTTCTTCATATTTCCAGCCAGAGCTATTTTTAAGCCATTTAAAAACTTCAGGTTCAATTTTTACGCTTAATGATTTCTTTGGCATATTAACAATAACCCTCCCAATGGATCTCTTTAGGATTTATTTTGAATGTTTGAATGAATTCAGTATCATCTTCTGCAACATTTATTCCTTCAGGAGTAATTTTCTTTAAAATAAAGTGTTGAACTCCTTGATGATTACCTAAAGTTAAAAAGATATCAATCAAATATTTATCTTTAAGATATTTTATTGCTCTGTCAATATCATTCCCATCCATTTTTGTTGTTTCTAACAATTTTTGAGGATTTACAGATTCATCTTTTAAGTACATATGGTACATAAGATAAAAAATTTTTCCAGCATTTTCTTGAATTCCCATTTTAACTTGATCCCCCATTATAATGATTTATTATGAAAGTTATAAGTGAAATTACTAAAGCTGTTATTGAAATCCCGAAGGTTTTTTGATTAATTTTAATTCTTTCTAATGTTCTTAACTGATCTAATCCTAATGATGTCATCCCCATTTTTAACCTATCATCTCCATCAACGTATTTATTCTCAAATATATATGTTTCGACATGTTTAGGAATAATTTTTGTATACTTTTTCTTATCAATTTTTTTAAGTTTATTAATTTCTGAAAGTTCATTATTGGCAAAATAATTCAATGCTTTGAAGATCTTTTTATCAAATCCGTTCATTTTTTTCTAGCTCCTTCAAAATAAAATCTTCAACCTTTCTTGATAAAATAATATGCTTTTTATTACAATATTCTTTATATCTCTTATAAACATCTTCATCTAAACTTAAAGCTACTGTCTTTCTTCCCATATGCCTACATATGTACCCATATAGTTATAAATCTTTCTTATTATTTAACGACAAAACCCTCATTTTTTCTTTGATTAAATGAACCTTCGGCTTTGATGAAACAAACTCCCCATCCATTACGGCAAGCATTTTAAATCCCTAACAAATGATATAACCCGTACAAACATTTATAAATTAATCTGTCATTTATTGTGATAAAGGTGTATATAGATGAGGAAGAAATGTCTGGTTTTATTTCTGGGTATGATCATTTCACTTAGCATATTCTCGTATTCTGCAATGGCGCAGTTGGATGCGCTGGCCGCACCATTCAAAGGGCTTGTTGACATATTAAAGAATGATAATATTGTGTTTGGAATATTATTCTTCCTGTTCTTTATCCTTTTGTATGCTGTTTTTGTCGGAGGATTGAACACAATCCCTTCATTCAAGAGCGAAGAAGCTGGCAAATTCACAAAAAATGCAAAAATCGTGGCACTCACACTGTCTGGAATTACTGTCTTGTCTACATTTTTTGTCCTGGGAAGAACTGATGTGCTGGCGCACGCCAAAAGAATAGCTTCAATGTTCAATCTGTTTTTTGCAGTTATCCTCAGTGTCTTTTTCTTTTTTATAATCAGACATACTTTCAAAGGAGAAGGTACTATATGGGGTCTTGAGACAAAGAATCTTATGAGCGTGCTTGCTCTTGTACTTGCATTATACGTCTTTGGAACAATCGGTCAGAGTGCATGGGCACTGGGAATGGGTATGAGCATCTTTGTGATAACAGGAATTGTTGTTCTTGGCTTTGCCCTATCCGGTCTTGGCAGAGCTGACGAAGCGCCAGCAGCAATGGGTGCAGCACCTTATGTTCCTCGAGGAATAGATGATGTTTTTGGAGAACAGAGAGAACAAAGACTGGGTGGTATCAATGCTTATGCAGCTGCTGCAGAGAATTGGATCGGTGGAGGCAGGCAAGCAGAGATAGATCATATCAATGAAGATCTTACAAGCCTAACGCAGGCATTAAACGAATTTCCAAGAGCAAATAATATCCAGAATCGATTTAACACTTTGCAAGGAATAGTTCGGGCAAATCCTACTCCTGATAATCAAAGACTGCAGGCGGATTTCACTGGATTGATCAATGGAGTTAATAGAATTTTACGTGAAGCAGGCGAGCTCCAAAGGAGAGTTACTGACCAGACACGCAGTGGTCAGCAATCAATAGAAGCAAGAAGAGAAGCACTGCGAGGAATTCTTGAGAGAGGAAGAAGAGGAAATATTGTTGACAGGGTAGAAGAATTAAGAGAAGCAGTCAATACAGACAATGCAAACCTAAGAACCCTTAACACAAGAGTAGGCGAACTTACCCAAGAATGGGGTGATATGCAGAACAGAGTATGGGAAGGGCATATCTTGCCCCAGTTACAAACAATGGGTATCCAATAGATTTCTTATAGACCCTAAATTCTCCTTTTCTAATTCTAAATTAAAACCGAAAGATTTAAATATAAACTACGGTTAACTCATATTAACCATGGTTCATATGTATAAACTGAAGTTCACTATTTTGCAGCAGGAGATTTTAAGACTCTTTTTTTTTAAAGCAGGGGTAACTTTAAACCAAAGAGCCATTGCCAGATTTCTGAAAGTTTCGCAGCCAGCGATTGTAAAAGCAATTCCAGGCTTAGAAAAGAAAAATTTAATCAAAACAAAACAGGACAAGGATTCTAGAAGGTGGTCAATAGAACTGAACCGGGACAGTCAGAAAGTGATGCAATTGAAGAGAGCAGACAACTTGAGGCAGATTTATGATTCTGCCCTGGCAGAATATCTGGAGGATAATTTTCCAGGAGCAACCCTTATTCTTTTTGGCAGCTATTCTCGGGGCGATGACACCTTAAATTCCGATATTGACTTGGCTGTGATTGGCAGGAAAGAACAACATTTAAATTTGGATAAATTTGGAAAAATGCTGGAAAGAAAAATAACTATCAACTTTTATGATTCACTCAAGAGCCTGGCCAAAGAAATGAAGGAAAATCTTTGCAACGGCATTGTTTTGTTTGGGGGGATTGAATTTTGAAACCAATCAGGAGTTTTGAGGGTTTTTTAGCTGAAAGAGTGGTCAAGAAGAAAATACCAGACAAGTCTAGAGCAAATTTTTTGGTCAAAGAGACAGAAAAGTCATTTTCTTTTGTTAGGAGCCTGAAGGCTGATGACGAGAATGCCAATAGCCTAGTTAAACTAAGCTATGATTTGATTATGGAACTGATCAGAGCAAAAATGATTTTAGAAGGATTGAGTGCTTCAGGACAAGGTGCACATGAAGCAGAAGTGGCTTATTTAAGAACACTGGGATTTTCTGAGAATGTTATTCAGTTTGCGAACCAGCTGAGATATTTTCGTAACAGAATCATGTATTACGGCAAATTCATGGACAAACAATATGCTGAAAATGTTTTGGCTTTCACCAAAAAAATTTATCCTAAATTAAAAGAGATGATTTAGAACACACCTACATTGCATAGAAAAGCTTATAAATAGAGGAGCCGTGTGGTAATATATCATATTTTTATAAAAAAGAGGTGGTATAAGTGCTGAGAAGAACAAGAAGGGGCAATTTACGGCTCGAATTAAACAAAAAGGCTTCTTTGACCTTGTCAATTAATGCAATTGTTGTACTTATTCTTGCAATAACAATGCTTGGGCTTGGTCTGGGTTTCATGAAAAAAACTTTTGGAAGGGCTACTGAGCAGTTTGGCGAAGTGAGCAAAGAAGTTGAGAAACAATTGATTGATCGTCTGAAAGAATCTGGAGATTCTGTTTCACTGTCACAGTTTGCTGTGGATATGGAGAAAAGTTCTCGTGAGACTATCTATCTGGCAATAAGAAATAGTCTGGGATGTGATGATGTGACGTATACTATCGACTATCCGAAAAAAGGGGATGGAAGATGCGATCAAGTCACGTTAGCAGGCAATTGTGAGAAAGTTGGAATCTCGACATTCACAACAGTAGAAGTTGACAACAATCAGGTCAAGATACTGCCAATAAAGATTGAATCTGAATCTGGAGTACAGCAAGATACATTAAGATATCCTATCCATGTCTCAGGAGGATGTGGAACAGGAGGACTTAGTATGGACGAGACTGTAGAACTCTTGGTTACAATCATATAAGGTGATATAATATGGCAAAAAAAAAGAAACTAACCAGAAGCGAAGAATTTGATATTATGAAGCTTGTGCTTGATAAATTCTTATGGCTTGGCTTTGGTATCATGGCTTATGGATTGTATCGGCTATTCCAAATGGACTGGACAGGAGGTCTGTTATTGATTGTTGTCGGAGCAATTGTGCTTATACTCTTCCTGATATTGATTATCAAAGAGTATGAATTTATAAGATAATGAATTTTTTATTTTTTCTCTTTTACTATGAATAAGAAAGGTGCGATTGAATTCAGTGTGAATTTCATAATAATCCTGATAATAGCAACAATCACGTTTATATTCGGCATCTATATATTCACGCAGATCTTTGCAGGCGGTCAAGAGTTTACAGGACAGGTGAGCCAGGAAGTACAGCAGAAAATAAGTGATATCTTGATATCTGGGCGTGAACCAGTCATCATCCCTAATATTGTGATGAGTGTCAAGCCTGGAAAAGTAGCAACATTTGCTGTCGGTGTCAAGAATGATCCAAAACTATGTTCGTTTGATACATACAGATTATTAGTCAAGTACGATACTGCTGTGAATAGTAAAGGTGAAGAAGTTAATGTTGATCCTGCGCAGATGGCAACATGGCACTTCCCTGTATCTGAATATAAGATCGAGAAGAACCAAAGAGAAGTCATTGGAGTGCCTATCCGTGCTGGAAGCGGTGCTACTGACGGCTGGACCTATGTCTTTAATCTTGGTATATTCTGCGGAACAGGAAACCAGATGTACAGTGGTTTAGAGAAAATATACGTGAACATAAGATGAATCGTCAAGGAGCCATACGTTTATCAGTCAATCTTATAGTTGTCATTATCATTGCTCTTGCATGTGTAGTGTTTGCTTTTACTTTTTTTTTGCAACAGAAAGAAGAATTGGATATTCTTACAGGCATTGTCGAACAGCAAGCAAAACAGCAGATAATGAAACAATTGACACAAACAACTTCAAAAGTTGTGCTTCCTATTTTTTCTGCTGATATGAAGAGAGAAGAGACAGAGACTTTTGGTCTGGGTATCAAGAATTATATTGGATATAAAGAAGAGTTTACTGTCAGGATTTCTTTTGATTCTGCTATCAATACAGAGACAAAAGCTGTTGTTGATCCTGTTGTGAACACAAATAAGTTTTTCATCCCTAAATTAGGGCCTTATCCATTAGATGATAAAGAGAAAGAGATAGTAAGGATACCAATAAGGGTTCCTTCTGGAACTCCAAGAGGTCTTACATATATATTTGATGTAGAAGTTAGATGCGAAACAGAGAATGTTATCTGCAGACCTTATGGTTATGTGCAACAGATAGAGATTAGTGTTATATGATTATTTAAACTCAATCTATTTCCAAATTTTGCCCTAGTATCATGGGAGTTATTAATGCTTCTGTTTCTACGGTCTGCAGATGATCGAGTGCTTCCCACCATGGTGCAATGGTGTGCAGATCGTTCGATAATTCAACCATAAAGCCTTTGATTTCTAATTCTTCCATTCTTTTTGCTGTTGCTTGTCTTTCCTGCTCTAATTCTTCTTCTGTTTTTATCTTTGCAAAAGTAGCATAATCTAATGGGAAAAATATGAATGGACATCCATAGATCAGATCCATATATGATAAAAAATAATTGAGGTCCTCTAAATTGTCGTGCATGGCAGGATGTGTATGGAAATCAGACCTATTATTATTGTATGTTGCAAAAGCATGTAGTATGCCTAATGACCTCCGATTATAGAATGAATCACCCATTCCTGGCGAAATAGGCACATCAGAAAGTTTTGTTTTTTTTGCTCTTTCTAGAACTAAGTCCAACCCAGATGTATCGGTGATTATTTTCTTTGCGGTTTTATCATGATTCAGTTTTACTTCTGTAATAAAAGGAGTTTGGTCAAAGAGATACATAGATGCATCACAAAGCTCTTTGTAATCGATATGAGCTGCAAGAATAAATGGCCTGTCTGCTATTTTGATTTTTATATAGGTTTTTTCTTCTAGCAATGCTTTGTTATTTTCAATAATTGTACACGCTTGGTCGAAGTTCATATTATTAATCCAGCAGGATAATACAATAAGGTGTGTATTTTTCCCCTTTCTTTAATATCTTGAGTTCAATGCCAATGTTCTTCAATGTCTTGAACACATCAATACCCAGAGCTTCCATTGGCGGCCTTCTCAGTTCTGGAAAGGCGCACGGATTTGGAACAGTACACTTGTCGCACAAAGGACAGTATCCCATTGACAGTGCGAAAACTTTGTAGAAATTATTGTTTAATATCTCTTTTTCTATTGATAATAAAATATTGTAGATCTTTTTGTAATCTGTTGAATCAAACTGTAAAAGAATCGCTCTCTTGTAATCCTTTATTATTTTTCGTGCTTTTTCTGGTGTGATATCATTGTGCGGAGGGCATGTCCAGTTCTTTCCATACGAATCACAACCAAAAGCACACTTCAGAATAGGCCAGTCTGCAATCTCGATCTTGTCTGCTGAGAATAGTTTTGCAGCTATTACTGTGTCTTTCTTGCAGATGTCCAGTATTTGTTGATCTTCCATACAAGAAAATGAAGAATGAGGGTTTATAAAGTTTATCCAATATATCTCAAAGATTTATCTTTCATTCCTTTTGCAGTACCTATCAGATCTTTTGTCTTCATGATCAGCTCGTATTCAATGTCACTGATCTCTTTGTCAAGATCTTTCATGCTCAATTTCAGGCTGTACTGCTTGTTCAGGATATTAAGTATTCCTCGTGAACCTTTCATTCCCAGATACATTGGATGCGCGAATGTCTCTGCGAGCAAAGCAACTGCTGGAATCTTCCTTTTTCCTGCAAGTCCTGTCAACAAGCCAGTGACACCGACAACTGGACCGATCACTCCATACGGATGGATATTGATATCTTTATTCTTCTTTTTCATATCCTTCAGAACTTTCTTGTTGTTTCCGGTTGCAAACACTGTAGGTCTCTTAGGCAATTTCCCCAACCCGATCCCGCCTAATGTGATTATCTGTTTGACATTGAATTTTTCTAATATATCCAATAGATTTTCGCAGAAATCATAGCATGAATATTCTGATACTGGCTGCACATCGCCAGAGAGAAAAATAAAGTCCTGCTTTCCGAGTTTTGCATGATACAGCATCAGCTTTGGCAGTTCAACCAGATTATCTTCTTTTATAAATACTGTATGCGGCAGGTCGTAAGAAGTTATTTCATAAACCTTTTTTGCATTCTTGCTCTCAACTATGAAATCAAGCGCGATCTTGCCGACATTACCGATCCCAGGCAGGCCTTCTATGAAGACAGTGTTCTTCATCTTAGGAACTGTGCCAACCTTGTTGAATTTCCAGTTACCTGCGGTATTTTCCATATTTATCCTCGGGATTGTACTTCGGCAGTTTGATAAGTTTTGCTTTTTGCTTGCATTTAGGGCATGTCTCTTCTAATGTATAACCGCATTTGTCGCATTTATACATCATGTCCTCGCAAACTCAGCAATGCCTCCACCTTCTTTGAAGGCTTCTACTTGTTTCTCGATATGTTTCTCGAATAATTCTTCTGCGAAATCATAATCTTTTGCCTTTATCAAGACACTGAACTTGCCTGCACCAAGATATTTTATCTCAATATTCTCGTGCGATATCTCCTTGAAAGTTTTTGCCAGTACTTTTACACCATCTGGCGCATAGGTCTGCAGTGTTAAAGTGCCTTTGATCTCAACTTCCGGAGGCTTCATCCTCTGCAGGACCAAAGTCTCTAATATTTTTTCGACTTTAGGATCTAATTTTAATTGTTTGATATCAAACTGTTTTGTGACAATCTCTTCAAAACATTGATGCAGGTAAGGATACAATTGCTGGACTTTCTGGAAAACATCCTCGTATAATTTTTTTGGCGGGAGTTTCAATTCCTGTGCTGCGAAATCCATGATCTTCTCAGCTTTCAGTTCTTTTTTTATCAGTTCGTTCTTCTCTCTTCTCTGCCCTTCATTGACTCTTCTTAATGAAAGATCAATGTGGCCTCTTTCCCTGTTGATCCTGACTACTTTGCATATGATCTTCTTTCCTTCTTTTACATAATCTCTTATTGTTCTGATACGACCAGGAGAGATCTCACTGATATGTATCATACCAGACTTATTCTCATATTCATCTAAAGTAGCGAAAACAGAAGTAAAATGAATTTTTGTTACAGTACATAGGACAAGTTCAGATTCTTCAGGCATCCCGGTTCTGTGATAATACATTTTTACGATAATACCTCTAATACCCTAGCCTTGATAATTG
The DNA here is from genome assembly GCA_023133595.1 of Nanobdellota archaeon. Taxonomy (GTDB): domain Archaea; phylum Nanobdellota; class Nanobdellia; order Woesearchaeales; family WJKV01; genus JAGLWF01. The sequence continues at coordinate 26,740 of JAGLWF010000004.1, read as the reverse complement.
CCTTTCCGCCTGTTGGTTTGGCTATCTCTTTACCGCAAACAAGGCAATCCACATTGGATGAAGCATTTCCAAATATGATCTGTTCATTCTTGCATTTAGGGCATCTGACCTTCAGAAACTTTGATGCAGGCTCTCTGAATACTTTTTCTTCCATTATATATACCTCCCTCCCTTATAGAGAGGTCAGTCCGTTTATAAAGGTTTTGGACCTATAGAAACAGGATCTTCTTTTAAAGGTCAGTGCTTCAGCACTGCTTCAAGAAAGCCATAGAATAATGGTGCTGGTCTCTTTAATCTCGATTTGAATTCAGGGTGTGCCTGTGTTGCAACAAAAAAAGGATGATTATCCAGTTCAATGAACTCTACTAATGTTCCATCCGGAGACATGCCAGAGAGTATGAGACCATTGTCCTGCAAAATTTGGTGATATTTTGGATTCACTTCATACCTATGCCTGTGCCGTTCTGATATTTTTTCTTCCCCAAGATATAATTTTCTAACCAATGTTCCTTGTTTCAGGTGTGCTGTGCAGGCTCCCAATCGCATTGAAGCCCCGTATTCTCCGCTTTGTTCTGCATCATGTTCTTCAAGAACACATATTATTTTTTTATCTGTTTGTCTTTCAAATTCTTCTGAACATGCATCTGGAATTTTGCATTTGTTTCTTGCAAATTCAACAACAGCCATCTGCAGGCCAAGGCATAACCCTAGGAACGGCAATTTATTTTCCCGCGCATATTGAACTGCTCTGATCTTTCCCTCTCCTCCCCTATGTCCAAAACCGCCAGGAACAATTATTCCATCCATGCCTTTAAGCCTGTCTTCGATAGTGCTTTCATTGCTTGTCTCAACAAATTCTATCTCTGCGCGCATATCCAGGCTTACTGCTGCATGTGTTATTGCTTCTATGATACTTGCATAACTGTCTCGCAAGCCAGTGTATTTTCCGCAGATAGCAATCTTTTTTGTTCCTCTTATTGGTTTTAGTATTTTAACCACGTATCTTGCCCATTCCTCTTTATCAATAGAAGGTGCGATCCCAAGCTTTGAACTGATAATCCCAGGCACTAATTCTCTGCAGTACATTAATGGAACTTCATAGATTGTCCTGGCATGTATTCCAGAAATCACTGCTTCCTTAGAAACTCCGCAAAAGGTGCGGATCTTATCTTTTAATTCATCTGTGATTCTTTCTGACGACCTTCCAATGATAATGTCTGGTTTTATTCCTCTTCGATTCAATAATGTCACGCTCTGCTGCAATGGTTTTGATTTCTGCTCTCCAAGATGTTCTGGTTTTGGGATATAACCCAGATGTATGGAGATGAATCTGCCCGATCCTAGTTCTGCCTGCATCTGCCTTACTGTCTCGAGATATAATTCGTTTTCCATGTCTCCGACAGTGCCGCCTATCTCTATGATTGCTAAATCTGCATCTTGAGAAATTCTTCTAAAAGATTCTTTGATATGTGTTGTGACATGAGGTATTAACTGTACAGTTTTGCCCAAAAAACCCCCTCTTCTTTCTTTGCTTATGACTTCATTGTAAACCCTGCCCATTGTCAGGTTCTGGTCATGGAGAGTGGTTATATTCATAAATCTCTCATAGTGACCGAAGTCCATATCAACCTCACCACCATCTTCAAGAACAAATACTTCTCCGTGCTGAAAAGGACTCATTATACCAGGATCCACGTTAAGGTATCCATCACACTTGATAGGAACCACATTCAAACTGTCAGAATATAAAGCACCGATACTTGCTGTTGAGATACCTTTTCCTAAACCAGAAATAACCCCCCCTGTGATCACAATAAATTTTGTATCTCGCATATAGAAGAAATTGATAGGGAATATTTAAGTCTACCTATCTACCACCCCTCGTCGAATCTATCTTCTATCGAGGGTATGTCTTTTCCTTTATCTTTTGCCCTGGAAACACCCCATATGTCTTCTTCAGCAGTTAGAGGATCTTTCCCCTTATCCTTTATCCTTTTTGCCTCTTCAATTACAGGGTTCATAGTGAACATCTCATAGTGTATCGTGCTTAAACTCAAACCTGCTTCTATCTTCTCAATAAGTTCAGCTTCTTTCATTCTTTGCCAGTATCTGATCACTGCAACATCATACTCCCCGGTCTTCTTGAGTCTAGGATCTCCCCGCGGATTGTTTAATCTGCGCATGGTCAATATATTGTACGCAAACAAGTCACACATTGTCTTGAGAAGATTTCCTTCATGTTTTTCCAGAGCAGAAGGGAAACTTTTCTGGATGTGTCCTCTTTCATGATTTGATATCCGATAACCTAGAATTTCTAGAACTAACATTCCTTGTTGATAGGTACAGTCCATACTTACATATGGTTTGAATTCTGTTGGGTTTTCCTCTGTCATCAACTTATTAAGAAAGCACGCAATCTTTATAAACTTTTGTTACCTCGCTTTAGTCATGGGAGATAAGGTAACTGATGAAAAACTGGACAAGTATTTTGATATTACTGGCAGGGCTATAGAGAAAGTCAAAATCGCAGAAGAGAAAAAGATTGACTGGAAAGCATCTGCTGAAGATTTCTTGGACATGGCAACACGATATTTCGAGGATGCCAAACATTTCAGGGAAAAAGGTGATATTGTAACTGCATTCGCAGCTCTTAATTATGCGCATGGTTGGTTAGATGCTGGCGCACGTTTAGGACTGTTCGATGTGGGCGGAGATTCTACTTTGTTCACAGTTGATGAAGAATAAATTATAGGTATGTAAACGAAAGTATTATATATTCAATTAATATAAACTATGTTATGTATAGAAGAATAATGTACGGGATTGGGTGCTTGGCTTTAATGTTTGGACTCACAGCATGTTATGAACGCGTGCCTGAGGATCTGAAGCCAGAGGACTTAAAGACTCCAAAAATTGAAAAATCTGAACCCCTTCCTTTGGAAGATCGTACTACTTCTGAAAAAGAAAAACTTTTAACTCAAAAAATGCCGCCGAGGGAGTTTCCTTATCCGGGGTTAGAGGATTATCCTGATCCTTTTATTGATGACGGCGTACCTTCTTCTACCTATAGATAAATTAAGAAAAAGTAAAATAAAAAAATCTAAACTAATAGTTCTAGATCTCCGCCAAGGTGTTCTTTTAGCGCTTCTAGTGTCTTGCTTGAAAGGTGTTTGACTGTCTTGCTCTCTGAAACAGCAGCGTCAACTTCTTCTTTCTTTGAAGGTTTGACAGGTCCTAGTGAACCATCCTCTTTCAGAGCAGCTTTCTCGACCTTCTTGCCGTCGATTATGAACAGTCCTTTCTCCAGCAAGATAACTTCAGATACACCTTTCGGATGTCTTAGCCTGAAAGTTCGCTTTTCCATCTCGACTGTCTTGGACCGGGTCAGGAAATCGATCATTGCTCTGATAAACAACCTGCTATCCTTATGAGCTTTGTCAATGTCAGACTGCTTAATCTTGTTGCTGTCCAGATCTTTCTTAGCTTTCAAGACTATCTCTAGTTTTGCGAACAATGTCTCTGGGAATTTCCCAGAATCAACAAGAGCTTTCTTGAATTCTTTCCCTATAGCTGTGTCTGGAACATCTTTCTTTCCGCCTGCAAGCTCGATTGCTTCTCTTGCAGCTGCAGTTGTCTGGTCGAAAACTGTTATGATTGTGTCCTTATCGCTCTGAAGTTCGATCTGTTTGTACAGCTTGTCGAATCTTTTTCTGAACTCTTCACACTCAGTCATCAGCTTGTCAATCTCTTTACCTGAAAGTTCCTTGACCTCTCCGTATTCCCAGCTCTTGAAAAGCTCGATCATCTTTGTCAGGATGTCTGCATACTTTTTCTCTAAGAGTTTGTCTTTCTCTACAAAGATCTCATGGACTAATCTTCCTGTCTCCCTGTGTGTCGGCGGTGAGAAACCAGCCATCATTAACGCAGCCTGTGCCGGGTTAAGTACAGAGTAGTAAAGATCTTCAACTCCGATAGATAGTAATCTTTTTTTTGCACTGTCAAAGAAGTGTCTTCCAGAGTCATTGAACTTTCTGATAGCTTCTCGTGACGGTCTTATCCTTCCCATATCCAACAGATGTTTCCAAGGCATGTAGATGCCTCTGTCGTAGAACGGAATACCGTCTCTCAGGAAAGTAAAGATAACCGGACTTGCACTGTCTCTTAGTATGTCCCAGAAGTCTGTTAACAGGTAACTCTGGACATGCAGTTGTCTTTTGACTCCAGTGATTGCAGATGCTTCGAACGCCATCTGGTAGATTATTGCTGATAACCTGTCCTTCAGCTCTGTTCTTGTCATCTTCTTGACATCTGTATCATCAATGATTATGAATACATCAACATCAGATTTTTCATTGCCACCGCCTCTGAATAAAGCGCCAGCTGCAACATAACTTACAATATATTTGTCGAATTTCTTCAGTACCAATGATTTATGCACTTCTGAAATCTTTACTGCACCTAGAATACCTTTATCGTATGTTGGTGCTGAAACAGCAATTGTCTGCAGTAATTCATAATTACCATCAAAACATCCCTGCCATAATTCTGAGATTAATACAACCTGAGGCACAATCTTGTCTGGCTTTCCCATCTCTGTCATGATAGCGCCTAGTTTCTCTCTTAATTCTGTCTTGGTCATTCTTTTAGAATCTGCATCATTGATTGTAACCAGAACATTGATTTCTTCCTGGCCTTTCTTTTCTGGCGGAAGAACTGCAACACCTAAAATATAATCTTTGAACTTGTCCAAGGCCTGCTTCTGGAACTTCTCAACCTTTGCCTTGATCTCTTTCATCTTTTCTTCTATACGCTTCTTTTCCTCTTCTGTCAACTCTGGCATGCCTGGTGGCAGCGGCCCTTTCTTATCATCCTTAAACTCAGCCTCAACTACTTTTTTTGCTTTTTTTGCCATTTTTAGTGTACCTCTCAAATATGATTATGACTTAGATGTCACACTAGATATTCATGATATAGCCCTTTATAAAGTATTTTGTCCTTGAGTGGGTACATATGGGACATTTTGGCCATATTAAAAGGGCAAAGAAACATTTATATAGTACAAGCGTATTACCTATATATTACAATGACTATGAATGTTGCTCAGGTTAGATTGCCTAAAGGACTTATGCATGAAATTGATGTATTAGTAGATAAAGGATTATACGCTAATAAATCAGATGTTGTCAGAGATGCCATCAGAAAGCTTGTTTTGGAGAAGCAAATCGGTTCAATTCCAAATACAGGAGATTCGGTAAAAGAGATTAGAGTTATAAGGAAGAAGTTATCTAAAGAAGAAGTTGATTTGGACAAAATCAATAAATTATAGGAGTAGATTTTCTGGTTTTTGAACTTTGATATAGTCTTTTGCAAATTCTATTAGATCATAATCTCTTGTTACTAAGACAGAGTTTGTTCTTTCGCAGATAGCCATATGCAAACAATCATAGAAGCTTATTTCAAAACAGGATTCCGACTCTAATTTTCTTGCAAGAACTTTATCTTCTTGAATAACTTTGATAAACTTAAACTTTGGTTCTTCTCTAAGGAAAGTGCGCTTTTCCTTGTATACTTTATCATTTTTTAATCTAAATTGCAGCTCTCTGAGTATAAAACCTGAATAAAGAATCTCTTTATTCTCTGAGAACATCACATTCTCAATAAAATCTTTTGCTATTTTCCAATAAGGGGTACCCTTTCGAGGATCACCTTCTTTCTTAAAAAGATTAAGCCAAATACAGGAATCTAAATAAAACGATTTTTGCGCCATTTCATAAAAATTATATGTTCTAGATCATGGAAAAAGGATTGCGTGTTAGCTTGCTTAAAGGCTTTTTCAACATTTTGGATTTATAAGTATTTCGGCCAATTTTTTAGAATTATTCCAAACCATAACATTTAAAACCTCTAGATCTCCTTAGATAACAAACAGCTGCAAGCGAGATTAAGATGAGAATTCATTATTATTTAAAGACAATATTCATTTTTTCTTTACTTCTGATGCTATGCGCCCAGTTCGTTTATGCCTATAGTATTTACACACCTTTTCAGAGGGAAGAATTTCATATGAGGGATGTTGTTGGAAATCATATTATCACCAAGGAAGGCGGCCTAAAATCCCAAATTGATATTTCTTTTTGGATAGAACCTAATTACCCATTAAAATATTCAAACTTAACTATTATTTTTGACCCTGGAAAGTTTAGGACTCAACTGCCTGCAGAAAATGTTTTATTCACAATAGTAGATATATTTGAAGACACAATTCCCCACAGCATCTATGAACAACCCGATTCTTGTGACTATATTGATGATAGAGGCTACAGTCATTTAATGAATTGTACAAAATATCGGATTACTATTTCTCCTCAAGATAAAAACATACTCCAACAATATGAACTTAAAATAAAGTATGATTTACCAAAATTTGTTTCTACTCATGGAGATTATTATTTAGCTAAAATTACTATGCCAAATCTAAAAGCTGAGAACGTGAGAAATACCCTTACACTTCCTTCCGCAGAAGCTATACCTCGCTTCATCCCAGAAGCAGATGATGCTTTCAGATTGCCTTATAAAGACGAATTTGGACAAAACAGATTTCGGTGGAGCTATCTCTTCAAGGGGACTGACGATATCATAATCTGGTATTGGGATGAGAAACAGATCAAAACAAGAGCATTTATAAATAATTTTTTCTTTACTATTATGGGGACATTTATTGGTTTTCTACTCTGTGAGTGTAGTCGGAATAAAAAGAGAAAAATTTATATCCCTCAGTTTTTTAAGCCTCCCAATCAGGAGATATTTAAGAATCTGTAGAATCTACTTTTATTTCCAAATTCTCTGCAGCTTCTTCGAGCCTAGCAAGACAATCTGTGCAATCGGTATAAGCGTCGAGTTTTGTATTTAATTCTCGGATTGCTTGAAGATTTTGGGTGCTCAGTTCCTTCATTTCATCTAAAATTGGCAGTTCTGCATCCATAATTCGGACTTCAGAAACAAAATGCATAGATGCAACTAAACCAAAGAAAGTTAACATGAGTGCTCCTATTGCTATCCATATTGCAAAATTAGAACTCTCTTTAGCATGTTCCAATTCTTCATGCTGCAGGAGGAGAGATCTACCTTCAAATCCTAAGATATATTTTGCGTCTTCAGGTTTGCCGAATGATTCGAATCTATTTTTTACAAAGATTCCACTTTCTAGCAAGTAAAAATTAGAATGAAGAAAACCTTCATGACCTGGGAATTTTTGTTGTAATTCTTTTATTGTAAAGTTAGGATTATTTCGACAATATTTTAATATCTTGATGTGGATATCATCTTCTTTTCTTTTTTTGGAAATTCTCATTTAATGGCATACAACATAATTATTTATAAATGTTAGCTGCTTATATCTTTAAAACCATAACATTTAAAACCTCTAGATTTCTTGTATATACAAAGAAGAGGTGATAACATGGCAAAGAAAACAGCAAGACAGAAGGCTTTACAGAAGGAGATTCTAGATAAGATGGTTACTTTGTTGATAGCTGCTTTTGGTCTGGTTGCTGCACTTGCATGGAACGATACAATCAAGGCATTATTCAAACATTTCTTAGGAACACCTGACAGTGTCCCAGCAATGCTTACTTATGCAATTCTTGTAACTGTCCTTGCTGTGGTTGTGACACTTGTTGTTAGCAGGATGGCTGCTAGGATGAAATAAGATTATTGAACTTTTATTTTCATCTTTTCAGCAGCTTCTTCTAATCTAGCAAAGCATTTCTCGCAGAACTTATGGCCGTGCTCCCACATATAATGCTCTACCATCTCTGGAGGTGGATGCATCACACAATAAGGAGGATCAGGCCATTCATCTTCACAGTGATATACAGATTCTGGGCGAGAATGCCTATGATCAGCCTCATAGAACCAGTTGCCCAATGCCCGAGCCAAGATAATATGAGCTATTTCATGCGTCACAACCTGCAGAGCAAGATGCTTGAGATCGCATGCAGATTCCATTTCATTTATCAAAAATCCGTCCTTATCCTTCTCGTCACCTCTTCTCATTCCAACAACTGCAAAGTCTGTGAATGCTTCTCCAGAAAAGCAGATCGTTCCAGTGTATCTCTTGTGCTGGCCGATAGAATAAGTACGAGGTTTAATATCTGTTCTCAGATATTCGTGATGATGGTGCATGAGAATGATAAGATCTTCATCAGGCTTCTTATGTTTCAGAACTAATGCCCGGGTATTGAGAACAAAATTATTATGATTATCTCTTCTAAAAGGATTTCCACGAAAATATCCCAAAATTGTATCTGCAATCTCTTCTGTTAATTCAGTAGTCCAATGGTTCCAGTCATCATCATAATCTATCTTTTCTGGCACTTTGAATTTTGGACCTTCAGTAAGAACTACATCCAGACTTTTTGGAAAAAGGCCTGGAACTGTTTGAACTAAAGCATCAATTATATCTTGATTAGTTTCTTCTTCTGTAACAAGAGTGAATCTCAAATTAATCCCCACATTAGATAAAATAAGATTGTTTATAAAACCTATGGCGGATGCCAAAACTTTAAATCCAACTAACGATATAGTTAGATATGGCACAATATTTATTCGCATATCCAATAAGGGAGTATTTTGATGAAGAGATTGAAAGTTCTTCATTTGACTATCGAGGTGGAAATGCGACAAAGTTGATGGGAATCATCAATGCCAGATACAGAAATTATGGATACGGAATAAACTGGCTGTTCTTTGGCAAACCTGATGATACTTCTGTTCCTGATACTGAATCTGCTTCTTCTATTATGGATATAAGAGAAGAGGATGGGATTCTGGTTGCAGGAGTTAAATTCAGACCGGAGTTCAGAGAAAGTCAATATCCAAATCCGTACTTTATCCTTGATCAGCTGCCATCTCACAAAATATTAGTACTAGGTGGATTTCACTGGCAAGATTGTGTTGACAGGATTGCAAAAGCATCATACGAAAGAGGTATTGATACTTTTGTTGACGAAGATACAACAGACAAATTCTTTTATAGAGAAGGAATTCAAGATATTCCTTTAATCAGAACTGTATGGACACTTAGAGAATTGAATGGAGAGATGCCAGATGAAGACTACGAATTTGCTGTAGAATTCAGAAAGAATAAACCATGGGTAGTCCAGAAATAGTATAAAAATATTCAGGGCAAACCATTATAAATGGCCTGCGAAAAAGAACATCATGATCCCAATAAACCCTTCAGCTGACAATGAACAATATGATGTTCCATTTATCCTGGATAATATGGGTGTTGATTTCTTGATATTCAAAGGCAAAGTTTTGGATATTGGCTGCGGAATAGAAGCACGGTTAGTTGAACATTTGAGGAAAAAGGATATCCAGGCTGAAGGAACAGATGCAGCATTAGAAATAAAAAGAAGTTACCTGACCAGAGCATTTGATTATGAACCAATCCAAAGACCAGACAATCATTATGACCTTGCACTTTCTCATATGTCAAATTTCAGACAGGGAACAAACGTGTTCCGACAAATTCTTTTTCACATGCTGGAGGAATCACATTTCAATCTAGTGCATGCTATAGCTGATAAAGCAATGCTGGGATGTATTAAGCAAACAATGAGAGTCCTAAAACCTGGAAAAGAATTAAGAATATTTCCACGGCCAAATTATCTGCTGCACACATATCTAGGAGAGATTGAAAGCCAGGGTATTGAAGTTCGAACCGAAAAAGTTTTTGATAAAGGAATTGAAAGATTGGACAGGGTTCATCTTGCATTCAACATTATATTTAAATCACCAAGCAAAGCACTTTTTGAACAAGAATTCTATTATAGAACTATATTGACAAAGCCTAGATAAATTTATATATTCATTATATTCTGCCCCTGATATGCAACTAAGTGTTCGTGCCCCAGAGGGGGATAAAGAATTGTTTCGTTTGATAGAATCGCATAACAAGAAAAGACCAAACATGGGTATCCATGATCTCTACAAGATGATGTATCAAAGTGTTCTTGGTCCTGGTCATATAATGACAGATGATGCTCGAGAAAAACTTATTCAAGAGTTCGAAGGAGTTGAAGCTTCTGATGAAGAGGAGTTAGTAGAGAATATATCTCTTGATAGAAGCATAGTCCGGATTAATCTTCGACCGTTTAAATTCAGGGATCTTTCTGTTGATAAATTGTTTGAAGCAATGAAAAAATCTGCTGAAGAGATAAGAGCAACAAAAGAAGATTTTATCGATCTCTGGTCTGAGGTCCAAAATCTCTGCAGTTATGGATATATTGAAGTGAAGATAAGAAAGTTCCAGGTCTGGGTTGAAGCCTGGAAATATCCACTGGGATCTCATTCTATGGTATATGAAACAATCTATAAACCAGCTTATAGGGTTGTGAAGAAAGATGTTTTTGATGGAATATTCTAAGCTACTTTGTAGACAGCAGAGCTCCATTGCCTGGCTTTTGTTTTCTGCGCTATTTTTGTCAACTTTTCTTCAATAACTACTCTATCTGGAAGAAATATGTCACCATGATCTCGACTGATAACATCATGGTCAGCGACGTAGATCAGACCGCCAACTGGTAAATTTGCTGCAATCTCTGAAAGAACTAAAGTAGGATTAACAAATCGTGAAGGATTATAACTGATAGCATTAGACAGGTATACTTTTGTAAAACCTTTTTCATTCACAGCAACTTCAAGAATATCTGCTTCTTCAACTTCTAGATGTGATAATTTTTTCCTTATTTTATTAAATCTCCCTTCATAAGTAAAATACGCATGTCTTCTGCCTGTATTTATCTCTTCATCTTTACGCATTGTTGATCCCATGGAAAATTCCGCGTCTGCTTTTAGTTTTGGATTCATCAAGAATCTCTGCATATCTCCCAGCTCCAGCATTGCGATCCGTTTCTTGATGAAATCTACCTGCGCAGGATGAAAGTCTACAGCTTTTACTTCACTAGCATATTCCAGTATTGCAAATGCCTGGTCCCCGCAGCCTCCAACAGCCAGGACATTGTCATCTGGTTTCAGGTCGAGACCTAAGATTATTGCTCCAAGATTCTCGTTTGTACAAGTGCATCCTAAAGCGTCAAAAAGTATATTTTTCTCCATAAGAAGAAGAGTTTTTGTTTTTATTTATAAAGCTTCACTTCTTTTTTACCCATCTGCCTTTTTCATTCTTCTCATACTCTTTTTTCACTGCATTCCATGCTACTCTGTGCGCTGTCTCCTTTCTTGATCCTCCAGCCCATCTTTTCTTTGGATCCTTGTATTGTTCCCAGGCATTATTATATGCCTTCATATAGATCTCTTGCGCATGTTTTGGCAGATTAGCTTTTACACCTTTTGGCAGGTCTCTCAATTTTTTTATCAGTAAATCTTTTGCCATATCAGGATCTTAGTAATACATACATTTAAATCTTGCGGAAAAGTCGAAGGATTTATTAAGAGAGAAATCAAAGTCCTATACCCTGGATGATAAGAAAGCTTTGGTTGAACACTGGGAAAGTTTAGGCTTGATAAAAAATAAAAAAATAATTGAAGCTTTTCTTAAGGTTCCAAGAGAGAAATTCATTCTTCCAGAACATAGAGAAGAAGCTTATGCAGATATCCCCCTTCCAATAATTGAAGAGCAGACAATATCACAGCCAACAACAGTTGTAATGATGCTAGATTTCTTGGATGTGAAAGAAGATAGTAAAGTCTTAGAGATTGGTGCTGGTTCTGGTTATAATGCTGCTTTATTATCCAAACTTACAAAGAACAAGATAATTTCTGTTGAAAGGATAAAGAAACTAGCAGATTTTGCAAGAGAAAACCTGAAAACTGCAGGCATAGAAAATGTAGAAGTTACACATGGAGATGGTTCAAAAGGTTATCCAAAAGAAGCACCCTATGATCGGATAATTGCAACGTGCGGTTCAGAGAAGATTCCAGAAGCATGGAAAGATCAATTGAAAGAAGGGGGGCTGTTGGTTGCTCCGATCGGAACTGTTGAACAGGAAATGATAGTTGCAATAAAAGTCAAAGGAGAATTAAAGATAGAAAAGAAAGGTGCGTTCAGGTTTGTTCCCTTACTAAAAGGAAAGAAAAAATAAAAAATTATTCTGTTTTCTCTAGAGATTTACCATATCTTGCAGCATAAGCTGCATTCACCAGATCACGGAAACTAAGTCACCGCTATGAAGGATCTGTTCTCTAATACCATCCCCCATATCACCAATTCCTAATCTATCTTCAAGTACTGCTATAAGTTCAGCTGCGTCAATAAGATCCAAACCCAGATCTGAGACCAGCTTTGTATCTGGACCGCCTTTATCTAACTCGTTTACATCTACAGAATAATCTTTGCCAGGATTCGCTATAAAAAAATCATATACAACTTTTGCTATTTCTAATCTTTCTGTAAAATCTTGTAATGCTTCTTCTGCCATTATATCACCGAAGATAAGAAAAATAAGCAATATATAAATATTCGGGTTGTTTAAAAAGAAATGTTTATAAATTGGTTATTAACTTAAAAATTGCATGACAAATAAGAATGAGAGTTTAGACGGATATGTTATTTTTCTGCAGCAAAAACCCCTGCCAGAAGGAAATATTGTCGGACAAAGGCATCCTTGTCTGCCAGCATCACAGGATCAGACACGGGCTGCTGTTTCAGGTTTTATCCAGGGAGTGAGATTATTAGGGCAGGTTTTTGGTGACGATTATCCTCCTGTTTATGTCGGAGGAAAAATGGGATGCGAAAATCCAGAAGGAGTGATTGATATGAGCTGTGAATTTCTTCATTGGTTTGAGCAGGTATGGAAGTTTCCAGAATCAGTCTACGATCCAGAAGAATGGAATCCTGTTGCTTATGCAATAAAATATGATATGAAAAAAACTGTTCCTGGACATCTGCGGGAATTCGAACGTTTTCTAGAACTATATTTTAATATGGTGAAAATAATAGATCCACCAAAAAAAGAAGAAAAAGATAAATCTACTCTGCTATAAGCCCTGTGCATCTCCAGTTGATTTCTGCCATCTTTGTAACATCACTGACAACACATGCAGGATTGCATCCTGGTTTCTCTAAATCAAGATCAATCCACCAAGTATTTGTATTGTCGTTATGCATTATAGACTCTCGGATTAATTCTCCCTTTTCTACACATTCGCTTTCCTCTGCAATTGCTATTGCTTCTTCCATTGGAATTGCATCTATCTGTTCTACAAAAGTCTGATCACCAGCCCGACACTGTCTTGGATAGGATTCCATTGCAGGATTTCCAGCAGCAATGCATTCGTCAAAACTATTGATGCTTACCTGCTTTGCGCATCCAACAGCGAGAACAGATATTAGGATTATCACGCATATTATGTATATCTTCATTTTGAACCTCCTTTTACTTTTAAATAATCTAATAATTTATATATTTGACTCTTTCCCACTATAGAATGACTGAGAGACCATGTTCTGAACCATGCGAAGGAGCTTCTCATTTCCATCCTGGCTTGAATGGAAATGTTAATGGAGAAGAGAAGATAATGATAATTTTGCATAAGCCAGACAGTCGCGTAGCTGTGCCTGGTTTATTTCCTAATCAATTATACGAGATAGCTCTGTTTCAGACACGGACTGGAAAGAAAATACTCGAGATGCTGAATTACTGTGGCTTAAGCCGAGTAAGGGATAATATTTTTATCACTAATTTATTCAAGTGCGTACTACTAGAAGATAAAAATCCAAAGAAAAAAGAATATGAAAAATGCAGACCGATATTAGAGGAACAGGTGAGGGAGTTTCAGCCAAGAAGAATCATTGCGTGCGGATCAACAGTCTATAATCATCTTTTTCCTGAAGAAGAAAGAACATTCGAGGAGAGACTGGGCAAGATACAAGAGTTTAATGGAGTTCTTACTTTTGTATTGAACCATCCTAGCAGGAAATGGATGTATTCCCCGGAAAAGAAAGAAGCAGATTATGCTGCTGTGAAAAAATTCATAGAACCATTGAAGATTACATTATGCTCAAGTGCTAAATTCTTCCCTCGTTTACCAAGGATAAAAAAAGCTCTTCAAAAACTGGAATATGAAATCCTTCTTCCAAGCATGATTGATTTTCATGACCCGGAAGAGGAAGAGTTTATCAGAAGACAAACTATATCAACAATAGATCATTTTAGAAAGATTGGCCGGTCAGATGCTATCTATGTTGCAAATTATGATAATGAAAGAATTCCAGGACGTGTAGGAGAAAACTCTTTCTCTGAAATTGCTGTTGCATTCTATAAAAAGATTCCGATCTTCTTGATGAATCCTGTTCCAGAGATGTCTTACAGAGATGTGATCCAGTCAATGCAGCCTCATGTTGTTGGCAGAAAATGGAAAATATTAGATCAAATTTTTAGGTCTGTTGTAACACAATAGACACCATGAACTTTTATATCTAGAAATCTATAATTATAATATGGGAGAAGAAGAAGTTGCTCTATTGACCGAAGAAACAAGCAGATCAGTGGATGAAGTAAACGAGAGAAGGACTATTGAGTTTCCTAGATCTCTTGATGTCAATGAAATGGAGGATCTTTTTGGTTATATTGTTGATAACGGTTACAGGCAGATCCGTTTTTATCCGACTCATATGAGAGCAACATTTGGAAGAGGACATGAAGATAATGGAGATTTTTCCATAGGCCTTGAGGGAGAAGTAGAAAAAGAGTTTGGAAATGGAAGTTTCTATAACATTCCTTTTAGATGCAGAGTTAACTTAGAAGAATTGTTTACTTTTGATGCTATTGAGTTCAAGTTCGAACCAGGGCAGACACTTGAAGATATTCCTATGAAAACAGTCCAGGTATGGGATGATGTGAGGGGACAGGTTGATAATTATTTCTCATAGAGAGATCATACATAAATTTTATATATATTTCAGATATTATCATGATCATGGCAAGCGATTGGTTAGAAAATCTACGTAATGTAAGCACAATTATATTCCCAGAAGCTTTAGATAGAAAACAGATGGAAGATATGCTAATTTATCTTGCCAGACATCTAAAGTGCCAGGTTGATTATCATGTAAATCTGGGTAGAGTTGTTGACAATTTTGAAGGTGATGCAGGAACACCAAAACCATTGACAAGCAGTGTCACTATTGATGGATTTTTTACAATGGATGAAGATGCTGATCAGGTTATTGATTTCAAGTGCGAGAAATATGTAGACGACAGAACCAAACAAAAATCAATGGAGATCAGTATGGATGAGGAAGATATTGCAGATTATACAGAAGATACTTTTGAAACATGGATGGAGATCAACACCCTTACTGCGACTTATCTGAGCAGAGGGTATCATAAAACTTGATACTTTTATGAAAAGATATATAAAGGATAATTTCTCTGCTATATGCATGAAACATTTGATATCATTAAAAGATGTGAATAAGAAAGACATTCTTAATATGTTGGACATGGCTAAAAAACTTAAAGCCAAAAGAAAGTCTGGCAAAGATTATCTGCATAACAAGACAATGATAATGTTCTTTCAGAAGACTTCCACAAGAACAAGATTATCTTTTGAAGCTGCAATGACAGAACTTGGAGGGCATGCAATCTTCCTTGACGCAAGAACAACACAATTTACTATTGCTGATTTTGAAGATGAGATACGAGCAGTGATGCGTTATGGTGATATCTTAATGTTCCGTGCATTGAAAGCAGCAGATGTGATAAAAGCTGCTTCCTATAACAGGATTCCAATTATTGACGGTTGCAGTGAAAAATATCATCCGGCGCAAGCATTGAGTGATGTGTTTACAATGGCTGAGTTTTCTGGCGGGATTAAGAATATGAAGAAAGTTGTCTGGCTTGGTATGGAAGATAATGTTTCCAATTCCTTGATGCTGACATGTGCAAAGCTAGGGATAAAATTCATTATGGCTTCCCCAGAAGTTGACAAAACAAGTATTGACAAAGAATTGTTGAAACAAGCAGAAAAAACAGGCATGATTGAACGAACATTAGATCTTAAAAATGCTTTGAAAGATGCTGATTATGTCCACACAGATGCATGGATGAACATGGAATTCTTTGAAGACAAGAAAGTAAAGCCAAAGTTCAAGAAAGAATACGAGAGAAGGAAGAAAAAGTTCATTCCGTATCAGTTGAATGCTAAATTAATCAATAAATACGCGCCAAAAGCAAGGATCATGCATTGCATGGCCTGCCATATCGGTTACGAGATAACACGAGATGCTGTTGACCATAAGAATTCTATCATCTTTGACCAGGCAGAGAACAGGCTGCATATGCAGAAAGCAATGATACTATGGCTGCTTAATAAAAGGGTAACATAAGCTTTAAATATTCATGTTGATTCTATTCTCTTATGACATCTGAAAAACCAAAAAGTGATTTTGAGATTCTAGAAGAAAGAGCTACTATTGATTTGCCAAGATTGTCTCTTGAAGAATTAGAAAAATTATTTAAACATCTTGCAGAGCATCTGCCTGCGACAGTTTCTTACAGCATACACGAGGATAATAAATGTATCTATGGTCATTCTAGAGAAGAAGGCGAGAAAATCAAAACAAGGCCTGGAGTGTTCCGTGTTAGTGGGATGATACATGCGCGAACAAGCGCTTCTCCCTTTGGATGTAAATTTGATTCTGAGAGGGAGACATATAATTTTGTTGCTATCGCATTAAGATTTGATACTGTTGCATTCAACAGGATTGAGGAATTCAGAGAAGATGAAGTTCAGCTTTGGGATAATGTAAGGCAACTTGCCAATGATTATTTTGTATGACTAACCATTCCTAATTCTATCCAACCAATTATTGACTTCCCTATAAAATCTAGCTAATGCTTCTTTGTCGCCTTCGTATTCATTATCATCTTCTTCAAAGAGTTCCAGGCTTTCTTCTGGAGAAAAAACTTTATTTGCATAGACAGCAACCATCATATTATCTTCCCAATGGTTGATAAAAAAAACTTTCCCAAGTCCTCTGTCCCATGTAGCATCAACAACATACCAATCTCCTTTTCTTCTTGCTTCAAGATAAAGATGAAGGCAATTGACCCCAGGAGGAATCCTTCTTTCAAGTTCTCCTGGCAATGGAAAATCCTCCCAACAATACTGGCAGACCCTTGGCCGAACTGTCAAACCTTCGCCCTCTAACAATTCTTTTAAAACTACATGTTTTCCATTGCAGCAATGATCCGGCTCTTCACGATGAAGAGGTATTCTGTATGGAATGTCTCTCACAAATAGAAAAGCTTCTCTGGGATCCATCTTATAAGAAAAATATATCCAAATTATAAACCTTTTGAGTTAGATTTTTATATTGATCATATTTTCAGTGATTATGCAATTAGTAGAGCTGACAAAAGAAATATTCCATGTCATTTTTCCTACGCAATTGGACATTACTTCAACATTTCTAAGATTCCAGGAACATTTTGAAAATCCAAAATTCAAAGGAAAAAGAACAGGCAAGTTCACATATTATGAAGATTGGTCTGGTTTTAATTTTCCCTCTCATGTTTTAGATGCTTTTTATGAAGGCAGATTTGATCCTTTGTCAGGACAAGAATCAGGATTCTTAGATCTTTTTAGGGGAAAACAGGGTGATCAATTCTATATTATTGGGACAAGTTCAGATTCAGAGACTCCTGAAGATGATTTCAGGCATGAATGCGGGCATGCTCTTTACTATTTGAATGAAGGATATAGAATAAAAGCAGCTGGAATCTTATTACGAATCCCAGAAGAGATCAGAGCAAGGATCAACAAATATCTTCATGAATCAAACTATTGCTCTGATGTCTGGATGGATGAGACACACGCACATCTTCTCGCTGATCTAGGAGAATTAAAAGATGATGGTATTGACCTAGAACCACTGATGCCTTTTCATCATGCATTAAACGAATTGTTCGATGGATATATACCACAAAAGTAATCATAAGATATTTAAACCAGAACTTTCTATACATCCGTATGAATGGAGCGATAAGAAGAGGTTTTAGTTTTGGTCTTACTTCTGGGATAATCACAACATTAGGTCTGATTGTCGGATTGAATTCCAGCACGCATTCCAAGATGGTTATTATCGGCGGTATTTTGATTATTGCAATTGCTGATGCATTATCTGATGCAATGGGAATACACATCTCTGAAGAAGCCCAGGTTAAGAACTCTAAGAAAGCCATCTGGGAATCAACAATTGCTACATTCCTGACAAAGTTTATCATTGCATTAACATTTATTGTTCCAGTTTCATTATTTCAATTATACACCGCAATAATTATCAGCATTGTCTGGGGCCTGGCTTTGATATCCTTGTTTAGTTATCATATATCTGTCAGAAAGAAGATAAGACCGTATAAAGCAATCATAGAGCATCTTGTTATTGCAATTGTTGTAATTATAATAACACATTATCTCGGATTATGGGTTGCAACACTTGGTTAAAGGTTTGCAGAAGCATAATCTGGATGAAATTGTTCTCTCAATTGATTAAATTTTCTTCTTACTCTTTTCTGGACAAACGATCTAACACGTAATCTCAGCCGAAATGGATATGTTTTTGGAGTCTTCTTGTAATCAACAAAGACTGGAGTTTTTCTTTCGTCAGCATGTTCTTTGACAAGTATGTTCATTGGAGATGGATCCAAGAAATAAAGACCTTTCCTTAGGAACAACTCTTCAAGCTCATCCAGCCGGTTCCAGAACTCAGGATTCGGAATCCTGCCGTGCTCCCACATAGTTTTCGATATCTCTCCATTTGCATCACAAACTAATTCACAAAGAGAGAGACTTCCTTTTCCATTCGTCTTAGGAGCGACAACAAAGATTTTAGCAAAAGAATCTCTCAGCCCTTCAGGAATTTGAGATATTATGTCTTTATAATTCTGAAACTCAAATAGATTATAATCTCGTATCAATAACTTATATGAAGTGTACAGAGAAATTGGGATATTAATCCTGAAACCAAAAAGCCTTTTCTCGACATAAGGCTTTAAATCTTTAAATGCGATATCCCCTACGCGATAGACTCTTCTATAGCTGCCCTCTCCAATCTGCTCTTGAGTTTCTTCTCTTTGTCCAGTAGCCATCCAAAGAGAAATTAAATCTGAAATTATAAAGCTTATGGAGTAAACATCAGGATAGAAAAAGCTTATATACAATCTATGATCAATAATTGTTATGCTGAATAAACTCATAAAGGAACTCAAAAAGTATGCAAAACTAGGTGATGCAGAATTTCTTCAAAGGTTCTTCAAGACTGGAAAAGGAGATTATGGGGAAGGCCAGATTTTCTGGGGCACAGGGACTACAAACAAGAGAAAACTGGCAAAGAAGTATATTGATCTGGACCTGAAATCAGTACAAAAAATGTTTGCCAAGAATATTCATGATCTAAAATTCACAGCTTTGGTTCTTTTAGTCAATAAATACAAGAAAGCTGATGACAAAATCAGAAAAGAAATCATCAAATTGTACCTGAAGAATGCAAAAGAGATCAACAACTGGGATTTAGTAGATGTTTCTGCATATCACATTCTTGGAGACTATCTTATTGATAAGAAAAGAAATATCTTATACAAACTGGCAAAGTCGAAAAACTTGTGGGAAAAAAGGATTGCCATTATCTCTACTTACGCTTTCATAAGGATTGGCCAATATAAAGATACATTGAAAATCGCAGAAATCTTATTGAAAGACAGACACGACCTGATCCATAAAGCAGTCGGATGGATGCTGAGAGAAGTCGGCAAGAAAGATCAGAAAGTTCTAGAGCAGTTCCTGAAGAAGCACTACAAGCAGATGCCCAGAACAATGCTTCGTTACTCGATTGAGAAATTCGATGAGAAGAAAAGGAAGTTCTACATGAAGAAATAGTTTATAAAAGGATTAGTAAAGATTAAATAATCAATACTTTTCTCTACTTTCAGGAGAGATTCTAATGGGAAAACCAATTGCAAAAAATCCGGATGTAACAAATCTGTTTGGGGTTTGTGATGTTCTTCACGCTATCGATTTAGAGAAAATACAGCCAATGAACCTGAAAGCAAAGGTTGTGATCTATATGGCCCGCCTAGTGTGTAATCAAAGTTTTACAGCGATATTTTATGGACCTTTAGAGGCAAAATGCCTGGAAAAAAGAGGAGTCTGGCGCAAATATGGAGACTACAGATTACCGCAAGCAGAATATATACGTCATGAGGCAAATGAAAATCAAGAAACTATAGAGAATATACCTTTTGAGATGCTTTGGTCTAATGCAGCATATCTTCAATTTATTTTGAGAGCAGAGACACCAGAAGAATTTGAAGATTTTCTTGCTGTTCCTTATTTTATTAGAGATATGGTCGATAAAGGCTGGAATCAATATAATCCGCATCATACATCCAAATTTTGGTTCCATCTTTCAAAGGATAATCTGAACAAGCAAGATTCTGTAATGCTTGGTGTTTCTGGCGACGGTCTGGTGATATACAAGACAGAAGTTGACGGAATCCCGGTTTTCACAACAGCTGACATGGAGCGATTCATGGAATTAGGGAAAAAGAAGGAAGGATAATTTTAATTTTTCATCTTATATATTTTGTTAAATTCTTTAAAACCTCGGCCTTTCCAGAACTTGTTTGCCTGTTTGTCTAATGAATGTGTTGATA
Source organism: Nanobdellota archaeon (assembly GCA_023133595.1). Lineage (GTDB taxonomy): Archaea > Nanobdellota > Nanobdellia > Woesearchaeales > WJKV01 > JAGLWF01. The sequence goes on along the minus strand of JAGLWF010000004.1, from coordinate 6,056 downwards.
CAATAACCCATTTTATTTTGTGTTTACTGAACCACTTTTTTGTCTGTTTGATAAATTCTGTTGTGATACCTTTCTTTCTGTATTTTGGTTCGACCCAAATCTCCCCAAGATAACAGACTGTTTTCATGAATGGTTCTCTGACTGTGATAGTTGACATGATGAATGCAGTTATTTTTCCATTATCTTCTGTAACTAATGTCAATCGTTTTTTATCTGCTATCCATTTCTTAAGAAAAGCATAATGTTTTTGTGACTTGAAATACTTCCGATCAATCTTATCAATAGGATCCATTGCATCCCATTTCAGGAATAGTTTTAATCGTAGAAGTGCAACCTGCTTCACATCCCCTTTTTTTAATTTCCTAATCTTCATTTGATTTCGCCTAATAACTTATACTTAATTGGATAAATCTTATGCCTTTTATAGAATTTTAATGCGCCTTTGTTTTTCACAGCTGTATCAAGATCAAAATATTTTGCTTTTTTCTTCTTGAACCATTTGATTGCTTCTTTCAACAGCTTGTCAGCAATGCCTTTTCTCCTGTGCTCTGGGTAGACTATAAGTGAGGAGATGAAACCAAGTTTTTTTATCTTGTAGAAGGGAATCCTTTCCCTAAGCTCAACAGTGATAAAGCCAATAATCTTTTCTTTTTCTTCTGCAACAAATGTCTGCATATCCTTGTTTTCAAGAGACTTATGAAAATGCTGCTTTAAAGATTTTTTGTCAAACTTCTTTTTCAAATCAAAGAACTCTTTGTGATGGGTCTCATAATCTTTAATCATGATATAAGACAGTTCAATAAGATCTTTCAAAGAATCCTCTTTTTTTAATTTCCTTATCTTCATGCTTATCCTGAGAATAAGGAGGTATATAAATTTATGTGATAAGAGGATATTCTCCTTTTCGGAAGATATAGATATTTTTCAGTTCCATGCTGAAAGGTGCGATTATTCCTGTTCCTTCGATTGCACCAGTCATTGTGTATCCTCTCTCGCATATACCTTGGATAAGTTCTGATCTTGGATTGGACGGATCAACAGCCAGTATTGTTCCATACTCCAGTTCCTCATCTTTGAATCTTCTTCGGAGATAATCTAGAATGTCATGTCCTCCTTTGACAAGAAGTGTTGTATACTTATTATTGAACCGATTGCTTGGCTTGCTGACTTCTGCATCTCCAGATAATAATTCAATCCTTGCAAACAAAGGGATTATCCCTATCTTTTTCATAAGCGAAATTATTTCTTCTCTCTTCTTGTGAGTGTATGTTTCAATATCCCACCAATTGTCCGGATAATCTTTTCCATCAAAAGCCATATCCTCAAAAAATGTTCTCTGGAATATTCTTGCCCAGTAGAAATCAACACCAGAAAAAGGGTAATGGCAAATATCCCTGCACGACAGAAGACCTGCGATCATGTCAAGCTGATTTGCATAAGCATGCATTCCAAAATATTCTTCGCGTTTTTCTAGTTCTTCTAAACGCCTGTAACATTCGTTATAATGTAACTGGAGACCTCTTATATTTGCCTGCATGCATCCTACAAATTTAGAATCATTAGCTGCTTCAGCAAAGGTGTCTTTATCCACGAATCCGAATTCTTCTTTTACTATGTCGAGAGCTGTATTCATAGCTGTCTCGTATGTCTTTCGGATGTCTGCTTCCAATGCCCTTCGCTCTTCGGATTTGATCATGCATAGAACGTTTGGCAGAAGTATAAAAAGCTTATCTGAACTTGCAATCATTTCTTGCAAATTCATACAATCCTTCGCTGTTAAAATAAAGTGCAACTACTGGCGGAATTACTTCACTAAAAGCGATTGCTGCTTTTTTCTTTACTGGATATTCTCTTCCTGCACGCAAACGTAGGAACTCGTCTACTGTTTCATTCCACAAGAAAGTTCTTAGATTGCCGAAATCCAGGATAGAAGCTTTTACTTGTCCAGCTCTTTCCTCTAGGGTTATTGAAAGATGAGCATCTTTTGAAACATAAGATGAAGGGATACAAATAACTTCCTGGTTTAAATCTGTATTTAATAGACCATCTCTGGAGACAATATATATTTTTTTAGTTCCAATGCTTGGAGCACTTAATGGATATACCATTATTTCGCTTCCCATTGGAGGAAGATCTGTTAATGCGAGTTTGCAGGTGATTGAAGTTTCGCTCGGAGTGATGGTCTTGCCATCTTTTTTTCCACTCCCCATATCTCCAGGAGTAGGCACAACCAAGTAATGATGAGGATAAAGTTTTCGAAATCCATCAAGTTCTCTAGACATAGCTTTAGGAATTATAGTCCCAAGAAATATATAGCCTCTACTCTGCCGAGGTGCTGTGGGTTTCTCTTCTTTTGCTTTTCCAAAATGAAATATTCCCATATTCGCTCTGAGAAAGGATAGGATATTTAAAGTTTATGTTGGCTAAACAGCCTGAAACAGCCAAATTACGGCTTTTTAAGCAATTAGAAGTTGCAGAAGTACTTAGGGATCCGATTGAACCTATGTTAGCTTTATTTTATGATATTTTCTAATTCTTCTGGTTTCTCGATCGAATAATCTGCAAATTCTTCTGCAGCTTCTTGGTCATCTGGGTGGCCCCACTTTGCAAAGATTGTTTTTGCACCAACAGTAGGTCCTGGTTCTAGATCAGAAAGCTTGTCTCCGATTAAGTAGCCTATTTGCACAATGTCGTTCATATGTCTCACATTCTCTTCATTGCTGATACCTAATATTGGAGGCTGCCCAAAGTAGAATGGAAAGTGTAAATCCAAACCAGTAATCGCAAACATCCCAGAGATAATATCCGCCCTGACACCAGAAACAATTGCCAACCCATATCCAATATCTCTTATCCTTCTTAGTTGTTCGACAAAACCTTCTGGATAAATATTCATGCCATGCTTTTTTGCAACTGCGTACATCCCTATCTGGAAAAGAGTTGTTGCGATTTGATTCTGACATTCTTCGCCAGTTAAAAATTGAAAATCGCCATCATTTTCTCTGTACACTATTTCCATATCTTTCTCAATACCAGTAATCTTCTCAACAAGCTCGCGATTGTTCCTGTACAATTCATCAGGATTAGCGTGTTCACCTATTGTCGGCAATGCTCTCTCTAGAACAGCTGCTCTGAATTTGTTTGCCTCTTCTATGATCTCTGGCTTGATCAATGTACCTGCGAAATCAATAACTACAAAATCACGATTGTTTGCCATATAATAGCTATAAAAGAAAGAGGTTTATAAAATTTTGCTGGAAAAGCTTTTTAAATTGAATTCTATAATTGTCTCAGATACAATGAATATATCTGTTAAATCATCGCGAGGAAAAGGAAGGGGAGTCTTTGCTGAAAAAACTTTCAATATAGACGATGTAATCGAAAATTGTCCTGTTATTGTTCTGCCAAAGGAAGAACTGAGGCATATAGACAAGACAGTGCTCTATGACTATTATTATGGTTGGGGAAGAAGGCCCATGCAAAAAGGTGCGATTGCTCTAGGATTTGGATCACTCTATAATAATTCATACCATCCAAATGCTATCTACAAAAGGGACGCAAGAAAAAGATGTATTATAATCATTTGCATAAGAAAAATAATCAAAGGAGAAGAAATAACTATTAATTACAATGGGGATCCTAAAGACCAGACCCCTGTATGGTTTGAAATGAGAAAATAAAAAGCAACATTTATTAATTGGTTAGAAATAAAAAGCCTTAGTTATAAATCCACTGTATTCTACTTCATTGTCAGAGTTTCTTTTTGCCTCTAAGTAAAATTGGAATCCTAGTATCTCTGTTCCTGCTCGTAGAGTTAGATTTGCCATTACACCAGAACCTTTTGGTTTGACAAGCTCTATTCCTGGATTGATAAAAAGTTTTTCCAAAATTAATTTCTCTTTCTTCCATCCTTTATCGTCTGACAATTCTCTCAAAGTAGCTGCTGGAAAGAAAGCTACTTCAAACGAGTAGATATCTGCACCAGGTGTTGTTATTGTCCTGGCACCGAATGCAAGAGTTTGAGTATAAGTATGCAATAATGGCGGTGGTGTGAAATAATCCATTATATTATCTACAATACTGGAGTCGCACAGGCATTTTCCGTAGATGTCTGGCAGCCACATGATTGAATACTTGCTTAGTTTGCTGTTGAATGAAAAGCTTAAATCTATCAATGTGAAATTCTCCTTGAATATACCGAATGTCCTGAAACCAACACCTTCTCCACGTTTGTTTGGGATCATTCCGAATGATGGAACAAAGCTTGATTCTGAACTGGAAGCTGTGAATCCTAGCCCGATGTAGAACTTTCCTAGTTTTTCTGCATCTTTTATCTGGCCAAGGTCTGAGAAGACTGAACCGTGCGCATATGCTTCCCCTAATCTTCGAGCAATACCGATCTTTATTTCAAACTCACCTTTCTTGTAACCAACATATGCTCCGATCAGAGAATCTATTTCTTCTTCTGCTGTTTTTGCTTCAAACTCTCCACCAACAACTACTTCATTGTTTACAGTTGCGTGGATATTTATTCCAAAAGCATAATTCTCATTCTCATCAAAAGTTCCAAACAAGCTTATTGATCCGACCACATCTTCAAGCGGGACAGGTATCATGAGACCTAGTCTTCCTTTTGTTGAATCTTCAGATGTTGATATATCTCCTCTGAACAGGTCTTCTCTTCTTCCTTTTTTTCTGAAGAATTCAAGGCGTGTTGTTGAGTATACCTGCTCTTGTGCATCTACTGCGACTTCCTGATCTATTTCTATGCCAAGCTTATATTTGCCTTTCTCTGTTGGTTTCAATGCAGGTGCTGACTTCTCTGCTGCAGGTGTTCTGAATGCGTCATCGACTAATGCGCTAAGATCATCATCTGCCTGCGCAGTGCCTGATAAGAACATCGTAGCCAGGCCTAGGCCTCCAGCTACATAACCTAAAGATCTTTTTGCTAAGTTGAATATCCCCATCTCACTCCCCACACAGGGTCTATGCGAGGAATATATAAAGCTTATGTTTTGAGACTACTGTCCAGTACTAAAGAACTAGAAAACCCTTTTGATCTTTGCTGCAACTCCTTCCTTTGTCTTCAGAGCTGTGGAGCTGTCTGTTGCCTGGCCCAGGGCAATCAATTCTCCTTTCAGGCTCATGATGCAGATCATCTGGCCTGCGCTTATCTTGTCTGTGAACCTTGAGACGTGTTTGCAGAGAAGGCTTCTGCCGTGCTTGATCTGTTTTATTGCTTCATCTGTGCACCAGATCTTTGGGATATGTTTTGCTGCGTATTCAACTGGAAGCAAAAGTTCTCTTAATTTCTTATCATCACCAGTCTCTTTATATTCGTCATACGCATCTTTCAGTTGATTGAGTGTAACTAATGTTGATTCATCAAACGGTCCTGCTTTTGTCCTCCGCAATTCTTTCATGTGCGCACCGCAACCCAGTTCTTCCCCGAGATCATGGCAATATTTTCTGATATACGTTCCTGCCTGGCATCCGACAATAAACAAAACATCTTTATCTTTTGTTTCAAGAAGATCAATGTAGTATATTTCTCTCTCCCGCTCCTGTCTTTTGACTGCAGATTTCTTTGGAACCATCTGCTGTATCTTTCCTGTGAATTTTTTGAGAGCGTCTTTTAATTTTTTCATGCCAACTTCCTCAACAGTCTTATGCAGATGCATGACACAAACATACTCTTTATCAGAACCCATCAACACTTGCACAACTTTCACAGCATTTCCTAATGCGATTGGAAGAACTCCAGTAACACCAGGATCAAGTGTTCCTGAATGCCCTGCTTTTTTCAGGCCAAATATTCTTTGCACATATGCAGAAACATTATGAGAAGTAGGGCCTGCTGGCTTATCTAAATTGACAATTGTATTCTTTATCAACAGTTCAGTATCTCGCTTCTCTGGCTTTGTGCCCAGTTTCCCAACTGCCTTTTTCCTTGTGATAATCTTGAATGTTTTATGTGATGGTAACTGCATATCAATTTTGATAATTGTGCTTTTTAAAAAGGTTGCTGTATCCGGCTTAGGTGAAAATCTAAAGAT
>JAGLWF010000038.1 GCA_023133595.1 Nanobdellota archaeon | reverse complement strand
GATTTTCCTGATTTAGATATTATGCGCATATCTAATCCTTGATCTTGATAGCGTCTGTTGGACATTGTGCTTCGCACGCCCGGCAGCCAATGCATTCAGCAGGATTTGTGCAGACACATTTGCCATCTACAAGCTTAAGAATTTCCATAGGGCAGATTTCACAGCACGCATTGCATCCAGTACATTTCTCTTTGTTTATAAGGACATCTGGCATGTTTATGCTTCAACCTCTGTAGGCTTTTTTGCTTCTGTTATCGGTGTTTCTGGTGTCTTTTTAGCAGCTTCCTTCTGTTCTGGCTTGATCTCTTGCTTAGGTTCTGCTTTCTTCTCAGTTGTCTCTGCTTTTTTCTTTCTTTTTCGTGCAGGTCTCTTCTTCGGTCTTTTTTCTTCTTTTCTTTTCTCTCCTGCTTCTTCTTTCATAGGTTTAACAATGACTGGATTTCTTCTTGTGTAGATGCCGCAGTAACGTATGTGGCACGCTCTTGTCGGATATATCTTGCTCACTGCACCTTTTATTTCTTTTTGCAGTCTCAGATTAACCAGATCCTGTATAAGCTGCTCGAAGGTTATCTTGTTAACATAATTCACAACATATTGCCTCACTTTATGGAATATTGCTCTTTTTGCGCTTGCCTTTGCTCTGCTTCTTGTTGTCAATAACGGTTTGATTCTTATGGTAATATCATCTTTTGTTTTGCAGCAAAAAGAATCTTCAAGCTTGCTCATTGCTTTTCGTATCAAACGTTTCATAGAAGCAGGCTGTAATTTGAACTCAAGCATCGTGGTCTGGGCTCGTTCGTTGGTCACACCTGTGATCTTTAATTTTATGATGATGTTCTGTCTTCTGAAGTTGCCTGTCAGCAATCCAAGGCTTGCATCAACACTTCTTCCTACTGCGTCTGCCTCATTTTCAATGAAAGTTGAGCCTATCTCTTTATGATTGAACTGCTTTGGTGCAACTATAGGAATCCATCTCTTTCGTTTCCATTTCAGGCCAACCTTTGAGGTCTCTTTCTTTTTTGCCATTATCTGCTCAAAAAAATCCAACACTATTTAAAAAGCCTTCGGTTTGCGTAGCACGCTTTGCTTGGCGCTATGCAGATTCTATATATCCAGATTCGCAACTTCTGCAGCATGCTGCAGGATAAATTCACGTCTTGGCTCCACCTTATCACCCATCAGCATTGTGAATACTGCATCTGCATTTATCGCATCCTCAATTGTGACCTTCAGCAATGTCCGCTTTTCTGGATCCATTGTTGTCTCCCACAACTGTTCTGCATTCATCTCACCTAGACCTTTATAGCGTTGAATAGAAGCATCTTTACCTAATTGTTCAATCAGTTTATCTTTTTCAGTATCATTTAATGCATAGAACTTTTGTTTTCCTTTTTTGACCAAATAAAGAGGTGGTTGTGCAATATAAAGAAAACCTGCTTCAATAAGCGGCTTCAGGTATCTGTAGAATAATGTTAAGTGTAGTGTCTTGATGTGCGAGCCGTCAACATCACTGTCTGCCATCAGCACAACCTTTTTGTATCTGATTTTGTTAATGTTAAAATCATCACCGATTCCAGTGCCTAGAGCTGAAATAATTATCCTTAATTTTTCAGAAGAAAGAACCTTGTTTAATCTTGCTTTCTCCACATTAAGTATTTTTCCAAAGACCGGAAGTATTGCCTGGTAATTTCTATCCCTTCCTTGTTTTGCAATTCCACCTGCAGAATCTCCCTCTACCAGGAAAAGTTCTGCCTTGTTTGGATCACGTGTTGTGCAGTCTGCTAATTTTCCGGGCAAATTACCAGAATCAAGCGCGCCTTTTCTTCGCGTCAGTTCTCTTGCTTTTTTTGCTGCTTCTCTAGCTTGTGCAGCTGTAACTGCTTTCTGCAACACCATTCGCGCAGCCGAAGGATTCTCTTCAAAGTATGATTTTAATCCAGAACCAAACATGTTCTCTACAAGCCCTTTCACTTCACTGTTCCCTAATTTTGTTT
>JAGLWF010000037.1 GCA_023133595.1 Nanobdellota archaeon | reverse complement strand
GAATGTGTCTGGCATTGTGACTGCAGCTTGTGTTGAACTGCCATCCTGATAACAGACTGATCCGTTGTTCAGGATTCTCCACTCTGTTTCAACAACAGTTAAACCAACTTCGTTGCTAGCTTTGTTCTTGATGGTTATCAGAATTTCTTCATGGCCATCGTTCTCGTCGAACTCACTTGACTCTGTGTGCAGAGTTAAGTTGAAAGTGTCGTCGATGAAGTTGTTCATCTGCGAACCAGTTCCATCTGAAAGTCTACGAGCACTACCATTGATTGCTGTTATGTTCGTGGACTGGTCAAAACTTGCCGTTTTAAATGAACCCGGTCCTCCGACTGTTGCATCAGCAACATTAGTGTAGTTGTAGTTCTCCAAATCAATGATTCCGCCACCGTCAACAGTGATCTTTGACCGCTCAACACCATATTCATATGCGATGCTTGTTGTTGTTGATGCGTTTCCACCACCAACATCACCGTCTCCGTTCTGGTCAATAGCTAGAGCATATGCATCTTCACCAGCAGTGTCGTTCTTGACATACACAAGGAATGTGTTTCCACCAACAATCAGGTTAGCTCTTCCTAGGATTCCGCCTTCTGCATAATATGTTCCAACAGCTTCCTCGTAGATAACTTCCAGAGTTCCTGTTGCCAGGTCTTCGAAAGTCAGCTCCCTATTAGATATGTCAATGGATTCGTACACAAGAACATGTGTATATGCAGTCTCGTCCCATTCGTTGTCCATATCCGCCATGATGAAAAAGTCATCATCCTGGACGTTATAGTAGTCATTTGTAGGAACATTGTCCAAGATTACAACACCTTCTGCAAAGACCAACAGGTTCCTGGCATTTGTATCCACATCTTCACCAAGCTTGAAATCGCCTGTATGATAGCCTGTAGAGATACCTGCAAAGCTTCCTGTAGCATCGTTTCCATTGTTGTTGTCAACAAATGGTATTGAGTATCTGTTGCCCTGCCTGTTTGTAAACTTCAGGTCATACTCATCGTCACCATTGGATTCGAGAAGAATGGTTGAGACTCCTGTGTCTAGAAGTCCTTCATACCTGATGTCCCATTCAGGGTTCAGCATACCTTCTGGTTCGTCTAGATATTCCCGTAGACCGTGTCCTGGTGCTATGTAGATATCAGATTCTCCAGATCTTGCATCTGCTACAAGTCGGTACTTGATTGAAGATATCTCAAAGACTCTGTTTGAATCAAGAAGTGTTCCCTTGATCATAACCCGCGCTTCTTCAATATCTTCTTCAGTTATCTTGACTCCCTGCGTCCATAAATCGTCGTTGAAAGTATCTGTGAATTCAATCTTGTTTGCACCAAGGAAGAATTCTACAATATCTCCACCAGCAACTTCTTCAGCCTCGTTAGGCAAGATTTCCCGGATACCGATCTCTAGACCGTCAGATAGAACGTCTGTCTCTCCATCTTCCATTTCGTCAGATACCTCTCCGTTGACCTTGAACTTTACAGCCCCTCGGCCAGCACGTCCACCAGTATCAGAGATGATCAATACCTCAACTTCATAATCAACACCGTCGATTGTGTAAGTCTTGATCTCTCCTTCTTCAAGGGTGTCTGTGACATCTCCGCCCAAGAATTCCAAGGTTACTTGGCTGTTGGTTATGAAGATTGCACTGTCAACGAATGTGTAGTCGATACCCAACAGGTTGAAAACTTCGTCTTCAATATCATCCAGTTCACCACGTGTAGTGCTAGAGGTGTCCAATTCAATTGAAGATTCAAGTCCTTCCTCAAACTCAAGCTCGTATTCGAACATTGCATCCGCAATATTATTGCCTTCTGTAAACTTAAGGAAGTCGCCGACTTTCTCGTTTCGTTCATCGTTCTCAGTAAAAAGAACCTGTCCTGCTGCAATAGCTGGACTTGTTTTTTCAAATCTCAGATATTGGTTGTACTCTGTTGAGCCTTTGTCTGTTGTGATGACTCCGCCTTTCAAAGCGTCAAGCTCAAACTCAGTAACTGTTTCTCGAACATCTCCGATGTTCTCTCCAAGCTCAAGAAGGTCGTTTGGTTCACCAATTTGCATGGTATCCCCAGACAAGGTAAGAGTTGTTCCTCCTCGTGGCGTATCTCCTGGAGCTGCTGTCTCAACAGCGCTCTGTCCAATTGATACCCAAACATCCGCAGCACCAACAGTGTCAATTGTCTTTGCGTCCGCACCAATGA
>JAGLWF010000036.1 GCA_023133595.1 Nanobdellota archaeon | reverse complement strand
ATTGCAGCAATTATTCCTAGAATAAAATCAATTACAACAAAAAAATAATCAATGTTTGCAAAATTTAAAAAGAATGACCGCGTTAATAAAAGCACAATTGAGATCCCAAAACCCATTGCCGCAATACTAAAATCAAGATCCATTTTTTTAACAATCGCGAATAATGCAGCCCCTCCGAAAATTATAATCCAAAAGAATAGCTCACCAATCCCCAAGAAGATAGCAAATACTAAAGTAATAATAAATCCAAAATAAAAGCTAAGCCCGATCTGCTTTGTAAAGAATTTAAGTTTCTCTGCCCCTCTCTCAGCAGCTTTAGTCCAGTTATTTATGAAATCAAATCCAGTTTTAGGATTTTTCTTAACAAAATTCTTAATCTCAGAAAAAGTCACTTTGTTGTCTTTTCCCATTCTTGCTTTCACAAAATCATAAACCTCTTTTTCAGGCCCTACTTTCTCATCAAACTCTTTAATGAACATAATTTCAAAATCATCTTTCTTTCCCTGGATTTGTTTAAATTTAAAAACTCCCTTCAAACACAAATTCATCAAATCAGCAACAAAATCCTTCTGCTCAGGCTCTCTTGTTTGCTGATTCACTAAAGCAGCAACAACTGAAGGGGAATATTTGTAAGGCAAATCCCTTTCATAGATTCCCAAATAATCTGTTTTTGGTTCCCTTCCATACAAAAACCACAAAATAACAAAGAAAACAAGAGCCAAAACTACCGGGTGGAAAACCCAATACAAAACCAAACCAATTATTCCAAACAAACCAATCTGATTTTCTTCTGCAAGTATTTTCTCTAAACCATTTCCTGCAACCATCAGCGCCCCGGAAGTTGAAGTTAACAATCTTCTCGGGAAAACAACTCTTACTTCCGCCCATTGATTTGCAGGAATGTTATAAATTTCATAAACAACGTCTTCATTATTTTGCAACCTGATAGCACCCTCAAATTGCGGATGACCAAAAGTATAAACCTCTTCAGGATTATTTACTTTCCCTGGCAACTCAATTCTTCCACTTAATTTACCCAAACCTACGTTCCATTGATCGCCCCAAACTTTTGCATTAAACTCTGCAACATCATCATAAACTTTCAGTGCTTTTTTCAACTTGTAATTAATCCTAAAACTCTCACTCGAAGCACCACTCAAATTCCAAGATATTTCAATCCCATTAGAAATGTTTTTTGTTCTATGAATCAATTTATTATTTCCAGAATAAACCTCAATTTCACTTATTTGAATCCCATTAAGAGGAATTTCTCTATACCCCTCCTTAAACTTCTCATAAAAAGTAATACTCATCCTTTCAGTTACGCTGATAGAACCATCAGAATTTATCATATAATCGTTAGAAGCGCTCTGAAATGAAAAAGCCGCAGCACTGGCAAAGCCCAAAATAGCAATGAGAAAAATAAGCACCAATATTTTCTTTCTCATGCAATAATTATGTGCTTAGTATTATTATTTATTTCTGTAAAGAGAAAAAAAGAAATCAGCTATTTGCTGATTTTATCAAAATTCAAAGCTTTCTCAAACTTTCCATCTATTAAAGCTTCAACCAATCTTTCTGCCGCGGCTCTTGAAACATTCAACCCAGCCTCAACAGTTGAAGCCCCTAAGTGCGGAGTAGCTGTAACTTCCTTCATTTTGGGCAATTCCCAATTTTCAGGAGGTTCGTTCACATATACATCAACTGCAGCTGCAGCAACCTTTTTTGATTTTATTGCTTCAACAAGTGCTTCCTCATTGATGATTCCGCCTCTTGCGCAATTAATAATCCGCACACCATCCTTCATCTGTTCAAACTGCGCCTTGTCAATCATGTTTGTTGTTTTTTCATTTTTAGGAACGTGAATTGTTATAATATCTGATTCTTTAATCAGAGTATCAAAATCAACATATTTCATTCCCAAATCCTCAACAACTGCTTTTTCAATAAAAGGGTCTGAAACTAAAACCTCTGCCTCAAACGCCTGGATTCTTTTTGCAACATCCAAACCAATTTTTCCTGCACCAATTACCCCAACTTTTTTATCTTTAATTTCTGTCCCCTTGTAAAGTTTCTTATCCCATCTATCTGCTTTCATTGAAGTATCTGCTGCAGCTGTGTGCCTTAGCATTGAAAGTAACAGCGCAAGTGTCTGTTCGCAAGCTGCATTGCTATTTTCCCCAGGAGTATTGAAAACATAAACTCCGTGCTCGCTAGCAGCTTCCTTATCGA
>JAGLWF010000035.1 GCA_023133595.1 Nanobdellota archaeon | reverse complement strand
GAATGTGTCTGGCATTGTGACTGCAAGAGATGCTGCACTGCCATCCTGATAACAGACTGAACCGTTACCCAAGATTCTCCATTCTGTTTCCATGACAGTCAAACCAACTTCGTTGCTAGCTTTGTTCTTGATGGTTATCAGAATTTCTTCATGACCATCGTTCTCGTCGAATTCACTTGACTCTGTGTGCAGAGTGATGTTAAAAGTGTCGTCGATGAAGTTGTTCATCTGCGAACCAGTAGCACCAGTAGGGCTTGTTCCATTATGACCTGTAGTTCTACGAGCTGTGCCATTGATTGCTGTTATGTTAACAGATTGGTCAACAGCAGCTGTTACATACAACCCAGTAACATTAGTTATTCCATCTCCAATATAGGTCGTATTAACATATCTGTAGTCGTAGTTCTCCAAGTCAATGATTCCGCCACCGTCAACAGTGATCTTTGACCGCTCAACACCGTATGCGTATGCGATAGTGTTTGCTGCTGTAGCGTTTCCACCACCAACATCACCATCTCCGTTCTGGTCAATAGCTAGAGCATATGCATCATTTCCATCAGTGTCGTTCTTGACATACACAAGGAATGTGTTTCCACCAACAATCAGGTTAGCTCTTCCTAGGATTCCACCTGTTGCATAATATGTTCCAACAGCTTCCTCGTAGATAACTTCTAAAGTTCCTGTTGCCAGGTCTTCGAAAGTCAGCTCTCTGTTGGATGTGTCAATGGATTCGTACACAAGAACATGTGTATATGCTGTCTCGTCCCATTCGTTGTCCATATCCGACATGATGAAAAAGTCATCATCCTGGATATTGTAGTAGTCATCTGTAGTTACATTGTTCAAGATTACAACACCTTCTGCAAAGACCAACAGGTTCCTGGCATTTGTATCCACATCTTCACCAAGCTTGAAATCGCCTGTGTTAATCCCTGTAGAGATACCTGCAAAGCTTCCTGTAGCGTCGTTTCCATTGTTGTTGTCAACAAATGGTATTGAGTATCTGTTGCCCTGCCTGTTTGTAAACTTCAGGTCATACTCATCGTCACCATTGGATTCGAAAAGAATGGTTGAGACTCCTGTGTCTAGAAGTCCTTCATACCTGATGTCCCATTCAGGATTCAGCATACCTTCTGGTTCGTCTAGATATTCTCGTAGACCATGTCCTGGTGCTATGTAAATATCAGATTCTCCAGATCTTGCGTCTGCTACAAGTCGGTACTTGATCGAAGATATCTCAAAAGTTGTGTTTGAATCAAGAAGTGTTCCCTTGATCATAACCCGCGCTTCTTCAATATCTTCTGCAGTTATCTTGACTCCCTGCGTCCATAAATCGTCGTTGAAAGTGTCTGTGAATTCAATCTTGTTTGCACCAAGGAAGAATTCTACAATATCTCCACCAGCAACTTCTTCAGCCTCGTTAGGCAAGATTTCCCGGATACCGATCTCTAGACCGTCAGATAGAACGTCTGTTTCTCCATCTTCCATTTCGTCAGATACCTCTCCGTTGACCTTGAACTTTACAGCCCCTCGGCCAGCACGTCCACCAGTATCAGAGATGATCAATACTTCAACTTCATAATCAACACCGTCGATTGTGTAAGTCTTGATCTCTCCTTCTTCAAGAGTGTCTGTGACATCTCCGCCCAAGAATTCCAGAGTAACCTGGCTGTTGGTTATGAAGATTGCACTGTCAACGAATGTATAGTCAATACCTAACAGGTTGAAAACTTCGTCTTCAATATCATCTAGTTCACCACGTGTAGTGCTAGAGGTGTCCAATTCAATTGAAGATTCAAGTCCTTCCTCAAACTCAAGCTCGTATTCGAACATTGCATCCGCAATATTATTGCCTTCTACAAACTTAAGGAAGTCACCGACTTTCTCGTTTCGTTCATCATTCTCAGTGAAAAGAACACTTCCTGCTGCAATAGCTGGACTTGTTTTTTCAAATCTCAGGTACTGGTTGTATTCTGTTGAGCCTTTGTCTGTTGTGATGACTCCGCCTTTCAAAGCGTCAAGCTCAAACTCAGTAACTGTTTCTCGAACATCTCCGATGTTCTCTCCAAGCTCAAGAAGGTCGTTTGGTTCACCAATTTGCATGGTATCTCCAGACAAGGTCAGAGTTGTTCCTCCTCGTGCCGTATCTCCTGGAGCTGCTGTCTCAAAAGAAGCTTGTCCAATTGATACCCAAACATCCGCAGCGCCAACAGTGTCGATTGTCTTTGCGTCCGCACCAATGA
>JAGLWF010000034.1 GCA_023133595.1 Nanobdellota archaeon | reverse complement strand
TATAAAAGAAAGCGTTTTTTATAATGGTTTTAAAGTGGTGGTAAAATGGCTGAAGATTATCTTAAAGACCTAATTACAAAAGTTAAGGAAGCTAAAAAAGAGGAAGATGCTGAAAAGAAAAAAAAGAAGCCCCTCAAGGCAGAAAAACATATTCCGAAAGAAGTGCCTGCTGAGAGCATTCCAAGAGAAGAGCTTGCAAAGCAAAAAAATGTTGAATCAAAATTAGAAGAGCAATTAAAAGTGCTTGAAAAGAAAAGAGTTTCAAAAGTCGTGGGACCTGTTGCCAAACCTGCTCCTGCAGCTCAAAAAGCAGAGTCTCCTGCAATAAAACCTGGTGAATTGAAGGCAATGGAAAAAGCCAGAAAACTTGTTGAAGGAGATAAAACAGTTGAAAAAAGTACTGCAGAAAAAGATATGGAAGAAGCAGGAAAAAGAATCGAAGTTGCTTCATACGGAACTGTAAAAATTTACAAAATTCCTGGAAAACCTTTGCTTTATTACATGATTCCTGTTCCAAGACCAACTGCTTCAGAGAAAGCAATTATTAACACTGTTAAAGAAGTTGCAACTCGTTTGATCAGTATTGCACCTTATAGAATTAGAGATCCTGAGCAACGAAGAGTTGTTTACAGGCAGCAAGTTTTGGATATTTTAAAAAGTTCGCACGAGTTAAGAATTCCTGAAAGGCGATTTGAGTTCTATGCAGATGCAGTTGTAAGAGAGATGGTTGGTTATGGAATTATCGATCCACTTGTGCGGGATGATAAACTGGAAGAAATTATGGTAATTGGCCCAAAGCACCCTGTTTATATTTTTCACAGAGAGTATGAAATGATGACAACAAACATCGAGTTCTATTCTGACAATGAAATACAAGATTTGGTTAACAGAATTGCAAGACAAATTGGAAGGAGAGTTGACATTTCATCTCCGCTTTTGGATGCAAGATTGCCAGATGGCAGCCGTGTTAATGCAACTATTCCTCCAGCATCTGTTGCTGGTTCTTCATTAACAATCAGAAAGTTTAGGGAAGATCCTTACACAATAATTGACTTAATCAATATGGGAACAATGAGTTCAGAGTTAGCTGCATTTTTGTGGTTAGCTGTTGAAGGTGCTAACACACGCCCTGCGAATATTTTAATTTCTGGCGGTACAGGTTCGGGAAAAACAACTACTCTGAATGTTATGGCTGCATTTATTCCTGAGGGCGAAAGAATTGTTTCAATTGAGGACACAGCTGAATTGAGTTTACCATTGAAACACTGGATAAGGTTAGAATCAAGACCTCCCGGATTAGAGGGAAAGGGAGAATTAACATTGGATATTTTAACAAAAAACAGTTTGCGTATGCGTCCTGACAGAGTTATTGTAGGTGAGGTTAGACACGATGAGGCTTTCTCACTGTTTACTGCAATGAACACAGGACACGATGGTTCTTTGGGAACTGTTCACGCAAACTCTCCGCAGGAAACAATTGTACGTGTAACAAGTCCGCCAATGAATGTTCCTGAAATTATGTTAAGTGGATTGGATATGATAATAGTGCAGCACAGATTACATGATAGAAAAAAGGGAACTATAAGGAGAATAACTGAAGTTGCAGAATTGACTGGTGTGCTTGAGGGGAGAGCACAATCACAAACAATATTTGAGAGGGATCCTGTTGATGATACAATTCGCAGAACAAACATCCCAAGTGTTTACATTAAGAAACTTCAGGACTTTACTGGAATGACGAGAAAACAATTAGATTCTGAGATGAATGATAGGGAAAGATTCCTTGAAACACTTGTTAAGAAAGGAATTCGCTCAATGGAGGATGTTTCTAGAGCAACACAAGACTTCCTACTGGAAAAGAAGGAAAGATAATGGCTAGATTAGACTTTCTTAAAAAAACTATTGAAGACAGGAAAACAAAGAAGAAAAGTATAGAGAGGAGAAGCGTCTCGCCTGAAACTGTAGATATGAAACAAGTGGATAACATTGTAACAAAAATGAAAAAGAAATATAAACAACAAGGAGTGGAGATGGAAGAGGTAGGAGGCAAGCTTAAAGAACTCCGGGGAATGATTGCTGAAGGAAAAACTACTGTTTCAATGCAATCTGTTCAAGATCTTACTGATTTTAAATCTCCTGCAGTTAAAAAACTTGGAAAGTTTTATTTGAGTTTTAGGAAATTAACTGAGCCTATTACAAGACTTGTTTCACGAATGCCTCAAATGAAAGAAGTTGATTTTTATCTATACTCTGCAAATATGAAATATTCTGCAAGGCAGTATGTTGCTTTGTCAGTGGCTGTTGCAATGATTGCTTTCTTTGTTGCTTTAATTGTTAGTGCAGTTATTATTCTCGGGGGTACTGAAATGGCTCCCGTACTAAAGATATTTTCAATAATTGCAATTTCATTACTCGCATTCTTTTTCGCGCTTATTATAATGATGATGAGCCCGAAAAGACGGGCGCAGGTACGCGGTGACAGTATTAGCAGAGAGCTGCCATTCGCTTTGAGGCACATGGCAACAGAATTGAGGGCGGGTATTGGGTTGTATAGGACAATACAGGCAATTGCAACCGCGGATTATGGGGATTTGAGTGAGGAATTTGCGCGTACTATTAATGAAATTGAAGAGGGGACTGATACTA
>JAGLWF010000033.1 GCA_023133595.1 Nanobdellota archaeon | reverse complement strand
ATTGTCTTTGCGTCCGCACCAATGACCAAAATAGTGTTGGCAACACCATCCTGAACAAATGGAGCAGGATACTCGCTAAGATCTGCTGCTGCAGCACCTAGAAGGGTTGCTCCAACCATGGAAACACCAGCTCCAATGGCTGCGACTTTCTTGATTGCTTTTCTAAAAGCAAATTTTTCCTTCATATCCTACACCTCCATAGTGTATATTTTTTTTGTTTCTTTTTTTTGCCAAAAACTTTCAGTTCTCTCTTCCGTTTGTATTGGCTATGGTCTGTGGATACATATATTAACAGCATACATATCCGTTATTGTTGTCCTTGTCAATGTAGTTATTTCTAAGCATTATTACTAATACTTCCATAGTTAGAAGTGAAGTTTGAGTTATAAACATTTAGATACTCAAGAATATGCTATTTCCTGGAAATCGCTTGTATCCCTCGAATTCGAGAATTTCGGCGTTTCACGTCCGTTGTTATTCTAAAGTGAAAAAACCTGGTGATTTTTTGTCGGTTTATAAAGGATTTTCTGATATGGTCTGGTTTTTGGGCACCTTTTGGCAGCATTAAATTTCGAATTTAATTCTACATATACAAGCCAGATTTCATTTATAAATCTCCATGCCCAGATCTGAGCTCAAAAATCAGCATTTTCAGCAATAAAAATCATAAAAAAAGAGTGCGGGGGGTAGGATTCGAACCCACGTAGGCACTAAGCCAACAGGTATCTCAAAGTCGGGCTTTATACACCAGCCAGACTAACCTAAGCTTGGACTGTTCCTAAAAGATTAGAATCATCTGTCCCGTTTGGCCACTCCGGCACCCCCGCATCAAAATCGATTATTGATTCTAATCAGCTTCTCTTTATTCCGTAGAGGCAAGATATTTAAAAAGTTAACTATGTTGGATTTTCGAATTCTAATCCCATAATAAATCCGATTATATTTTTTATTATTCCATTCTTCTGAAAAATGCGCAATCGATAGCTCTTGAAGTAAACTACTCACATCATCACGAAGCATTTGGCTTGCAGTAGTAAATCCCAAAGAATTACCTCTAAACCCTCCATCAGTATCAAATAATCCTGCCAAAAAAGAGATCTTAACTGCTTTAGACGCCCTTTTGATTTTATCTGGGATTTGCACCTTTGAACTTTTAGCCCCTTTAGGGATTCCAAGCGTTTTTGTTAAGAATCCAAAGAAACTTTTATTTCTAAATTGGAAATAATACCTTTGTTTATGATCATCCGTAATTTTAGAAGATTTTGGGACGCTTTTAGTGGAGATAATTGATTTGATCATCCCAGATAGGAGTCGTAAATAATCTTTGTCAGTAATATCTATAATTATTCGATAATCACGTGAATTGTCAGATTTGGACTTAGAAGAACCAGAGATATGTCCATCCCCAATAATAACTCCAGCTAAATAAGCAGTTTCTTTTTTTAAGGTGATTATATTCGATTTGGCCACTCCGGCACCCCCGCAGTGCGGATTATGAAATCCACATTTTATTTAAAAAACTATCTGTGTAATTCTCATGCAGAAGTAAGATCTAGAAATTTTGCCAGCTGTATTTTCTCAGTTTTGCAGTTGCACCATACCCGCAGCTAGCACATACCTTTTTTGTCGCATGGTACGAATGCTGTCCGCACCGTCTGCAATGTATGTGGCTTTTTCTTTTATTGTGCTTTCCTTTGGATGGTGTTCCTTTCATTTTCAAATCTTGATAAAATAACTATGATCGATCGTTGATGCGAATTATACAAAATCTTTACTGGATGCTTATGCTGACAATTGTATCTCCTCTCAGAAATACAGTGCCAAGCTTTCTTTTTGCTTGCCCGTCGACTAATTCTTCAGCGTCGTCCAGCACAGTATTGATGTGTATATCAAATGCCTTCAGTACACCTGTGAATTGTTTGCTGTTTTTCAAGTCAACAAGTACACGCTTGTCACGAGCCCTGTTCAATGCATCTAATGGTCTTGCTTGTTCAGCCATTTTTATATCCTCCAAAAAATTAAAATAATTGGTTTTTTATGAAAATAATGAGGTTCCATATATAAAGTTTGCCCCTCAAGATATTATTAATTTATAGTATATCCAAAACTTATCGAGGGACCGGTATTATCGCTCTTCATTTCGACCTTTTTTTGGACATACCTCTTATCTCTGCTTAATTTTTTCTGGAGCATCATTAATTTTAATTCATAATCTTTAATTGTCCTTCTATCAAGTCTTGTTTCAAATGCATAGAACTGGCTGAAGATTTCAGGAAATTTTGTTATCCATTCCTCTTTATCAGGACAAAAATATTTTTCTAACCTCTGAGATAATCCAAAATGGTAAGCATTCGAGTGAACATCTGTTTTTTCTAAAGTATTGGAAACTTTTTCTAGGAGATCAGTTCCAGGATATACAGCAACCATATGCCCCTGCACATTTGCGCCCATCTCCTGCAGCTGCTCTCCAATCTTGTATGTCTTCTCAAGATCCTCTACTGTCTCATCAGGAAATCCCACCATGAAAGATGCCATGACTTTTATTCCAAGATCCAAAGTTTTTTTCACAACATCCAATGTTAAGATTGGATATTTTTCTCCTCCTTTCCTCATATATTTCAAACTAGACGGGGATCCCGATTCAACACCATAATAAATACTGATACATCCTGATTCT
The DNA here is from genome assembly GCA_023133595.1 of Nanobdellota archaeon. Classification (GTDB taxonomy): domain Archaea; phylum Nanobdellota; class Nanobdellia; order Woesearchaeales; family WJKV01; genus JAGLWF01. Next base: position 958 of record JAGLWF010000033.1, on the reverse strand, counting down.
TTCATCCTTTGAAGAAGATTTTCATCAACAGTGTCAACACGTGATGAACAGCTCCAGAAAATACCAACCTTCTTCATTTCATTGCAGAATTCTTCAACCCATTTTTTATTGGTCGTAAAGATATCATCAACAAAAGCAACAAGCTGGATCCCTTGTGTTTCTATCAAATATTTTATCTCAGCGATAACATGATTGACAGATCTCGACCGTCTTTTTCTTAACCACATCAGATTCGTGCTGCAGTAGATACAATTGAAAGGACAGCCGCGAATTGCCATCATCTTTGCTGTCAGCCTGAATTTATGCGCCCCATTTTTGTATTTTACATCGTGATATTTTTTTAGCGGTGCAATCAAATGATGCGCAGCAAACGGTAGAGTGTCTAAATTTGGGATAAGCTCTCGATTCGAATTTTCAATAACTTCTTTTCCAGAGCGAAAAACAATTCCTTTCACATCTTCAAGAGATTGATTATTTCTTATTTTTCTTGCAAGTTCCAGTATTGTTTCTTCGCCTTCGTGTTTCACAATAATATCTATCCACGAAAAATTTTCCATTGTGATTTTTGCTGTCAATGTAGCATGCGGTCCGCCAAGGACAATTATTGTGTCAGGATTCTGTTGTTTGTAGATCTTTGCAAAACCAAGAACATAGTGATAATTATCACACATTGTCGTGATTCCTAATATTTTGGGGCTTGTTTCTTCAACCTCTTCCAGAAGTTTTTCTGGTTCAAAGTATTGTTCTGTCTTCAGGAGCATTGTCTGCTCGACAATTTTGACACTGAATTCTTTTTCAAGCATTGCTGCCAGGTGCAGAATCCCTAAGTTTGGAGAAGGTCCTTCTGATTGTGGCGGAACAAGCAACGTGATATTCATTTTAAGAGGGACTTTGATTTTAACATTTAAATCTATCTGCGTGCTATGCACCCTACGGCTTAGGTGAAAAAGTCGTGCAA
>JAGLWF010000032.1 GCA_023133595.1 Nanobdellota archaeon | reverse complement strand
AAATTATAGTTCAGTTGAAACACCAGAAACACCACCTACAGCTGCTGCAGAGGATCGAGGTCCTGGAGGAGGAGGATTAGGATGGGATCCTAGATATGCTTCAGCTCTCACAGTGCACGGAGTTGAAGAACCAGAAGTGCTGTTTGAAGACAAACCAGAAATTCAGGAACCAAAAAAGTTCAAAATAGAAAATATAACTCCTGGAGAAGTGCCAATAGTTGTTGAGGAAGAGCCAGAGGAAAAGATTCCATATGTATTTGAAGAACTGCCTGCAAAAGTTACCTACAAGTACTGGTGGTTCTGGATAATTGTGCTAATTATTGTTGGACTCGTAATTCATAGGATGACACATTATGCAGAGACTCACCATAAGAAACTTCCAATACCACAGCTTAGATTGCCAGCCTTGAGGAAACTTAAACTAAGAACCAAGCCAAAATTAAGATCAAAAGTGAAGAAACGTGCAGTGAAAAAGAAAGTTGCAAAGAAGCCGAAAGTGAAGAAAAAGCTGAAGAAAGTAAAGAAATTGAAAAAAATAAAGAAAATAAAGAAGAAACCAAAAGTCAAACCGAAAAAAGAGGAATTTTCAAGGAAGGATGTTGATAAACTATTGAGGGATGTAGATAGGTTGTTGAAAAATGTTTGAAGGTAATAACATAATCGAAAAACTTGTACGATTCAGATATTTGGGCTATATGATGGTCGGCGGTTTCATACTGCTGTTCTTGTTTATAGCAAATATTGGATATGTCACTAATTTTGAGTCTGTAACTGCCCTTACTGTATCTGAACGAGTTGACACAATAGCGAAAGCTCTTCCGTCCATCCTTGGGCTTGTCTTATTATCAATCATCGCAATCTTTTTCATCATATTTGAGATGCATTTGAAACTGAAATTAAAAGGATTGACCAGTCCTCTGCATAAGCTTGCACATGTAGAGAAAAGTATTGTGATGCAATTGTCAGTTGACAGCGACGCTCTTGAAGAAGAAAGAGTAAAGAGAGAGAGAAAAGAAAGAAAGTTTAAGATTCCATTGATAAAACCAGGTGAAAAGATAGCTGAACTTGTCAGGCATACTGTTGTTGCAAAAGAAAAGCAGGAAGAGCCTGAAGCAGAAGAACCTGAGATTTACAAAGAACATGAAGCCGAGAAAGTGAAAAAGGAGAAAGTAAAAGGGCCTTCCTGGATCAGGACAAACATGGAAACTCTGAGGAAGAAGCATGATCATAGATTGAAGCAGAAGAAATGCGGTCATAAGCAGAGATTGCTTGGACTGCAAGCCAAGAAGAGAGAATTATTGTGCAAGAAGAAAGAACTGGAGCAGGGAAAAGTGCATAAAGCACGGCAGGTAGCTGTGAAGAATGCAGAGAAAGCTAAAAAGCAGAGAGAGAAGGAAAAACTATTGCAGAAACGCTTGCTGGAGAAGGAGAAACTAAAACAGAATCGTCTGCTGGAAAGAGAGGGATTGAAAAAACAGAAAGAAAAAGAGAGGCTTCAGCAGAAACGCCTGCTGGAAAAACAAGAGATCAGAAAAGAAAAAGAGGCAGCAAAACAGAAACGTATGTCAGAAAAGAAACGATTACAGCGGAGAAAAGAAGCTCTTAAACAAGAACGATTGCTTGAGAAGAAGAAGAGAAAGCAAACTAAACTGCGTGCGAAAAGAGCACGCCTTGCAGCCAAAGAAAAGCTTCAGGCCAAGAAAGAGATGGAGCAAAGAAAAGAACAGCTGAAATTAGATAGACAACGCAAGCTTGAACAGAAAAAGCAAGAACATGCAAAGCGTCTTGAAACGCAGAAAAAGAAGCGGGAACTTGCATATCTCAACAAGAAACAGATACTGGAAAAGCGAAAGCTCGTAGCAAGACAGAGAAGACAGAAAGGGAAGCAGGAAGGGGACAGTTATTATCGTGACTTACAATCTGAATTCAAGAATCTGGACAGGGGATTAGACAGCCTGATGAAGAGAAGTGGTAGATGAAGAAGAAAATGAAGAATAGATCTGTGCAAGGCCACCGTCAGATATTACTTCTGATAGCTTTTGTAGTGATAATAATGGCATCTCTATTTATTTACAATTCTCTAGAGGTGGAGATTACTGGCAAGACTACAACCGAGCTTCCAACAGAGCATTCTTTTGAAGTGAATGAATATCTTACTCAAACTAAGATCATTCCGCTTGAGCTGGAATCTGGAAATCTAAACTCATTAAGCATTACTGGGAACTATATTGGCGAGGGTGGCTTCAAGATTTACTTGGAATCAAATGGGAAACTGATCTTGATAGCTGATTCAAAGAAAATCGAACCAATATCATCGCTTGAACTAGCTAATACTGAATATGATGATACAATAGATCTTGATACAAACACAGAAGAGATCCAGATAAATCTCCAATATGCTGATGATCCTGAATATGATCCTGAAAACAATGGTGTTGGGCGTATGGATAATCTGATAGATTTCACTGTTGCAAACAGCATAGTTCCAGAAAATACCTCATTGCTATGCACGAGGTGGACTGTTAATGATGATTCATCTGTATGTTATGGAAATGAAAACTGTTGTGCTTTCTTGGAACTTCCAGTAAAAAGTACCCAATGGGATTATCCTTTCTATCTGAGTGCAGAAGCAGATGGAGCTGGAAAGAAAAATCTTGTAAAAGCAAGAATAATAAACTTTAATATTGAGGACGAAATAAATGTCACTTTCAGTATGGAAGCTGCTCTTCTCGCACGATTCTATGGAAATCTTTATTCATTTGATTCGTATTGCGATAAATCTTGTGAAATCACAGATAAATTAGAAGGGGATTACAATCTGATTGTTGAAATAACTGATGATATATATCTGAACTTAGATAGTATTGACTATTCTTTAATCGCAGAAGAAACAGAGAAAATAACTAAACATCTTCCAGACATTGTACTTGAAGATAAATATGACTGGGGAGGGGATTATAAGCTAATAGATAATTACGATGATACATTTGATCTTAAAATTTTCACAACACCCCGAACAAAATACAAGCCTGGATTTGGCGCACAAATAATCTCAACAACCTCTAACGGGAAAATCAAATCCATAAAAAAATTAAAGAAAAACAAAATATCTGTAAGAATTGACGAAACAAATGATGACAGAATTTCAACAGAAGTCTTTGCATTACAAGAAAATATATCTTTTGATGAAGCGACAATCACATTGAGAAAAACAGGCCTTGTCAACTTTATCCTGCGTTGCACTGATTTCAATCTGACCAGATTTGAGTGCGATAGTTCGTGGGATATAACAAACATCCCTTTCACTGATCATGGTGAAACAATATCATTCCGTGTGACAACATTCACAGCTTATGCTGGTGGTGGCGGTAATGAGAGTACTTTGGTAATTTATGATGATAATGATATAGAAGGAGGAAGCCAAAATAAAGGAAAAGGAGTGCAAATAAATTTCTTTGCAAATTATTCAAATACAACAACTGCTTTAGGAATAAATGATACAATCGGCTGGTGTAATATCAGCTTTAATGTGACTCCAAACGGCCCATTTAATATGAGTTTCCAAAATGGTTCACAATTATGGCAATATAATAGATCGTTCACTGACCCTGGAAACTATACATGGAATGTAACCTGTGGTGCCACTGGATACGAAACATTAAATGCAACTGATACTATTAATATTATAGCTTGTGGGAATATAATTACAAACACAACTTTAACAGGAAACTTGCAGAGCAATGGAACGTGTTTCACTATTGGTGCTGATAACATTATCCTTGATTGCGCAGGATATAGTATAACTGGTAATGGTACTGGAAGTGGTTATGGTGTTTTAGCGAACTTAAGGAACAATGTTACAATAAAGAACTGCAAAATACAAAACTTTTCGCACGGCATTTTCCTTAATTACTCTAACAGTAGTTTTATTTATAATAATACATTACATAATAATTCTGAATTTTATCTCTACTATGGATCCCCGCGAGGCTCAGGGGACGGACTTCATTTGAATTTTTCTCACAATAATAATATAACTTTGAATATAGCGTATAATAATTCTGATTCTGGAATAGAACTTCATAATAGCTCAAATAACACTTTAGCCTCAAATAGAGTATACGAAAATATTCGCGAAGGATTTGAATCTGTTGACAGCGGAAATAACATGTTCACTTCTAATACTGCAAACAATAATACTCGAGAGGGGTTCTATTTCATTCGTAGCTCGAATAATATTTTCACTTCTAATACTGCTAACAATAGTATTGTTCAAGGAGGATTCTACTTCTCTAATAGCCAGAATAACATGTTCACTTCTAATACGGCTAACAACAATAATCGTGAGGGATTTTACTTCTCTAATAGTGCGAATAACACGCTCACTTCTAATACTGTTAACAACAATATTCGTGAAACATTC
>JAGLWF010000031.1 GCA_023133595.1 Nanobdellota archaeon | reverse complement strand
TCCTGATTTAGATATTATGCACATACCTTATTTTTCCATATAATGATGGAGAATGTAGCACGGAAATGTTTTATTGATTGAGATGAAATTGCCAATCTTCTGTTTTGCATCGTCAACACTGATGTTTGCTGGCAACTCTTTTGCTTTTAGAGCTTTGATGTCACTGATCTCAACCAATTCTTTTTGTATTGCGAATTTTTCAGGATAAAACTGGAACAAAAAGCCCGGGCAAACTTTGTATTTTCTGTCTTGATATAACAATAGATCTTTTTTGCACATATTGTCCAGGATATTTCGTAATCGAAACTCGCTCAGACCAATCTGGATATTGGATGTGTTAAACCATTCGAACTGCATGCCCTGTTTCAGCACATTGAACTCTGCTGCTGTCATATCACTGGGCCCTACTATCTTCACCATGTTCGCAGTTTCAATATCTATGACTATTGTGCCTTGTATTAATTCAATAAGAATTTCAAAATTATCAGTATCAAGCATCACAGCAGGAATGAGATAACTCTTAAGTTCCTTATATGGATTCAGAATCTGGAGTTCTTCCAGACTCTTGTCTGGCATTATGACAAGCTCCCCCATTGGCTAGATATATTAATATGAGTATTTATGTGTTTTGGCACAAGGTTTTTAAATACCCCTTTGATTCAAATGAGGTATGGGATTGCCTAATAAATACGATGCAAAAGAAGCTGAGCCTAGATGGCAGAAGTTTTGGGAAGAAAACAAGATTTTCAAGTTCGATCCAGACTCAAAAAAGCAAATCTACAGCATTGACACACCGCCACCTTATGCTTCTTCTGGACATCTTCATGTTGGGCATGCATTGCACTATACCCAGTTCGAATTGATTGCAAGATACAAGCGCATGCGCGGTTTCAATGTTTATTTCCCACCGTGTTTTGATAATAACGGTCTTCCAACTGAAAAATATGTTGAAGAAAAATTTAAAATATCAAAAGCGCAGACAACACGCGCAGAATTCAGAAAATTATGCACAGAAGAATCTGCAAAAATCGAACAGGCTTATGCTGATCGTTTTTTCAGAGCACTTGGACATTCTTATGACTGGGATCTGTTGTATACAACAATCAATCCAGAAGCACAGAAAGTTTCACAGACATCTTTTGTCGAGTTAGTTCAGCAAGGTGATTGTTACCAGGCAGAAGAACCTACAATCTGGTGCACAAAACATCAGACTGCACTGGCACAGGCAGAAGTTGAAGACCTGAAAAGAAGCACCAAGATCAATCATATTTATTTTGACATGGAAGAGGGTTCAAAAATAGAGATTGCAACCACAAGACCAGAATTTTTGCCGGCATGTGTTGGCATTTTTGTGCATCCTGCTGATAACAGATACAAGAATCTGGTTGGAAAGAATGCAATTGTTCCTTTGTTTGGATCAAAAGTTCCTATCAGCACAGACGAGAGTGTTGATATGGAATTCGGTTCTGGAATATTGATGGTATGTACATTCGGTGACAATGCTGATATTGACAAATGGAAAAGGCACAAGCTTCCGGTGAAGATGATTGTCACAAACAATGGAAAATTGAATGAACAGTGCGGAAAATATGCAGGCATGTCTTTGCTTGAAGGAAGAAAAGCAATTATCGAAGATCTGAAGAGAGAAGGTTACTTTCTACGGGACGAGCCGATCGAGCAGACAGTCGGAAGCTGCTGGAGATGCAATACTCCTGTTGAATTCATAGTCACAAAACAATGGTTTATCAAAGCATTAGAATATAAAGATGCATTAATCGAGCAGGGAAGAAAAATCAAATGGCACCCTGAATTTTATCGTAAACGGTTCGAGGATTGGACAACAAATCTTGCATGGGACTGGTGCATCTCCCGGCAAAGATTCTACGGAGTCCCTATCCCTGCTTGGTACTGTAAGAAATGCGGAGAAGTAATGCTTCCTGAGAAAGAGGATCTTCCGCTCGATCCTACAACTGTCAATCCTAAGAAGAATTGCAAGTGCGGCTCTTCTGAATTTATTCCTGAGGATGATGTATTTGACACCTGGATGACTTCTTCTATGAGTCCAGAGATTGCTATCCGTTGGTTAGAGAAACCAGAACAGTTCAAGAAGATGTTTCCAGTTACATTAAGACCGCAGTCGCATGATATTATCCGGACATGGGCTTTCTATACAATACTGAAATCGTATCTTCATTTCAAGGCAATACCATGGGAAAATATTGCGATCGGCACTTTTGTCCTTGATCCGAAAGGTAAAGGCATGCATAAGTCTGAAGGAAATGTTGTCTGGGCTGATGAATTGTTAGAGAAATATAGTGTGGATGTTCTGCGATCATGGGTTGGAACTGCTACTTTTGGCGAGGATCTTGGATTCCAGGAAAAAGAACTGGTTGCTGGACAGAGATTCCTGACAAAACTATGGAATGCTTCTAGATTTGGTATGATGCACCTGGAAGATTATTCTGAAAAACCAAAGAAACTGCAGATCATGGATAAATGGATACTTGCAAAGATGCACAAGACAATAAAATATGCAACAACAATGCTGGATAGCTACAAAACAGGTTCTGCAAAACGTGAAGTCGAACAATTCTTCTGGCATACTTTGTGTGATAATTATCTGGAACTGATCAAAGATCGATTATATAATCCTGACAAACGCGGAAAAGAAGCGCGAGCAAGTGCGCAGTACGCATTGTATCAGTCCATCTTATCTGTATTGAAGATGATGGCGCCTGTTGTTCCGCACATCACAGAGGAAATTTATCAAGGATATTTCGCAGAGAAAGAAGGAAAGAAAAGCATTCACATCTCCTACTGGCCAGCGTACGATGAGAATGAAGTTGACGAAGAAGCAGAAAAAGCTGGTGATATTGCAGTTGATATTATCAGTACTTTGCGGAGATACAAGTCAGAGAAGAATCTATCATTGAAAATTCCTATCACAAAACTGGAAATTCATTGCGAGACAGCTCTGCAGGACACAATCAAGCTAATAATGGACGATATCAAAGATGCTGCAATTGTCGAAGATATCCAGTTTGGAACCAATGTCGACACTCCATGCAGTAAATTCCCAATAGAACTGGGAATAACACTTGGTGAAATTAAGAAGAAAGAAAATTAAAATGTTTCTAATTCTAACTTTTGTGCCGGCGTGAGTTCAACAAATAAGCTCTCGACCCTCATTATTGTTTTTTTCAGATATTCCTCTTCATGAATTAAATCTCCTAGAGCCATTGGTATCTCTTTCCCTAATTCTTTTGCTAATATTTGATATCCTTCTGCCTCTTCTGGCTGGTCTTGTAACCTGGCTAAATGATAGCAAGACGCAAAATCTTCTCCTTTCTCAGCAGTTTCAACTGCATTCGGAGGGATTAAACCAACACAAAGCTCTTTAAGAATTCCTGCTTCCTCTATGAATAAGCAAGCTTCTGCATAATTTCCACAAGCAACTAACTTTTCAATCACTTGTTTTGCAGCAGCTAGATATCCTAGTGTTGGCTCTGAACCTTTTGCTAATTCAATCCCTTTTTGCATAACAATTACTTCGAAATTGAACGCATTATCTCTGCTATGAAGTGAGGGAGATTCTTTCCTTCTTTTCACTGTTTCTTCAACCATTAAAAAACATAAAGAAGCTTGTTCTATCGGAGAATCAGAACATTTAATAGCTTCATCATATTGTTTTGATTGAACAAAAATCTCTTTTGCTTTTTCGTTATTGCCTAGTTTCTTTGCAATGTTAGCAGCAGCTTTGAGTCGCCCTCTTTTTTCGTATGCCTCCATTAACCATTCTGCTAATCCATATCTGTTTGCCACATTAAATGAATGTTCATAGTGTCCATCCCAAGATTCGTGAGACATAAGTGCATGAAGATACGCTTTTCTTTGATCTTCGCCAACATGCGGCAGAACCTCTGACTCCATTTTTGACATCGCACTTCCGGTATTCCTGTTAAATCCAAAATCCGAGCGGTGTGACATGCTTGAACCATACCTGCTTGCTTGATCGTAATCTTCAAAAGCAATAGCTATGCCGAATGCATCATGAGGAGAGGTAGGGTCAAGAATATGATGACCGTCACAAATCTGGTATAATTTTTTCTTGGCAGCCTCCTGTTCTTTTTCTGGTAATTTCTTTATTAGTTTGACTAATTCTGCAGCATTACGTGATAATCTGTCAATATATGATGTTCTTGCATCTCGTATTCTGTATTCTTGTTCATAATCACGGCGATTTTTAGCCTCAGAAAGTTCACATCTCCACTTATCTACCTCTCTTTCAAATTCACATAGTAAATCATCTATGCCTGCTGTTGATACTTCTTTGACTTCTGATCGAATATGACCATATTCTTTAGCTAATTCTCTTGCCATGTTCCATCTTTTAGGATTTTTACCCTCTGTTGCGTGTGTTCCGTTAACTAAAGATTGAACATGCTTCTCTTGCAGTCTTGATACTATATCTTTTCTGTCATGCTTTCTTGCATGTTCTATTGCTTCGTAAAATCCTGCTTGTGCCATTTCACACAGTTCTGCTAATTCCTCTGGTCCTAAGTGGAAATGAGCGAAATGAATAGCTTCTTCTCCACGTCCTTGTTGGATTCTGATTCTTGCTGCTCTGTAATGTTCCCCCATTGGTTCTAGGACAGTATTAATAAGACTATTGAACATACCGCTTACCCAACCCATGGCTTCGTAATCTGGATCTGTGAGATTGAGGTGTCTATGAAATCCTGGCAAGTTTTGTATCGATTTAGGTATTTCTTCTTTTCCAAAAGGGTTATGGTGTAAATCTTCTGTAGGAACCTGCTCCATTTGAGTGATTATAGTTTCTAACACATCGCCTTTGATAGCAAGTGTAAATCCTAGTTTAAAGTGATCATCTTTAAATGCAAGTGCTGCAGCTTTAAGAACACCCTCTTTTTCTGATTGGAGCAATGCAACTGGTTCTATAGGCCATTCAGTTCTAACAAGGAATCGAACATCTTTATCAATATATTTTTCTTTTTCGTCTTCATCGGCTTTTACAATTTTATAAATAAGTGCGCCTTTTGCTTCAGGTGTCTTAGCAATTTTGAGCATAGATTCTAGCCTTTTTAAATCACCTTCATTCATTTAATATCATTTCCCCCAAGCATAGAAAATACAATCAATATATAAAAATTACTATAAAAGAAAGAGTCCTTTTATTAAGGTCAATTATTTCTTTTCCCACTTCACACCTTCTGGTGTGTCTTTTAGGATAATGCCTTCTTTTGCTAGCTGGTCCCTGATCTCGTCTGCCCGTGTCCAATCTTTTTCCTGGCGCGCTTTTTCTCTTTCCTGGATCTTATCCATGATATCTTGCGGCAGGTCAATGCGTTCGTCTTCCATCTTTTCAATGTTCAAACCGAAAACTCGGTCAAAGTCAACAAGCAGTTCAAACTTTTCTTTATTGCCAAGAGTATCATCCTTCAGAACAGCCCAGATTTGTGACAATGCTTTTGGCATATCAAGGTCGTTGTTGATCGCTTTATGGAATTTTTCTTTGTAAAAATCAAACTTCTGGCCATCTCCACTGGATGTCAGGTCTTTTTTCAGGGTAATCACATTCTCTTTCAATCTGTTGTATGCTTTCTGCGCTGCGGTTATCGCTTCCCATGAAAAACTCAATGGTGTGCGGTAGTGTGCTGTCAAGCACAGGTATCTGTAAGCCAGTGGATTGTATCTTTTCTCGATCAGATCAGCAACCTTGAAGAATGTGCCTTTTGATTTTGCCATCTTTCCTTCTTTCAGAACCAACCATTCTGCGTGAAGCCAGCAGTTAACCCATTTCTTTCCAGTTGCAGCTTCTGACTGCGCAATCTCGTTAGTGTGATGTATAGGAATGTGTTCTTTTCCACCACAATGTATGTCAAAATGTTCTCCAAGGTATTTCATTGACATTGCAGAACATTCAAGATGCCAGCCTGGCCATCCTTTTCCCCATGGACTGTCCCACATCATTATTTGTTTATATCTTGATTTTGTGAACCAAAGAACAAAGTCGTACTGATTCTTTTTCTCAACATCAGCCTCGACACGAGCCTGCATCTCTTCTAATCTTAATCTTGCTAATTTGCCGTAATCCTTGAATTTGCTCACATCAAAATAAATATTTCCACCAGAAGAATATGTGTATCCGTTTTTCTCAATCCTCTTGACTAGTTCGATCATCTCCTTGATATGCTCTGTTGCTTTGCTCCATACATCTGGCAAAAGTATGTTCAATCTTTCGAAATCTCTCTTGAACTCATCGAAATATTTGTCTGATAACTTAAGCATTGCTTCTGCTGTCAATGGTAAATTTTCCCGTTTCAAAGCTTTGACTAGCTTATCTTCACCAACATCTGCATCAGAAGTCAGATGTCCGACATCTGTCACATTGATGACATGTTTTACTTTATATCCATTGTACAAAAACATACGTTTCAAAACATCTTCAAAAATATAAGTCCTGAGATTACCTATATGCTGGTACCAGTAGACAGTCGGACCGCATGCATAGATCCCGGCTTCTCCTTTCTTGATCGGTGTGAAAATGTCAGCCAATCGTGTCATAGTATTGTATAACCTTATATCCATGATAAGCACCTTAAAATTAATCTGATATAAAAGGGTTTTGTTTAATGTGCATAGCACGCTCCGCAAGATTTATGAAATCGAACTAGAAGCCGAGTCTTTTTTAACTTGAGTGTTTGTCTGAAAGCTGCGCTTGGTGCTATTAAAGCTTGGTG
>JAGLWF010000030.1 GCA_023133595.1 Nanobdellota archaeon | reverse complement strand
AGACTAGTTGTGATGACTGGTTGTGTTGGTGGAATTATCAATAAAATTCTTTTAAAAGAATCAGAAGAAAAAGCAGAAGAGATGGTTGTGTATTTGAAAAAGAATCTTGATGACAATTTTTATATAGAACTGATGCCAAATAGATTGAAAGAGCAAAAGCAGTGCAATAAGTTTCTGGTCAAAATGATTAAAAAGCATAAACTAAAATTTGTTATCACAACAGATAGCCACTATCCAAATAAAGAGCAAGTAGATGTTCACAGAGCAGTCAAAGCAGTTGCTTGGAGGAAGACTTATGAGGAGTCTGGCTTTGATGATGATACATTTTATCTTTTACAGGAAGATGAAATAAAGGGCTTAATTAAGGAAAATCATCCCTGTATTACCGATGAAATCGTGGCAAAAGCGTTTAGATATAGCAATGAAATTGCTGACTCATGCAACTTTGCCATTCAACCAATACTTGAAGATACACTGCCAAAGCTCTATGATAACCCCAAGGAGAAGCTCAAAGAACTAACCATTAATGGATTGGAAGAATTCACACCTTATTCATATAATAATAAGGATATAAAGGATAGAATTGATATGGAAATTGGCAGGTTTTTAGACAAGCAATATGAGAATTATTTCTTAATTGTTCATGACTTTGTCAAGTGGTGCAAGAGCAATGGTATCATGGTTGGACCAGGACGTGGATCTGTTGGTGGAAGTTTGGCAGCATTTGCTCTAAACATAACTGAAGTAGATCCATTGAAATTTAAGTTGTTGTTTGATAGATTCATTTCTGAAGTAAGAAAGGACGCACCAGACATCGACTTAGATTTTGAAGATATAAAAAGAAACAAATTGCTGAAATACTTTAAAGATAAATATGGTGAAAAAAACACATCAAAAATTATGACGTATTCAACATGGCATGCAAAAGGAGCACTTAGAGACATTGGAAGAATTTTCAAAATACCAACTGCAGAAATAAACAAAATATGCAATGTGGTTGTAGAAAGAAGTGGTGGTGACGCCAGAACAGATTTTTGTTTAATGGATACATTTACAGAATTTGAACAAGCCAAAGAGTTTTATGAGAGACATAAAGTTCCTTGTGATATTGCAATACAACTTGAATCACATATAAGACATAGAGGCATACACGCAGCAGGAATAATTATTTCTGAAAAGGAGATTGCGAAACATGTTCCAATAGAAAAGATTAAGGGCGAAATAGCAACAGCTTGGGATAAAAAAGAAGTTGAAAACATTGGGCTGATAAAGTTTGACATCCTTGGTCTTAAAACATTAAGTGTTCTTTCAACAGCTTTAGAGTTTGTTAAAGAAAGAACAGGCAAGGATGTTGTCTTGCCTAAAGAGTATGAGGATAAAGAAGTTTATAAAAGTGTATTCACAAAAGGAAAAACAATGGGTGTTTTTCAGTTCTCAACCACAGGACTTTCAAAATTGTGTAAACAAATTGGAGCAAACAAGTTCAGTGATTTATATGACGCAACTGCTTTGTATAGACCTGGACCACTTCACAGTGGATTGACTGCAGATTATATTTTAAGACATAGAGGAAAAAAGGAGATAACATATGACCATCCATTGCTTGAACCAATAACAAAAGCAACAAAAGGAATTATTATATACCAAGAACAAGTTATGAGAATCATGTTTGATGTTGGCAAATTCTCTTGGGCTACAGCAGAAGCTTCTAGAAAGATTATGACCAAGTCAAAAGGAAAAGATGCTTTTAATAAGATGCGTGGTGAATTTGTTGAAAATGCTTTCAAAGAGCATGGCATATTGCAGGAAGAAAGCGAAAAATTATTTGATGCAGTTAGCACTTTCGGTTCATATGGATTCAACTTGAGCCACAGTGTTGAATATTCAATTATTTCATATTGGTGTGCTTGGATGAAGCATTATTATCCATCAGAATTCTACGCAGCTTTGTTGAGCAGAGAAAGCGATGGAAATAAGATTGCAGATTATATCAGAGATGCAAAAGAATTTGCAGGAATTAAAGTATCACACCCAGATATCAATAATTCAAAAATTGGTTTTCATTTCGATGTAGATAATTTAGTTTCAGGTTTTGATGGCATCAAAGGCATTGCTGAAAAAACCGCAAACAAAATTATATCTGGACAGCCATATGAAGATATGGCAGATGTAATCAAAAAGAAGAAAGTGTCAGTTTCGGTAATGAAAGGTTTAGCATGTTCTGGTGCATTTGATAAATTTTGCAGCAACAGAAGATACATTTTTGACAATGCAGATGCACTTAAGAAAAAGGGTTATGTTCCTCCAACAGATGCAAGTGCAACTTGGACTGAAAAAGAAAGAGAACTGAAAATGATGGATTATTTGGATCTGCCTTCTGAAACTCCTCTGATTGATATGTTCGACAACCCTTTCAAGGACAAAATCAAGTTTGAAAAAATTGGTGACTTAGAGTTTGAAGAGTATATTGATGAACGATGGTTGAAAGGAGTGGTAACATTTATCAACTTCAAACAGGAAGGACTTGAAGGACAGTGGACGATGTTTGACAATATACTTGAAAGAAGATATGCCCACTTGAATATATCTGATGGAACAGGCAATGTTTTGGTTCATCTATCACCAGAGCAGTATACATATTATAAAAAGTATTTGGAAAAAGGAACAGGATTCCCAGTGATAATTAAAGGACATAGCATCAAAGATTTCAACAAAATATATTGTGATGCGATGATTGTTCTGAATGATATAGATTACAAAAATCCAATTATTAAATATATCAACAAAGAGATTGAGCAAGTCATTGAAACAGCAAGGGAGAACAATCCAGGATACAATGTAGGAATGATAGAAGCAGTGACATATAAAGTATCGAAGAACAAAAATGCTTATGCAAGACTAAAGATATCTGGTGCATCAGACAGATTTTTAATGTGCTTCCGACTTGATTCTGATATATTTATATCAGGTGAAGTGCTGGTATACTCTAAAGAAGCTCCATTTATCAAGATAATTGAGAGGATAAAATGATAGAAAAAACAGACTACAAACATTTGGAATATATCTCAAAGTCCAAGAAAGGACTATTTGAAAGTTGCCCATTTGCTTTTAAGATTAGTTATATTGATAAGCGTCCTCAGGAAGCAAATCCATATTTCATTATTGGAACTGATGTCCACGATTTTATAGATAACTTTTTTGATGTCGTAGAAGCAATGGAAAATGGCGACTTGAAGAATATTAGCAAGCTGAAATTTCACCCAAATTTATCTTATAAAAAGAATGTGGTGAAATTTGAAATTGGAAGGTGGAAGGATTTGCAAGCACAAGGATTTGATGCAACTTACTTCAATCCTGTGGCAAAAGAAAAAAAATATATTACTGAAAGTCCAAAGTTAATAGGTATAGTAGACAGAATTCATAAGTGTTGCAGAGAAGATGTGTTTGCCCCAAAGCATGAAGATTTCAAAGATGGTGATTTAGTTATCGTGGAAAATAAAACAGGAAAACCAACACCAAAGAAATGCAAGAAGTATGAAGAGGATATGTTATGGTATAAGATATTGGCAGAGATTGTGTTGCCAGAATTAGCACCAATTAAATGGGGAGCAATTTATTTCCCATACAACAATTATGTATACCATACAGTATTGACAAATAAAGATTGCAGAGCATTGGCAAAAGCAATAAGAAAAGTAAGAAAGAATATCATGGCTTGTGTCAATACAAACATGTGGCCAGCAACACCTTCTCCCCAAAGTTGTAGATGGTGTAACTTCAAAAGTTTTTGTCCACATATGGTAGTGAAATAATGGTATTTAGAAAGGGAAACATCCCTCATAATAAAAACAGAACAAGATATAATTATAAACCTTTGCGAACTGTTGGTGAAAAAGTAAAAGCAGCATTGAAACAAAAAGATATAAAAGAAAAGCTTAGACAGGGTGTTACTCAAGATTGGAAAAACATGTCAAAAGAAAAATATGAAAAGAAATGCAAAAATATCTCTATCGGATTAAAAAAGATGTCACCCCAAGCTAAAAAAAATCAAAGAACTAAACTATCAAAAATGGCATTACTTCCTAATAGAATAGCTTTGGCAATAAAAAATTTGCCTAAAGATAATTTCGGAGAAAAAAATGGCAATTGGCACAATGGAGCCTCTTTTGAATTATATGGGATTAAATTTAACAATAAACTTAAAGAGCAAATAAGAAAAAGAGATGGATTTAATTGCCAAGAATGCTCTACACACCAAAATAAATTGAAACAAAAATTAAGCATTCACCATATAAATTATAACAAAAAAGATAATAGAGTTAGCAATTTAATTTCCTTGTGCAGAAGGTGTCACAGCCAAACTAATTCCAATAGAAAATATTGGATAGAGCGTTTTCAAAAGAAGCAAATAGGTAGGAGGTTATCAAAATGATGCATAACATTAAATTTCCTCGTGAAGTAGCAAATCCAAAAAGATATGTAATAGCAAATAAAGAAGAATTTTTTAAGTTCATCAATGCAAATAATGGTTCAAGCAATTTATATACAAATGTTTACAACTATTCAGAATTTAAACCACCTTTTATGTATCCCAATTATGATTCTGCGATAATTGATAGGATTTATTTCGACTTAGACCAACGAGTTAAGGAAGAAGGATATTGGGTAAATGTTCCAGCATATGAATATATGATGAGGATACATGAGTGGTGTCTGGAGAATGATATTAAGCATTTAGTGCGTTGCACAGGAACTGGATATGATGCAATAATAATCACAGATCCAAAATCTGTAATTAAAAATAAAAAAAATGCTGTAGGAAATGCTCAAGCATGGCTTTGCAAAAAGCTTGATATCAAAATGGATAAACAAGTCATGTCTGATACGGCAAGAATCCATCGTGTTGATAATACTTTCAATATCAAAGATACAACCAGAAGATACTGCATACCACTTGACAAAGAGATTATCAATCTTGGTGAAAAGAAAATTTTTGAAATTGCTAAAGAACAAAGGTTTTCAAGTAACACATATGGAACAAAGTGCTGGGACATCAGTAGATTTGATACCCCAGAAGCCTTATACAAAGATTTTTTGCCATTAGAAAATATAGAAATAAATGAAGAAGACTTTGCAGACCTATCGGAAAAGATTCCAATCTGCATTAAAAACTTCCTTGCCCAAGAAGACTTGGGATGGAAAGAACGAAGATGTGTGATACTTGCTTTGCGTGATAATTGTTATCTGCAAGATGAAGCATTAGCAATATTGAAAAGACATTTGTCAGTTAAGAAATTCACTCATTGTATCAGAGATGAAAAACAACTTCAATATCTATATAGAAATGACAAATATATGTTCCCATGGCAAGATGGCATAATTGAATTGAATGCTTGCCCATTTGCAAAAGGAAAATTTTGTGAACTCGCAAAGAATGGTTGTTTACTTTATGGGAGGAAAAGACAATGATAATAAAAGCAAAAACATCAAAAGAAGCAAAAAAAATTAGAGATGGCAATCTAAAAGAAAAGTTAAGATTTAACGAGAGATTATTGTGGTTGCAAAAAATAGGTAAGGTTTTAAAGTTAGACAAAAATAAATATCGAGGAATAATATGTTTTCAAAATGGTTATACATATTTGGAGCAAGGTGAAATAACTGAATATTCTAATGGAAGTATAAGTTCTGACTTCAAAAGAATAAGACTGCATAATGCATTCTCTTTATTGTTTTACTGGTTTTTGTTAGAAGTTAGAAAATTTATCGAGATTAAATTTGATATTTTTATGTGGAAGATGAAAAAATGATTTGTTTCTTATATATGATACGCTGTAAAGATGGCAGTTTGTATACAGGCATCACTAATGATTTTCGAAAACGATGGAAGAAACATAAAAATGGAACAGGTTCAAGAACTGTAAAAATTCGTGGTTATCTTGCTCCTGTTTTTCTTTGTTCATTCATAAACAAATCTGCAGCAATGTGTGCTGAGATCCATGTGAAGAAACAAAAAAGATGGCACAAAGAACAAATGATTGATAGCAGTATGAATCTCATAAAAGACTTTGATACCTCTGATATATAATTTTGCAAAAGTTTTAAATAGTGTGGCACCCTTAACTTTATGATTAAAATGAAAACCGTAACAGATTATCAAAGCGAATGTGGCATATTAGCCCCATCCCTTAGGTAAATCAGTCACGGTTTTATTTTCTTGGATTTTTTTGTGCAGTTTATAGAGCCGTGATAAGAGCGTTTAGCTCAGTCTGGTCAGAGCATTTGGCTTTTAACCAGAGTGTCGCAGGTTCGAATCCTGCAACGCTCATTTGGGCGTGTAGTTCAATCTGGTAGAACGTCTGATTTGCAATCAGAAGGCTTTGGGTTCAAATCCCAACATGTCCATTGACGTCGTGGGAGAATTGGCTATCCACTTGGTTGCAACCCAAGGTATATGAGTTCGAGTCTCATCGATGTCTTAACTACCCATGGTGTAATAGTTAGCACATGAGGCTGTAACCCTTTTAGTGTTGGTGCAATTCCGGCTGGATAGATTGGAGCTATGGTGTAATAGGAGCATATGAGATTGAAGATCTTTGGGACACAGTGCAAATCTGTGTGGTTCCATTGATGCCAAGGTGGTGGGGAATCTGGTATCCCACTGGTCTGCTATGTCCGAAGAGACAGTGGGCATAGCCCAGAGTTGAATTGGGCATTGCCCAGAATGGAAAACCAGGACGTAAGTCGTGTAGGTTCAAATCCTGCCCTTGGCGTTGCGGGTATAGTTCAATGGTGGAGCGTCAGTCTGTTAAACTGGAAGTTATAGGTTCGAATCCTATTGCCTGCGTTATTGGGGAGTAGCTGAGTCTGGCAAAGCACTCGCCTTATAAGAACTTTGTAAGGTGGCTTAGTTGCCTGATAAAGTATTTAGAATGTGAGAGGTCGGGGGTTCGAATCCCTTCTCCCCAATTGGACGTATAGTATAACAGACAGAACAGTTCGCTTCGAACGAACAAATAGAGGTTCAAATCCTCTTACGTCCATATGCCTGAGTGGTTCAATGGTAGAATCTCTGACTGTCTATCGGAGGGTTGCGGGTTCGAATCCCGTCTTGGGCGTTGCTCGTGTGGTCTAGTTGGTAAGGATACTGGGCTTTCAACCCGGAGACTGCGAGTTCAAATCTCGTCACGAGCGTATGGTAACAGAGGTGTTATGGCTGCACGTTGGGTTGTGATCCCAGATGAGTGAGTTCAATTCTCACCTGTTGCCCTTATGGAGCATTGGTGTAACTTGGTAGCATTGGGGATTTACATTCCCTCGATTTCGGTTCAAATCCGAGACGCTCCATTGGTGATTAAAATGAGAAAAAGAAATCCGACAATCGATTGCTCCATCTGTGGAGCATTGGTTCATATAAAGAAACGAAAGAACAGCAATGCAAAGTACTGTGCAGAATGTTAATAAAAAAATCTATCGAGAGTATAATAGATTATATCATGCACGATGGCAGAAAAAGAATCGTGACAAGATGAACAAGTATCAGAGAGACAGAAGAAAATAATAGAGATATGGTGTAATGGTCAAGACACACTGGGCTCATATCCCAGAGGATAAGGTTCAATTCCTTATATCTCTATTTTGCATCCGTAGCTCAATTGGCAGAGTGCTTGGCTTCCAACCAAGATGTTGAGGGTTCAAGTCCCTTCGGATGCATTGATAGTGCTATGGTCTAGTGGTTAAGGACATCGGGCTTTGAACCCGAAGATCGCTGGTTCGAATCCAGT
>JAGLWF010000003.1 GCA_023133595.1 Nanobdellota archaeon | reverse complement strand
CCTTGTTCCATGTTATCATTTAGCCTTTTATCGAATGGCTCTGCTCTATAATGATACCATATTCTCACAGTTGCGGTTGCTTGGTCGTGGATTATTTCCCTTAAAAGCTTGGCTCTAGGATCTTTACCGTTAAGTTCTAACACTTCTATAAAATCACTATATTCCCGAAGAGAATGATGTGGAGTATCCCCTTTATCTCCACGATCGGATCTGAGATTGTGATCATCAGCAGCAATACGCGGATTGTCGGGATTGATAATCATATCGAATAAAAACTTGTGATCTTTTGATCCATTGTGCGTCAGATAATTATTTTGCCTCATCCAGTCAATATGTACATTTCTTTCCCAGATTTCCACAGCAAGTCTTTTGAATATCATAACATCTTCCTTTCTCAGACACTGGAATACAGGAAGATGATAATCATATCTGACATTTCCATCGCCAAACAAGAATGCCAATGCATATCTAACAATATCTTCTGCTGCTGCCTGCACATGGACTGCGTAAGCTTTGCCTTCGTAGCCAACTGTAAGCTCAAGACTTTCCTTTGTGAGCTGCATGCTCTGGATTTTGGGCATATCATCACTGCAAATCCCTTCATGTTTTTCTGACAAGTCAAGATCTGCTTTTTTAAGTTCACCAAGAACAAAGTATTTCAGTGAGTCTCCTTCCTCTAAATCGTCTACTTTATTTATTATTTTGACCATTATTCTTTAAAATATGCTCCCAGACTATTTCGCAGTTTCTTTTTCATATTTACATCTTAAAATCCGAAAATTTTCCGGAAAATAATATCAGAAATAGAGATTTAGAAGCGTTTAAAACTGACGCATAGAGATTCTATTGAAGTATATACGTATATACTTTTAATAACTTATCTGTACCATCAGAAAATTAATCAGCGCTTTTCCATTATTTTCTTCGCAGTATCCGAAGCATATATTTTCACTAATTTTTTCAGGGCTTCCACTGCAAATAAGTTCCAATTACTAATAGAATATCCTTTCCAAGTATCAGAACTATCTCTTCTAAATTTGATGTAAGGATCATTATCATATGGATTCTTTATTTCCAATTTTGATTTATCGTATCCAGTTGCCTTTGCCACAGGAAAGTTCAACATCCGATCTATTTGTTCAACCAACCAGTCTATGCTATCATCATTCTCCTCAGCTGCAGTTTTCTCTAGTTCGTCCCACTTATACGCTGGTTTGACTATTAAGTTTCTTCTGATATGACTATAGGAAGCATATTTTGGCATAAGATATGCAGGTCGATATGGATTCGGCTCCACTGCATGGCATCCAATGGCAAAATGTAGTGCGAGTGCAGCCAATCCGACTTTCAGATATGATCTCATATCTCTAATTGTGATTTTCAGATTAATATGTTGTTTTGTTGATTTTTTAGAATTCTATCAAAGAAATTGTAATCTTATCTATTCTGATTAGAAAAATCACGATTTCTTCATCCATTCGTATGAAAAATACATGAAAATAAAGAAGAATATAGCAAATAATATCCATCCAAAGTTAGAATGGAACGCGCCCAGTGCAAAAGCAGGGCTTATCTGGTTGCCAGCAATCACCAGGAAAGTTATTCGAAGAATGTTTATCACAAACATGAACGCAACACCCAAAGGATACAATACAAAGAGTTTTCTCCAATCAATCTTCTTCCAGTCAATGATCACGATTATTGTGAAGAACAATAAGAACAAGGATAGTCCTTCAATCCCAGAGCATGGCTTGAATATTGCAGCTGCATACTCAGAAGTTCCGACAGTTGGAATATTGTGATAGACATTTCCGAACATTGTGCTTTCATACTTCAGGATAACATCTCCATAGATCGGCTTCAGCAAGAAGTACGATGCTTTTGCCACAACCCAAGATAAGTAGGGCCAGATCTTTTGAAAGGATGTATAAAAATTAAGAAAGCCCCAAGACAATAGCAAGCTGATTATTATTGAGAATTTGAATTCCCTAACAAAGTTCCATACATTTCTGGCACCAAAAAAAGCAAGCACAAGCATCACAGCTATCAGAAGCACTAATAGATATCGGATAATCGAAAGCAGCAGATAACTGCCCCAAGTATCATCAATCAGATACATATTAAATATCACAAATGTCATGAACGCGAATATATTTCCTGCCAGATAGAAGACAGAAAAAGTCCAGTTGATCTCACCCAATTTAAACTTCATGATTCTCTCTCGAATTATCAAGAGACATATGATTACTGCAAATACAAAGAATATTGATTTTATATGATACGTGAAAATATGATATTTGTCCCAGAGAACAACAGCATTCTCAAATATCACTTTAGAATTTACCAAGACAGAAGTTCGTAAAGCATATTTGTAGAAGAAGACTTCAAAATAAAGTATGATAAAGATAGCAACTATTTTCACTATGTTCAAAACAGAACCTTTATCCAGATATTTCTTCATAAGGAAAAGTTAGGCTATATTGAATATAAATATTGTGGTTTTTAAGCTTTAAATATTCGAAACCAATAGTCGGATATTCTTCGGAATTTACAAGATTAAGTTTATATAATCATTAAAATTCTCCTTTGATTGGGGGGAAGCATACATGCCTGAAGAACAAATACTGATTGTGGATAGAGAAAAATTATTTGGAATTGAAAATAGAGCTTTCTTTGAAGGTTTTCAAACTGCTGAAGAAGCTGGAAATATGTTTAAACAAGCAATGCGTGAGCACGCCATATTCGTAGAGAGGTCTGGTGCAGAAAAGGATCCGTCAAAAAAACAAATAATTCCTTATTGCGTATTTTCGTATGCTGCACCAGGAGATCCACAGCTTTTTATAATGAAGCGTTTGCTTAAAGCAGGAGAGAAAAGACTGCACGGCAATTTTTCTATTGGGATTGGCGGTCATATAAACCCAACAGATAAGAATAATGATCAATCCCTAGATTTATGGAAAATCTTAGCTGAAGATCAAGCTGATCAATCAACTCCATTATGGAGTGGTATGCGCCGTGAGTTCACAGAAGAAGTTCATTACGAACATCCTCGCAATGTCAGGATTATAGGATATATCAATGATGAGAGTAATAGTGTTGGTCAAGTACATTTCGGTGTTGTATTCTGGACCCAAGGCAATAGCCCAGACATTTCAATAAAAGAAGCAGACGAACTAAAAGGAGAACTTATGCCAGTTTCGCATCTCCAGAATCCAGAAGGCAGAGAAATTCAAGACAAATTCGAGAACTGGAGCAAGATAATTTATCCACACATTATTGGATTGCTTAAAACAGAGTAAATCAGTCACTCAATCATAATAGGATTAAAAGATGCGTTCTCAATCAAGAGATTTTTAGTCACAGTATAATAAATTTCTTAATATATAAACCCCAGCTTTTCCAATACTTTAGTAGCTAATTTTTTGAAAACCATATTTCTCCTCTAATCTACTTCTTTTCATTCATTTTTATCTTTGACTCCTCAAAATCCGGAAAATTTCCGGAAAAGTTGTTCTTTTGAGAAATTATCATTCAAAAATCCTTCACGTTTTACATCTTGGACAATATAGTATGATTGAATTTTCACAGTTTTGAATTTTTTTATCAGTTGTTCTGTGAATGAATTGATATCGCTCATATTTTTGAGGATGATTTCAGCCATATAGTCATGACCGTGGTTGATTTTCCAGAGATTGTTTACATTTCCATACGCATTTAGAAATCGTCCTAGTTGTTCAGATTCTTTTGGGTCAGCATGGATTATCAGATTGGCTCTTACAGCAAAACCCAGTTTTTCAAAATCCAGAAGGACTGTGAATCTATCAATGATGTTATTATTCTTGAAGATTCCTAATTTGTCAAATAATGTCGAGATAGGTATTCCTGTATTCTTGTACAGTTCAGAAAGTTCCTGTCTTGCATCAGTCCTAAGATTCATCAAGATCAGAAGATCAGAAACACTGACAGGATCTTTCTTCTTTTTTTGTTTATCAGCCCAAACTACCCCACTCATAGAGTTAATAGTAGCTGATTTTATATTTAAAAATGGAGAAAGGTAATCTTTTGTTTGGTTCAGGGATTTCTGAACCAATTCGGAAGATTTAAATATTTGTTTTATCACTAAGTAGTAAGGAGGGTAAATTGGGAAATCCAGAATACGATATACTTAAGATTTTCCAGAGAGAGCCATACAGAGAGCTAAGTACAACTGAATTAAGCAGTATTGTCCAGAAAGAGCAATTTGAGTGCATTCAAGAGATTCTGAAAGATAAATATAGTAGCCGTGATTCAATAAAACAGGCAAAATCACAAAAAAAGAAACTGCACAGACAGCTCTTATATCACCTGAACAAATTAGTGGAATCTGGCCTGCTAAAAGTCAGCAAGATCAGCCCAAAAGGGCAGAAATACTTCATTCTGGGTATAGAAAATGGGAAAAAAATAATCATAGATGGGAATGTACGAACAGATCAAGAGATTTCCATTTCAAAGCCGAAATTGCCCTTATTCCCCATAGGAGATTATGAAAAGCAAGACATTGTCGCCAAGTATGGCAAAGACTGGCTTAGTAAGGTAGACAGCATATTCCTTGAAGCAAATATGTTTGACAATAACAGAGAAATCACAGAGATGGTGGATATTTGTTTTCCAAACATAAACGATTGTATTTGCTTAAATAATTTCGAGACACTTGTTTCTAAGCATGATATTGAAGATGTTGTACGTTTCCTGAAAAAAATAAATAGCAAATGTATAGATTTTGACAAGGTAGCCTGTTGTAGTGTGACAGTAAAGAATATCATAAACAATGATAAGTTTCTTGAGGTATTAAAACAATATTTGAAACTAGATGATATCAGGACTCTCCTGGTTTTTAATATGTCAAAAGAGGATATCAAAACCAGCTTGTTTGAGAATATTATAGAAATGATATCAGCAAGTACCAAAGAATTATATATAAAAAACAACGAAGTTTCTACTGTTCCTTATTTCATTGGAAAAGTCGGTCCGTACACAATTGATGAAAAAGACTGGAAGCATTACAAGAATGAGTTCAAAGATAAATTGTATGGGTTTGTGCTAGCACAAGCCACTCTTTTCTTGGATATAACCAAATTGTTCGAGAAAAAAAAGAGGAATCTAGAATCGTTTGAAAATATCGTCAAAAAGTTGATGTTTACATTCAACGAAAGCAATGATGTCCAAAGAATGCAATCTAGACACTTATTTCCAGAACTGTTCAAGCTAGATAAAGAAAAGGGAGACTTTCTCATCTTTAGCAGGAATCTGATAAGATTGTGGAATTATGGCTGGAAAAGTCCAAATTTTGACCAAGATTTTTTATCAGAGTATATGGAATCAGGCTATAAAATGGTGAAAGATTTCAGTAGATATCAAGAAATAGTATACAAATGCTGCGGAATGCCTACAAGAATAAAGATTTCGCTTTCTAGTGCGCATAAAGACGCTGTGCAGTCTTTCATGACAAAATCCAATTTTCTAAAGTTCAAAGTAAGGAATATCACTGATCTACAAAATAACAAAGCCACATTGGCTGTTAAAGAAAAATTGTTTGAATTGATGGATGGAGGAGATATTATGTCATTCTATAAGATTGGGATAATTGACACTGCCGCGCTAAAGAACGAGATCCAGTATATTTTTAATCATTTCAAACTGCCTTTTTTCAAATATAATTTTGGTGAGACAAAAGATAAGAATATAACACTAGACAAGTTTATGTAAAAATGATCGAAAGCGAATCAACTTTGGATACCTGGAAAAAATTGCTGAAAGAGATTTATGAAAAAGGTAACAATTATGTTGATGAAGATAATAGAAAGTGTAGGGAAATCCTGAACTTTATAGTATCAATCAAGAACCCTGAGAAAGATATTACAAAACCAATTGAAATACTGAACAGTTTCGAGAAATGGAGATATCCTCCTCTGGATAAGATTGCCAATAGTATATTATCCCCAGATCATATCAACAGTAAATTCTCTTACAGTTATGGCCCTCGCTTGTTTAATTTTAATGGTAAATTAAATCAGCTGGACGATTTTGTGATTCCTCTTCTGAAGAAAGAATGGTGGAGCAGAAAAGCAATAGTAAACTTCTGGGACAATCTGCTAGACAGCACATTTGCAAAGAAAGCCAGTCCAGGCATAACCAATATCTTATTCAAGATTATAGATAAGAAAAAATTGAACACCACCGCCATTATCAGAAGCAATGATATGTTCTTTGGTTGGCCAGCTAATATTTATCATTTGTACGTAATCCAGAAATACGTCGCACAGAAATTAAACCTTCAGATTGGAGAGATCACCACATTCAGCTGTTCCGCCCATATATTTG
Source organism: Nanobdellota archaeon (assembly GCA_023133595.1). Classification (GTDB taxonomy): domain Archaea; phylum Nanobdellota; class Nanobdellia; order Woesearchaeales; family WJKV01; genus JAGLWF01. The sequence continues at coordinate 104,505 of JAGLWF010000003.1, read as the reverse complement.
AAGACCAGTTTGAATTTATCGAAAAAACCTTGAAATGATATTTTTTTCTATTCTTTTGAAAAAGCTTTTTAAATAACTTCTCTACAAGTAGGAGCCTGAGATACGAGAAACAGAAACATGCAATCAGATTGGCATTATTAATAGTATGACATATACGATTGCTTCGATCCAGACAACAGAAGCACTCAAAATCTTGCTGGATAAGGAATATTGTAAAGATTTGATATACATAGATCTTTGGGATAATGATTTCAAAAAGATAAAAGTTAATAAAGATCCAGATTGTCCTGCTTGCTAAGATGAAATTATCTGTTATAATCCCAGTACATAATGAAGAAGCTATTATTGGGAAGACTATAAAAGCGATAAAGAGATGTCCCCCATCAAACAAAGAAATAATCATTATCCTGAACGGTTGTACTGACAGCACTGAAAAAGTTGCTAAATGGGCTGGTGCAGATGTATATTCACTGAAAGTCGCTAATGTTTCTCGTGCGAGAAACACAGGTGCGAAAAAAACTAAGAGCAATATCTTAGTTTTCAATGATGCTGATACTGTTGTGTCAGAAAATTACCTGGCAGAAGTCTTGAAAGCTGTCGAAGAAGGTTATGCATACGGCTGTGCCAAACAGATACCAGAGACAAAGAACTTCTGGTATGGTTTGATTGTGAAGCTAGCAAACAAGGCCAGCAGAAAGGATCGCATCTTCCACGGCAATTGTTTCATGACAAAAGACATGTTCAGAAGATCTGGCGGTTACCATCCAGATCTGAAAAGATATGAAGATACAGATCTTGCACAAAGATTGAAAGGGAAAGGGATGTTCAAGTTCATAACAAGAGCTTGGATAAGACCTTCTGAGCGAAAGTTCAAGAAAAAAGGTTATTTCAATTCATTTGTCAGCTTCATGATTGCTAGAATAAATTATATGTATTTCAAGAAAAAATGAAAGGTCTATTATTGTTATCAGGCGGCCATGACTCGATTGTGGCTGGACATTTGATACAGGAGAAAAAAGTAGAAGTAATTGGGCTGCACTTCTATACTAATGAGAAACAATTAGAGCTTGCTGAGAGATTGGCAAAGAAAGTCAGGATAAAGAAAATATATATCGTCCCTCATGCTCCTTCGCTTACAGAGTTCATGGAAAAAGCAGATAAGAGGTATGTGTGTATCTATTGCAAGCGTCTGATGCATTGTATTGCAGAGAAGATCGCTGAAAAAGAAGGATGTGAATTCTTGATAACTGGAGAAAATCTTGGACAGGTCGCAAGCCAGACTTTGGATAATATAAAAACAATAGACACTGCTGTTAAGATAAAAGTAGTTCGTCCCCTGCTTGGCTTGGATAAGACAGAAATAGTAGATATTGCAAAAGATATTGGAACTTTTGATATTTCAAAGGAACCGTCTTCTTGTTGTGATTTTGTTCCAAAACATCCAGTTACAAAATGCACTCCAGAGAGAATAGAAGAGCAGGAGGCAAAAATCGATGTTGTCAAGATCATAGAAGATACTGTGAAAACTATTAAAGTTAAAAACCTTTAGTTCTCTTCCATAATTCGTTTATTGCGTGATCTGCGATTGGTTTTAAGTTTAAGATATCTTCTTCATTGTATTTTATCAATAGATCCAAGAAACGTTCTTCGTGCGTGACACACCACATCTTCCACAGTTCAACAGCATTATGCCCTCTAAGACATTCCAGTTCTTCTGGCCTGTTAATGCCCAATTTTTTCTCTATTTCTTTCAGACCACCGTTCAAACCAATCTTTGCACATACATGCCTGAGATCTATGTGCGGCATCTCTAGTTTGAAACCAAAATATTTCTGCAGAATCGGAACATCAAATGTTCCGCCATTGAAAGTTACAAGAATCTTATGTTTGCTTAGCTCATCCAAGAGAATTTCTCTGTGCATATTCTGCCCTTTCAGCATAATTTTTGTATCAACACCATCAGATAAACCAATCACAGTGATATTATCATTCCTGCTTCCAGTTTCAATATCTAAGTAAACAATTTCCTCCTTGAAATGATCATACAATCGCCAGTGATAGACAGAAGGGAGTTGTGCTGCAAAATATGCCATATTCTCTACTTCCAGATTTTTCTGCGCTTTTTCCAGTTGAGCATCGTAGAAATATTTCTTTTGTTTCGAAATACCTGGCACATCCTTAGCATCCAGAAAATCAGACCAGGTATGTATTCCAACTTCCCAGAGGTTCTTCTCCATCTGCTCTCGTATGTTCTTCAGGAAAATAAAGCTATTTCTAATCATATCTTTTGGAGTCTCTGTTTCCTATATAAGCACTATGGACAACTGTCCAGTGGCCAGTGCAAAAGTTTATAATCTACTTCAAGATAATGCATGCTATGAAATGCGAAATCTGCAAAAAGACAATTGCCACGACATTCCTGAAGAAGATCCTAGGTACTTATATCAAGAAAGGCAAGAAAAAACACCTGATCTGCCCAGAATGCCAGAGCAAGCTGTCAAAAGAAGAAATCCTGAATAAACTTTAAGCCCTGGTAGCTTAGTAGCCAGAGCAGCAGATCATTGAGCTGAATCTCGTATGCGCTTTGCACAGAAAACTGCAGGTCGAGGGTGCGATTCCCTCCCAGGGCTTTTATTTTTTCAAAAATATATTTATTCTATAATTTATTAGAATAATTCCAAAAAATGCCCTTGTAGCTCAGAAAACCAAAAACTTATTAATAGGTAGGTTTTATTTTTCTGTATGAAAAAACGAGTAATTTTTCAAAACAAATCTGATAGAATTTCATTCTTTAAAGAAGCTCTTAAGGCAAGCGGTTTTAGATTTTGGAAAGAACTAAGAAACTTCACAAACATTCCTAAATCTAGATTTGAATTTTATAAAAATGGAATGTACACACTTCCTTATTATAGGTACCAAAAATTAAATAACATCCTATCGACAGAAAAACAGAATTATTTCAATAAAACAATACAACTTATCGATGAAAATTGGGGTCGTAAAAAAGGAGGCATTACAACTTATAAAAATCACAAAGAGATTTTTATGATAGGTAGAAAATTGTCGTGGAAAAACAGAATAAGTAAATATCATTTTGATGTTAATCTAGAGCTAAATGAAAATCTCTGTGAATTTCTTGGCGCTTTCATTGGTGACGGTTTTACTAACAAATATGGGTCTTCTTATGTAATACAATTTACAGGAGATTCCAGATATGATTATGAATATTATGAAAAATGCATGATTCCTATTGCAAAAACCTATTTTAATATTAAACCGCGCATCAAAAGGATAGATAATACCTTAAGAATAAATCTCAACTCTAAAACTCTCCATATATTATTAACCCAAAGATTTAAATTTCCTGCAGGCAAGAAATCATATACCGTTAAAATTCCCCAAGAAATATTAAACTCTTGTCGAGAACATATTACTGCTCTTTTGAGAGGAATATATGATACCGATGGTTGCGTCTTTTTTGATAAAAGGCCGTCTTATCGCAATCCTTACCCTAGAATCCATATTGAACTTATAAATAGACCTTTGATTAGACAAATTTATAATACATTGCAATTTTTTGATTTAAATCCAACAATAACTAAAAATGGATATATTATTCAAATTAATGGGGAAAAGTATACAAAAAAGTTTTTAAAAACAATAGGTTTTTCTAATTCAAGGCACATAAATAGGATCAGAAAAACTTGTCCGAAACTCTTAGATTAGAGGGTGCAAATCCCTCCAGAGGCTTTCTAGAATTCGATATCTCTTTTTCTAAGTTCAGATTTCAACTGCCTTACGTTCTCAAAATATATGGCATCAAAGCCTAATTTTTGTGCGATTTTTACATTGCCTTTCTTATCATCGATAAATATGCATTCTTTTGCCTTTTTCTTTATCCTTTTCAAGAATAATCTAAACGCTTTTAATTCTGGTTTCGCGCAGTTGAGATGATAAGAAGCAATAAACGGGATGCCTTTGAGATTGATTTTGAATTTTCGCACCAAATATCTGTGCCATTCTTCAATATTATTAGAAAAAATATAGATCTTGTTTTTCTTTTTTAATTTCAACAACAAGTTATAGGCAGGTTTGCTTAATTTTCTTTCGTCAAATAGGATCTTTGTAAGCTTCTTTTTGTCATACTCTTTTCTTAAATCAAAAAGAAAATTGTCCCAAAACTGAGAGACATTCAATCTCCCGCATCTTAAATCCTGAAATCCGTTGTTAAAAGCTTGCATCACTTTATCATGAGAAACACCTAATTTCTCAGCAAGAATATCAAAAGTATGTTTTTTGCGACTAGGCACAGCCAAAATTCCGCCCCAATCAAAGATGATTACTTTCTTCATTTTATTGGATTGAATATTCTTGATATATAAAAGTATTCTCAAAAATACTGCAGAATTTCTCTAAAATCTTCTTCTCCTTCTGGCTGGTTTATAGAATAAGTGCAGGCTTTTTGTAAATCTGGATGTCCATTAAAAGCTATTGATACTCTTGCTTCTTTTGCACAAGGAATATCACTTCTTGAATCTCCAACATAACTGCTTTGCTCTAGTGCAAAACCTAATCCTTCAACAATCGCTTTCATAAAGAGTAATTTTCCTTCAGCATCACATGGCAACAGGGTCCAATGCGAAAGTTCATTATCTTGGTTCCAAAAAAATTCACACGCTGCAACAACATGATCTATATCCAGTTCTTCGGCAACTTTGTCTGCTTGCGCTTTAAATCCGCCGGTTAATAAAGCGATTGTGTAACCTTTTCTTTTCAATTCTTCAAAAGTTTCCTGAACACCTGGATGATAACCAACACTATCCATAACCTCATCAAAAAGCCGCTTTTTCAATCTAAATCTTCTATAAGTGCGTGCAAGTTGATCCATCCAAGCCGAATATTTGAATTCCCCTCTCAACCATTTTTCCTGAGTAGCCAATTCTTCTTCCAATGCCTCAGGACCAACTCGTTCAGCAAGTCGCACCCACACACTTGGTGGAATATCTTTACTAATCAAATTCTCTGTAACTTTTCTTAAGATAGTGCCTTCCATGTCAAAACAAATAATTTCTAATCCTCTGTTTCGTTGCATTTTAGAATTGTTCAAAGACCTCAATATTTAAAATTTGGCTTTCTTCAATAACCTTTATAAACTTATCCTTATAAAAGAAATCATATGGCAATAGAGATATGTGCAGTGGGTGGATACAACGAAGTTGGAAAGAATATGACTGCTGTCAAGGTTGGTGATGATGTTGTTATTCTTGATATGGGTGTGCAGTTGGATAATTATATCAAAGTCCAGGATGAGAGGGAGGGTGCTGATCTGATGGATGCAAAAGCATTGATCAGGAATAATGCTATCCCGAACGATAAAGTGCTTGAGAAATGGAAGGACAAAGTAAAGTTGATCATCTGTACTCATGCTCACTTAGATCACATTGGAGCGTTGCCATATCTCGCAGAAAAATACGATTGTCCAATCATGGGAACTCCCTATACAATAGAGGTTCTCAAGACTATCTGCAGGGAAAATAAGCAGAAACTAAAGAATCCGTTAAAGCCATTGAACAAGAATTCTAAACATAAGATCTCAGAAAATATCACAGTTGAATTCATCAGTGTAACACATTCAACACCACAGACAGTACTATTAGCATTGCACACAAAAGAAGGGGCCATACTATATGCAAACGACTACAAGTTCGACATGTTCCCAGTACTAGAAAAAAAGACTAACTTCAACAGATTAAAAGAACTGGAAAATGTTAGAGTTTTAATCGTGGAATCTTTATATGCAAACGAAGCAATGAAGATGCCTTCAGAATCTGTTGCAAAAGCTATGCTGAAGGATGTCATTCTTGGAACATCAAGTGAAGGAAGAGCTATTATCATAAGCACTTTCAGCTCTCATCTAGCTAGATTATCTTCAATCATCAAATATTCAAAGCAACTGAACAGAAAGATCATGTTTGTCGGAAGGTCATTAGCAAAATATGTAGAGGCTGGAGAGAAGATCAATATCATAAATTTCACAAAAGATGTTGAAGTTGCAAAATACGGTTCAGAGATAAAAAGAAAACTGAAAAAAGTGGAAAAAGAGAGAGATAAATATGTTATTGTCTCAACAGGCCACCAGGGAGAGCCAAAAGCAGCCCTGACCAGAATTGCTGATGACGAGTTTGATTTCAAGCTTCAGAAAGGTGATCACATAATCTTTTCATGCCGAGTCATTCCTGCGCCGATCAACATGGCGAACAGGAAAGCTTTGGAAAAGAAACTGGACAAGAAACAAGTAAGAATGTTCAAGGACATACACGTCTCTGGCCACGGTGCAAGAGAGGATCTGAGAGATCTGATGGCATTCACAAAACCAGGCCACATCATCCCAACGCACGGAGATATCAAGTTAAGAAAAGCCCTGGCAGATCTTGCAGTAAGCATTGGATACAAGCTAAAGAAAAATGTCCATCTTCTGAAGAACGGACAGAAGATCAAACTTTAATTTTCAGAAAATCAAAAGCAGCCCTGACATTCTTAAAATAATCTTTTGCATCTTCTTCCATTTCTGTTGTTGATTTATATCTCTGCGAAAAATGTGTGATGATCAATTGTTTAACATTAGATTTGCTAGCCAGCTGTGCTGCCTGTTTTGCAGTCAGATGCTTTGCTTTACGGCTTTTCTCTTCAAGCTCTGTCTTGAAAGTAGCTTCTGATATTAGGACGTCTGCATCGTTTGCTAGTTTATAGGCGCCGTCGCAGACACCAGTGTCTGTGACATAAGCCAATTTCTTTCCTTTCACAATATACGTGACATCGTTCGGAAATATTTTCTTTCCTTTGTGCACAATAGAATTTCCTTGCTGTAATTTTCCAAGCAAAGGACCCTCTGGAATCCCTAGTTTCTTGACTGTTGCAACTTTGATCCTTCTCTTGTCTTTAGCCTGGATTGAAAATCCGATACAAGGAACTGTGCCGTGATCCAGTTCTGCTGAATAAATCTCGTAATCATCATCTGAAAATATTTTTCCTGTTTTGCATTCTTTGATCTTCAATTGCAATTTTTGTTCAAAATAAAATGCATCGTGCAGTGCTTTGATATGTTTCTTTGTGCCTTTAGGCCCATAAATCTCTAAAACACCTTGATACTCTGTCATCCCCAGTGTCTGCATCAGACCTGCCAGTCCCAGAGTATGATCTCCATGCCAGTGTGATAACAGAATTCTCTTGATCCTGTGCGGACTTATCTTCTTGATCTTCATCTGTCTCTGTGTTCCTTCACCACAATCTATGAGAATATCATAATTTCTACATTTGACTAGTACAGATGTCTGATTCCTATCTTTTGTTGGCACCATGCTCGAAGTGCCCAAAAATATTACTTCCATACATAAAATCAAGAAAGAGTTGTTTATAAACTTTGTGCTAAAAGAAACTCAAGAATTCTTCTAAAGAGATACTATCTAAGATCTTATAGCTTCCAATAGCATTAGATATCCAATTTTCAATATGTTTTCTTTGATCGGGATGTTTTTTCCACTGTTTTAAGCTCCAGCCTATTGCTCCAAGATATCTAGACTTGATAAAATAATAAATAGCTTTTTGCTCTTCCTTGTGTAATTTTAATTCTTTTTGATATCCTTTGAGATATAATTTAAGATATTTTCTATTCAGTCCTCCAGAAGAGAGAATTGAATGAGCAATAAAGACCGCAATCTCTGTTACAAGAAAATCCTCATGTGCATCATCCCAGTCTAGTATAGCCACTAGTTTGTGATTTTTAACCAGTAGATTGATAGTATGAAAATCGCCATGGATTATGCTCCTTCTTAGTTTGGTCCTTTTTATTTTTTGAATATCTTTTAGCAGTTTATCTGCATTTTTCTGAAGATCAAAATCACCGAATTTAGGTTTCACAAAAGATATTGGTTTGAATTGGCGATTTTTTCCCCAAGTATAAGGTGCTTTGAGATTTAATCTTAAGAGTTTTTTGTTCATGCTTCCTTGTTTTTTGGCAATTTCTTTGACTAACTTCTCAGTTAGCTTCTTTACAGGTTTTCCATCAACAAATTTATGGATTATAATGTTCTTATTATTGTAAATGCCAAGATTCTTTCCTGCTTTTGTTTTTATGATCTTAGGAACAGGAAGATTTTTCTTCTGTACAAAATCCACAATCTTAACTTGGAAATGGACATACCTTGGATCTCTTGTCTCGAATATTTTCAGAACATATTTTCCTTTTGTTGTATTCACAAAATAGACTGTATTTTCTAGTGCCCATGTTACATGTTTGTAGGATTTAAGTTTGCCAATATTATACTTCTCAAGAATTTTCTTAAAATCTTCTTTATCTAACTTTGTCAAAATGACCATAGAAAATTATACTCCAAATAGTTTTATAAGTCTTTCCATAGAAAAAGAAGAAAAAGAAATCTATTTCACATCCAGGATGCCGTCTTCTGTTATCAAGAAGGAAGCTTCAGCGTCTGGCATATGAGGTGCGTCTATTAGTTTGGCAACACGAGTCCCTTTCTTGCCTCTGCGAAGATAGATTCTGAAAGTAGAATTGTGCCCGACAATGTGTCCTCCTATAGCTTCAGTCGGATCTCCAAAGAACTGGTCAGGCTTAGACATGACTTGGTTTGTGACTAAGATACAAACATTGTACATATCAGCGATTTTTGCAAGTGTTCTCATATGTCGATTAAGTTTCTGTTGTCTTGTTGCTAATGTTCCTCTACCAACATACTCAGCCCTGAACAAAGCTGTCAGAGAATCAACAATCACAACTTTGATATTTTTATCTCTTTTGCATAATTCTTCGACTTTCTCAGCCAGAAACATCTGATGATCAGAGTTATATGCGCGCGCAACTTTGATATTTTTCAGAACCTCCATCGGGTCCATATCCAGTGCTTTTGACATTTGAGTAATACGTTCCGGCCGAAACGTATTTTCAGTATCAATATATACTGCAGTTCCTCCATCTTTCTGGCAAGATACAGCTAATTGATGACCAATCTGTGTCTTAGAAGATCCGTATTGTCCAAAGACTTCAACTATCGCCCCAGTCTCAAAACCCCCTCCAAGAAGTTCATTGACGGATACTGCTGGAATCCTGATCTTCTGGACTCTCTCCCTTCTTTTTAGAAGAGCATCTCCAGACTCAAAACCCATTTCCATGGAATCTCTAGCTCCTTGTATCAATTTTCTGGCAGCTACATCTGTCATACCAGTTGCATCAACAATATTTCCAATAGATGCTACTGCAATTGCCAATAGATTATCATAACCTGCTTTTTCGAGTTTTTCTAGTGTGGCCGGGCCTACACCAGGAAGATCTGTTACTTTGACTTCCTTTTTCTCGATTATGATGGTATTGTCTTCCTCCATTTTAACATCCCCCTCAAGTTTCAGTTCAATCTTTTGTTCTTTTGCCATAACGCAACACCTCTTTATAATTTTATAGTATATAGAGGCGTGTTGCTTTATAAACCCTGTTCGCGCATGTCCAGTGGCCAGTGGATAATGCGTACTTCAGATTTATATGCTTTTTGAAGAGTTTTTTAGAAGGATTATTGTAAAATTGGGATAAAAGAAGTTTACTAGAACTATGATTCCGAATATTTATAAATTCCTTGTAATTTTCAGAATTTTAATGGCAGAAGAATCAAAACCAAATATAATTCTGATTGTTTTAGATGCTCTCAGGGCAAAACATCTCAGCTGCTATGGTTATCACAGGAATACATCTCCAAATATCGACAAGCTTGCTAAGAACGGGATCTTGTTTGAGAATGCTTTTGCTTTCAATAACACAACAGACCGATCATTTGTGTCTATTTTGGGCGGAAGATACATGCTTTCCAGTGGGGATTCTGATTTTCTCTTGCAAAAAGAAGAGCTTGACGCATTCTTCAATTCAGGAGGGGGTTTTTTGCAAGAAATATTGCAGAAAAATGGATACAAAACCTATCGTATGGCAGATCTGCAGAACTGGCGTAAGAGAGGTTTTGATTTTTATCTAAAAGGCAGCGAGAAAAAAGCTAATAAAATTGAGGATACAATACAGTTCATAAAAAAACTGCCTGTTGTTTCTAAAATATCCCAATCTGTGTTTTATATCCTTCCAAGAAGGATTACTGACAAGATAAGCATAAGGCATGGAGGGCCAAAAACAACAGAGGAAGCAATCAAGATAATAAAAGAGAAAGATGGGAATGACAGATTTTTTCTCTGTATTGACTATAACGACACGCACATGCCGTATAATGCTCCGGGAAAATTTGCACATAGGTTCAAGCCAGAGAAAAAGAGCGAGAGTTTCATCAAAGAAATATCAAAAAAAAATTATCCTAAAGAACTGATAGAGTTCTACAAAACAGGAACCGACAGAAGAGACACTATGGCAGATATCTCTGCCCGGTACGATTGTGCAATTTCCTACGATGACCACTTGATTGGAAAAGTGATAGATGCACTGAAAGAAAAAAAATTATTGGATAAAACTATAATCCTGCTGATATCAGATCATGGAGAGAGTCTTGAAGAGCATGAGATCTATTTTGATCATCATGGATTGCACGATGTCACAGTAAATATCCCTTTGATAATCAGCGGCAAATCATTGCCTAAAGATAAAAGAATAAAAGCGCTTGTGCAGCTTGAAGATCTTGCTCCTACTATCCTGGATTTGGTTAGGATCAAATACGATCCATCTATTTTTGATGGGAAAAGTTTATTAGATGTGATGAACGGAAAAAAAGACAAGGTCCGGGATTTTGTTTTCATGGAAGAATCCTACCAGTCCAGAAAATCAGCTATCAGGAATCACGATTACAAATATGCCGAAGCTCTATCTAAAGAAAAAGCTGTATGTAAAAGATGTAAGATGATACATGGAGGAGTTCTTGAATTATATGATCTGAAAAAAGATCCTGGGGAAGTGAATAATATTGCCCTCATAAACAAAGAGATTGTAATGAAGATGAGTTCAATATTGCATCAGAAGATCCAGGACATAAAACATGCGAATGAGCAGAGAAGAGTGAATCAGGCTATTTCTGGGTTATAATTTCTATATCTGAATTTCATAAGATTTATATAGAAGAAATAAATACCCTATAAATACCAATTAAATATAATTGAAATATATTGTATCCCGGGGTGATGTATATGTCAGAAAGCAATATCACAACAATATCAATTCCAAGGCCATTGGCAGACAAGCTGAAAAAACGGATAGCTGGAACTGGCTTTAATTCAGTATCAAGCTATGTGACTTATATCTTAAGACAAGTTATTTCTGGGTCTGAGATGGATAAGAGGAAAGAGGCTTTCTCAGAAGAGGATGAACGCAAAGTAAAGGATAGACTAAGGGGGTTGGGTTATCTAGATTAAAATGAAAAACGTAATTGTAATTCTAGTAGATGCATTTAGACCAGATCATCTGAGCATGTTCGGGTATCAAAAAGAAACAGACAAGCACTTGAAAGTATTAGCAAAAGATAACATCCTGTTCAGAAATCATTTTTCAACCTCAAATGCAACAGCGCCATCTTTGGCATCTCTTTTTACTGGCAAATATCCTAATCATCACGGAGTCCTTCATCAACTGCCGTACAATCAGGATGAAGAATTCACAAATTTTGAAAAAGCACAGGCTGAATTCTGGCTTCCAAGTTTCTTAAGAGATAAAGGATATGAAACAATTGGTGTTGACTGGCTGGGAATGTGGTTTCAGAAAGGATTTACTCATTACGATGAGATAATGCCTGGAGAAACACCAAAAAATCCTAATGCACCTTTTACTTCCACAAAAGAAATGACTGATCTGGCAATCCACAGAATCAAAAATAGCACAAAACCATTTTTTCTATTCATGCATTTGTGGGACACACATTTTCCTTATCCTCATATTGAATATACTGGAGAGAGTAAGGATGTCCAAGCGACTCTTGACTCGATCAAGGATGAAAAGCAGAGAGAGTATATGAGAAGAAGGATAGAAAATAAAGGATTATACACATTTTCTCAGATGATCGAGAAATATGATCTTGCAATCGAAACAGTAAACAATCACATTAAAAGATTACAAGAATTTTTAATGGAATCCGGCAAATGGGATGATACTATTTTTCTGTTCCTAGGAGATCACGCGACCAGTATAGGAGAACATGGAATTTATTTCAGCCACTCTGGACTTTTTGATATCTCCCTAAGAGTTCCTTTTATCATGAAGATTCCAGGAATTAATTCCAAAGACATAAGTCAATATACCCAGCATACTGACATACTTCCTACTATCCTGGATTATCTTGGACTTGATACAGGATTAAAGTTTGATGGCAAATCCATGAGACCATTGTTTGAAAATGGAACTCCGATAAGAGAAGAGATGTTTTTCTTTGACGGTTTGTGCAAAGATATCAGGGCTGTCAGGACAAAAAATAAAAAATTAATCTTTGCAAATGATAATTTCTGCCATCTTTGCAAGGGGGGGCACCATGCTCAGATTGAAGAATACGATCTTGAAAAAGATCCAGATGAAACAACTAATGTTTACCAAGGTGAAAGTGAATTACAACCACTTATGGATACAATAAAATAATGGAGGAATAACCAAAATGGTAGAGGAAAGATTTCAAAAAGAATTTAGGACAAAAAAGTGTGAAAACCTTATGAAACCAGAAGTCAGGTTCTTGCTTGACCTGCCTTTAGATGTAAAAGAAACTATTTCTAAAAGTATTATTAGAGATGCATTCAGAACTTTCAAGAATGTCGGTATTGGGTTCAGCGGAGGAACTGATAGTGTTGTAATACTTCATCTTGCAAAAGAGATCATAAAAGATGATACTCCTGTTGTCTTTGCAAACACAAGATTTCAGTTTCAAGAGACATATAAGTATATCAAAGAGATCATAGAAGAATTCGGTGTGAAAAATTACAAAGAATTCATGTCTGAAACTGATAAGTTCGAAGAGTTTAAAGCACAACACGGTTTCATGACTCCTGAATTCACAGCTCTTTGCTGCGAATACCATAAGATCAAGCCTATGCTAAAAGCAGTAGAAGATACAGGGATGGATGCATTGATAACTGGAATCAGAGGTCTTGAGCACGAGGAACGGGCACAAGAAATCGTTTTCTCACCAAGAGACCCTCCTAAATTTCCAAAACACGTGAGAGTCCATCCAATACTATTCTGGACACAGCAAGATGTATTGGATTATGTAAAAAAGAAAGGGATCAAATGCAACCCACTTTATGCTGAAGGATACACATCACTGGGATGCACTCACTGCACTTCCAAGAATACCGATCCTGATGCTCACGAAAGAGCTGGAAGGGGGGCTGTAAGAGAAACAATCATGAAAAGGTTGCGAGACCTGGGATACAGTTAGATATATTATTTTATTTTTAGTTTCATAATGAAAATTGATTTACATAGCCATACAAATGCATCGGATGGAGAATTTTCTGCTGAAGAATTAGTTGATATTGCTGTTAGATCTGGATTAAAGGCAATTGCCATAACTGATCATGACAGTGTAAATAGTTGTGAAAAAGCAGTTGAATATGCAAAAGACAAGGATATCGAGATTATTCCTGGAATAGAGATCAGTTGTATTGAAGAAGAAAAAAGCTTTGATGAGGTTCATGTTCTTGGATTGTTTGTTGATTTTAACAATCCTACTTTGGTTGAATTCTGCAAAAGTAGAAAAGAGAGCAGAATAAGGCAGAAGAAAAGAATAATTGGAAGACTTCAGCAACTTGGCTTTGATATCACTTTTGAAGAAGTGGCCAGGACAGTGGAAGATTCTTTTGCTAGACCCCATATTGCTGCTGTGCTATTAAAGAAATATCCTGAAGAATTTGATTCAGTCTGGGATGTTTTTGATAAGTATCTAGAGAAAGGAAAGCCTGCTTATGTGAAACCAAAAAATAAGATCAGTATTAAAACAGCAATAGATGTCATAAAAAAAGCAAACGGTGTGGCATTTCTGGCGCATCCTGCAACGTATAACGATGAAGATACTGCAGAATTAATAGATTTCTTTGTTAATCTTGGAGGAGAAGGTATTGAAACTGCTTATCCATATGATAAAAACAGGGTCGGAGTACCAAAAGAAGAATCAGATAGAAAAAATCAATTCCTGAAGAAAATTGCCAACAATAAAGGACTTCTAGAGACTGGCGGCACTGATTTCCACGGAAGCATAAGAAAAGTCAGTCTCGGAGAAACAGGAATCTCTTTCGAAGATTTCCAGAAGTTAAAACAATATATAAAAGAGAAGAAAAAATAGAAAAATTAAGCTTCTTCGTCATCTACACAAGATTCTTTATCTGGACATGATAGATTGGATAGCTAGCTATACCTTCTTCAAGCCATATCTTCATAATTTGGAGACACTTTGAAATCATCCAAAGCAATATGTCCAACAGCTCGGATCTCAACTAGTCTTGCAACAGGAGGTTTTGCTGTTACAGTTACTCGAACAGGTAATTTATCTACTCCTTTGAAGACTGCTGCATAAGCTTCAGCATACGCATTAAAAGAATCATCACTGCCATCAGCCAGATAAACTGTCATCTTAGTTAGATCGCGTATGCTTCCTCCAATTGATTCGAATATTGCTACAATATTTTCTAATGCCTTTGTTGTTTCTGCTGCAGTTCCGCCTTCGACAGCTTCACCTGCATTTTCTCCTGCAGAAACTGGAAATTCTCCGCAGATACCGCTCGTGGTCACTTCCCAAAAATTGCCATGTCTTACTGCAACAGCTTGGCTGTACGCTCCTGGCGGCGGTGCATTTTCTGTATGAATATGGTATTTAAATTCTTCTTCCATTTTATCCCCCCTCCAAATGGTTTTAGAACCTAGAATATCACGAATATTTAAGGGTTGCTAATCCCTAGTTTGCTCAAAATATTCTTCTGTATGCAAGGGCACACGTTTGTGGGGCATCCAGAGTTGGCCTAGCGAAAGACCACTTTTATCTCTATAATCAATTCCTTTTTTCTTTGCTATTTCGATCATTTGTTCTTTTGTCAACGGATTATAATCTCCAATTGTTAATATTCTATCAAAAGTTATCTGTTCTGCCCGTTCATTTACGAAACGAAATTCATGTTTTAACTTATCAATACCAATAATCCCTCCGCCAGGGAAAGAAGCCATTGCACGGACTGCTACAAGATTAAAATTACTTCTGTCTGTAATAGAAGAAAAATGATAATAATAATCCATGAAAAAATTATCATTTTCATATCTAAGAAGTATTTGACCAAATTTTTGATGTTCTCCTAGAAAAGGATATGGAGTTTCATTCAATATTTCTGGATTTTCTATTGCTTTTGTTAGAATATCAATATTATTCTCAATTATCCTTTCTCCATCTTCATGTTTGGGTCTGATATTCCCTTTCAACCACATAAGCCAAGACATAACAACACCCTGCCATGGTTCATCAGCACTAAATTTAATAGAACCAACATAATTCCCTCTGTTGAACATAAATGGAACAATATACTCTTCAAGATCATAGAATGCTAGTTCATCTATTTCAATTCCACCTTCAATCTTCGGACCTTCTTCAATCAGAAGACAAGCCATCTTATATAGTGCTAAAAATCCCTCTCTTTCTACCAGTTTGTCTGGATCTTCAGGTGGAGGATTACCTAAACAATCCTCTAGATGTTTTCTGAAATCGATGTTATGTTTCATTCTTATCTCTAGTTTAATTAAATTTTCAAAAAGAAAAATAAAAAAATCTATAATTTATTTACAACAGCATCTCTGATTTCCATGATCTCTTTTGCAGCTGCTGCAGGATCATCCGCTTTATAGATTGCAGATCCTATAATTGCACCTGAATTTGGACCAACAATCCCTGCCCAATCTTCAACTTGTTTATCAAGTGTCCTCTTCATTTTATCCTGCCTACCGAGACCTGGAGTCCAAAGAGGCTTTTGTGTAAACTGACGATAACGATTTAAAACATCAGGATTATTTGCAGGCCCGATATAACCATCAACACCAACATGTTCTCCGATCGCAATGATCAAATCACACATTGTTTCACACCTATCAACTTCTCCAAGCATTTCTTCAAAACCTAGCTTCTCAAGAACTTGTTTTGTGTAATCTTGATCAATTGGATGATAAAAAAATAACTCTGCTCCAACATGTGTCATAAAAGGCAAAGTAAAAACTCCAGATCCATGCTTATGTGCAGTATCAACAGATTCCTGAATACTTGAAGTTCCAACAATTGTATGGCACGTGATAAAATCAGCCCCATTCTCAGATAATACTCGAACGATTTTCTCATTTGTTCCTTGCCATGCTTCTTGTTTTGCATTATAAAACCCAATATCAGCAACTTTATAGTCAGCAAGAACTAAAGTTCCTTCTTTTTCAACAGCTTGTTTCACAGCCATTACTTTTTTTGCATCTTCAAAAATACCAACCCCTGGTTTCATTGAAGAAGTAATTCCAATCTTTACTGCATCTACATAAGGTGCAGTCATTCTACAGACTTCAAGCATCTTCTCTGGATCTTGAACATCGTTTGATAAAACTATTGCATAATCTCTCATTGTTTCACCCCGTATTTTTCTAGATAAGCTTCCATCAATGGCTTGATCTCTTCATCAAAAGAAACCTCTTTTCTGGCAACTTCTGTTTTTGTCTCAAAATCAACAGTCTTGCCAGCCATATAAGCTACAACTTCATGAGCATTTACAATCGAAAGAACTGGAATCTTATATTTGTCTTGGAATGCCTGGATCGCAGTATACCTTGCTTCTCCTCCAGCTGCAACTTCGCCTCTGTCAACAGCAATGCAGACAGCAACAACTTTAGCATCTAAACTATGGATTAAATCAACTGCTTCTTCTTTTGTCCCTCCTGTTGTGAAAACATCATCCAGAATTACCAACCTATCGCCAGACTTAATCTTTCGTCCAACTAAGACTCCTGCGTCTCCGTGTCCTTTTGCTTCTTTACGATTGAATGTCCAATAAACATCTTTCTTCTCTCCTTCGAATTGCATTGCCGTCCCTATTGCTAAACCAATTCCTTTATAGGGTGGGCCGAATAGGCCATCAAAATCTTCAATTTCTCTTGGGTCTCCAAAAAGTGCAGCTGTCAACCGGTCTTTATATGCTTTACAAAGTCTTTGTATTCGTGCACCATTATCAGCAGCTCCAACATTTGCAAACCACGGTGATTTCCGTCCGCTTTTCAGAGTAAATTCTCCGAACTTTAACGCATTAATACTCTTTAGAAATTCTATGAATTCAGCCTTATAACTAGGTATTTCTCCCATATTAATCCCTCCGTCCCAATTTTATTTTAGTGTTTTAGGATGTTGTATCCTATCCAGAAAATCGCCATTAGGTACATAAACATTTGTTGTAGTCTATAACTACGAAACTTTTATATATTTATAATCTTTTTATAGCGGTATGAAAAAATTAGTGCTGCAAAAGCTGGGGATCGCTGGAAACGAAGCAAAAATCTATCTCACATTGTTAAGGAGTGGGGTTTCTAGTGCCGGAACTATAACTAAAAAATCAGGCATACACAGAAGCAATGTATATGATGCTTTAGAGAGATTAAAAGAGAAAGGATTAATCAATTTTGTCATGAAAAATAAGAGAAGGCACTACGAAGCAGTTGACCCAAACAAATTAATGACAATATTAGAGGAAGAAAGAGCAGAAATAGAGCAAAAAGAACAACTTCTCAATAAGATTCTTCCAGAATTGACAAAGATTAAACAGCAAACACAAAAAGATCAGGCAATACAAATCTTCGAGGGACCAGAAGGAATAAAAAACCTCTTTGAAGACATCCTGCAGCATGCGAAAGTAAACAAAGTCATAGGCGGTTGGAGTTATCCTTGGATACTGAAACATTATTTAGCAAGATGGCACGCAAGAAGAGTAAAAAAGAAAGTAAAAGATATGATCTTGTTCAAAAGTTCAAGTTCAAAGAGAGCAAAAGAATTAGCAAAAATGAAATATACCGATATAAGAATCCTGCCCAACGAAGTTGATTCACCGATCGCATTAAACATCTATGCTGACAGAGTTGGAATCATCATAGGATTAAGGACAGAACCAATAGGTATCATTATCAAGAACAAGAAAGTCATGCAGGATTATGAGGGCTACTTCGATCTGCTCTGGCAGCGAGCTCGGAAAGTAACCTAGTAAAATCCTCTTCTTCTCCAGGTTCAACAGACATCTGTGGAATCATTTTCTGAAGTTCAGAAATTGCTTGCTTCAATTTTTCTGGCCCTTCTTGTTGAGCAATATGAAACAAGATAGTCTCAAGATCTCTAGGAGTCACTCTTTTATGTTTCACACTGATTTGAGGATTCTGTTTTACAATCTCGTTAAATATTGAAAATCCATCCATCGAAAAAACTTCGTGATGTCCAAACTCCCGATAACAATCAAAATAAAGAGTTTTTATAGACATGGGATTGCCCATTTCTAAAGCTCCATTCCTATTAATATCTAGCATTACCATATCTAAATAATCATCAACCCAGAAAAACGTATGTTGATTCATCCTCTCCTCTGGAGAACTATGTTCTTCGCAAATTTCATATGCTCCTTCTCCGCCCATCATTTCCTCTTCAAGCAATTTCATTTGGGATGCTGTAGGAGAGCCCCAATACTCTCTTCCGTCAGGCCCCCTAAACTTCACAGGCGCACCAAGACGATTGTCATCAATAAAGGAGATCTGTTTAAAGTATGGGTCGCTGCAAAAACAATCTCCGATCAGGAGAAGTTCATATCCCCGACGGAATTCGTCACGCACCCACTGCTGATACTTGGAGGATTTCATTACTTCATCCCAATCTTTTTTGATGAGTTTATCCATATGAAACTTAAAAAATTCATGAAATTCTCCAACTGTTAGATATTTTTGTTCCCAGATTGGTTTTCTTTCTCCGGGTTGGAATTTAAATTCGCCAGCTTTTGGGATCCAGATTACTTTATCCCTTAATTTCAATTTTAATTTTCCATTGCCTTTTTCTTCAGTAAGAAGATAAGAATCAATTTCAGCTTTGGTCGCATCGTCTAATTGATCATAATGTTTTCTTAACATGAAAGATAACACATTTTTCTCTTCCTCTTCATCATCAACTATTAAAGAAGACTCAAAATCTTCAGAAATAAAATCTATCCCCATTCGACCCAACAATTCTTCAAGATCTTCAGCACATTTTGGTTTTCCGTTTCCAACTGCAGGGAAAAATCGTTCACGAAATTTATACAAATCTCCTTCTCGAGATGTTAATGTAACAGCTGCAACTCCCCCCGGTCTTGTTGAGTCAACCAATCCACGTATAGAAGATTCCCAATCATCAATATAATAAAAACAGTGTGTTCCGACACATAAAGCATATTTATTTTTTTCAGTAGAAACAAAAGCATTTGTCAATGGTTGCTTGTGGATCTCAAGATTATCAAATCTAAAACCAGAAGCAAGGTATTTAATAAAAAATTGGATTGCCATACCTAGATTTGGTTCATGGAATGTTGTAACAATATTATCATTCGGAAATCTATGCAAAAGTGGAAAATAATCATCACCCGCACCACTTCCAATAGTTAAAACTTGTCCTTCTGGACTGTATGCTGCAAAAGCTTCAACAATCCTAGGAAAATACGCTTTCAATCTAGCTTCCATGCGTGCAACCGTATTTGGTTTTTGATCAGTATGCTTCAGAAATGATAAGAAATAACCGCGATTCTGGTTATATATGTCTAAATGTGTCTGCTCTTGAGTCCTTTCTGATACAACCATTCCCAATAAACACCCAGAAGCTTCTAAATGGGTGAATATATAAAGCTTAGCTCAGTCATTTAAAAGTCTTCAGAAACTGCCATATATTCTCGCCCAGGGTAGGAAGATCATATCCTCCTTCCAGGACTGCGAATGTTGGGACATTTAGTTCTTTCAATATCTTTCCTATCTCGAAAAACGTCTCGCTTTTTTCAATGTTAAGCATGCAGCCGACTATTGGGCCGTTTGCAATGAACATGTCAAAGCCTGCAGAGACAGCTAGCATGTTTGGTTTGAACTTTTCAAAGCATTCTTTTACTTTTTCTTTAAATATCTTCAAGAAGTCTTCATCTGTTGTTCCAGCTGGCAGGGGAATATTTGTTATATGCTCGTTATTCTCGTGCGAAAAACCAACTCCGGGATATGTAAAATGAGGATCCTGATGTAAAGAAAGATAGAATACACTTGGATCGTCATAAAAAATCTCTTGTGTTCCGTTACCGTGATGCATGTCAAAATCTACAATCATCACTTTTCCAACATTCTTCTCTTTTTGTATCATTCGAACAGCAAAAGCAATATTATTCAGATAACAAAACCCAGCAAAAGTATGAGTCCCAGTGTGATGTCCTGGTGGACGTGCTAGAGAAAAAGCAAATTCCTTCCCAGCAATCCTAGCAGCAGTAAGAGCCGCACCAGCAGACAGTTTTGCGATCTCGAATGTATTCTTGTTGAAGATATTGTCTGGTTGATTTTTTTCCATTTCACTGTTTAATTTCAATGAATCCAGCAACTGCTGTGAATGTACGATCAAAAGGTCTTTATCTTTGATTTTTTCTGCTTGTACATAATCTCTGAAACCTTCTTGATCCAATTTTCTTTTAATAAAAATAAGCCTTTCCTTTCGTTCTGGATGCATGCCTGTTTCATGTTCTAAGAATTTTGGAGAGTAAACAATTTTCATAGGCTCACCAGTTTCCAGATTGATAGTAAAAACACAACAACAAGGATGATATTCTCGCCAATAGAGTTTGTTTTGATAAAGCCGCGCAATTTAAACCTAGATATCGGGGCAAAGGGCATGATTCCCATGTGCGAAATCATATCTGCCAAGAGATGAGATAAAACACCGATCAAAATAGCATATGCATAAATCCTTGATGTAAAAATCCAGAATGGAATAACAAACAATGCAACTGCGAACAATGAATGGAAAAATCCGCGATGTTCAAACAATGCTCCAACAATCCTGACTTTGCTTCCAATTTTAGAATCCGGATGATCTATGTCTGGTAGCAAAGCTCCCAAGACAACTAGGAATATGAAAAGGATTTGATTAGATGGATGCAATGCTTGGATAGCAAACAGACCTACTAGAAAACCAAATAGCATATGTGTGCGGCCCATCATCTTCAAATCACCTTTCAACTAAGGAGAAGCCCTCATATATAATTTTAAGCTTTCCAACGATATATTTAAAAAGAATAATGCTATGATTAAGACAGAGAGGTGAATAGCATGAATAAAGCATTGTTTATCCTGATTATTCTTTTCCTAGTATCAATTTTCGTTGCATCTGCACAATTAGACCTGCCAGCGCCGCCACAAGCACCTGGTTTCCAGATGCCGGATACACAAGCAGCCACACCAGAGCTTCAGACTCCGCAGCCAACAAAGGAGGAATTAGAACTGCAGACTTTGCAGCAATTACAACAGCTTCAAGCCCAGACTTCCAGCTTAAAATCAACAATAGACACCCTAAACAGGGAGAATCAAAGGTTAAAACAGGAATTAAGATTACAATCAGAGAGAAAGCCAAGAACAACAGTATTCTTCTACATAATATTCTTCTTGTCAATTGCAGTGAACATTGTCTTGATAGCAATGTATATCTTAAAGCATACAAAGCATGAACCTGGTTTCCACAAGCCAGAACCACTTCTAAAACCAATGAAACCAGAAAAACCAGAGAAAAAACCTAAAAAACCAGAAAAAGAAGTGAAAGAGCTGAAAGAATATCTGTTAAATGCTGCAAAACAGGGCCTGACTTTTGACGAAGTGCACAATTTATTAAAAAAAGCAGGCTGGCCAGAAGATCTGATTGAAAAAGCGTACGACGAAATACAACATGGTCTTTGAGAGTCTTTTTGACATAAAAACATTAATAGTTAACAGAGCGTATTGTTTATACCTCGGTGTAATATTTACTATTATCTCCTATATTGTATCTTTCATACTTTTCCATGATCCAGCTGTAAGAAATTTCATTGGAATCGCAACTATTTTGCTGACAGTTGTCATCACACTGCCGATAGTAAGCTCATTATTCTCGTACGAAGAAAGATATATCACAAGGACAAAAAGAGGTTTCTTCAGAAAACATAAGTTTGTCATAGATTTCTTCTTATACTATTTCATCGGGGTTTTCGTAGTTTTCTTCATCATTGCATTAATCTATCCAACAACAGTATTCTCTCAGGAACAATTATACGGACATTCATCGAGCATTGAAGTCTTTGTAGAGAGTGGCAGGATGCTGCCGCCGCCGCCAACAGCAGGAAATGAGACTTTGATGATCTTCAAGAACAATTTCCTGGTAATGATAATCTGTTTCTTCCTGTCATTATTCTATGGCTCAGGAGCATTGTTCCTCATAATATTAAATGCCTCGATATTTGCATCAGCATTAGCAAAAGTAGTAAGATATCAGGTTCCTGCAGGATTAGGTTTTTCACAGGCATACGCGTTAATCTCGTGCAATTTGGGGATAATGTTCTTCCACATGATCCCAGAGGTCAGTGCATATTTAATGGCTGCAATTGCAGGGGGTTTATTGTCAAAAGCAATCTTAGTGGAAAGATTATCATCACGTCATTTCAAAAGGATATTAATCAGTTGTTCAATCCTGATTGCTATTGCCACAATAATCTTGTTCAAGGCGGCATTGATCGAGACACATGTCTCAAAGAATCTGTTCATGACAGCTATCTGCACCCTTCGGGGTTTCTGGGTCATCTTGATCGGCATAGCAATCATCATAGGCCTTATAATCCTTGAATTCTTCAGAAGGAAGCATTCTGGCTAAGCATAGCAAGATTTATATATGAGGATTTGTTCAATTGCTTTATAAAAATAGGTGATACTATATGAAGCATACTATTACAATATTCATTGCACTATTTGTTATTGTGCTTGCTATTGCAAGCTGCCAGCCAAGCACTGTAAAATTCCCGCCAGAACCAGGCACATTCCTTGGGCCAATTGGCAAAGCAGGTGTTTATCCTGCATGGGCTTCTCCTGGCGCAAATAAATTCATAATTGACCAGCCAAATATTGTTCTTCAAAAAGCCAGTGTTGAGTTTACGCTTGGAGGTTCTATATCAGATATTCTCTCAGTTGGTGAAAGTAAGACATATACCCTAAATAATCTAGATTACGAAGTTAACATTGTGGCATTCGCAGCAAATGGCACAGAAGTTACTGTCAATGTTAATGGCGAGACGACAAATTCAATGGGAATCGGAGAAAGCTATACCTTGACTGACAATACAACTATCTCTATTGATGATATTTTTCTTGCTGGGACCACAATGGCTGAACTAAAAGCAAGCGACGATTTCATCTGGAACAAATTCTATACATTAGATAATACAAATCAATGGGTAGAACATACAACAACGTGCAGTTTATTCCCTAATTCAGATTGGTGCGCTAATCTTGCAACTTCGGATATTGATATAGATTGGGCAACATATTTCGACGGCCAGAATTACGCAGTAGGTTATACATGCTCCATACTTCCAAACAACCAGTTTGACTGCAGTGGAAACAGATGGAAACTAATATGGTTCAATCTGACAGAGGATGCAGCTCCTCCGACTGGTGCTTGTAGTGATTCTGATGGTGGAAGCACAGACATAAAAGGAACTGTAACAGTTGGAGAACAACAAGGTACTGATACATGCTACGATCCTACAACAAACCAAACAGTCTACCAGTGTACAACAGGTCCAGATTGCAAATTAATGGAATACAGTTGTGTCAATGATGCTATGTCTTCCTCTTTATTTAGTTGTTCAATTGGATGCAGTAATGGTGCCTGCATAAATGATACTTGCGTGGACCCAGATGGCGGTCTTGATAACAGGACTCAAACAATAGTTTCATTCCTAGATATGGTTCTCCAAGATGGTTGCCATGGCAAGATGATCCTACAAGAAGGATATTGTGATGATAATGAGAAACTAAACAAGTTAAAGATGAAGGAAATCATATGCTGGCATGGTTGTGCAAATGGCATCTGCCTACTTCCAAGCGAAGCATCGCCACCAGATCTGATAGTCGATCAGATCCTTGCAAAATCTAATGGCAGATTAGTAGCTGTTGTCAAAAATATTGGTGCAGGTCCCGTACCTTTAGATACGCCTGTGAGCGCATTAATAGTTGATGCTAGCAATAACCAAGAGATCACTGGGATGAGTATCGGAACGTCACCAACTCCTGGTGCGGCATACAATTATCAATTAGGATTTGACCTGGGTATGCATATAGATACAAGCGGCTTATTCATCTCAACAAATCAGCAAGTTACTGCTACAGCTGACTTCAATAACACGATCATAGAATCTGACGAGACTAACAATGCCAAGACCCAGTTGGCGGTCATGGGCAGCACTCCTGGAAATTAAGCTTAAAAATTCAAAAGGTGATAACATGAAAAAAATTTATTTTGTACTAACATTTCTCGTGATAGCAATATTTATTGCAGGATGCCAGCCACAGCAAAGACTGCCGTCACCGCCAGGAGCAATACAAGTGCCTGTTGGCCAGGCAGGAGCAGCACTTCCGACATGGGCAGTGGATGCAGGAGCTTTTGTCACAGTCGATCCAGCATCAGTGACAGTCGCAGGCACCACAGAAAAAACTATCACAGTAAATGCTGATGATGACTATGTCTGGAGCACATTCTACATACTGACAAATGATCAGCAATGGACAGGGCATACTTTCGATTGCACACCTATAGATGAAAGCAGCTGGTGCGCAGGCAGTGTGGACAAGGACCTGGATGTTGGGATCACAAATTATTTCAGACAGATAAATTACATCCTTGTATACAGCTGTGCATGGGATCCTTCAGTGCAGAACTTTGCATGCAGTGGAAACAAGTGGAAAGTAGCAACCTTTGAGATAGTAGAAGATACTGCTGCTTTGGCTATTGGATCTCTTATAGGCAATTATACAAGCGACGTTACAACCACAACTTCAACAATAGCAAGTGGAATAATAACTTCAAATATAACTGCTGCAACAGGCCCATAAAGAATTCTTTATTTTATTTCTTCTTCTTCAATTTTGAGATTATCTAGTTCTTCCACTTCTTTCTGAAGCTCTTCAACCTCTTTCTCCATCTTTGGATTGGTGTCTAGATTAAAAGAAGACAGTTCCAGATTTCCATTAAGATTGTTTTTAGTGACCTTTCCACGCACAGTCACCATTATGCCAAGCAATTCAGCTTTTTTCTGCTCAAACAGTTCATTATTATCCTTAAGATCAAGCATATTGTCAAACAATTTGTCAGCTTGGTTCCTCCAGCAGGCAACGCGCATGGTTCCTGTGCCATCGTCCAGCAGGACATTGACAACATAAGAAAGTGCAGGTTCCACTTTCTCGTGCTGCTGGCACTCGAACCCCTTCTCCCCTAGCTTTAGCCTGCGGCTGCATACGGGGCAGACTTCAAAAAATGCAGGACTGAATATATCAACAATATGTCCTAAAAGTTCAACTGAATCCTCCCCTTCAGAAAGATCGATTATCTTTTTTCTCTCTGATCTTCGCTCAGTTATCTCAATGCCTGGTGGATTCAAAGTCAAGGCAGACTTGTCATTAAGGTGCAATTCCTTATTTCCAATATTATTCTGCCGCACATATCCGCCTTTTATCTTCACTATTGTCTTTCCAGGTTCAAGTTTCTGCAATTTATCAACCATCTCATTCCATAATGTAACTCTTATACTGCCGCTCTCATCAGATATGATAAAATTTCCAACCTTTCCTTTCCGGGCCCCAGTGTCAAACTCTCTTGGTTCAAAGACATTTGTCACTTTTCCCACTGTCTCTACTGCGCGCATTCCAGGGTGGATATCCTTGATCTTCAGCAATCCTGCAGACACCTGGAAGAGTTTCACACCAAGCTCGTTCGCAATGATATGCGCAGCACCTTCCTTGCTTATAAGGCCAGAAAGCTCTTTCATCTTTGCTTCGATCTTATCATTAAGTTCTTTTTCAGAAAGCGAAGTATTTGCAACTAATTTTTTTATAATCTGGTCATAAGGCATCTGAATCATATAATTCCCCCTTAGGCCTGCTGAATAGATTCGAATTTAAATAATTATTGGTGGCTATTTAAAAGCTCATTTGCATTTTTGTTTCTTTCCAGAGATCATGCAATTGCCGTCAAAATCTACAGCGACCACTTCTATATCGTAAATTGTTGTATCCTTCATAAAAGATAATTTTTCATCAGAATTTGTTTCCCGTAAAACAATATCATAAGTAGAATAATCAGGAACTAAACCTTTTTTGTAGACAAACACACGATACTCTTCCACATCTGCTGAACCAGATGGCAGCCATTCAAACGCTTTCTTATCATTTCTTTCAGAAACAACCACTGGTTCTGGCGCAAACCCATCATCTACATAGAATGCAAACCGTGTCATCAACTGTTTCCTCTCATTTCCAATCCGAACACGGAATGGTTGTTTCACACAAACTCGAAACATACGGCGATCTGATCGGCATATCGGATTGACTGCTCCCGAGACTGCAAGGTCAATGAAATTCTTCTGCTTTACCAGGCGCGCTCCAGGAAGCATTGCGCCTGCATTGAACGGCAAGCCGAGCAAAGAAGATTCATTCCCTAGCACTGCGACTTGTCCTTGTATGTTTATCCTGGGATCGTAAGCTGCACTTGGACAGTCACATTTGTAATCATGTGAAGAAGCACAATCATTATATTTTTCAGCGAAAGCATTCAGCATTGCCTCGTCTGTACTGCCACAGCCTCCAAAAATCCATTCCCTGCTCCTCCGGGATTCAAAAATATTTACTTTATTTATCTCGCTGTCAACACAATTCTTCAATGCCATCCCTTCTTTATCTTTACACTGATCATTTATCTGCATAACATGGTTCTGGATCTCACCATAATCAAACGGATAATCATAATCAACAGAAAAGCCCTGGCTCACTGAATAGAAGGGATCATTATTAACTACCAGGCTGTCAAATGGATATCCCATGATCGCGGAATCCTTGAACTTAAGATCAGCAGGAGTCACATAATCCAAGGTTATGTCGTACAATAAATAATTCTCAAGATATGGGTTTATGATCGATGCAAATGCGCTGCGTATTCCGAAAGAGATTGAATTTTCGTCTGGATAACACTCGTGCGTCTTATTCTTCCACAAAAAGTATGTTTCCATCTCTCCGCACTCTGGAAACAAACCATTTTTCTCAAATAAATACAATGCAGGGCCTTTGGAATAATGCGCAGCATTGTCAATATATGATCTTGCATCCTCTCCTATCTGATACAATTCCCCTAATTTAATAGCATCCATTCCAACAATTCTGTCATTGATCTTTCCAGTATTTCCAAGGACAATGAAAGCATAGATTATGATAAAAGTAGTCATCACAGCCAGAAATATGCTCAAGACTCCTTTCTTGTTCATTTTGCTTCACCTACCTGGAAGACTAAGATCATAAATTTTTTCTCCCCACTGGAAAAATACGGGACCTGTGTGAATTTCAATTCTTTATTCTCTCCTTTATCTTTTGGTTCAAGCCTGTGCATGTTCACCAACAACCTGCTGTTACCGATCTCATAGCCTGGATCTTCATCCATTATATCTTCAAAATCATCATAATCAACATATTCATTCAATACTTTACTAAAATCACTCCTCTGCATATCCCACACACCAACATACCAGAATTTGTTATCATAGACATATTGTATCAAAATTTTCTGTGTCTCAGCCTCGAGAAGCGTAGAATCACCTTCAGAAATTGCAATATTTATCAAGTCAAGCATTATGATTGTCTCATTGTTGTACTCAACAGGTGCGCGCAGATAACTCTGCATTGTTATATCATGATTATAACCAATGGTTGCTCCAGTCACCATAACATTTATTCTATTAAAATCAATAAAAAATCCGCTGCAGAAGATTATGAACAGGACAAGTATGAATAGTGAGGCACCGATTATCTCGAACATGTTCGCAATTCCAGCTCTTTTGTTCTTTCTCATCTTCTAGGCACCAAAACCTCTATTGTCAGATAGGATAAAGATATGCTTCCATCAGGCTGAGCAACATTCACAACAAGATTCTCAGTGCGCATATGCGGACTGGCTTTTCCCTTGAATCCAATTTTCTCCTTGAGACGGTTGTACCACTTCTCATTCCAGTAGATCACCTGCTCCCCGCCAGATTTTGCATCAATCAATGTTAATTTTGCAGCTGGGAACTCTCCGCTGATATTGACTTTCATTGAAGAATCCAGCACTGCACTATCAAAATTACTAATGATTCCAGGATACACTCGGTCAATTTCAGGATCATACAACATTATCCCGTCTTTTGAATAAAGAATATTAGTTACATACGAGACAGCTTCTGCAGAGCTTGTATCGTGCAAAGTAGAGACTGCATGCCTCAGACAGAAATATAATGCCATCAATACTATCACTAATAAAACTAATTCAGCAATCTTTATCATCTGATTGAACGCCAATCCTCGTTTATTCATGATAATACCCTAGTATACTGCTTGCTATCTCAGAGGAATAATCCTCTCCCTGCGGGATTTTGACCAGAATCTTGATCAGTGCAGGATTATTTATCAGATCCAAATGATAGTCCTGGTCAATCTCTGCTGCTCCTACTTCATCTTTTATCATACAGCCAAGTTTTTTTGTCTCCTGTGTCGGGGTTCCAAGAACTATAGATGTCTTGTTTTCATCTTTTAATACAACAAAAATATCTCCTCCCTCCATTGTCCCGTCCAGATCAAGAACCACGTTCTGTCCTGTTGCCAGGCCTCCGCCAAGTCCAGAATGAATTTTCTCTGCAATTAATTTGACATAATTTTCCTTACTGCGAAGGCTGATCACAATCTTATTTTTCGCAAACTCTCCGATAGTCTTTGTCTGCATATAATTCCGGCAGTCAAGATCTTTCGATCCCATGCTCTTGGAATAAGCGTTATAGAATGCAAATTCATCCCCGTTTCTGACAATGTGCATTGAATTTGTCAAGTTTCTGCTTTTCTGGAACTTTTGATTTTTTGAATACGTAAAGAAATATTCAGCATATTTCAGGAAAGTTTCTGTCTTCGGATCATAAAATGCCAATGACAATTGCCCTGGCAGAACTTTTTGCCTCGAATTCTGCATAAAGAAGACATATGCCAAAGTACCTGGTGCTCCAGATGCTGTTGTTCCTATCATTGCAAGGTCACGCACTGCGAACTGCTGCTGCATTGCAGATTCAGAAGCTATTCCATTCACAAACTTGTACGCATTGATTGAAAAAACAACAACAACGAGAATTCCAAATAGAATATACAACTGCTCGCTTATTATCCCTCTCTTATTAGATCTCATCTCAGACTCACGATAAATCTATTTCTTCTATTGTTGGTGTCTCGAACTTAGGTTTCTCTCCGAACTTGCGCTCAGCAATCTTGACAGCGCTCTGACACGGTTTTATCTGCGCATCTCCTTTATAGATATGAATTGTGTACGGTACTGTTCCGATCTTTTCAAGTGTCAAATATTCAACTTCTGCTTTCTCGTCACCAAAGTATACCATATCCCGCGCATTGCCATCCCTGCGCTTGATCACAGATACATTGAAAAATTCGCGCGAGTCTAACCTTAACGTGCCTCTGCAATCATCAGCATTTGGCGTACTTTCAACATTACATAGCACCAAGCAAGATACTGCTGGAGGACAGTATTCTGCCTCTGGCCTATTGATTCTAGTATCAGAGATCCATCTTGTCAAGCTTCGCAAAGTTCCTATTTTTGGACTTACTCTTGCCTGCGCAGCACTGAAGCCAACAAGCGCCTCATTATCCTGGAAAGCGACCGCAACACCGCATTTTGTAAGATTCTGGCTTGTCAATATGTTAATCCCTTCATAGACATCCATGAATGATTCAAAACTGCCTTTTGTCTCGCTTTGTTCGATCGTGCTGCACACACGAATGCCAAAAGTCATCAGGATGAACAATCCTACAACTGCAAGTACAACAAGAATATATTCTTGGGAGATCCAGGTAGTCTGTCCTTTTCTATTTCTCATTTTTTCTTAACATAACAATCCGCACCATCAACAACAGCATTCTTCAAATGCTCGCCAGGATGCTCTGCAATCCATGCTTTACATTTTGCAACACATTCTGCGTAGGGCAGTACGTTCTGTTTCAGGCATGCTGTCTGGTATTCGATCGGTGCAGAGATATAATCTATCTCCTTTTTTCCTTTGAATACCTGGCCAGAAAACATCAATGCCACCACAATGAGCACAAGCACTGCAATTATGATTATGACCACAACCTGCATAGAAAGATTTTGTGCTTTCCTATTGCACCTCTTTTTATATGTCATTTTCTAGAAAATAGGTTTGTTTCATATATAAAGGTTGTCATAAAGAAAAATAATAATAAAAATCAAATGAGCTCTGTCTTCAGGCCTCTTGCTGATGCAAGATTTTTATCAAAGCAGCACACAGTATCTTCTGGACAGTTATATGCTCCTTCTCTACCCTGTACTTCTGTATCAGGGTTACAGCCTTCTGCTGCATCTTTACACAGACCGCCTGTTGCAATACATCCTTGGATTTCTTTTCCTACTTTTCCTGTTTGTGTTGTAAAAATAACTGCGAGAACAACTAATACCAGGATTGCCAGTACTGCGATCACAACAATACTCATTGACATTTCTAATCCCTTTTTATTGCGCATCTTGTTCACCTCTTATGCTTATTACCATATAACAGGCCGTATCTCTCATATATAAATGTTGCTATAGCTTCAGAGAGGATCCAGCACCAAAATCCCTGTCTCAGAACCAGATACTGCTGTAGTGATTCCAGCCAGTATCTCTGGATCCGCTTCTGCTGCTGTCTGTTCTTCTAATGTCTTCTTAACAAATTCTTCTGAGATTACGTCTGTATGCTTTATCTTTGGAAAAAATATCAGCATTACAAGCACAATCACTAGCAATGCAATGATAAGCACTATGATGATATCTATTGTCTTCATTTTTAGCTAAACGGGCCTTTTTCCCACACAGTAAACATTCCTTTTCCTTTTGTTGCTGCCATGTAGAGCAGCAAGACCAGGATTGCGATTGCAATTATGATGATGACAATTGCCTTGACAGAAATATCTCCTTTATTGTCCCTCATGTTTGATTTAAGCAACATCCACCACATCTTGACACCATCAAATGAAACATTCTATTTAAATTTATTCTTCGAGATACTCGCAAGCCTTCTGTAATTGCTCTTTTTTGTAAGGCACCAGGGCTATCCGCGCATCCCAATCTGCAAGCCCGTCATCACCAAGCATGTAGCTCAGACTGCTGAAATATATCTTTGCTGGCAGATAATTCTTGCTCGCTTCTCCAAGAAAGTATTTCATTGCAAAGAATTTCGGATCCTTTGTATAGATGAAGACAATTGCATAAGAATTTGCAGTATCTATCCCCACCTGTTTCAGCACAGTGTTCTCTAGCTCAGTCTTTTCATCCGACTCTAGCTTTACACGATTCAAGAATTCAAACTGGCTGATCGGTTCTTTTGAATAATATGAAGAGACATTATGTCCTGTCAGATAAGTGCCAAATTCAAGGATTGGCTTAACTTTCTCAAATTCAAACACATCGCACACATTGCAATATGAAGCTTTGTCTGTGCCGAACAATTTAGGGTCCTGCGCAAATAATAATTTCTCTCCTCTTCCGAACTTATCCCAGCACGTGATACTGCGCTGCGCAATCAATTTCTTGACTTCCTCTTCACTAACTTTTTTCAGTTCATGATACTTTGTCGGACATCTAATTACATCTCCCCACCAGTCTCCGCTACGTACAGCTTCCTCCACACTGACCTTGCACATGACATCTTCCTGCAGGCGTTCTGCAGCCTCTCCTGTGGATTGCAGGAAAAATGTCAGGATTATCAAAGCCACTATTCCTACAAGTATTGCTATGATCACATTCCATACCATTCCAATCGTAGCCTTTTTATTCATTTTCAGTATAATTGTCCGCATGTCTTTCCAACCTCGTCAGCTGGACCAATAGCGATTGCGAAAAGATAGACATCGTCGTCAATATTCACAAGATTATAGCCAATGCCGCCGACAACTCCTGCCTTGCCTACCACCTGCAAACCACTGCCAACAACACTGATATATGGAATGTATTGCAGTGCTTTTCCAATAAGATAAAGTTTCGGACCGAGTTCTGTCATTGTTTTCGCTGCCTGAAGATCTGGCGAGATCGTGCCTGACCAGACAACAGATAATGTGATCGGAACATTTCCTCGGGTCATATCTATTGTGTCAAAAGAGATTTTATCTCCTAATATCTGGCCTGCTTGCTTAGCGACACCGCACTCGCTGAAACTATAGCTGATCAGATGAGATTCAAAATCAGTAAGTGAAGAACCGAATGAATTGATAACTTTTTGATCCACTGTTATCTGGGACGTGATCACGCACCTGCTGCTTCTTCCTTTTGTCAATGTTATCAGGTTGGGATATGGATTATCTTCTCCAGCACCCATCTCCCAGCATCCCAATGTTATTTCGCGCGCAAATGCGTCTTTCAGCTCTTTTGTATTTGAAATATGATAATCAATACGGTCTCCTTTTTCTTTAACTTTATATTCATCCGCTTTATATATGTTGACAAACCGCGTACCGCAATCCAGACCAAACCTGCTCTCTGTTTCGAGAAATTTTGTTGCAGCGACTCTATCAACACTCAATCTGCACAGGCAAGGTTCTATTGCTTGTGTTGCTTTTTCTCCAGCATAGACTTCAAAATATAACAAAAAGAAACTTGCAGCAAGCAGAACTATCAATAAGACTAGGACTTTAAGGACAATGCTGATTCCGCCTTTCTTGTTCTTCTTCATTTTAAGATATTGAATGTTCTGAAAAATAACATTGCTAGTATGAATATTCCTACCAATGTAGCTATGATGATTACCAATGTTCGTGTTGTAATTTCTCCATTCTTATTCATGAGATTTCACCTCGTGGTTTGCTGCAGATGTCAAGGACGATATACATTGTGCCTCCTGCATATGTCAATGGTTGCGTCGCGCTCTGTATGTCTCCTGCACATAATGCGGGGTCTGTAGAGCTTTTCACATCAATCTTGTAAAAATCCGGATCAGTATTTGTAGAGACATAAAAATGATAATCCTGGCCAATATAAGATAAAGAGTGCGATAGCATGGTTGCTATGCCTGCTGATGCATATTCGCACGGCGACATTGTATGTGCCTGTCCAACCCAGATATCATTCCACATGCACATCTCGATCACAGATTGCATCTGCAAGCTCCTGAAAGGAACATTTGTATGCAGCACTGCGCTCAAAGTGTTGAATGAATAAAGCTTATCATCAAAATCTTTTATTCCTTCGCCTGGTTTCTCCTGTGTCGCGAAAAATAGGACAAACATCATTGCAACTACAAGGATAAGGACTATCACAACCATTCCCATGATTTCCATCTGCGCTTTTTTCATCTTAACTGTAAAATACTATTTCTAATATTCCAAATGAATAATTTCCACCTGGAATATCCAAAGGATTGTATAATGCAACTGGGATAAAAAACGGAGTCTCGAACTTTGCACCGGGTTCTGGATTATCATAGATTGTCCAGTTCTTTGGCGAAGGAAATATCTGGCGCACTGTGATCGTGCTAGTGCCAAAACGTTCCTGGTATATCCCTTTGCTCAGTTCAAGATCCGACTCCAGCACTAGTTCAAGAGCTTCTAATTGTTTAAGATCAAAAGTATTCACACCCCGTATTGCCTGTTGTGTTGCGCGAATCTCTGGCAGGTTTGAGATCACTTGTGCAACTTGTACTGCTTGCTCGTGGCTTAATTCTGCCATCTTTCCAGCTTCTCGTCCTTTTGAAAAGCTCATATAGAATATCAGGCTTAAGGATATCAATAAGAAGAAGACAAAAAGGACTGCGACTGTCTCCAGTGTCTGTATCTGCGCTCTTTTTCTTTTTCTTCTCATTTTAGTATATCAATGGACATGATTGTGACTCAATCAAAAAATTTCTTTGTCTGAGGGAAGCAACTTTTGACAACAAATCTTCAAGATCTAATTGCCAGTTCCCGGGGTATTCAGTATATGCTGAGATCTCTGCCAAGAGATTCCGGTCATACTCTCCATAGAAAGCCGGACAAACCTGTGACGCGCCTAGCAATTCCACTTTTTTAGCAAATACTGTATTCACAGTGTGAAGGTTTTTGAACGCTTTTGCCATTGCGCAATTATAATTTTCTAAAGAACTGCTGAAGACCGCACCAATCACAGATGGAACTCCAACAAATTTAGATTCTGCTGGTTCGAATTCTTCAGTTGTAGGATTATACTGTAAAAAATATACTTCGCCAGCCGGCAATTTTTCTCGTGGATCAAAAAAAGGGATCCATACAAAAGAAGTATCTTTATTCTTTGCAAATGCTGGTACTTGCACTGGCTCCATCTGGCCGAGCATCACGATCCGGGTCCTATAACTCCCTTCATCCACAAAATCCAGGACTCTACCAGCATCTTTGATAGGGACCTTTATCTTATTGATCTTGTCTGTCACAAAATTATAGTAAAAATCATCATATTTATCGTCTTCATAGACAAAAACATAACGTACGCCTGGACCTGTCGCATAAAGAAAGTTGGTCACATCGTAGGGGATTTCCCACGGCAGGGCCCAGACTATCAACTGTCGATCCTCTTTGTCAACATAATCCGGAGCAAACACCACCCGGCTTTCCAGCAGGGAACGCTGGTTCTTGATCTGCAGATGATCACAAGTAAATTGAATATCATATCCAGGTACTGGCAGGCTAGCAGCACCGCGCGGCGCAACACTCGCACCGCTGATATATTGATCAATATCTCGGATCAGTTCATTCACAAGCCTTTGTTCAGAGACCCCTCTTTGTTTTGCAACGACTCCGATAAAGAAAAATAAGATTATCCCTCCTATGATCATTACGAATATCCAATTGATCTGTAATTCGATTGCTGCTTTTTGATTCTTCATTTTATGTCCATTCAGAGATCTTGACCCCAGATTTTCCTAGCGCCCTAAATTCTAAGTTTAACATTCCATTTGCAACTTCCAAGCATTGAAAATTATCATCAACAACAATTTTTCCGATATAAAACGCGTCTTTGAGCTTTCCGCGCTGGAGAATGAAAAAATTGCGGTTCACCCCATCGCGAATACTGTCTGAGATCAAAACTTTTCCAGCGGGTATTGCATTCAATGCTGCACCAATATTACGAAGATCTCCAAAACAGATCTCATCGTAAGTTGTAGGAAGAGAAAATGATAATTTTTCAACTGACCTGAACTCATAACTTTTCTCATCCACTTTATTCTTTATATCTTCCTTGAATGTGACAAGCAGAATATCTTCCTGTGTCGAGATCAATCCTTTTATCGCCAAATAACCATAAGATAATATCAAAGCCGCAATAAACACTGCCAGTAAATAAATAACAACTCTAGCTTCTACTTGACCTCTTTTCATTTTATATTCTCCTTAATTTTTTCCTTTTCTTCTTTCCTGTGACTTTTCTTGTTTCTGGTGAAAATTTACTGCTTAATGCGATTAATTTATCAAAATCAGACTTTTTGAGCTCTCCTCTTTTCTCGATTATCTTTCCTAGTCGGTCGATCTCCTTCATCTTGACCTTCCCTTTTCTCTTTGCAATCAAAGCGTCAAGAGATTTTCCTTTTCCAACCATGCGGTCAAGTTTTCTGAAGCTCTCTGGAAGTTTTTTTGGCTTTCTTCCCACTTTCTCTTCTGGCTTCTTCAATTTTGTCGTCCTGCCTCTGCCTGCTCCAAACTTGCCGAACAATCTTTCTCTGACATGTACCTTTGCTCTTCTTCTTTCTTCGCGCAGCTTCTTGCGCCCCTCTAATTCTTTTGTAATGTCAACCTTTGGCATCACAACTTTTGGTTTTGGCTTCGGTTTCTTCTTGACTTCGCGCATCAAGCGCCGCGTTGCTGGCCGCGCTCTCAGTTTAGCTTCTAATTTTTCTTTCTCACGCTTCTGCTGATAACCCAAATAATATTTGTAGCCATAATAACCAAAAGCAGCTAACAACAGGATGATGATAACCATCACTAAGATGAAAAGGAATTTCGATGGAGGTTTGCTTTCTGGATCTGTTGGATCATATCGTTCATCATAGCCAAACAATTCATCATAATCTGTATATCCATCATTATCACTGTCTTTATTATTAGGGTCTGTCCTGAACTGAAATTCGTCAGCATTTATCAAACCATCATTGTCATTGTCAAGTTCCTTGTCTAGAGAATCAAGTTTATCCAGCCCAAACATTTCTTCCCAGTCATTAGGCATTCCATCTTCATCAAAATCATCAGTATAATCCGGATCTTCGCTATTAGATCTGCCATCATTATCTATGTCAATGTCCATACAGTTAGGGACTCCGTCATTATCCCAGTCACTATCCTCTTCATTCAGAATACCATCACCGTCAATATCATCGTCAATTGAATTCAGGATTCCATCATTATCCAAGTCATTATCAGTATCAGGAACAGTCGCTTTTCCAAAGTCAGGATCATCAACATCTATTGTTCCGTCATTATCATTGTCTTTGTCAGGAGAATCTAATAATCCATTGTTCTCATCAAGCCAATCATTCAATAAACCGTCATTATCCATGTCAGGATCATCACAGTTCAGGATTCCGTCACAATCAATATCATCGTCAATTCCATTGGCCAGGCCGTCATTATCCAGGTCATTATCAACATCAAAGTCACTGTCATCATTTATTCCATCATTATCATCGTCAAAGTCTTCATTAAAGTTTGTCTCGGTATTATAATCCACAATTCCATCATTGTCATCATCAGGATCTACACAATTAGGTATTCCATCGCCATCAATATCCTCGTCCCGTTCATTTGTTATATTGTCGCAATCAAGGTCATTTGGACAACCAGCAATCTCAGACGGCAGGATGACAATAATTTCTGTTTCTTCCACAACATTGCCTGCAAGGTCAGAAGCCCAGTAACAGAAGAATTTCTGTTCTGTGAATTCTATTGGGACTAGATATGTCTGGTTCGCAACGCACATGTCCTCATCATCTGCAATACCATACAACATCGCAGGGTTGCAGCCGCTTTCATTTCCATCATCACACGATAAGGATATTGTTGTCTTTGCAGGGATCTGCTGTTTCATGAGAGTGATCTCTGGTGGTGTCACGTCAATGCAAATTATCAGTGTTGGATCTATCAGGAAGACCAAACTTTCAACTGGTTCGCCCCATAGACCTGCACGATTCATTGCTTTTACTCCGAATACATATCTTTCCGAATCAAGATCTGGCAAGAAACCTTGAGGCAGTTTTGTTGAATTTCCAACAGATGTAAATTCTTTTACGTCATATACACCTTCTTCTGATTCCTCTGTACGCAGTGCCACTTCATATTCAATGATTCCACTATCACTATCGGTACCTTCCCATGTCACATCAATATTCTCTGAACTGCACGCGACATCGCCGACATTAACAACAGTCTCAGAAGGCGGAGTATCATCGATATAGAAGGTGGATGATATACTGCCATCTCCAGTGCTATAGATACAGTCAACAGTAACTTCATGCTTTCCAACACTCAGGTTCTCAAGCATTATCTCAAACGACTGGCCAATGTCTGGGAAGTTTATTGCCTCTTCACCATCAAGACTATATTCACATTCTGCAATATTCTCGCTCTTGAGTTTTAATGGGACTGTATATTCTGAATAAGCAGCGCCGTCTTTAGGCTTTATTATGCGCAGACCAACACCCAATGAAGTATCAACATTAAACGAAACTTCCAAGACTGCAGATTTCAATCCTGCAAGATTCGCGCATACTATATTGCACAAGTACATTGTATTATCTTCAAGTTCAATAATTCCGCTCTGTATCTCTTCGTACGATTCTGATAATGCATAATCCATGAAATCGTAGGAGGCAGTTGCACTATTACACTCATACTTGCATATTGCTGGTTCGTCTGTCTCGACAAAGAGTTCTGTCTCCAATGGATATTCTGCAACTTCATCTGGTTCAACATAAGCGTCAAGTATCCTGGGCGCGGTCTTGTCAATAGAGAATGCATACAGTACTGGCTGCGATTCTCTCAATGTTGTCAAGCCTTCACACCAGATATAGATATTATTAGTGGCTGGGTAGATCGCATCAACACTTGTGAATTCATTTATTGTATGCCTTATTCCGCCAGTCTCGCCAAATAAGCCTGTGAATTGTCCTATCGAGCTATGCACACCCGGGTCATAGATGCGCGAGTAACGGCAGTTCGCATCCTGGTTTGTTTCAAGTATGAGATTGAACGGTGTTCCTGGAGCGACCATATTCTTTGGTTTCACTAATTTCTGCACAACATCTCCGATGTCGACAACAAAGTTCTGGGTTGTTGTTGCTTCATTACCATTGATATCTTTCACAGTTATCGAGAAAGTATAGCTTCCAGATAATAGTTGAGATACTGCATCAAATGTAAACTCTCTGCTGGTCGCATCTGATAATTCCAATGCATGCGTGAATCTGTCTCCATTGCCAAACTCTGTCAGAGAGAAGGAAACAAGCTCGACATCTTCTGAAAATTGGACAATGATTGTCGGCCGCGATGTTGTGATCGTGCCTGATGGCTCGATAACTGCGCTTGCGCCTCGCAAATCAACAACAATTGTTCTTGTATGGTGCACTGTGCCTGGAAGGTCTGCAGCATCAATCCGGATATAATTGACCCCTTCTGCCAGACTAAGATCTGCATAATAAAGATCTCCTTTCTTGACAAAGTCGAACTTTGAAAAGTCTAGTCCGTCACTGCTCGCAGATATATCTGCCTGGGTAATTACTCTTCTGTTCGATATCGGCTGCAGTTCTACAACCGCCCGTATATTTTGTTTATTTATTATTGCGCGTTCTGATGATGGTGAGATCCATCTCAATCTAGGCTGTGTCACATCGACTGTGAATGATACACGCTTTACAAAGCCAGGCATTCCATCACTATCAACAGGGATTACTTCAGCTTCATAATTTCCAGATGGGAAGTAACCTAAAGTAGATTTAAATGCAAGAACATCCTCTTCAGAATCATAGATCACATTGCCGCTGAATGTTTCTCCATCCTTTGACACGTCAAATATTGTCCGTGTCGGACTGAATCTTTCTCCGCGCACAACAGCGACAATCTCTGACAGATCTCCAATCAGACCTGCTGACGGAAATATTGCAACAACACGGGAAGCATCAGAAGTTGTGGTCACAGTAATGCTCTTTTCCACCTTATTTCCTGCTTTATCTGTTGCGATTACATCAATGACATTCTCTCCAGAAGTGTCCAGTGAAACAGTGGAATCAAAAGTTCCGTCCAATAAGACTTCAACTTTCCCTTGATATGCTCGGTTGACATAGATATCCAGCTCAACACCGATCTCTGTTGATCCGCGAAGTTCAAAGTCCGGAGTATCCAGCACCTCATCATCCTCTGGGCTTGTGATTGTGAGTGTTGGCAATGTCTTGTCAAGTGCAAATGTTATTGTCTCAGAAGTCTGTCTGACTCCAGAACCGCAGCTCACTGTTATTGTCTGATCTTCTTCCTCGGGGATGACAATGACAGAACCCGGGAATAACGCGCTTGTATGGCCATAATAATCTGCAATATCATACTTTTTCATCTGATTGTTAGTCGATGTTGCAGTATCATATACACAATCGACATCCTGCACAGTTGTTGTCTTGATGATCGGGTATTGGTTCACATAACCAACAGGAGAGGCCTCAATTATTTCAACAGGCGCGTTAAAGTCAACAGAAAGTTCCACAGTGTACGGTGCAGCTGTATTGCCTGCGCTGTCGCGGCAGCTTACATAATAACGTTTGCTTGTTCCAGTTGTAAGTTTGATGAATGGGGATTTTGGATAGAACGCATACTCGGATGAATAGAATTCATTCTCCATCTGCGCAAAGTTCTGATACTGTTCACTGTACCTGCAGACAACAGCTTCGATCGCATCTGCGGTCAATTGTATCATAATATTATTGTTCGCATCCCCTCCTTCTAGAACTCTGATACGTTTATAATTTTCCCTGAAATCATCAACATAGATTCCGCGTTTTCCATTATTGGTTCGCAGGTCAATGTTTGTTATCATCGGTGCTTGCGTATCACTAGAACCTAGATATAATGCCGCCATTCCTTTAACAACATATGTTCCAGTTGCTCCTCCAGTTGCGCTGATACTAAAGTCCACATCAATACTGTCAGTATTGCCAGTATCAAACTGAGCACATTCTATAGTGTACGAATAATTGCCGACAGCTAAACCAGAAGGTGTGAATGAAAAGAATCTGTTCATTCGTTTATCTGTGGCTGGTGTTAATGCGACATTTCCTGCCAATGGTTTGTCCCATTCGCATTTACTCGTTGGAAGATTTGTCAGGACATAGACGTCTGGTGCAGTGCTTGTAATCTCTCCAGAAGGACCTGCAGCTATGATCTTGAACATATCTCTCTGAATATTAAAGAAAAGCACAAGATCTTTTGTTATCGCGTTCAATGCTTTATCAGTACAGTTCACATCAAGCCGATATTCTCCATCTATTATATTAGCGCTTCCGACATTTATCTGCATGATTTGTCCAGCATTGTATTCCTCCATTCCAAAGTCCATGAAACCTGCCCTGGTCTCTGTTGTCGGGTCACACGATTCATTCTCATCTTTATTGCAGGTGTATTCACAGATTATCTCTTCATTATCCCGCAGGTCGCGCGCAGTGATCAATGTTGATAAAACTCCATATTGTCCAGGTTCTGTTATCTCGTAGACAAAGCCTTCTTTCTCGATCTGTTTAGTGCCAAGTGTGCTGAATAATGCTAGGTCTGGCGCAACATCATCGTAAACTATCCGTATCGGAACTTCGTCAACATTACCGCCGAATAAGTCAGTGCATAATATCATTGCATTGAATATCTGCACGCTTCCAGTATCAAACTCAAGATAATGTTCAGATTCATACTCATGTGCTCGCGAAGTTTCATCTTCCCAGAAGTCTTCGACAAGTATTGGCGTGCTCGAGATCATGTGCAGTTCGCACGTTGCAGGTTCTGTGGTTGTTACTTGAATCTTTGGTTTTGTTGATGTTGTATAGAAAGTATTTTCTTCGCGTGTTCCATAATCATCAAGCCCGACATCAATCTCTGTCGGTGAAGTGTCGACAATAGAAATATTGTATGTATCTACTGCGATATTTCCGAATCTGTCTTTTGCATTGATTGTGATAAGATATTCTCCAGGAAGATAATTGTATAAATTATTCTGCAACAAGATTGGCGTGATGCTCTGGGAGAATATTTTTCCGGCTTTCAGCAATGTAAAATTGTCTGTCAATA
The DNA here is from genome assembly GCA_023133595.1 of Nanobdellota archaeon. Lineage (GTDB taxonomy): Archaea > Nanobdellota > Nanobdellia > Woesearchaeales > WJKV01 > JAGLWF01. The sequence continues at coordinate 62,885 of JAGLWF010000003.1, read as the reverse complement.
ACATGCTCTGGATCACAGCGCTTGCCTCGGTCACATCTCCGCTGCCATCTGGTGTCTCGACTGCTGTCCAGTGCGTATCCACAATTTCAGCCTCTACTTCAATTGTATCTCCATACTCAAAGACACGATCAGAAGTAAGTTCAATTACAGGGCCTTCAGTATCATAGTAAACATCAACAGAATCTTCACCCCACATACCGCCTGCAGTTTTGATTCTTGCATAAACAATGTTTAATCCCGGAAACAAGGAAGTCAATGTTCCGCTCACTGTCGCGTCAATAATGCTTGCGCTCACAGATATGCTATTCTCTCCGTCAAACGCAGATATCACTGCTTCTGTTGCGTCAGAGACATCGTGCAGTGCTGTGACTGTCAGTCTAGGATCATCAGTGATTGTATCTTGGGTTGGTGAATCTATCGCAATATCCGGGATTGGTGTAAACAATGTTTTCCCGCACTTTATCCTTCCTTTATTCCCGCCCTTGTCCACAGCATAGTAACATACTTTGATATTCTTATCAACAGGAATTATTATCTTAGATTCTCCAAATCGTTTTGCAGCGTCCAATGCTGTTGCTGGATCGCAAGTTAATAAATCATCTCGGGTGCAATATGCAATATGATCTATTCCAAAGCTTATTTCTGAGTTCTGGATTCCTTTATCTTCTGCAATGATCACTAGATCTGTAGGATCTGTCATGAATAATGTCCAGTCTAATTCATCAAACTCATTGCCATTGATATAAGACTTTATTTTAGGTGGAGCATTATCTATTGCAAAATCATAATATTCTGTGTCGCAGCGATTTGGATTTATTGCAAACTTTGGAATACATTTTACTCTGTAGGAATGATATGTGTTTATGTTGTACGCTTTTCCTAAAGTATGTCTTTTCGCGCCTGCTCCCTGGTCCATGATTACATCTTCCCGCCCATCGATTGAAATATAGCAGTTCGAGACCTGCGAGGTATCAATATCATAGCTTATGCCTAACTCCTTAACCGGGCCAGTTGGTATCGGATCACTGATAAGATTGAAAGAGTCTATCTTGAAAGTATGTTCTTCCTCAATTTTATTCCCAACAATATCTTCACATTCAAGCACAAATCTATAATTGCCATCTGGCAGGCCTGTTTCTGGAGCATATATTATTGTTGTAGGAGTTATGACATCCACTGCAAAAATATCATGATATATTGTTGTTGCTCGTGTCTCTCCTGGTGGAATGAGGTATGCCTGGCACACTGAAATCTCATCTGCACTCATGCTGACAATGAACTGCGAGACATAAGCATCTTCTGTGTAACAATCAAGCTGTTCCTCACAGTTCAAGCATTCTGCACTATTCTGTATCAATATTTGCGGTGCGAACGGATCAATGTAAAGGACTGTTTCTTTCAATAACTCCACATTCTTGTTCATATCTTCAGAGAAATATCTTATTTTATAATTGCCAGCGCTGTCAACAATATTTCTGAACTGATTTACAGGATTAAAGCTTATTGTGTATCCTTTCACAAACTCAGTATTGGTTCCGCTTATTTTGTACATCCCTGTGCATTCTGTTTCTCCTTCTTTGTGCAGGCAATAATTGAACCTCTCAATTGGTTCAGTCACATTGAAACTTATTATATTCTCTGGATCATCAGACATGTTGTTCAAGATTAAAGTGTCAAAGTTCGGCGTGGTAGTTGGAGGATGTGTGTCTCTCGCACACACGGAATTGAAAGACTCCACGCCAAACTGGACACTCACACAATCTGATTTTCCATCAGCATTCCCATCTTTGTAACACGTTCCATTCACTTCGTTCCATGCACAGACTCCTAATCCGCACGCATCATCACTGTACTGCGCACTCTCTGGAGCTGACGGTGAAGAGAATAGATTGAATCTGCGATCTTCTCCTGTAGCAGAGATGCAACTCTCCCGTGTCTTGAAATCTGAACATGCTGTCTGTTCACTACATTCAAAACAAGAAGTTCCCTGTTCGTCAGAAGAATAACACAAGCCTAATTTACTGCAGGCATCTTGCTCGCAATCAATATTGCCAAAGAGATCCCCTTGCTTGCTGCACTCACTGCATTCGCTCCCAATCTCTTTTCCAGCTTCTATCTGATCATATTTTGTATCAGAAATCATATTATAATCATAACATATGCCCTCTCCAAGATTAAAATAACTTGTTGGAACCCACCTGCAATCCCCTGGAAGATTACATCTGTTATTCTCGCACGCATACTTGGAATCATAGGTGTAACAGTTAAAATCTTCACTGTCTGGTTTTGGGCAGGAATAACAAAAATCTACAGTGGTTGTGCTTCTGTCAAGATAACATCCATTGTTCATCTTTCCAGTGTTCAGATTTCTGGAACATTTCAAATCATTGAACAATAATCCTAAGAAGGGAACTGGTGATGACAAGTCATAACCGCACTGATTCTCCATCAAACAAACGGTTTTTCCTTGCTGGTTCGGTCCAGCACAGAACCAGTCAGCTTCAGTACCTTCAGCTGTTTTATGTTCAGCGCAATCAGCAAAAGATCCTGGTGAAACTGCAGAAGATAATTTATTCTTATTATCGCATATTCTTCTCTGGGTGTTTGACAGGCAGAATTCTTTATCATCACACTGGCCTGCACAATCTGCATCTCCTGCTGAGAATGATATTGTCACTGGATCACTTGCTCTCGGTCGATTGCTGTCAGCGTATACAGCCTGTATTGTGAAATCATAAGTCTCTCCCCATTCTAAATCTTTAATGATAAATTCGTCTTGATCCTTATCAACAAGGTAAATTTTATCGTCATTGACATTTGCTATTGCAAAAGATTGCACGCCAATATCATTCCGGCAGTAATCTTTGTCCCATACTAATTTCGCTTCTGGTTTGCATTTTACATGTTCAGCTGCAAACTCTGGAACAGGTGGATTTGTTGGATAATTGCACAATATCTCGGTTGTGCGCAATTCTGCATCCAACCTGTAACGCACTCCTTTCTTCAAGTTGAATGCCTGCACACTCCGTATCACTGGCAGATATAATGGTTCTCTCCTGAACTGTATTGTGTGCGCAGTATTCGGGGTTAGATAAATTTCATATTCTCCAGTCTCAGCGTCGCTATATCCTATTGGAATTAGAGATCCGTCAACATGAATCGCGGCATCTATTGGCAATTGCGTAATTTTGCTGACAATTGTGCCGAATACTATTGCCTTGCTCTGCGCCTGGCATGTCATGTTTGTTATTGGTGTTGATGAATACGGGCAGCAATATTTTCCGCTTGCTAACGGGATATTATACAATTCTGCAATGCTTGGAGTTACAGAAACCAACTGGCCGCTACACTCGCACACACCGTCAACATTTGCATTGCTCAATTTTTCATCTACTGGGCAATCTATTATTTCTGCGCACGTGTTTGCGCACGTTGTTTTCCCAGCGCACTGCGGTGTTGGTGCAAGCTTTGCTGCCTGCGGCTGGCACTGGAACGTGAAATCGCAGCAATCTACTATCGGTCGCGCATCGCATTCTCCAGTCAATGCATTGCAGATCTTATTTGCAGGGCAACCGCAATCATCTGCACTGCCCAGTCTCATATCCTCTCCACGACAGTCGCCAATATCAGCACAGAAATTGAATGCCGGGCCTGGTGCAAGGACAAAATTCAGAGGATTTGTTGTAACAAAATCATCTGCATAAATATTTACTACTTTGCTCTGTTCACTGTACTGCGGCGTCTTTGTTGCTTTTATCGAATATTGACAATTGGAATCAATATCTGTTATCAGGAACCTTCCGTTTGCATCGCTTTTTGTAACAACTCCTGCTGGTGGAGACACAATGAAATCAACATCTTCTATCATCCGGTTCTGCGTATCACGCACTGTCCCAGAGATTATTTCTTTAGGCGCTGGCTGAAGAAGGATGTTGTGTGCTGTTGTAGGTGCTGATACTGTAACAGATTCTTGTTTTTTGAAGTATGCGCATTTGTTCGCTGTCAATTGATATGTGGCGAGTGGAATCCCAATGAAACGATACTCGCCGACAGCATCTGTCATTGTATTGAACGTGTTCACACCATCTGTGATCTTGATCCTTGTGTTTGGTATCGGTGTTGTGCTCGGAACATTGTTGATGATTGGAGTAACCTTACCGTATAGGTCTGCGACGCGCGCAGCCAGGGTAAGGCTTACATTCCAACCAGTTGTTCTGATACGGGTATCCACTTGGATTGATGTTGAAATACCTGATTTTGATATGTTTAATGTTGTGACAGGAGCAATCACTCCGATAGTATAGAAACCCCCATTATCTGTCACAGAAGAGCCAGAAGGCGCAGTCACAGTCGCTCCGACAATCGGATTTCCAGACTGGTCTGTTACACGGCCAGATACTGTCTGCGCAGCGATTTGTCCGCTACACTGTGCAGCTGTAAGCCCAGGAATCAATTGATGCGTTGGATCTCCTGTTGCCTGGCTGCAAAATGCAGTACAGAAATTGTTCGAGACACGCATATCACCAGAAGCAAAGACTTGTTTTCCTCCAGAAGCTGGTGTACAGACGCAACATCCACACTGCGGGACAGCACTGCAAGAAGCAACAGTTGCATTGTATCCTACTGGACATGCGGACAATGGAAGATTGTCAATACACGTAATGTCATTAACAACGCTTGTGAACGAAGTTTGTTCATTCACACAGCACGAAGCATAAACATAAGAGGATAGACAGGTAAAAATAGCTAAAATCAGAATTAATAATAGGACTATTTTGTATTTCATCCACCAACCTCTCTTTCAATCCCGTGTGATAATATCTATCGCTTTTCCATTTATAAATGTTTGGGTATTTTATGAATAACTCATGGACTCCCAGTAAACATTGCAGCATCCCAGACAGAAATATTTGCTGTCTGCAGATCGTACATGAAAGTTGGATCTTCTGCTTTGATGGAAAATTTATGTTTTCCAAGATCGCGGGTTTTATTCACAATAACATACGCAGCACCAGAAATAGGATCATAGCCTGGCTTCATCCACTTTTCGTGACCCTGGATCGGCAGAGCTTGGCTCTGTCCTGGCCCGATATATTTCTCAAAAAACTGCTGTCCCCACTGTGCATAGGAATACTGCAGAACATCTTCGTTTGGATCCACTGCAAACGGCACGACATCAAGTCTTTGCGCTTCACCAACTATGTAAATAATAAAATCAGAAGAGTTAGAATAACCTGAGCCGCGCGTATAATTCAATACTGGTGGCAGGTTTGCGCGAATAAATCTAAACTCTAACATCTTCTGACCTATAAACGATTGATCGTCGCGAATAATTACTAGATCATCTCCTCCTCCTGAGTTTTTATCCGGCTGGACATGAACAAAAAACCCTGGCCAATACGTGCCAAGAGTATCATAATCATTAATATCAAAACCCGGATCTGCGCTTTCCTTGTTGACAATATCCCTGACAAAAGAATAAAAATGACCGTAACGTACAGGAAGGATTACTTCATACTCCTGCACTTCTATTACTGGATACGAACCTTCCCCTGATATTTTCAATGGAAGTTTTAGTGTCGCGCGAAGATCATATGCAGTAATAGTTAAGTTTGCAGTCGGCATTTCAGATTGGATCAGATAAGGGATGCCGGTGATATTTGTGACCCCACCAAAATCAATGCATTCATTTGTTTTATATTCAATATATTTCTCTAACTGTTCTTGTATGCTATCCTCACCTTCAAATTTGTAAAGATAAGGTAAACTGGAAACAGCAATAAATGGCGAGATTGTTATATTTGGATCATAATTATATCGACAGTATGGCCAGCTCATGTTGGCAGCACACGGAAATTTTAGATACGGATATGCTTGCGGAACCAAGACAGGATTCGGGGTTATCAGGTACGGTGTTTTCCATCCTTCAATTGTTATCATCCCGCCAGGTGTGCACGATGTTTCTGTGCATGAAATACTGCTTCCTGGTTGTCCATTAAAAATAAATCCTCCTTGGTTAGATATCAGCATCAAACCGTCGTTTGCAGCTTTTTTTACACATGACTCAACATAGTAACGCAAAGATTCTGACTGCAGCTTGCTTTTTGCAACCACGAGTTTTTGTGCTTCCAGTGGCTCTCCAGAAAGGTTAGCAACAAGGTAGAATGCAAACAAGAAAACTAGAAGAATAATAATTCCTAGTACTATGAATAATGTAACTTGACCTCTTTTCATTATGATATTCTTCTTTGTTGGGTTATTGATTGAACAAAATCGCGCGGGGCCAGCAATGCGACAGGATTATTAGAACCTACAACTGCAAACACTGTCTGTACTGTTCCATTTTTATTGCACATTATTGCTTGCTGCGCCCGTTCAATATCATAGATATCCACAGATGCACAGATATCTTCTGGAAAATTCTCATATCTTGCTGTCATATAATCATAGATTGTTGATCCTGTTCCTTTCTTTGGTTCAATAATACTAAAGATTCTTCGGTTGCCAAGTTTTCTTACATAGAGACGAGAAAATAAGGTTGTGTCCTGCAGTGGAGTTGGCGCGACCTCGAAAATATTTTGTTTCACAACATCCAACAAGTTCAGAATCGGTGTGATGAACAGATTATACAAACTGGAGATAAAACCAGTTGACAAGACATCTCCTCCATTCGGAGTATAGATAAAAGTTTGCGTCATATCATTCCAGTAAAATCTTGCATTTGTCGCTGAATCTGACTGAATTATGCACGCTTTGAAATCAAACCTGTCTGAACTTCCTCCGCATACAGAAAAGTCAATATATTTTATATCAAATGCTTCATATAATGCTTTTTCAATTGAGATCTGGTTTTCAATTGGAATCTCGATATCATCTCCAAATTTGTTAAAGCTCGCACCCAGAATTAACTTTCCTCTATACTGCAAGATACAGAGATGATTAAAGACATCCTCGTCAAATTCGTTTGTGAATCTCATTGCAGAACTTGCAATTGGACTATACCCCCTGAATCCTAAACCTTCATCAACAAGAACTTCAGATGGAAATCCGCAAACTAAAGTATAGTCCTCTGTGCTTGGAATCGCTAACATTTTCTGTGCTATAAACTTTGTCCTCGACATCCATTTTCCATCATCACAATATATCGCATTAATCTTATCTTCGTTATACCCTAGACTTTTACCCAGGCCTTCGATCTGTGACGATTCAGCATACCATCCAGAAGGTTTACAGATTGATAATGTTTCATCTGATGTGATCAATGTATCTGCATCTGGATCTAACAAGCATTCGCTGCTTTCTGCGCAAAAACCGAACTCGTCAGTCAGCCAGTCATATATGATTGAGGCGTTTATCCAGTGACCGCGCATGCACATTGTTCCACCCCCTTCTGGTTCTTCTGGCTGGTCATCGTGTTCAGAATCAACGCATGTTGTTCCATCAAAACATTCGTCCTGCCTGCAGCATCCCAATTTCGTTCCTGTTGGATCTTTTGACTGGACAGTACGATCCAAAGGCTTTATTGTTCCTGGAAAATTGTCCGGGTCTGTTATAGTGTATGTCGCATCATCCCATTCGGTTCCATTGCAGAAATAACTTCTTGATCTTGTGCCGAATGCATCACATGTCTGCGCTTCTTCAACCATATCTTGATTACTTCCGTCTGTAGATCTGATTTCTGTTAACCATCCAAAACCACTTTCATCTGCACCGCACGAATAAATCTTTCCAGTGTCAGAATCTGCCAATAGCTTAAACTTTTTATTGCCTTGCGCATCTGGAACCGCGATGCGCTGGACTGTTCCAGTCTCTGGAACTTTCAACGAATTGAAACACATTCCATCTGTATCAAAGAAAAATTCTCCTTTCATATTCCCTCGTGCGATATTCTCGGTTGTTCTGTCATCGCCGCAACATCTCGTTCCAGTCCAGTCAGCAGTCAATAATGCGTCACAAGCTTTTCCATTATCATCTGGGTCAGTGATCCATTTTCCTGTACCAGAATCCAGATCCTCGCCGCAGTAAAACGTTTGGGGGTAGGTCGATTTCAGATGAGGATTTGACAATTTTACCTTTCCAATGTTTGTTTTTGGTATCAGAGCAAATCCAATAGCAAAACCAGACGGTATCGCGACATTAACTCTTTCTTTAGGGATTATGACATGATACCATCTTCCGGTTCCTTCTTTTCGTGAACTGGTGAAATATTGCGATAACTGGCCTCGAATTGAAGGCATAACCCCTGTAGTGTTTCGTCCAGCAAGATAAAAGTCAAGATCCTTTGCTTTTTCAGGATTCTCAAAATAAATATCAAAGGCGAAATCCCCATTATACCAAGACACTAATTTGAATGTATTTGTTGATAATTCGTCTTGTATTGGGTTTGCAAAAGTGGTACAAAAATCTGCTGAGCACGGAGTCTCACTCTGCCTGCTAAACCCAGACCAATCTTCTGGGAATGGATTCACTATAGCCTTTCCCATCACAAATCCACGATTATCGTCGTTAGACTTTTCTTCTTGAGCTGTTAATGCAGTATATCTTCCGCCTGAAGGCATTGCGTTTCTACATTCGTATATTCTATAATAACCTCGATCCCCCCTCACATCGCACAAGAATTCACTCGATCCGACACGAATACGATTCTGGTAATCTACAAATGTTCCTGCAGGATTCCAAAATGCATAATTTCCACTATGTTTTATATATGAACATGGAATAAATTTTCCAGTGGCTGTTGTAAGAACGTCATAGGTTCTTTGAGATGGTCGTTCAATCTTATAGACACTTCCAGCATAAACATTAGTTGCCTGCCTTACAACAGGAGTTCCAATATCTGTACGGTCGCACATCAAGTAGACACCGCCTGCTGCGCTTTCTTTAGATATCGCACCATTATCATAATCATCATCACCGCAACAATTATCATCTAATGTTCCAATATTTTGGTCTGGGTTCCACCATTCATACTGTCCAGTCACAGCTCCGCATACACTTTGCGCACTATCTGGTTCATTCACAAGACATCTGTAGAATGTTTGGCCAACAGTGGTAAATTTAGTAAAGACTTCATTCGATTGATCTCCACAACAAAACTTTGTTGCTGCAATTCCTGTCGCACCCGGTGCTGGCAGAAAATATCCTCCAAAAAAACATGTCTGGTCATCTTCGCACCAATAGAATGCGTCGCATTTTCCTTTGATCACGTCAGAAGTTTTATTATAATAATAACTCAACCCACTCGCTGTTTGCGCTAGATTATCAGTAATCACCATTGTGATTGCGTATGTTGAATAAATCAAAGCAACTCCGCAGGGATCCTGTGCACCCCCTGTATCTTTTAGTTGTATTGTATGTTCTCCTGCATTTAGCTGTACCTGATCATAAGCTTTTACCCACGTCCGAGTATATTTATAAGGCTCTGTCTGTGGCACAACATCGACCCATACCTGACTGTCAAGTTTTAATGCATGTGTCTGCCTTAGGTTTATTCTTCTGGTATGTCCTCCGCTTCTACACTGACCTAATGCGTCTGCCACAACATATGTCCAGACATTATATGTTCCTGATTTTCTTATATGAAATTTACCAATATTACTCGTTACTCCCACATCATTTTTGCTATAAAGATACCCTCCTTCTGTAGGTTGATCTATAGGGCTCATTACTTTCCAATATAGATTTGTTAGATTCAGGCGCGGATCTGCATAATCAATCGCAATATAATCGAATGCAGAAGCAACTACAGAAAGTACTAGTAAACTGCATAAAACAAGAAGAATTCTTGCATAAATCCCTTTATTCAAACCTACCACCATCTCCAGACTTCTTAAATAAGATTACCTATATAAACTTTATTAGAAAATTCTATATGCGCTCTATGTCTTTGCCTATCTGTCTTTGCTTAGTCTTCACTACAGATGCCGCTGCATTCAGTACTTTTTTTGCATTGCGCAGTCCTAGAATCCTGCCAAAAGCTTCCAGATCATTTGGAGATCGCATCTTAAAGGGATGTTCTGCAAAAGATGCAAAAATTATCTTTGTTTTATACTTCTGGCACAGTCTTACATTCTGCATTATCTGGCCAAGCAATACAGATCGTTTCTCTGAATTCAATATAGCAGAAAATGAGATGCCATAGCTAACTTCTTTCTCGTGCATCATCCTGCACAATATGTGATTTAGGCCAGAATCTCTTTGATGGATAAAATCATACAGTCCTTCAATATCAAATATCACATCATGTTTTCCTTTCAAAAAGAAACGATCGTTCTTTTCAGCAAAATATATATCTGCTTTTGCTTTTGGCAATTTTTTGCAGACAAGCCCAGTAAAGATATTGAAACCTGTTTCTTTCAAAGCTTCTGCTTTCACTAGATTTTTTCGATCTTTCTCATGATAGACAAAACAGATTCCAGAATAGCCTAATCTCTTTGCCATCCCAACAAATTCTTTCTCGTTGCTGTCTGGAAATACTATATCTATCATAAAAGAATACGTGGGTATCGTGCTTTATAAAGGTTTTCGAGCTTTCAATAACTTCTTCATTCGATCAGCCATCTGGCACGCACTGCATAATTGCTTGTTTGCAGGTTCTCTGCACCGTGAACATTGGCCAACTCTGCCCTGCTTATATTTTTGTTTAAGATTCGGCAGTTCTGATAAGAAATTCTTGACAATATTCATCTTTGTTCCAGGATTTTTATTTTCAATCAAATTTAATCCTTCCAGTACAGAGCTCCTAAATGAATCATAGGCATATGGACATTCTGTAAAAGAGACTCCAAACTTTTTTATCACAGCATACGCCATTATTTCTCGTTCTGGAATGAAATACATTGGCTTTATCCTTTGTATGAAATGTTTCTTTGCGATTTTTTTAGGGATCACTCCTGTCTTTGGCCCTAATCTTGCCAGTAATTCAATCTGGTTCTTGAGAACATTCATCAGGATTGACTGTGCCTCATCATCAAGATTATGTCCTGTTGCAATCACGTCGCACGATCTGTCTTTGTTCAACAGATACCTTCGTAATATTCCGCAGACAGTGCACGCCCGCAGTTTGGTTTTCTTGATGATCTGGTCAAGTGAATATCCAAACTCTTTTTTCAATGTTTTTATTGTTAGTTCTATTTCATTCTTTTCACAAAATTCTTTCAAAACTTTCAACGTCTGTTCTCGATAACCGTGAATTCCTTCATCAATTGCAAGAGCCTTGACCTTATATTTTTTAGATAGCAGATAAAGAAGGACAATGGAATCTTTTCCCCCGCTTGCTGCAACAAGAATCTTATCTTTTTTCTTGATCAATTTGTATTTGGCAATGCAATCATAGAATCTTCTCTCAAAAGATTTCACAAAATGATCTTTACATAGACCAGAGACAACAGCTTTTTGTTTGCATTTTTTGCATTTCATTATCCACCTGAAACAACAGATAAGATCTCAATATTATCGTTATCAGTCAAACGCGCATCGACATCCACCAGCTCGTTATTCTTCAGAATCAATACCTCTTCTGGATTTATCTTTAGTTCTTCCAATAGTTTTTTTCCGGTTCCGGAAAATTTCTTTGTAATCTCCTTTTTCCCTGCTTTTTTGATAATAATTTTCATTTTTCAATGCCTAAGATAATTTTTTCTATCTTATCTCTATAAAATTTTAGTGTTTTGTCTGGAAACGCGACTATCGGTCGTAGTGTTGTGATTTCAAGATCAGGTCTCATCTTATCAACCTTATCTGAGACAGCGATCGCTCTTAACTTGTATTTTTCAGCAACTTCTTTGATCTCTTCTGGTTTGTATACATGCAAAGATAGTTTGCCCGGCGAAAATACCTGCAACTTCTCAATAACGCCTTCAGCCATCTCTCTATCTTTCTCATCAAAGATCAATGGAAATATGTCGCAACCGCGTTTCATCATGATAAACCCGCTGACTAAGGCGTCTGGATCATCCATCAGTAAGAAGATATTTCCTTCAATACCAACTGGAATTCCAGCAAGGCTTCCTATCTTCTCAGTATAAATGAAAGCTTTGTTCGCAATCTCAATGCCAATATTCAGATCCATACCTTTCATCTTTGCTTTCCATCCTGTTTTTCCAATGACAAACGCGCCCATGTCACGGCTCATCTCATTGGACGAAAGAAGATGTTTTTCAATCCTGTTTGTTGTGATCCTGAATGTTTCAATCTTTCTCTTTGCTTTTTCTTTTTCAATCACAGAAAGTATGGTTTCTTTTATCTTTTCGATATCAAGTTCGCATTCAATTGCAGGAGAAAAAGATACTAATCCAAACACACTATGCAATAATACAATTATCCTGTCCTCATCAAGCTTATCATTATACAAATAAAATCTGCCCTGCACTCGCTTGATAACACTGCCTTCAACTCTTCTTTGTATATTTCTGATTAATGATTTCTCGAATCTACTTCGATTTGCCCCTTTAAGTGCAATCTCTCCGAATCTTAGAATAAAAACATTCATTTTCTTACTACTCCAATGCCTTGTTCATAATTGTCTAATGCTTTGTTCAAAGCATCAACAGCTAGATTTGAACAATGCAGTTTTAATGGGGGCAATCCTTCAAGCTCGTCCGCGACTTGATTCTTTGTCAATTTCCGTGCTTTGTCAATTGTCAATCCAACAACCATCTCAGTTGTTATTGAAGAACATGCTATTGCGGCTGCACAGCCAAATGTCTTGATCTTTGCATCAATTATCTTTCTGTCTTTGATCTTCAAAAATATAGTCATCAAATCTCCGCATGCTGGATTCCCAACTTCTCCACGAGCCAGTTCTTCTCCTGGCTGAAGATCTTCTTCCTTGATATGCCCCATATTCTTTGGATGCATGAAATGTTCTTTTACTTTTTCCGAGTATTGGTCTACGTACGACATTTTATTTTGCCAATGGGCTTATTTTTCTTAAGTTCTTCACAGCCTCTTTTAATTTTTCAAAAGTATAATCTAATTCTTCTTGTGTATTTTCTTTTCCAAGTGTAAAACGGATAGCACCGTGCGCATCCTCATGTTTTAATCCAATCGCAAGCAATACATGTGAAGGTTCTAACGATTGTGAGGTGCAGGCGCTTCCAGTGCTGACAGCAATGCCATGCGCATCTAGATGTAATAATAAGCCTTCTCCTTCGATAAATTTGAATGTAATGTTCACATTATTGCACAATCGTTCCTCACGACCGCCATTAAGGGTTGTATCTGATATTTCTTTCAATATCTTGTCGATAAATTTATCTCGCAGTTCCTGCATTTGCGCAACATGATCATCACTGGCTAATTCTACTGCTTTTGCAAAACCAACAATTCCTGAAATGTTCTCAGTTCCTGCACGGAGATCAAGCTCTTGATGTCCGCCCTGGTTTTGCTTCTGTAATTCAGTTCCTTTCTTGATAAATAAAGCCCCTATTCCTTTTGGTCCGTGCATTTTATGTGAAGATAAGGAAATCAGATCAACATTAATATCTTTGACATCAATCGGAACTTTTGTGAAACTCTGCACAGCATCAGTATGGAACAAAACATTATGTCTCTTGCAGATCTCGCCAATCGTTCTGATATCCTGGATAACTCCAATCTCATTATTTGCGTGCATAATAGAAACCAAAGCTGTTTTGTCAGTAATCGCTTCCTCCAACTTTTTCAAATCAACTAAGCCGCCTGCATCAACATCCAAGTAAGTTACAGAAAATCCATTCTCAAGTGCCTGGCATGTCTGTAAAACAGCAGGATGCTCGATTTTTGAAGTGATAATATGATTCTTCTCTTTATTCGCGAACAAAACACCCTTGATTGCAAGATTGTTTGATTCTGAACCGCCTGAAGTAAAAATTATCTCATCTTTTTCAGCATTTATCTTCCAAGCAATAATTTCTCGTGATTTTTCCAGAGCATCACGGGCCACTTTTCCAAAACAATGTATAGAAGACGCATTGCCGAACTTCTCTGTAAAGTAAGGTTGCATAGCTTCAACTACTTCTGCATCTACTGGTGTTGTCGCCCCATGATCCAAATATACTTTTTTTGCCATTTTCAGTGTTTTTTGCAGCATTCGCACTTTGATATATCTGTAAATTCTTGATGAATCTTACATAATAGGCCTGTATCACGTACCATTTGCAATATATCATACAATTCCTTGAACAATACCTCTGAATTGTCCTTTAGCTTCCCAGCACTAGTCTTTATTTGCTTCTGTATACAATCATTGAATGTAATACTACATCCCCTCTTGTTCGAGAAATATTGTGAAATCGCAGCTTGTGTCAGGCCCAGCACAGAGGCAATATCCTTCTGCAGCATGCCCAGCTCTTTCATCTCTTTGGCAAGCTCTGCCCTTACAGCTGGCAACACATGCCATACTTCGATTTCCTGAGACGTTAGTTTCATAACCATAACAATAGTTAAGTTAACAATAGTTATATATAAATCTTATGGCTTTTAATTTTTTCCATATTGAAAATAATTCGCTATATAGACAATGATACCCACGCACGCCTCTCAAGCACCCCTTAATTTCCTTTGGAAACAAGATGTGGCAACGTTGTGTAGGGCTTAAATATAGCTATAAAACGTGCTATAAAAGAGCGGCTCCATGCGAAGCAAAGGCATTATACCACTCTAACCTGTATACCCCAGACTACAGGAAATAAAAACCTTTATAAATTAGAAGATATTCTTTTATAAACAGAGGGGGTATGATCTTAAAATATAATTCCGGAGGTGGCAAAAATCGCAGCCAAAAAAACAAAATCCAAAACAAAAAAAGGTGAGAAGGGAAAGGTTAGTATCAGAATAGTAAACATAGTTGTTTCTGGTCAGGTCGACCAAGACAAGATACCATTAGAAAAGATGGCAGCTACCCTCCCTAATACAGAGTATAATCCTGAGCAGTTTCCAGGTTTAGTTCTTAGAATTAGAGAACCAAAAACTTCAGCATTAATCTTTAACAGTGGAAAGATTGTTTGTACTGGTGCTCGAGACCTAGAGAAAGTGGATCAGGCAATGGTAAAAATAGTAGAAGCTCTGAAAAAGATTGGTGTCAATGTAAAGTCAAAACCACAATATACTGTACAGAATATAGTTGCTTCTGGAAGCATTGGAATGGACATCAACCTGAACACTTTAGCAGTCAAGCTAGAGAATACAGAGTATGAACCAGAACAATTTCCAGGTCTAGTCTACAAACTAAAAGGAACTAGAGCAACATTCTTGCTGTTCACAAACGGACAGATCGTATGTACTGGTACAAAAAGCAAAGAAGCTGTTGACGAAGCTGTTAAAAAGCTAGTGAAAAAACTAAAAGAAATAAAGTAAGATGGACGTAAGTGAACAGATAGAATTGTTCCATCGTTTTATCGACAGCAACTTGAAAGCAGAAGTTTTAGAAGTCGCACGATCGAAGAACAATAGCTTGAAAATTGATTTTTCTGAACTATCTAAGTTCAATGTAGACTTAGCAGAAACCCTGCTCACAACGCCAGAAGACACTATCAAGGCCTGCGAACTCGCCATTTCTAAGTTTGATGTTCCTAGGAAGATCAAATCACGGTTCTTCAGCTTGCCAGAGAGTGCAGGAATTCCAATAGGGGAGATCAGGAGCGAGCATATTGGCAAATTTATCAAGGTTGTAGGCATTGTTAAGATAAAATCAGGGGTGCGTCCGCAGGTTGTCAATGCAAAATTCGAATGTCCAAGCTGCGGAAACATCATCAACATTATTCAGGATGATCTTTCCTTTCGTCAGCCTAGCAAGTGCGGCTGCGGAAGAAAAGGAAAGTTCAAACTAATAGAAAAAAATCTCATGGATGCGCAGAGAATCGTACTAGAGGAAAGCCCAGAAGCGCTCGGTGGTGCTCAGCCAAAGCGTATCGATGTTTATCTGACAGATGATATGACTTCCCCATTCACAGAGAAACGGACAAATCCTGGAACGCGCGTTTGCGTCTTTGGTATTGTCAAAGAGATTCCGATCATGCAGAAAAGCGGATCACAATCTGTACGTTTTGAATTGGTTCTTTCTGGAAATTTGATCGAACCAATGGAAGATGATTTTCTTGAGCTGTCAATAGAAGACGAAGAATTAAAAGCAATCAAAGATTTGGCTTTAGATCCTCATGTCTACGAAAAACTCCAGCTGGCAATCGCGCCTTCTATCTATGGTCATGAAAAAGTTAAGGCTGCATTAGTTCTGCAGATGTTCGGCGGAGTTCGAAAAGTACGGCCTGACGGTGTCATAACAAGAGGAGATACACATATTTTATTGATTGGGGATCCTGGATCTGGAAAATCTCAATTAATTAAAAGGGTCTCTTTTGTAGCCCCTAAATCCCGATTTGTGAGTGGAAAAGGTGTTTCTGGTGCAGGACTTACAGCTTCTGTCTTGAGAGATGAGTTTACAAATGGTTGGGTTCTTGAAGGTGGTGCTCTGGTTCTAGCACATAAAGGATATTGTATGATTGACGAGTTAGATAAGATGAATAAAGAGGATCGTGACGCAATGCACGAAGCTCTTGAACAGCAGCAGATCAGCATAAGCAAAGCAAACATTCAAGCGACATTAAGATGTGAAACAACGGTCCTTGCAGCTGCAAATCCTAAGTTCGGGCGTTTTGATCCCTATATCGCGATCAGTGAGCAGATTAATCTGCCAGCTTCCTTGATCAACAGGTTCGATCTAATATTTCCGATAAAGGATCTCCCTGATAAAGATAAAGACAAAAAGATGTCATATTTTATTCTTAAACTGCACCAAGATGCTTCTTCTCTGCATGAAAGCCCGATCTCAACAGAGATAATTAGAAAATATGTTGCTTATGCAAAGCAAACATGCCAACCAAAACTTACTGACAAAGCAATTGAAGAGATCCAGGAATATTATGTCAAGATGCGAAGTTCGGGCACAGAAGAAGGGGGCATGAAGTCTGTCCCTATTTCAGCGCGGCAGTTGGAAGGTATCATCCGGATGGCAGAAGCTTCTGCTCGTATAAGATTATCCAGTACAGTTGACAGGGAAGATGCAAAGAGAGCCATTGATTTGGTTCAGTTCTGTCTTGCAGAGATTGCGACTGACAAAGAAACAGGAAAGATTGACATAGACAGGATTACCTCTGGAATTAGCGCAAGCCAGAGAGGAAAAATCGCCGGAGTCAGAGAAATAATCAATGAATTAGAAAATAAGATCGGAAAAACCATTCCTATTGATGATATTGTTAAAATTGCAGGAGAAAAAGGGATACCTGCTTCTGAAGTTGAAGAAGCTATTGAGAGATTAAAAAGGTCTGGCGACCTTTTCGAGCCAAAACATGGTTTCATCCAAAAGCTCTGATTCTACCAATCGTACGTGCATAGATCAAGCAAAGCGTGCTATGCACTGTCAATCAAAATTCTTATATATTCATATACTTTCTTCTAGCCTGAAAAATGAATCAGAAATTCAACCGTCTAATTGCATATCCTGCTTTGATCTCGGATATTTATAAGTACGAGTTCAAGAAAGGAGAAGGTGATTGGGACCCGAACTATCTTGATTTTGATTATAAGAAAGTTTCCCGGACTGTTGTTGCAGGCACAGTTGTTGATACCCGTATAGAAGAATCCAATACAATCACAATAGATGATGGAACAGGAACAATAGATGTCCGGGAGTTTGTGGATGAAAGCAAAAAGAAAAAATTGTTCATAAGCCAGAAAGTCGGAGACCTGATTCTTGTGATCGGCAGGATTCGTGAGTTCAATTCACAAAGATACATCATGCCTGAGATTGTCAAAGCTATTGATGCTATATCTTTCAAATACAATCTTCTTAAGGCAAAAATCGATAACCAAAAGCACGCCAAAGATGAGATTAGGATTTCCGCGCCTCTTGTTGCTCAAGAAAAAGTAGAAGAAAAGCCAATCGAGAAAAAAGAAGAAGAGATTGTAGAAGATGCAATCGAAGGCAAACCTATTGGTCAGATCATAAATAAAACAGACATTGTACTTAAGATTATTAGTGAAGAAGATAAAGGGGATGGTGTTGAGATTGTAGAGATAATAGAGAAGTCCATGCTTGACGATTGCGAAAAGATTGTAAATGATCTCTTGGCTTCTGGAGATTTATTCATGGTAAAGCCTGGACGAGTTAAAGTTCTATAAAATTACATCAAGAAAGCTACTAATGATGGTGTGATAAAAACTTCTACCAATGTCGCGAGGAATAAGAGCAACAAGGCTATCATTATCAGTTCAGAGGAATCAAAGATAATCTTGAAAAACTTTTTACTGCCAAAATCATGTCTGATAACTGCGACTGAAATTATTCCTCCTGCTAGTGCGCCGACAAAGTATGCCCCCATCTCAAGCACTCCGTGGGGAAGATATCTTACTAATCCAAGACCGATAGCGTGCACTGATGAATACGCCAATAATTTTGTCCTGATGAAATTGCCAATGAAAGCACCGCCAACAGAGGCATTCCATGCTAGTATGAAGATTGCACCTGCACCGTACAAGAAAGAAAACAGGATGCAGAAGATTAATACTTTCACATTATTGAAGAAGATTGAAGCAATATATTTTGGATATATCGCGGACCCGCTTGCAACAGAAGCATTCAAGTTGCTTATTGTCTGGTGCTGCACACTGAACAAAGAGTTTACCACATTCTCAGGCAACAATACCGCCCATAATGTAAAAGCTGCAAAACATCCCAAAAATAAAAAGACAAACAAGGCTATTGTCTTGCTATGTTCTTTCAGGAGCGACCATTCATTCTCAATCAAGAGATCGTTTCGTTCTTCATTTTTGATTGAAACATACATAAAATGGAAAGCTGCGAATGCAGTGAAAAATACTATGATCAAACTGGCATTATTCTTGAACAGTAGGAGTCCGATCGCAACTGCGATCGAGGAATACATAAAACCCATCAAGAAAACTAAAAGCGGATTCTTCCTGATTTTGTCATAGCGTAATAAAGATTCAAGTACCATCCCAAAATTTTAAACATAGTTCATATTTAAAAAGGTTGTGCTTACAATATTGTCAAACTTTTTATACTAAGACCAAATAATCACTAAATATCAGCATAAAAATGGAATATAAAGAATTACTGGAAAAAGCAAGGAAAGAGCTGCCAGAAGCCATCACAAGCAAGGAGCGGTTCGAACTTCCTAAAGTACTTGGACACATCCAGGGAAATAGGACTATTGTTAGCAATTTTGTCCAAATTGCGAAAACACTAGGGAGGGATCCTGAGCATCTTCTGAAATATGTTCTAAAAGAGACTGCAACACCAGGCAAACTTATTGGCCAAAGATTAATTCTTGGAAGTAAGGTCTCTGCAACCCTGATAAACCAAAAGATCAGGCAGTATGCAAATACTTATGTTCTATGCCCAGATTGTGGAAAACCTGATACTCAGCTTATCAAAGAAAAAGGAATTTCCATGTTGAAATGCACTGCATGTGGTGCTAAACATCCTGTAAGGCTCATTTAAGCATATTTGAGTTCCAAATGAAATTTTTTGGAACCCTGACTTCTCGTAAGTGATTTTCACAGTCACCCTATGATTTCGCCTGGAAAGTAAAAATCAAAAAAATCGAGTTGTTTTTGATTTTCTTTTTTTCAAATCTCAATCTCTTTCTTTATCTTTTTATCATTTATTTTCTATTATATTATTATTAATAATTATATTTATTATTATATTATATATGAAATATTATATTTATATTTATTTTCTATATTGAAAATAAATTAACGTAAAAAATCGAGTTTTTATTAAAACGAAAGTTTAATTTATTTACAAAAAACAAGAATAATCAATAAATAATCAAAAATAAAAAACAATCCAAGCGCAAAAATTCAATCTCCAAAGGAAATAAAGGGGTCACTCCTTGATAGATATAAAGAAATATTTATATACCTTCTTTTCGTCTGGAAAACGTTGGAAACAAAGAGCGAGAAAGTCGTTGTTTATTAAAAAAAGGTGATTTCATGTCGGAAAAGAGGCTAATTAATTTTTTTGAGAAGTTCCTTGAAAAAGAACCGTTATTCAAAAATAAAAAAGTTCTTCAATCAGATTATACACCTGAAAGCATCAAGCATAGAGAGAACAGTATTAACCAAATAGCAGAAGTTCTGGCACCTTCTTTAAGATTAGATAAACCATCTAATTTATTCCTTTATGGTAAGACAGGCACAGGAAAGACTGTAACTGTCAAATTTACAACAAACAAGATCCTGGAGGTTGCAAAAAACAAAGAAATCCCTGTTAATGTTTTATACATAAATTGCAAGCTCAAAAAGGTCGCAGACACAGAATATCGCTTGATAGCAGAGCTCATAAGAAAATTAGGGGGCAGTGTCCCTGCAACAGGACTCCCGACAGAAGAAGTCTATAAGATATTTTTTAAATTAATTGATGACAAGCCTAAAGTCCTTATTTTGGTCTTAGATGAAATTGACCAATTAGTTGATAAGGTTGGTGACGAGATATTGTATTCTTTAACACGGATTAATTCAGAATTATCCAATGCACAAGTAAGTATCCTTGGGATCTCCAATGACCTTGTGTTTGCAAATAACCTTGATCCAAGAATCAAATCTTCGCTTTCAGAAGAGGAGATAGTATTTCCTCCATATAATGCAATGCAATTGAAAGATATATTGAAATCAAGAGCAAAAGTTGCATTTAAACCCAATGTCATCGGTGATGGCATGATTGAAAAATGTGCTGCTTACGCAGCGCGCGAGCACGGAGATGCCAGACGCGCTCTTGAATTATTAAGAGTGGCAGGGGAAGTCGCAGAGAGAAAAGGTTTCTCGCAGATCGAGATCTCACATTTAGATGATGCAGAGCATAAGATTGAAAAAGACAGAATCATAGATTCTGTAGATTGCCAGCCAAAACAATTTAATATTGTACTTTATTCAATCTTTTCTATTTTCAATAAAAGACGCGATTTTATCCACACTGGCGAAGTTTATGATGTTTACAAAGCAGTCTGTCTCCAGACAAATCAACGACCACTGACTCAACGGAGAGTATCTGACATAATTGGAGAACTGGACATGCTAGGTATAATAAATGCAAAAACCATTTCAAAAGGGAGATATGGCAGGACAAGAGATATTACTGTTTCAATCCCACAAGATATTAAGAAGAAGATCGAGAACATTCTGAAGAATAAGCTAGATCTGTAGTGCTAATATCTCTGTAACGTTCAATGATATCCGAAATTAAATCAAAGAAGGATTTCATCCAATACTTTTTTGGAAAAGGAATACTGATAGAACCAGACGCACTTCAAGGCATTGACGAAACCAGCATTGTCTTTGAAGACCTGGCATTTTTTCTTAGAGAGAAGAGCAATGCAATAAAACAGGAAGATGTCAAACAATTTCTTGCCCAGAACCAGGAAAAGGATCAACTGCAAGTCTCTGCTGATCCTGACAAGTATCCAGTAAAAATAATACATAATTATGTTGATGAAAAGAAAAAGAGAACTGCTAAAGATTTTGTTGCTTATTATAATAACAGATACAAGGCATTAAGCAAGATACTGCGTTTGAGATCAGAGTTTATCAATCTGACTTCTATCAATAAAATTGGTCAGGATGCTAACAGATCTTTTGATCAGATCTCTGTCATTGGCATGATATATGTAATATCAGAGACAAAAAAAGGACATTTCATATTAGAAGTGGAAGATAATACTGGCAAGATCAAGGTTTTGCTCAGTAATAAAAGAGAAGAGTTGATTAAACTTGGAAAAGAACTGGTTGTTGACGAAGTGATTGGCATAACAGGGGGGTACAATAAAGATATAATCTTTGCAAATAAAATAATAATCCCAGATGTTCCAATGAACAAAGAACTAAAAAAAGCACCTGATGAAACTTATGCTGTCTTTCTTTCTGACCTGCACGTTGGAAGCAAGAAGTTCATGTACGAACAATTTGCAAAGTTCATCAAATGGTTGAACGGAGAGCTCGGAAATGAGAACCAGCGTAACATAGCAAAGAATATTGGATATATTATTGTTGCAGGAGATATTGTCGAGGGTGTCGGTATCCAACCTAGGCAAGAGGAAGTTCTCGAAATCAAGGATATCACTGAACAATACAATAAATGCGCTGAACTATTTTCACAGATTCCAAAACATATAAAAATAATCTTAAGTCCTGGAAATCACGACCCTCCAAGACTGGCAGAGCCGCAGCCAGTATTATCCAAAGAATATGCAAAAGCATTATGGCGGATGTCAAATACTGTCATGCTCACAAGTCCTGGCATTGTCAATATCCATTCTTCTGAAAATTTTCCCGGGTTTGATGTCCTGGTTTATCACGGCAATTCTTTATTTTATTATGTTGACAAAGTAGTGAGATTGCGGGAAGCAGGAGGAGTTGATAAGATTGATGTGACCCTCAGGTATTTGCTCCAGAAGCGTCATCTTGCCCCCGCACATACTTCAACATTGTTTATCCCTGACAGCCGGTATGATCCTTTGGTGATCGAGAAGGTTCCTGACTTTTTTGTTGTCGGTCATGTTCATAAAGCAGCAGCTTCTAATTATCGCAGCACCACACTCATATGTGGAAGTTGTTGGGACGGTGTCAGTGAATATGCATTAAAACATGGGTCTCATCCAGAACCTGCACGAGCCATCATAGTTAATTTACAAACAAGGCAATTAAATATTATGAAATTTTAAAATGGAAGAAGAAAAGGATATTAGTCCGGAAATCGAAAAATACTTTGAGATGCTTGATAATAAGATTCAGGCAGAACATCAGCTAGCTGGTCAGGCCAGGAGTAAAAATCTTGATCCGACACAAAAAGTAGAGATTGCATTAGCAAAAGATATGGCAGAACGTGTCCTCGGGCTTATCGCAACTGCTGCTCCTCAGATATTGGACTCAAACTTAGTTCCGAGAATCAAAGAATTAGAGGAAAAATATGGAAGTCTTGATTGGCGTGTTGCATTTACTATTGGATTAGAGATTGCCCAGCAAAAGATGTGCAAGTTCGAAACAGAAAGAGAGGCAATGGAAGTCGGCATCAGGGCTGGTTTCGCATATGTTACAATAGGAACAACAAGTGCGTGTTTGGAAGGGTTCACAAAACTTGAAATAAAGAAAAGAAGGGATGGAAAAGAGTATTTTGCAATGTGGTTCTCTGGTCCGACACGTAACGCTGGAGGGACAGCAGCTTCTGTCAGTGTCCTGATTGGGGATTATATAAGGAGACAGTTGGGGTATGATGTTTATGATCCTGACGAGAAAGAAGTTAAACGTGTCCGCTGCGAAGTTGAGCAATACCATGAACGTTGTGATCCTGTTCAGTACCTTGCATCAGAAGAAGAGATGGACTTTTTTGTAAAGCACAATCCGATAGAGATCGCCGGCGATCCCTCAGAACGTGTTGAAGTTCCGAATTATAAGAATCTTCCTCGTGTCCCTACAAATATAGTCAGGAGTGGTTTTTGCCTGATTTATTCAGAATGCCTTCCTGCGAAAGCACCGAAATTATGGGCGCAGTTATCAAAATGGGGAAAAGATTTCAATATGGATCAATGGAACTTTCTTGAGAAATACATCAAGATACAGAAAGAAGTTAAAGCTCGGAAAGCAGGAGCATCCAAAAAAGATGAGAACAAATCAGATGAGAAGATCACCCCAGTATACACGTATATTGCAGATTTGGTTGGTGGTCGGCCAGTCTTTGGCCACCCCTTACAGAAGGGGGCATTCAGATTACGTTTTGGCCGAAGCAGGACTTCAGGTCTATCAGGACAGTCGGTGCATCCAGCAACAATGCATATATTGAATGATTTCATTGCAACAGGAACCCAATTCAAACTAGAGCGGCCAGGAAAAGCAACAGTTGTGACTCCGTGTGATGAATTAGAAGGGCCGATAGTCAAGCTTGAGAATGGTAATGTGCTTCTGATTGATTCAGAAGAGATGGCAAAGCAATACAAATCCAAGATAACAGAAATATTATTTACTGGAGATCTCTTGATCTGCTATGGAGACTTTTTTGACCGTGCCCATATCCTGGCACCGCCGGGTTATTGTGAAGAATGGTGGGTCCAGGAACTGGAAAAAGCTATTGTTGATACGTTTGGTTCTCTTGACCTGGAAAAAACAGCAGAGCATACGAATGTAAAGATTCATTTGTTAAAGAATATTCTAGAAAAACCAATCAATACTAAGATTTCTGCAAGAGATGCATTGAACTTATCCAAGAATTTATCAGTTCCATTACATCCGCGATACACCTATCACTGGAAAGATATTTCTCTGGAACAATTTTCAAAATTACTTGAGTATCTCAAAAGTGCCAGTGTTGTTTTAGAAGGAAATGCAGAGAAAATTATCTTATCAAAGGATCCAGAAGGAAAACGGGTCCTGGAAGAACTGGGTATTCCGCACATCACGGCAATAGAGAATGTAATCATCCAAAAAGATGATGCTCTTGCCTTTCATGAGCAGTTGGCAAACTTCGATCTTGATGCACTGCAAAAAGCAGAAGGAAAAGATCCTCTTGAAAAAATTAACAATGCAATAAAATTAAAGTTAAGAGATAAGAGCGGAATCTATATCGGTTCTCGGATGGGCAGGCCAGAGAAAGCAAAGATGCGGAAGATGAAAGGAAGTCCGCATGGCCTTTTCCCAATTGGTGAAGAAGGAGGAAGATTGCGATCTTTCCAGGCTGCATTGAAGGTAGGGCAGGTCTACTCTTCTTTCCCTGTCTATGTATGTCCAAAATGCAAGAAGACAAAAATATATGCAACATGTGAAGAGTGTAATGTTCCGACAGTAAAGTATAAGCATTGTGATAAGTGCGGGATAGTTGAGGACTGCGCCCACAACCCAAAAGAATTTAGTGACCGGAAAATAAACTTTGGCCATTACTTCCAAGACACCCTGAATAAATTAAAGACAACGCTTTACCCCGATTTGATCAAAGGCATCAAGGGCACGATCAATAAAGAGCATTATCTTGAGCATATGATGAAAGCGGTTCTTCGCGCAAAATACGATGTATACGTCAATAAAGACGGTACTGTTCGTTACGACGCTATTGCAGTTCCAGTCACACATTTCAAGCCTAAGGAAATTCAAGTTTCAGTAAAAAGATTGAGAGAGCTGAGATATACAAAAGATATCAAGGGAAAAGAATTAGAAAACGATAATCAGATTCTGGAGATCAAACATCAGGATCTTATCCTTCCGTGTTGCCCAGAGATAGAAACTCCTGCTGATAATATAATGATGCAGACAACTTTTTTCATTGACGATCTTCTTGAATATTTGTACGGGCTTCCAAGATATTACAACTGCAAGACAAGGGATGATCTGGTTGGCCATACTGCGATTGCACTCGCACCCCACACTAGTGCAGGAACAGCGGTCAGGATCCTGGGTTTTTCAAAAACACAAGGTTTCATGGGACACCCCTTATTATTATGCGCATGCCGGCGTGATGCAGATGGAGACGAGATCGGATTTTTTCTGGCCTTGGATGGTTTTCTTAATTTCTCAAAAAAATATCTTCCGGATTCGCGTGGAGGAACAATGGATGCTCCAATTGTTTTGACATCTAATGTTAAGCCTGCAGAAGTCGATGATATGATCTTCAAGATGGATACTGCATGGAAATATCCTCTTGAATTTTATAACGCCTGCCTAGAATATAAGATGCCCTGGGAGGTCAAGATTGAACAAGTGAGCCACCGCCTTGGCAAGCCTGAACAGTATGAAGGATATGGCTTTACGCATGATAATGGAGATTTTAATAGTGGGGTCTTGATTTCTTCTTACAAGACACTGCCTACAATGCAGGATAAATTATTGGCACAGATGGATGTTGCAGAAAGGGTACGTGCTGTCAATGAAGCAGATGTTGCAGATTTAGTGATCAATAAACATTTCATAAAGGACACAAAAGGAAACCTGAGAAAATTCTCACAGCAAGTATTCAGATGCGTTACCTGCAATACAAAATATCGACGACCGCCTCTTTCCGGAAGATGCAACACCCTTGGTTGCAAGAACAGCAAGATTATTTTTACTGTCAGTGAGGGTTCTGTTGTAAAATATCTCGAACCCTCTTTAAGTATAGCTGAGAAATATAATGTCACCCCCTACCTGAGGCAAACCCTTAAGTTGACAAAACAGCGTGTAGAATCTGTATTTGGCAAGGACAAGGAACGCCAGGAGGGTTTGGGCAGGTGGTTTAAATGAAAGAGAACATTTATATATTAGATGGGGCCTTCCTGAATTCGTTGCTACTCTGGCATGGCAAAAAAGAAAACGTTTATTAATACGTATATGTTTCCTAATATTAAGATAATAGCGCAAAAAATGTCTAAAAAAGAGGTCTTGATGATTTGAGACTCCGATTTCAGCCCGGATCTCTAAAAAATCAGAAATCATAACTTAAAAATTTCACGGGGGATTAGATTCAATGATTGTAGAAAAGGCCTTTTTAGATAAACTCAAGGAGTTTGGTCTTAACAGCTATGAATCAAAGCTGTGGATTGCTCTTCTATCACGCGGGGTTTCAACTGCAGGCGAACTTGCTGATATTTCTGCTGTTCCGAGAAGCAGGAGTTACGATGTTCTGGAAAGTTTAGAGAAAAAAGGTTTCATTAAGATGAAAACTACCAAGCCGATAAAATATATTGCTGTTTCTCCGACAGAAGTTCTCAACAGAGTCAAACAAAAATTGACAGAAAAGACAAAAGAATCTGTTGAACTATTGGAGTCAGCAAAAAACAGCAAGCTCCTCGACGAATTGAATGTTTTATTCTCTCAAGGGATTGACGCATTGGACCCAACAGAATTATCCGGAAGTATCCGGAGCCAGGAAAATATTTACCACCACCTAAATATGCTTATCAAGAATGCACAGAAATCTATTACATTTGTAACTACTAGCAGTGCTTTTCCGAAAGAGATGGAGGTTTTCAAAAAAGATCTGGATGATGCAAAAAAACGAGGCGTGAATGTATCAGTCGCAGTTCCGCACAACAAACAAATCAAAGAAATATCAAAGTCATTGAAATTCGGATCAATTCAGGATACACGATTATTGTCCCGATTCGCGATTATAGATAATAAAGAAATTATGTTCATGTTATTGGACGATTCTAAGGTGCACAAGAGCTATGATTTAGGTATCTGGGTCAATAGTCCGTACTTTACATCTTGTTTCAGCAACATGCTCTCTGACTATTTAAAGGAAAATTAATAGATTTCTTATGCTTCAATTCGAAAAGTTTATAAATCTAGAAGGGATTTATATTTAAAAAGAGGTGATTTGGATGGTAGGATTGACCATAGAACAAGCCACACTTGCGATCATAATTGGGACATTGGCTGCAGTAGTATTTTGTTTAAGAGTGCTAGTATTCCTTGAAAGGCGGATTGCGAGTATCGATACAAATATTGAGGCTGTAGTGAGACGTATAGAAGCAGAGGAACTTAAGATAGAAGCTGAAACCGCACGTATTGAACGCGCACTAGGAATCAAGGCGAAAAAGAAAGCAAAGAAGAAAGTCAAGAGAAAAGCCAAAAAAAAGAAGAAAAGAAGAAAATAAATTTTTTATTTTTTAACTAATATTTTTTAAATTCATAAAGAGGGGGGAGGGATGAAGTATACAATAACCTTATTTTTAATCTTCTTGATAGTCTCTCTCTCATTCTGTTCCAGTTTTGCTTTTGCACTACCTTATTCTACAAAATATCAAGGATTGATAGAGGAAGTTAGGATCACAGACGCTACTAATAATCTCCATCCAGTTGTTCAGGCAGGAGAATCAGCACAGATCGAAGTCATACTTTCTCCTCCAGACCTTACTGCTTCTGATGTTACATTCACAGGGATGCAATTCAATTCCTGCCAGAATGTAGAAATAGAAGGCGCACAGAAATCCAAATGTACTCTTGCTTTGATCCCCCAGACTTGCACAGGAGTAGTCAAGTACCAGGATGTTGAACAATTAGTCATGTTCGCGATTGACGGGCAGAAACCACATATAACCCAGATTAATGTGATCAATACAAACTATGTCGATGGAAAGCCAATAATCGGCAAGGCAGATTTTACTGTAAGTTATACAGGCATAACTGACACTGGCGAATGCGGAGGTTGTGCTGGTGTGAAAATATTAAAGATATTTCGTGGAGGATTTGCAGATAATCAGCTGCTAGGAACAGCAACTTTTGATATTCCAAATACAAATTACTGCACAATACCAGACAGCCAGGTTATTATTTCTGGAGGGAATGCCACAATCAGCCCCGGAATTTCAGAACCTGGCAAGATATATGCGCAAGTCTGCGACAGCATTGATCATTGCAGCCAGGATATTGTCTCGACTGATGTGATTATCGATACAAAAGAGCCCTATATCGAAGATGTTGAGATATATGACCAGAATGACGGACCTGTGAATTATTTTAATCCAAATATGCAATATAAGATTAAAGCAACAATCCGGGACGAATATAGTATTGATGAAAATGCTTTGACAATAGATCTCTCAGAATTTGGTGTGACAGCTTCACCAGTTCCACAGATCACAGATGAAGAATATCTCTGGACATTCCAATCATCATCACCGCAGCCACCAGCATATTTTGAGATTTCTGCAACAGACAAAGCAGGGAACACAAAAGTTCACAGAAAAGACCTGGCGTTAGTACAGGATCAATCCACACCATCTCTATCAGGGGCCCATGCCATCCACACGAATCATTTCTACGCAGGAAAATCCTACATTGGAAAGATAAACAACACATTAGAGATTGAAATTGCAGACAGTGGTTCTGGCATCAGCAGGAATGGAGTCATCATTGACCTTTCCAGATTAAATCCTGCTTATTCAATACAAACATTTCCAGATTCATGCACATTGTTATCGGATGGAAGTTATTTATGTGAAAAGTTCAATCTTGACACGAATCTGAATGCAGGAACAGCAGATATCAAAGTCACAATAACAGACAGGTCTGGAAACCAACTACCAGTGCAGACGCAAACATTATACATTGATAAGACAAAACCAGTCCTATCGTCAATAACACAAAACATGCCATTGCCAACAGCAGCAGATGAAGGATCTTTTGGTTTCATTGTCGATGTTATTGAAGATAATCCAATACGCGTGACAGCTGATACCTCTGCTTTCTCTGATGATGGGATCTCAGAAGTTGTGTGTGTGTCATCAACAAACTGTCTTTTTTCGCCTGCGGATATAAATCCATTATCTGGCCAGTATAAAATTACAATCAAAGTAAGTGATATCGCAGGAAATTTTGTAGAAAAGGATTATACTTTTTCTCTATATCAACTGGCGCAATGTAATGCAGCAGGAGACGGCCTGGTTTCAGTGACAGTTGGGACTCCAAATCCTGCAAAATTAGACCGGAGATTAGCAAGCTACAAACCGTTCAGGATTTATGTTCCTTTAGATTTAATTCACGACCCAAATATTGTTGTTGGAGAAATATTCACGCATTCGTGCGCAAATGTTCCGGGAATTTCACTAGGAAACTATCAGATTGTAGACGGAGACCCTGATCATCCTTTCTTCTTGGTGAGTGCATCTGCCAGCACAGGCACGATCACAGATACGTTTCCATTAACATGCAATCTTTCGCTACAATTAATCCACGGAGAAACAAAGTGCATTAACCTTGAAGAAGAATCTTTCACAGTCAATATTCCGCTGGAGAATTTTCCACTTGGAGATCTTGGCCAGGAAGCGCAGGACAAAGTCCAGGAAGTTCAGAACAGGATAGATCATCTCAAGAAAAGAATAAAAGAGAAAGAAGACAAGCTGGAATGGATAGATACCTGGTGCAAGATTGTTGAATCAATACATTATCTAGATACTGCAATCCAGTCTGTAAAAGCCATCTTGTTTGGATTAGGTTGTGTTTTAAGCAAACTACCATATGTATCTGAGCTTGGCAAGGCTTTGTGGAGTCTTGGCTGTAATCTTGGGACAATGGTTGGTGAGTGGGTCAGCGTACTCATCTGGTCCAAGCATTATCTTCCTACAGATGAACAATCCATGAAAGAGATAATTGGAATGGGAAATAAATATCTATGCATAGTTTACTCATGCAAACTCTGCAATCTTGACGAGGTTGTGAAAATAATTGCAGGCGCAGCTGCAGATGTTAGCAGGGTAGGGACAAGCTCGGATGCTTCGAAAGCCGAAGATAAAGGAACTGACGATAAAAGTAAAGATAAACCAGATGCACCAGCAACAGAAGAGAGTAGTAGACGGGACACAATGTCCGAGGATTGGCCAGGATCAGAAGAATGGGAAGATTATGGTGAATGGGGGGATGCAGAAGATGTGGCCTCAGATGAATGGGTAGATGAGGAGCCTGTGGTTGAGAAAAAAGGACCTTCTGTGCAGTATGATTTCAGTAAATATAAAGATGGTTATTCTACTGCCACTTTTTTTCAGGACATGTCAGATGCAACAGAATTAGGTGCAGACTATCTTGACACAAGCAAATATACTTGGGACCCATTCAAGAGCGTCCATTATGCAAAAGCATGTTTTTGCGATCGTGGTGTTGTTTTCAGTATGAGAAAAGAGAGACAGATCGAATGCATCTATCGTGACTGTCTTAAAGAACATTTCCAGCAAGGATTGCCAATAACTTCCTGCGAGATTGCGAGAAAAGAACACGAATGTTTATACATTGATTCAGCAGAATACAAATTATACGGTTATTTCAACTGGGATCAATTATGGGAAGGTGCTGTAAAAGCATTGGCAGGTTTTGTATATAACCAAGCGTTTGAAACATTATGTGCGGATTATTATAAAAAGACAGAAAAATGCAAGGATACAAAAGATGAACCATGCCAGGCTTGGCAGGAGGCTCTTTGCGGTGTTGCACAGGCAGTAGTGGAGATAGGTGAGTTGTATTCGGTTTACACAGAGGCTATAGATACCTGGCAGCCGCCAGAAGTGGATGAGGGGTATTGTTGATGAGAAAAGAACGACTTTTTTGGTTTAGTGTGATTTTTTCACTAGCTTTCATTCTATTCTTTCCTATGGTTTTTGCTGGCCAGATTGCTAACTGGTACGCTGTTGCTGACTGGGAACTCGAAGTCTGCCAAAAATGGGGGGGGACAGGCACAGAAGAAGGTTCGGTTTCTGGCAGATTCCGAGCGCAAACAGACATTGTGCAGAGCACTACAATAACTTTGCAGGCGCGGAAGACTTTACCGCCACAGACAACACCACAGGATGTAACATACGAATTAGCATGGTATGTTGAACCTGCTTTTGCATCAATCGCATTTAATCTTTACTTGAAAGGCCCGCCAAATCTTTTGGTTGCAAACGGCACAGCAGATTTCCAGGCACCATCTTCAGGATACTGGTCAGGAGATCTTCCTGGAAATTATTCCGAAGCAATATTGAATTACGGTACTGCAGATTCATTGATAGTTCCAATCATATGCGTAAATTGTGGTTGATATGAAAATCAAAAAAGGAAAACAAAGAAAATTATTTGATCTTAGATTTCTTTCTAGCTGCGCATTGAATGATCTCGGTTTTATCATAATTGGGATACTTGGAATATTTAATGTTATGATACTTGGTTTTGTTCATACGATCTTTCCTACGCTCCAGATGACAAAAAATATCCTGGCAGAACAGGCAGCGCAAGGTTTGTCAAGAGATGAAGCCGTACTGACCATATTAGAGAGGATAGACCCAACAACAGTAATCTTGTTTGGTTCGATAAAAGCTCTCGCAATATTGATCCTTGGCTTTCTGTTGATTGTTCTTGTCCTTACATTCTTCAAGAGCCGGATTTATCTTTCTCTGCAGAATAAGAAACTTGACAAAAAATATTTCAAGCAATTCTTTGTCTTCAATATTTTTTATTATCTAATCTTTTCAATAGTTCCATTAGTAATACTGATAACATTCAAATCAATGATGGCAGCAAAAATAACAATTATCATAGCGTTGTTTTATGCATATATCACACCACTAATCCGCATCCACTTCAGGCCTGCAAATAATTATTTTGGAAACTATATTACGGTAATCAAAAAATCATTAAGATCCGCAATACAACTAGGGTTATTGCTGCGCTGTCTAGGTCTTGGTTTATGCTTTGTGATTTTATACCTGTTAAGTTCAGTATTGGGGCTATTGGGAATCGTTGGTGCAATGGTCGCGTTTATTATTTTCTTATACTTGAGCGGAATATCAAGAGTGGTTATATTTAATACAATTGAAAAATGTTGAATGAAAAAAGAGGTCAAAAAAGAGGTCAGATAACAATCTATATAATTATTGGATTAGTAATCTTGATAGTTGCAGGGCTAGTTGTCTACCTGGCTTTCCTCCCTGAAAAAGAGATCAGAGGGGCAGCAAGAGAAAGCTTGCTTCTTCCAGCTACCCATCGTCCGGTCCAGAACTTTGTTGAAGATTGCCTGCTGGAGCTATCAGAGGAGGCACTAACAAAGCTTGGTGCGCATGGAGGGTGGATTGATATTGAAGATCCTCTTGTTGAATGGAAAGAGTTTGATATAGATATCTTTCATCCAACAAACTCTGACGCAGTCTCTTTAGACCCATATGGGAAAAATTTAGTGCCGTATTGGTGGCACATGAAATCTCCGTTTGAATGTTACGATTGTTTTGCCACGCAGGAAAATATTCCAGCAATAGAAGATATGGAAGATCAGCTTAATAACTATATTGAACGAGAACTTATGAGATGTATCCAAGGATTTTCTGAGCTCAGAAAACAAGGGTTCGAGATAGAAGAACTGAAACATCCAGTTGCACAGGCAATTGTCACTGACAGAGATGTGGTCTTTATGTTGGATTATCCACTAAAAATAACAAAGAATGATCTGGAAGTCAAAACAAAATACTTCCGAATAAGGCAGGATGTAAATCTTAGAAGAGCTTATTATTTGGCATTACAATTAACATACGATGAGATACACAGCCAGAGATTAGAGAATTTCTTGGTGATGAATCTGATCGGAATCTTCTCTGGTGTTGATTTTGGAAAGCTCCCTCCTATAACTTCATCGACTACTGGCTTTGTCACAGTTTTCTGGGCAAAGCCACAAGTCGACCTTATGCTTAAAGACCTTCTCAGAACTTATATCCCTTTTTTGCAGGTGAAAGGGACAGCAGGAGTCTCACAGGTTGAGGATGACGATCCTCTAGTACAAGGGGTTTACAATTCAATATTTTTTGAAATTTGGGATGAGAAATATCCAATGATATCTGTAAATTATCTGTATAATGACTGGCCGATCGATCTCGAGATAACCCCGCCTCAAGGTCCGGGCCTTTTGAAACCACATGTCTATCGTACAGAATATCCGTTTGATATCCTGCCGCCGTTCCAGAGAAATCTTTATGAATTCTTTTATGATGTCTCATTCCCTGTTGTGATAGAACTTTATGATTCTGAAGCATTCAATGAAAAAGGATTTAGTTTCTTTATCGCTCACGAGGCAAATATTAAAGACAATAAGAATCTGCTTGACTGGAACAGAGGACAAGGAACATTCTACTGGGAGGATACTTTTATGCAGCTGGAATTAGATGCAGGTGCGGACCATGCGGTTGACTTTGTAAATCCAATAACAGGAGAGATTTCACAACCAGAAACAAATATTTCCATACCGACTAGGGTTAAGTCTCTATTTGGCGATCCAGAACAAAAGATAGTAAACATAACAATAAATACCTATGATAAAAGCACAGACGAGCCGCTGGAATTAGTGAATATATTGTTCGGATGCGGATTCTATCGTACAACTTCTTTGGGAATCTCCCAGTTTCAGGACAGCAACAAATCAACCTTCACTGGCAAAGCACCAGCCTGTGTAGGTGATGGCTGGCTTGAATTATCTTCAGAAGATTACGAGACTTTGATAATCTCAAATGTCTCCTTAAAACCCGGGGACGATTTGGAATTGAACGCATTTATTGAACCATTGCGGAATCAAAAGATCCAATTCGCAGAAACTATCCATGTGGTGAGCAGCGGGGATCCGATTGCAGGAACCACAACAACAACGACACAGTATATCACAGACACTTCCCTGAAATTTTATGAGGAAGCGGTCATAATCTTAAAGAGAGTAAAAGGAGCAGCGCATGAAAGAGAATTTACAAAATCCATAATATTAAAGAATGCATCAGCACAGACAGTCCAATTGATCCCTGGAAATTATGAGATCAGTATCATGCTCATGGATACGCGAGGCGCAGTGATCTGGCCAGAACAAAGGACTTACGGGTCTGGAGATGAAGAACAGACAATAACAATCCCAACATCGAAGATAGAATTAGATTCTTATAACTCTGGAGGTGTTGACTACAACAACGAGACCTGCGAATATTTCCTAATGACTCGAAGCAATTTAGATGCGGATAATATTCTAATACTAAAATCGATGAGATTTCCAACACCAGTACAGATCGAAGATCTTATGGAATCAGGAAAGATCAGTGAATATACTGCTGATCACTGTATTGATCTTCAGCCAGAATTTATCTAAGAACTAGTAGCATTTGCAACCATCTGCGCCAATAATTCTTCTGATTGATATGTTCTTGCCCTGCCAAGGCTTCTGCAGTTTAGTTGGTGATATTTGTTCACAATCTTGTCACATATTGTGAAATCGCCTGCAAACGCAAACACAATATAACAATTATCCCGCAGACCTGAGCTCGTCACTTTCTCGCAATATTTGGATTCATTGTGCGTTATTGCCAATTTCTTATAACAGGCATTTGCTTTTCTCTCTGTCAATGATTTGCATAGATCTACACCAGCACTCTCAGAAATGTCTGCAACCTGCCTCTCAATCCCAAGGATAGAGGGTTCTTGTTTTTCCTTGACAATTTCATCTTTTGTTAACTTTACTCCGGTCTCCAGCTTTGTGACAGGTTTTGGTTTTTTCACCTCTTTCTCTTCTTCACCAAAGAACACATCTTTTTTCTCCACGGGCTTTTCTTCTTTTTTCACTTCTGGAAATTTTATATCTGGTAATTTTACAGTCTTAGGCATCTGTATCTCTGGAGCTTTTTCCTTTGAAACTAATTTGCTAATTGTCAATCCAAGCCCCCCAACAACCACAATACAGACCAAGATAATGACAATCAATTTCAGAGGGATCTTTTTTGGAGCAGCTTCTTTGTAGGAATAATCAATAGCAGCATTGACTAATCTGGGATCATAACCATTAGAAATTAGATAATTGCGCAGTGTTGTGATGCTATAACCTGCTTTCCGCTGCTTTCTTATATAACTTGCAAGCTTTTTGACTTTCTCGTTGTTTCCATCACCCATACATCAGGAAGGGCTATCTATGTTTTTAAGCTTTTTGATAAAAAGTCTCTGCATAGCACCAAGCGTAGCTTTGCATAAATCAGTCAAGTTTACTAGACTTGTCTTCTAAGTTAGATTTTTGATTTTGCGAAGCGTGCTATGCACGCACGATAAAAAGAAAAGAAAAAAGAAAAATTAAACAACTCCCTCTTCTTTTGCATCCCTTAAAGTCAGGTATTCGTACGCTTTTCCAAGGACTACCATTGCTTTTGGCAGGTCATTGATATTCAAGCTGCTGGTTGTCTGCCACTCGCCGTCTTTATCTTTATAGTTGCGCTCAAAACTTACTGTCTTGAACTCTCGGATCTTGCCATCCTTTTTTGTTTCATTGCCCCAAATGGTTGCGCTGACACATCCGACTCTAAATTTTTGTTCTGGTTTTGTCATTTTTGTTTCCTCCGTAATTTTGGTTTTACAAGTTTTTGGCATAAATGATGATGGCACTTTTAGATTAATATCAGTTGCGCGACCAGAATTAGAATTATAATGCAGATAATCAAAACATATCAAGGAAAATTAGAAAGATTATTTTTTATTAAGATCTTTTAGAAATTTTTCTAATTCTGTTATATTTTTTTCAATTTGTTTTATTTTTTCAGAATTATCTTCTAGTGCGAGCAATTCACCGCATTCTGGACATTTGTATTTGAACTCGACAGCATTGTCAAAAGCAATACGCATACAATTATGCACGCAGCTGTAGAAGTTTTCCATATTTTCCCGCTGCAAACGGTCTTTTAATCTATCCAACCTCCCTTCTTTCAGTTTCTTGATGACAAATTTCACCTGCTTCAGCTTGAATGTCCAGTAATAGATATACCAGCCTTTTCTCTTGTCTTTTCTGCGGATAAAACTCACAAGATTGTACTTTAATAGCCTGTAAAGCATGTTCCGTGTCAGGTTTACTTCTTGCTTCAAGGTCTCTGCAAGCTTGAATTCTGAGAAATTCTTCTTGTTTTTGAGCTTCATGACTAGCGGCACAACATCTGGGCCAGCAGTATCAGAAATCACGGTTTCTATAAGCGTGTTTGTCAGTCTCATCTTTGTAGAGTTATATGTTAGGATAATGTAATTTTCAAGCAAACTCTATTTAAAGGTTTCGGTCAAATGCGATTAGTTCCTTGAGCCTTAATCCTTTCTTCTCAGCATCCTTTGCCTTGATGCTGAAATTCTTTCCTTTCTCTTCCATATCTTCAAGTTTCATGAATCTCCAGCTTGTTCTGTCGAATCTGACAGCCAGCCAGCTCTCAGCACCAAAGAGTTTGCTGAATTCTTTTAACTGCAGGATATTATCTTTGCTGACATACAAAGTATTGCTTTTTGATGTCTTGCACTCGATTGCCAATTTTCTTTCGCTATTGCTCGCAATAATATCAGGAGAAGGATACCTGGAGCTTCCAGAGCCTGCAACACGGATAGCACACCATTCATTAGCAAAAAACAAATGTATCAGGCTGCGCTCAGCATTAACTCCTTTGATCTTGTGTTTCATACTATATTTTCTGATTTTGCGTTTTTTAAATCTTTCTATTTTCAAATTAAATCGAAAGGTTTATTAAGCTTTATTCCCCAATCCTTCAATCATGGCTGGAAACAAAAACACTGTGAAACTTCTGCCGCTCGCAGCAATGGAAGCAATAATGAGAAAAGCTGGTGCGGCCCGTGTCTCAGAAGAAGCCAAACAAGCCTTGAAAGAAGTGGTCGAAGAATGGGGTATTGAGATCGCAAGAAAAGCAGTGGATTTTGCAAAACATTCAGGTCGAAAAACAGTGAAAACAGCTGATATAAAGCTTGCTTCTAAATAACACAATATTTATATATTACACAGCAATCTTCTAGCTTGTTAAGGAGGGGGAAATGAAACTGACTTTAGCTGAACCAAGATATCTTAAAGATAGTGTATCTGTAATTTCTGAGCTTGTCAACGAAGCTAGGTTCAAGATAACTCCGGATGCTGTCGAATTAGTTGCAATGGATCCAGCAAATGTGGCAATGGTGATATTCAAATTACTATCATCTTCTTTTATTGAATACAATATCAAGGAGACAACAGAACTGTCGATAAATCTTGATAACTTGAAAAAGATTCTTAGACGAGCATCACCTACTGATGTTCTGACACTAGAATTAGAAAAAACAAAACTTAAGATCACTTTGAAAGGAAGGGCAACCAGGACATTTTCACTGCCAATCCTTGAGCTGGAGGAAAAAGAACAGAAGATTCCAAATCTGAATTTTCCAATCAATATAACAACAACAAAGGCAGTCCTTGATGAAGCAATCGAGGATGTTGATATTGTCGCAGAATCAGTGAGCCTTGCAGCAGATCCAGAAACTTTCATAGTATCTGCGGAAGGAGATATGTCTCATGCGCAAATCGAGATCAAGCAGAGTGAAGATACAAGTATCAAAGTAGAAGGAGATGCAAAAATAAAATCAAGATACTCAATCGAATACTTGAAGAAAATTGTCAAGGGTGGAAAATTGTCCAACAATGTAAGCATAATGTTTAATAAGGATTATCCGTTGCGTATAGAATACAAGGTGATCGACAAATTATTGCTTGCGTTCATCTTGGCGCCCAGAGTAGACAACGATTGATTTTTCTTTTCTTTTTGCGCAAGATTATTATAGTAGTTTTTACTAGAACCAGATAGAGGTGAGTCGTATGGTAAGAAAAGGACGTATAACATTCATAAATCCTAGCACTCATAAGAACAAAGATGTGGGCAGGGTCGAGCCATTTTTTGGAAAGGAGATACAGTTTGAAGCACCAAAAAATAAGTTTAGTCTCAATGATTATGTTGAGTTCGATATGCGTGCTGGCAAAGCCAGGATCTTAAGAAGAGCAAGAGCTCCGCCAAAAAATAAAGGTCGATTGAGAGAGGTCAAAAAATATTGAAATGTCCTCAGAAAGAGACAATTTTCTAGAAAAAACCAAATCGAAACCTTTATATATGATGCTTTGTTTATTACTAGAAAATACAACATTATGTTTAGTAAGGAGGTGAATTAAAACAATGGCAAAACGAATACGAGGAAGAGTAGACGTTCTTAACATTAAAACAAGACACGTTGGTATGGGTGGGAAAGCAAAAGTTATACGATTCGCAACAGGAAGGGTCAGACCAACTGAAAGCGCTCGAGGCGGTGGAACTCAAGAGTACTACTTTGAAATTCCAATCGAGAAAGCAAGCTTTGATTTGTTTGACGAAGTAATGTTCGAAATTCAGCCAACACGCTCATCCATGGGCGGAAGACGTGTTGTTGGAACAGCCAAAAATATTAAGAGAATTTAAATTCTCTTTTTTTCTTTCATTTTATGGCGCGCGGAATAATTAAGGAATTGAAAAATCTAAAAGGGAAAGCTAGAGGAATTCTTATTCATCATGAAAAATATAAATCGTATCAGTTTGAAGCACCGATAGGATTATTTTCTATTGATGACGAAGTAGTTTTCAAGGAGAAGAACGGGAAGATACGCATAGTCCGGAAGATAGACAACAGATAAAACGAAGGGTTTATATAGGGAATTTCATTAGAATTTACAAAAAAGAGAGGGTAATCTGTAAATGAAGAGGAAAACCAAGGGGTTTATCAATAAGACTTTCCGCATTGTAGAATACGCAAAACCTTTTAAGAAGACATTGATTCTACTTTTCGTTATTTCTGTCGGCTTATCAGCCATCTCGATTGTAAATCCTTATCTTATCAAGCTGCTTATTGACGATGTCTTTATTGCAAAAGATTACAGCCTTTTGGTAGTGTTGATGTTTGTATTCATCCTCATATTCTTTCTCAACACAATCGTGGGGATATTTCATTCTTATAAATCACAACAGCTGGCAGAAAATATTGTCCTGGGTGTGAAGCGCAGGCTTTTTGAACATATAGAAAGATTAGATCTAGGATTCTTTTCAAGAAAAAAATTAGGAGATATCCTGGTAAGGTTGGATGATGATGTTTATGGAGTTGAAGACTTTATCGGCATACTCATTGATGATATCTTGATGAATGTCTTGACTGGCGGTTTTATCCTTGGAATTTGTCTTTTCATCAATTGGAAAGTCACGCTATCAGCACTGTGCTTTTTTCCATTCTACGTTCTCTCGCAAAAATATTTTGGGGAGAAGGTAAAGAAGCAGAGAAAAAAGTTATTGAAACTATCCTCGAATTTCCTAAGTTTTCTTCAGGAGAGCATGGTATCGATACGGGCAATCAAAGTATTTGTACTGGAAAAATTAGCTCTTAAAAAATATACCAAACAAAGCAAAAGATTAATCAAAGAAGATCTGAAATTGACATTGATTGAAGGATATTCTGGCTCTATTGTTGGTTTGATAACTTTCACACCATTGCTGATAATTTTATGGTATGGTGGTTTCAAAGTTATAACCGGGGCGCTTACAATTGGAAGCTTGATGGCACTCTATACATATATTGGAAAGTTATTCGGTCCAGTGAGCAGTCTTGGCAGTTTGAATATTGCGATCCAGAGCACAATGGTTTCTGTGAACCGTGTGTTTGAATTCCTCGATACAAAACCCAAAATAAAGGAAAAGAAGAATGCAAAAATCTTGAAAGACATGAAAGGACATATTGAATTCAAGAATGTTGTCTTCAATTATAACCCAAAAGAGCCAGTACTGCAGGATATTAATTTCGATATAAAACCCGGTGAAAAAGTCGGCTTGATTGGCCCGAGTGGAAGCGGAAAATCAACTATAGCAAACATGTTGTGCAGATTCTACGATCCAGTATCTGGAAAAGTCACTCTTGATGGAGTAGATGTGAAAGATCTAAAGATAGATTTCCTTCGTAGTAAGATTGGAATTGTAAGCCAGGAAACAATATTATTCAACACAACAATCAAAGAAAATCTTCGTTTAGGAAACCATCGCGCAACAAAAGATGATATTATTAAAGCGGCAAAACTGGCAAATATCCACGATTTCATCATGTCTCTTGAAAAAGGATATAATACAATGGTTAATGAACGTGGTGTTAATCTATCTAGCGGACAAAAACAACGCCTCTCTATCGCAAGAACAATACTAAAAGACCCAAAGATAATCATACTTGACGAGGCAACATCGTCTTTGGATTCCCAAAGTGAGCTTAAGATCCAAGAAGCATTGGAGAATGTCACAAGAGGAAAAACTACTTTGATAATCGCACACAGATTATCCACAATCAAGAATGTTGACAAGATCATAGTCTTGAAAGACCATACTTTGACAGAGATCGGATCGTTTGATGTCTTGATGAAGAAGAAAGGCATATTTTATAGATATTACCAAGCGCAGTTTGGAAGATCAAACAAAAGAGTAAAAGATCTTGCACAAAGTACCTCGAATCGAGGAGCAACTCAAGATAATATGCAACAAATATCAGAAAAATGAAACAAATCCTAACCGAAGCAAGAGCAGAGCATTTTCTTTCAAAGTTCAGACTGCCAATCGCAGAAAGTACGCTGGTCAAAAATCAGGATCAAGCGCAGGAATCTGCCAAGAAATTAGGATATCCTGTGGTCTTGAAATTAATTTCAAAAGAAGTTCTTCATAAGACAGAAGTGCAGGGTGTTCGAACAGCAGATGATGAATCTTCATTATTGCGGGAATTTGCAGATCTGCAAAAGCTAGCCAAGAAATTAAAGATAAAACCTGAAGGTATTCTCGTGCAGGAACATATCTCAGGAAGAGAAGTTATTATTGGTCTAAAAAAAGATCCTGTCTTTGGTCATGTCATAATGTTTGGCCTTGGAGGGATATTTGTTGAAGTGCTAAAGGATGTAACCTTCCGCGTCTGTCCTATAGAGAGCAATGATATCGATGCAATGATCAATGATCTTGAAGCAAAACAAATATTATACGGTGTCCGCGGAGAAAAACCGATCAATTTCAAAGTATTGAAAAAAACTCTCTACATCGTATCCCATATTCCAAAAAAATATCCAAACCTTGAAGAATTAGATATAAATCCAATGATTCTGAACAATAAGACCGGAAAGATCGCAGACGCAAGAATAGTATTATCTTGATTGCTCAAATTGGATTCATACCCAATTTGAGGCTTAAAAAATACCTCACAGCTTGCTGTGGTTTGGGATTTTTTATT
The DNA here is from genome assembly GCA_023133595.1 of Nanobdellota archaeon. Lineage (GTDB taxonomy): Archaea > Nanobdellota > Nanobdellia > Woesearchaeales > WJKV01 > JAGLWF01. The sequence continues at coordinate 21,338 of JAGLWF010000003.1, read as the reverse complement.
TCTTTACTTTATGATATTTAACAAGCTGGGCAAGTGATTTGATTGCATTGTCTGGAAATGTAAAGCAAGGAACCCCTTTCTCTTCCAGCGACCGTTTGATAAGATCACTGAAATCTCCCCCAGTCATTATCACGATGATCGGTTTCTTTTTCTTATCATTCAGTTCTGTTATGACATCGACAACATCTGGAGTCAAACGCGGCACCTGTGCCAGAAGGATGACAGCCAGGATATCAATATTTTTATCAAGCAAGCATTCATTAAGAACAATACTGTATCTTTCTGTTGTAGCATCGCCAATCACGTCAATAGGATTTCCGACAATTGCATTTTTTGGTAATTTCTTTACCAGATTGCTTTTTGTTCTTCTACTCATCTCTGCCATTGCAAGGCCATGTTTCTGGATTGAATCAGCAGTCATAATACCATAACCCCCGCCGTCTGTGATAATCTGTACCCTGTCTCCTTTTGGAGGAAAACAGTTTTCAAATATCCGCGCGTAATTGAACATCTCCTCCACAGAATTGGCAATAATAAGATTAGCCTGCCTGAAAGCACCGTGATAGACTTCTGCTTTCCCTGCCAGACTTCCAGTATGCGACAGTGAAGCTTTTGCACCTGCTTTTGTCACTCCGCCCTTGATGACAATGATTGGCTTTTTCTTTGCGACTTTTTTTGCAGTCTCTAGAAATTTCTTTCCATCCTTGATCCCTTCAAGATAAAGGCAGATCACATTTGTATCTTTATCTTTTCCTAGATATTCAAGAAGATCAGATTCATCAGTAGTTGTAGCATTGCCGTAGCTGATAAATTTTGCAAACTTCTGCCCTTGTTTTGTAGAATAGTCAAGTATAGCAGAGCCTACTGCCCCTGATTGAGAGATAAATGAGATGCCTCCTGGTTTTGGCCGCATCATCCTGTTCCGCGGAAGGAATACAGTATCCTGCTTGGTCCGCGCGTCAAGCACCCCAAGACAATTAGGACCGATCATCCGCATCTTATGCTTCTCTATCTTTTCCTTTAACTGGGCTTCCAGTTTTTTGTTGCCTATCTCCTTGAAACCTGCTGACACAATAAGAATATCCTTGATCTTCTTCCTGGCACAATCATCGATAACCTTAAGGACAAGTCGGAAGGGAACAGCAACAACTGCAAATTCTATCTTTTCCTTGATATTTGTGATAGAAGGGTAACATGTCTTGCCCAGGATATCTTTTGCGTTCGGGTTTACAATAAAGACTTTTCCTTTATACCCCCCATCAACAAGAGTCTTGAATATAACATGCCCTATCTTTTGCGGGTCTTTGGAAACCCCAATTATTCCTACAGACTTTGCTTTGAAAAATTTATCGAGATTCATCTTACACTAGACAGATCTTTGGTGGATCTTTCATCAAAGCTTCTAGAAGCTTGATTATATTTTTGATATCATCCATGTTTGCTATGGATATTGTTGAATGCATGTTCCGGACAGGAACACCGATCACTGTGGAAGGAACACCGCCACGAGACATCATGATCTTTGTAGCATCTGTTGTTCCGCTTTCAACAACTTCTTCTTGCAACGGGATCTTATGTTTTTTTGCCAGCATTTTGATATGGGCATTAAGGCATTTGTTTGCTATCATCTCACTATCCATGATAGTTATGTTTGGTCCATTGCCTAGAATCATCTTGCGCGGTTCTTCACTGTCTGTTGCAACAGTCACATCAACAGCAACACCCCAATCAGGGTTTATGTCGTAAACAGAAGTTTGTGCACCATACAAGCCAACCTCTTCTTGGACTGTGAAGACATAGTATAGATCCGAAGAAATTTCCTTTAGTCTTTTCGCGATCTCGATCAGGACATAACAACCAATCCTGTCATCTAATGCTTTGCACGAAAAAACTTTATCATTTCCCAAACTCAGGAATTCACTTTTTGGCACAATATAGCAGCCAGTGCTAACTCCTGCTTTTTCTAATGCTTTTTTATCCACTCCAGCATCAATATAGAGATCCGAAGCTTTTGGTGCTTCTTCACTATCCCTGGATTCGTGCAGGTTCGCAGAAGTCACAACCCCGTGTATGATTTTTCCTTTGTTTGGGACAATCTCTACCTGCTGGCCAACCAAAGTGATGGGGTCTATCCCGCCAATACGTGTAAAATCCATCTTGCCATCAGGGTTTACATAATTGACCATCAATCCGATCTCATCCATGTGTGCAGTAAGAATAACTTTTGCTCCCTTGCCGATCTTTCTTGCAACAAGATTGCCGAATTTATCCACTTTGACTTCATCAACATACTTTTTTATCTCTTTATGGATAAAATCTCGTACAATTTGCTCAGACCCGCTTGGACCAGGTAATGTTGCTAACTCCTTGAGCAATTTCATTTTCAACCTCTTGTTTATAAATCCTAGATAAGAGAAATCTGTTCCTTTTTATATAAACCTTTTGATTGGTCTTTCAGCTTGGGAAACATTTTTATATTAGTTCCCCCAAAGTAGAAACAGAAACTTTAGGAGGGGGGTGTTTAATAATGAAAAATATGAAAATTCTGATGCTATTGCTAATTCTAGGTATCTTGATTGCAGCAAGTGTCCCAATGGTATCAGCAGCTTGGTGGGACAATGACAGACACGACAAACATAGATATCTCTATGATGACGGCCACTATAGGATCCCAAATTACTGGAGAAATTATAGAGAAGATGTCTATGAAAGAAATCCGAATTTGCCGTTTGATAGAGGATATTACATGAATCTAGAAAGACAGCATCGGGCAATCTACTCAGATTACCTGCGTGACGTGTATCATTCACGGAGAGCAAACATGCGCAGGGGCTACAATTGATTTCTTTTTTTTCTCTTTTTTCTTCAATATTGCACAAAGCTTATATATCATTTTTAGAATATATTTTCTCATGAAACATATTTTGTCATTTGTCTTGATTCTTTTCACACTTCTCATCGTAGCTTGTGCTCCAGCACCGATCCAGGATCTTGCTGAAGCTGATATTGCAGCGGATGCAGGGCCTGAACCAGAAATAGGACCAGCTGCAGATACTGACCCAGAACAAGATATAGGCCTGGCAGAGGATCTTCCAGAGCCAGCTCCAGATATAACTCCAGAGCCAGCTCCAGATATAACTCCAGAGCCAGCGCCTATGCCAGCACCGACATTACCTCCAGAAGAAGTCATGGATGCTTCAGACCTGGCAAATGTTTTAGAGGAGATAGCGTTTGAGGAACGTGCAGAACCAATTGTCCATCTCTTGTTGCAGAAGGAACGGGGGGTCTATACAATTGATAACAAAAGATATGTAGTTTATTTTCAAAGCATTATTGATGCGAATACTGTCGAGATGCGTATTGAAGGAGAGAATATGAATGTTGGGCTGGGGGAATCAGTGAAAGTAGGACCGAGATATAATCTGAATCTTATCAACATTCTTGCAGGAGGTTCAGAGATTGTAGGAGATCTGGTGAAATTCTACTACGGCACGCATTCTGGCCTGATAACTGATTATATTGAAGAGGGAGAGACAAAAACTTACACGAGAAACGGACAGAAGCATATCATCACTTTAGTTATAGTATCAGATTTTCCAGAAATAAAAGCAATATTTGAGATTGACGGAAAAAGAACTGGTTCTCTCGAATCAAAGGATCAGGAACTATTTGACGACAAAAGCTTTTTGTTTGTATCCAATATTTTTCCTAATGAAGCATCAGAATACAGCACCCAGAAAGCAGTGGAGTTTACAATCACAGAGATTAAGTAAATTATTTTTTCTTTAATATTGCAAGGTAAAACATGATCCTGTTGAAGATCAATGCAATATAGATAAACAAGATCAAGGCCATACCAGAAAGAATATTTCGCATGATAAATTCTGTTCTTCCATGGAAGATCATTCCTATCAGCCATAGGACAGCCAGGATAATAAGTAATATCCCCAGCAGAACAGCATTCCCAAACAGAAAGCCATAGTACTTTTTGATTTCTGTGAACATTATCTTGAAGCTGGTCCTGATAACCTTCTTGACATTCTTTGTCTCAATGAACACAGCATGGTTCAGGAAGGTATAGATCATGAATAAGAAGAGGAATGGAACAAGTATAGCTAGAATGTATGTTTTCATAAACTCCGGTCTCACAGTCTGCAGACCTAGATTGATAATAATGACACATATAATTCCAAGAATAAAGATAAAGAGATTCAAGAGAAAATATTTGCCAAGATACCTGAATGAAAGCTTTTCTTTTTTAACAAATGATTTTATGCAATGAAGCATAATATACCCGAAAAAGGAATACGAGAAGAGCAATAGCAAATAATACGCAAATCCAAACAATACCACGGCTGGACCGAATAATTGCACGATCTCTGTAACATTTCTTGGTATAAAGACATTGAACACATTCTGCAGCACCAGCATTGATACAATAAACAAGATGTCCATCAGAAGTATTGCTCCGACCAATCGGGGATAAGCTTTCAGCCTTTGAATGCTTTCATAGAACAATGTTTTCTTGAACCATTCTTTTTTCATTCTATTTTATCAGAAGGGCAGATATATAAACTTTCTGATAGAAAATATGTGCATAGCACCAAGCGTAGCTTTCCAATAAACACTCTAATTTACTAGACTTGGCTTCTAGGTACAATCTTTGATCAAGCGAAGCGTGCTATGCATGTACGATAGAAATATCTCTCAAGAAATAAGAAAAGAAGAAATTATATCTCTTCTTTTTCGTCTGATGAATAAGACGGAATTGCTGCTTTGTTGATGATCATGATGTCTCCAATGCTTTTGACTAATTGATGCGGGACAATGACACCTTTAGCAGAACCCAAAACTCGTGCTAGCACGGAATTTTTTATTGCTCTTATTCTCCATCCAAAGATTTTATTCTTTGTCAGAATGCTCTCTTCAACATTACCAAAATAATCCCCTGTTTCAGTGAAAACTCGCAGATCATATGTTTCAGATAATCTCTTCATCTTTAACATCTTGCTCTCCCTCCAAATTTTTTATTTTCTGATTAAGGAAAAGGTTTAAAACTATATAAGCTTTTCGAATGGGAATGAAATATAAAAACTTGGAGATTCTTGGTACAAGCCATATTGCCAAACAGAGCCTTGAACAAGTAAAGGACAGGATAGACAGACTCAAGCCAGATATCATTGCTCTGGAACTGGACCGTAAAAGGCTCTATGCATTGATTGCAGGCAAACGCAGAAGACCGCGCTTAAAAGACATAAGAAGAATAGGGTTGAAAGGTTATGCCTTGAATCAGATAGGGGCATATGTTGAGCATAAGCTGGGAAAAATGGTTGGTGTCAAGCCTGGATCTGAGATGGTTCTTGCTTTTAATCTTGCAAAAAAGAAAAAACTGAAAGTAGCACTAATTGACCAGGATGTTGAAGTGACACTCAAGAAATTATCAAAAGCACTGACATTCAAAGAAAAATTGAATTTTTTTGTTGACCTTTTCAAAGGCATAGTCTTGCGCAAGAAAGAGATTGATTTTGACCTTACAAAAGTTCCGACAGAAAGGATAATCCGGAAGATGATGGTGAAGGTGAAAAAACGGTATCCGAATTTTCATAAAGTTTTGGTGGAAGACAGAAACAAATATATGGCACAAAAGATGGCAAATCTAATGGCATTTTATCCAGAAAAGAAGGTTCTTGCAATAATCGGCGCTGGCCATGTCAAGGAAATAATTGCATTGACAAAGAAGGCATACGAGAAACATTTATAAACGAGAAATCCTCACGATTCTAATATGCGGCATACAATCAATAAGTATCTGAAATTCGAAAAAAGAGAGATATTTGATATTCTGATAACAGTCATCATCATCGGCTTTATATTTTCTTTCAAAAAATGGGGGACAGCAACCTTTGCTCTTGATGTCGGTCTGATAAACTGGTTTGGCATGGGCCTGATAGCATTGCTTGCATTACTCGTGCACTTGTGTGTCCAGAAATTCTTTGCTATCAGAAGAGGGTATACGATAAAGTATAAGATGTGGATTATTGGATTGCTAATTGGTGTTTATTTTTGTTTTATCTCGAATGGCAGCTGGATATTTTTTCTTCCAGGAGGGATAATCTTCACAGCAATTGCACATAAGAGATTAAAGTATAAGCAGCCTGCATATATGCAGAAGGATGCAGCATTTGTATCATTCTTTGGTCCGTTATCAAACATCCTGCTGGCATTTATCTTTCACTTGATCGCATCTGCAGGAATCACTAACATCCTGATCCAAAAAGCCATCATATTGAATATCTTTTTTGCAATATACACAATCCTTCCAATACCACAGATAGAAGCATTGTTCGGAAAATTGAAGATAAAAGAAGCAGCCAACATGGACGGATTCGCGATCTTATATTTCTCAAGGCCGAGATATCTTTTTGCTTTAGCTTTCATCATCCTGCTGGCACTATCTCTGCAGCATTTCACTTCTTGGATCGCACTTCTTCTCTCATTGATAATCGCCGCAGTGATAGCACTTGCTTATTTCTTGAAAACATTGTAGTTTAGAAAAAAGACATGATACCTTTTTGGACAAGATAGATTGCAGGGATAAGATAAATAAGTTTAGTGTGCATCCCAAACATCAACAAGATGATAAAAATTCCGCATACAATATCTACATAACTCATCACATTGTCCCGAAAGAAAATTCCTTTGATGAATAGATAGCCTGCCAGCAAACCTCCGATTGAAGTGCCGCCAAGATCATAGTTTAACAACACTAGCCAGATTCCAGCCAGGATATCCAAAACCCCTAAAACTTGTATCATTTTAGGCTTTATTAGAATTCATTTTATAAAGCTTCCTTACTTCCTTTTTGGCATGGTATCTGTCCATAAGATAACAGAGAATGTTGTTGAGATTCGCGGCGAGAGCAGCTTATATATTCTTTTAAAAGAGAAACTTGTGATTGATACTGGTTTTGAATTTGAAAAGAAAGAGATCAAAACAGCCCTTAAAGAAATCATAGAACCTGAAGATGTAAAATTTGTGGTTTTCACACATTTACATATGGATCATGTCGGTAATGCAGATATTTTTCCTAATGCAAAATTCTATGCTTCAGAACAGGCTATAAAAGATTTTAAGGCGGAGCCGTTAGAAGCTGTCCTTGAGGAGGATGCTGCAAAAACCTTAAATACAATACAACTATCTCCTATAAAGTCAGGGGAATGGGGGTTGGAAGTTATTAAAACACCTGGACACACAGCAGGCAGCATTGCATTATATTATAAAAAAGATAAGGTCTTGTTCACAGGTGATACCAAATTTCGTCATGGACACATTGGTCGTGTGGATCTGCCGACCTCAGTTCCGAGCGAGATGCGGAATTCCCTTAAAAAATTAGAAGAGATAGATTATGAGATAATGTGTCCAGGACATAATTATTAAAGATGGAAGAAGAAAAGATCTCAAGATTGGAATTTGAACATTTTATTTCAGAATTCGAGGCATTGCGTGACGCAATCATGGACGAGCTCTCAAAACTGACTCAAACAACGGAAATATTAGAAGAGGATTTGAGAGATCTGAAGCAAAAGCTTAAGGAAGAGACAGCAGTTGGTGCTGGACAGAGTAGATTAATATAGAACAATCCTTTTCTTGCTGAAAAATGCTGAAAAATTTTAAACCAAGACTATATCAAGAGACAATTCTAGCAACTGTTATCAAACATAATACTATGGTTGTTCTTCCTACAGGCATGGGAAAGACTGCTCTTTCTCTCATGCTCGCAGTGCACCGCTTGAGATCGTACCCGAAATCAAAATTATTAATACTGGCACCAACCCGGCCATTGCTGAACCAGCACCTCCAGACTTTCCTGCAACATCTTGATTTTCCAGAAGAAAGGATGACAACTTTTTCTGGCTCAATCCTGCCTGAGAAACGTCAGGCACTATGGGAAAAAAACCAGATCTTCTTTTCAACACCACAAACAATAGAAAACGACCTTATCTCTGGAAAGATTTCTTTAGAGGATGTAAGTTTGCTTTGTTTTGACGAATGTCATCACGCAACAGGCAATTATGCTTATGTATTTATTGCAAAACAATACAGAAATCAATCGAAACAACCAAGAGTTCTTGGATTGACAGCGTCGCCTGGCTCTGATATGGAAGCAATAAACGAAGTCATTGATCACCTTGATATTGAGAAGCTAGAGGTCAGGACAGAAGAGGACCCGGATGTCAAACCATACATCCAGGATGTGAAAAAAGAATATATTCCTGTTGAGATGCCCTATGAACTTCAGATAATCCATAAATGTCTGAAAACCAGTCTAAAATCAAAATTGGCGGACATAAAAAAGTATGGATATTTGCATAGCATCGAGTATAAATCAAAAAGAGAACTTCTTCAATTGCAGGCAGCACTGCAGGGGGAGATTGCAGGTGGAGAGAGAAATTTTGAGCTCATGCGTTCTGTTTCATTGGCAGCAGAAGCATTAAAGATAGAACATGCACTAGAATTGCTCGAGACGCAAGGATTGACACCATTGCTTCTCTATCTTGAAGGCATATACCGGAAAGCAAAGACAACAAAGACAAAAGCTGTCCAAAATTTGGCAAATGATCCAAACTTCCGCGCAGCATACATAAAGACAAAAGAAAATATTGTAAACTATGAACATCCAAAGCTAGACAAGCTCAAAGAGATCATAACATCTGAACTAAAAGATGATATGAAGATTATCATCTTTACTCAATTCAGGGATACTGCAAACAAGATCGAGGAACAGATCTGCAAATTACCAAATGTCAGGACAACTGTTTTTGTGGGTCAGGCAAGCAAGAGTGGTTATTCTGGAATGACACAAAAGAACCAGATAGAAACTTTGGATAGATTCGGTAAAGGGGAATATAACATATTGATCATGACTTCTGTTGGTGAAGAAGGATTGGATATTCCGCAGGTGGATATTGTCTTATTCTACGAACCGATTCCTTCTGCAATACGCACTGTCCAGCGAAGAGGAAGAACAGGACGACTAGAAAAAGGACGTGTCATAGTACTGATGACAAAAGATACAAGAGATGAGGCATACAGATGGGTTGCGCATCATAAAGAGAAAAGAATGTTCAGGAACTTGAATAAGATAAAGAGCACGATTGCAACAGTGATAAATGAAAAGAACGAGAACCAACAGCTCACAAACTATCTGGACCAGACAAAAAAAGAAGAGCCATTGAAATTATTTGCAGACACAAGAGAGAGAGGAAATCCTGTAATTAAAGAGCTGGTAGATTTAGGATTTAACATTAATCTTTCGAGATTAGATAGTGCTGACTATATCTTATCAAAGAATGTAGGAGTTGAATACAAGAATGTGAAAGATTTTGTTGACAGTATAGTTGACGGAAGATTATTATCTCAAATAAAAAAACTAAAAGAAACATTTCCAAGACCATTGATAATAATTGAGGGGACAGAAGATATCTATGCAATGAGAAAAGTCCATCCAAATGCGATCCGGGGAATGCTGGCGACAATTGCAGTAAGTTATGGAATTCCAATGATCAGGACATCGCACAGCAAAGAGACAGCTTCAATATTAGCAACAATCGCAAGCAGGGAACAGGAACAGGCAAAGGCAGAATACAATCCACACGTGCAAAAACCACAGGCACTGAGCAAGCAGCAGGAATATTTCATAGGCTCCCTTCCGAACATCGGGCCGAATCTTGCAAAAGATTTATTGAAATACTTCAAGACTCCCAAAGAGGTTATCAATGCTTCAATTGAAGATTTACAAAAGATTGACAAATTAGGAAAGCTAAAAGCCCAGAAGATGAAAGAGATCCTTGATAACAAGTATAAAGAAGAATAAACATTTATATACATTCAATACTTCTGTTAATAAAAAGAGGTCATGATGAAAAAAACACTTGTTGTTGCTCTTGGCGGCAATGCAATTCTATCAAAAGGTCAGAAACCTACGATCTCCAGCCAGTTTCAAAACGTCAAAAAGGCAATAAAACATATTCTTCCATTATACAAAAAATATAATTTAGTCATCACACACGGCAATGGTCCGCAAGTGGGGAACATTCTTATCCGTGTCGAACAAGCATTAGGCAAAGCTTACAAGCTCCCCTTAGAAGTATGTGTTGCAGAAAGTGAAGGGGAGATTGGATACATAATCGATCAATCTTTGCTGAATGCAATGCATGGAAAAAAGATAAAAGCAGGAGTGGCAACTTTATTGACACAAGTGCTTGTAGATAAGAAAGATCCTGCATTCAAGAGACCAACAAAACCAGTTGGCCCTTTCTATACAAAAAGGCAAGCAAATATTTTGAAGAAAAAAAGATTGCCAGTTATGTTTGATGCTGGGAGAGGTTATAGGAGAGTGGTTGCTTCGCCAAAACCAATTAAGATAATAGAGGTGCCAATAATCCAGAAGCTGCTAAAGCAAAACATAATTGTTGTTGCAGCTGGTGGCGGAGGTATTCCAGTAATCAAAGAAAAAGGAAAATATAAAGGTGTAGAGGCTGTGATTGACAAAGATTTCGCATCCTGTTGCCTGGCAAAGTGCTTGAAAGCAGATATCCTTTTGATATTGACAGGTGTTGACAAAGTAAAATTAGATTATGGGAGGAAGAATGAGAAAAGTATAAATAAGATGGATGCTAAATTAGCAGAAGAGTACATGGAGAAAGGACATTTTCCTCCAGGAAGCATGGGGCCGAAGATACAAGCTGCTATTAACTTTGTTAAACATGGGGGAAAAAAAGCAATCATAACATCTCCTAGGAATGCTGAGAATGCATTGAAAGGGAGACAAGGCACACATATTACAAGGTGATAGGATGAAAAAAGTTCTTATAATGGGGGCGGCTGGCCGCGATTTTCATGATTTTAATACTGTTTTCAAAGATAATGAAGAGTATCAGGTTGTGGCTTTTACAGCTGAACAGATCCCTGATATTAGTGGAAGGAAATATCCTCCAAAACTGGCTGGAGAATTATATCCAAAAGGGATTCCTATCTTTCCTGAGAAAGACCTGGCAAGATTGATAAAGAAACATAAGATTGATTTTGTGACTTTATCATACTCTGACCTTTATGATATCGATGTCATGAATAAAGCAGCTGTTGTGCTTGCAGCTGGTGCGGATTTCATGTTGATTTCTCCGAAGAATACAATGCTGAAAGCAAAAGTTCCAGTGATCGCAGTATGTGCAGTTCGTACTGGTGCTGGCAAGAGCCCAGTTTCAAGAAAGATTGCTAAATTATTAAGAGATAAGAAATACAAGGTTGTTGTTGTCCGCCACCCAATGCCGTACGGAGATCTTGTAAAACAGGCAGTGCAAAGGCTCGCAACATACGATGATCTTAAAAAACATAAATGCACAATAGAAGAACGAGAAGAGTACGAACCGCACATCAAGAATGATATTATTGTATATGCCGGAGTAAATTACCAGGATATTCTCTTGCACGCGCAGGACGAGGCTGATGTCATCATATGGGACGGAGGGAATAATGATACTCCATTCTTCAAGCCAGATGTTCATCTTGTTGTAGTGGATCCTCATCGCCCAGGCCACGAAATAACATATTTTCCAGGAGAAACTAACTTCAGGATGGCAGATATCCTGCTGATAAATAAAGTAAAGACAGCAACAAAGCAAGGAATTGAGACAGTAAAGGAAAATATCAAGAAGTTCAATCCAAAGGCACAAGTCATAGAAGCTGCGTGCGAAATCATAATCAAAAATCCAGAACGTATAAGAAACAAGAAAGTGATTGTTGTTGAAGACGGGCCAACTTTAACTCATGGAGGAATGAAGTATGGCGCTGGAATGATAATCGCGCAGAAATCCGGCGCAGATAGGGTAGATCCAAGAAAGTATGCTGTTGGTTCGATCAAAGAAATCTACAAAAAATATTCTCATCTTGGAAATATACTTCCTGCAATGGGTTATGGAAATAAACAGATAAAAGAATTAGAAAGGACAATCAATAATGCGAAATGTGACTTTGTCCTTTCTGCAACACCAATTGATCTTGGCAAGCTGATCAAGACAAAAAAAGAGATTATTCGTGTTGAATACGAGATCAAAGAGACAAGCAGGTTGAAATTGGCTGATGTGATACAGAAACTTAAGATAAAGAAGAAAAAATAATCAGAAAGTCATTCCTCTAAGTTTTTCTATTCTTTTGTTTGTAGGCGGATGTGTTGAGAATATTGACAACATACTGCCGCCGCGGAATGGATTTACAATGAACATATGTGCAGTTGCACGTGTTGTTCCTGTTTTTTTGAAACCAATATGTTTTGTTGCTTCCTGCATCTTTGCCAGTGCAGAAGCCAGGCCATTGCCATTTCTCATATTTTTAGCAGCTGTTTCATCTGCGAGATATTCTCTGCTTCTTGATATTGCAAATTGTATTATCATTGCAATGACTGGTGCAAGGAATGCAAGCGCAAGCAGCTCTAAGAGGTTATCTCTGTCCCCCCTCATGCCTCCGAACATTGCACCAAACCGTGCAAATAATGCAATATAAGTTATCGCAGTTGCAACACATGCTGCAACTGTTGAAATCAGAATGTCACGATTAGTAATATGGCCAATCTCGTGAGCAATAACTCCCATCAATTCTTCCTTGTTCAATATTTTCCTGATACCTTCTGTCACTGCAACAGCAGCATGCTTAGGATTCCTGCCGCATGCAAAAGCATTCGGCACATCTGTTGGTATAACATAAACTTCAGGCTTTGGACAGTTTGATCTTTCACAAATCTCTTCGACCATTGTATGTAATTCTGGATCTTCCTCTTTTGATACTTTCCTGGCTTTATACATCTTTAAAGCAATCTTGTCAGAGAACCAGTACGAGATAAAGTTCAATAATAATGCCAGCCCAAGTCCAACAGCTAATCCTGTCTTTCCGCCTATCAAGAGTCCAATCACTAATAGAATCGCAGATAACCCCCCTAATAAAAGCACAGTCTTAACCTGGTTCCAGATCATACTGAATACTATACACTATTTATTTATATAACTTGTGCAAATAGAATATTTTTATATATTTCAGTGCTATCTTTTCAATCAGGAGGGGAATTGATGGAATTTAAGGAGATACTAAAATACTATTCTCGTAAGGATGTCCAGGAAGCAATAGTTGAATCTGCAGAGGATAGAGAGATCGGCGCCCGTTACTTGAACGGCGCCTATCGTGCAAGGCCAGACATCTTCCAGTATCCAAATGATATAATTCAACTGATAAAACAAGGGATAATTGCATTGGACATTTCAATGGAGAGATGGAGACATCCTCTTGATCTAAGACCAAGCATGAAACGCGAGGATTTAGATGCAAACAGGATCGGATGGGACCTGATACTAGATATTGATTGTGAGGCTCTGGAATTTTCAAGAGTTGCGGCAGACCTCCTCTGCAAAGCACTTAATTTCTATCACGTGTCATTCACAATAAAATTCTCAGGCAGAGCAGGTTTTCACATCTTTGTACCTTTTGAATCTTTTCCAGAAACAATTGCAGGGAAAGAAACAAGAAAAATGTTTCCAGAAGCTGCACGTATTGTTGCAGAATATCTTTCAGAAATGATTAAAGATCATTTATCAAAAGAACTATTAAAACGATATTCTCTTGAAGAGATTCAAGAGAAAACAGGAAAAGAGGATATATTTGAACAAAATATATTTGCGCCATATAAGATAATAAAATTTATAGGGCAAATTGATTCAGTCGCAATCTCTTCTCGTCATTTAATTCGTGCCCCTTATACAATAAATCAAAAAATAGGTCTTGTTTCTATTCCAATAGATCCAAAAGAAATTCTGACTTTTTCTCTGGAAAAAACAAAACCAGAGAATGTGAAAGTTGAGAGAAAATTCATTGTTCGAGATGTAGAACCAAATAGTGCAAATAGTTTATTCTGGCAGGCAGTTGAATTTGACCAGAACAAAAAAATAGTTGAAAAAGAAGAGAAATCTTATGAAGAAAAAAAGGAATTCCAGATTTCTACTGAAGCTGTTCCTGAGATAATGTTTCCGCCGTGCATCAAAAAAATATTCGAAGGATTGACAGATGGAAGACAGAGGTCAATGTTTGCCTTGATCAATTTCCTCACGTGCTGCGGCTGGAGCAAGGAGCAGATAGAGTATAGAATGGTAGGGTGGGATAAACTCAATGCCCGCTCATTGACAGAAGGAAAAATCAAGAAGCACGTCAGGTATGCAGGACAGAAGCGTGAACAGATACTTCCTCCAAACTGTGACCATCAAGGATATTACAAGGATTTCAATGTATGTTTCCCAGATTCTCTCTGCGCACGAATAAAGAATCCTGTAAACTATGCCCGAGCAAGGCAAAGAATGCAGTCTAAAGTCAATCAGCAGGGAAGTAAAGGCAGGAAACTAACAGAAGAAGAAAAACAAAAGAGAAGAGAAACCAGGGAGCGGCAAAAAGCATTTAAAGAAGGGATGCTTAGAAAGAAGGAAGAAGCGCAAAAAAGAGCTGAAGATGAAAAACAAGCAAGTAGCCAAACTACTACGTGAGATTGGAGATCTTCTAGAACTACGTGATGTGAAATTCAAACCATACGCATACAAAAAAGCTGCTATGGCAATAGAATCATTATCAAAAGATGTCTCTTCTATCTATAAAGAAGAAGGCTTAAAGGGATTGAAAAAGATTTCTGGAGTCGGACAAAGTATTGCAGAGAAAATTGAAGAATTTTTGAAAACTGGAAAAATAAAATATCTGGAGAAAGAAAAAAAGGAACTGCCTGTTGATATTGATGAACTAACTGCTATTGAGGGGATGGGTGTGAAGAAAGTACAGAAATTGTATAAGAAACTAAAAGTTAAATCTGTTGCTGATCTGAAAAAAGCAATAAAACAAAAGAAAATAAGGAGGATTGCTGGTTTTGGTGAAAAATCTGAAGAACGTATGCTTGAAAGCATGAGTTTTGTCAAGAAAACAAAGAAAAGAATGCCGATAGGTTATATTTTTCCAATTGTATCTGATCTGGTCAAACAATTAAAACAATTAAAACAAGTGCAGAAGATTGATGTTGCTGGTTCAGTGCGAAGGATGAAAGAGACTGTTGGTGACGTTGACATTCTTGTAGCCACAAAAAATCCAAAAGTCGTAATGGACAGTTTTACTAAATTCAAAGGTGTGAAAAGAGTTATTGCAAAGGGAGCAACCAGATCTAGCGTGCGCCTTGAAACAGGTATCCAGGTAGATATTCGCGTCATTCCTTTGAACATTTATGGTTCTGCTCTACAATATTTTACAGGAAGCAAAGCTCACAGTATCGCAGTCCGGAAGATAGCTATGAAGAAAGGTTACAAACTAAGTGAATATGGTTTGTTCAAGGGAAAGAAAGTGATTGCATCCAGAACAGAAGAAGAAATCTATAGAAAATTAGGAATGCAGTGTCCGCCGCCGGAATTAAGAGAGGATACTGGAGAGATTGAAGCAGCGCAAAAGAAGAAACTGCCAACTTTAGTAAATCCAAAAGATATCAAAGGCGACCTTCATGTACATTCAAAATGGAGTGATGGCACTAATACAATAAAAGAGATGGCACAGGCCTACAAAAAAGCAGGATACAAATATATTGCGATCACAGAACATACTGGCAGCTTGAAGATAGCAAAAGCATTAGACAGCAAACGTCTTCTGAAACAGGTGGCTGAGATAAAGAAGATCAACAGGCAGGTGCCAGGCATCCGCATCTTATCTGGCTGTGAGGTCAATATCAAGGCGGATGGAAACCCTGATATTTCAGATAAAATCCTGAAACAGCTTGATATTGTGGTTGCAGCTGTGCACAGCGGCTTCAGAAGCAATAATACAAAGAGGATAATCAAAGCAATGGAGAATCCTAATATAGATATAATAGGGCATCCAACAGGAGTCTTGATTGGAAAGAGAGCTCCATACAGCCTGAACTTTGACAATATACTGGATGCGGCAAAATCAAGCAAGACAGCACTTGAAATCAACTGTTTTCCAACAAGAATGGATCTGGGCACTTTCCATATCAAAGAAGCTGTGGATGCTAAAGTCATGCTTGCCATAGGCACAGACGCTCATTCTGTGGACCATGTCCGTTTTATGGCTTCTGGCATTGGCCTGGCACGAAGAGGCTGGTGCAGCAAAGGGAATCTTCTTAACACAATGACTATAGAAAGGCTCAAGAAATGGGCTAGATGACATATTTAAGACTTATCACGATTTCATAGAAACCTTTATAAAAAGCGTCAAAATTCTATATGCCATTAAGAATAATCCATCTAAATCAGAAATGAGGGGTTTAAATGGGGTAAATTTCAGAAAGGATCATAATAATGCCCGCTCTGAAGCGAAAAGCTTTGGAAATTGGTACGAATCTTCTAAAACCAATTTTTTGGGGAATTTTATGGATATCCAGAAGTATTTATCTTTTTCAATAGAAAAAACAGGAAATTATCCTGCAAAATCCAATATAGATGAATAAAAACCGAAAAAAATGCCAACCAAACGATTTCCACGATCAGGGTCAATGCAATTTTGGCCAAGAAAAAGATCCAAGAGAGAACATGCTCGAATCAGGGCTTGGAATGACAATAAACCAGAAGTCAACCTCTGTGGTTTTGCAGGCTATAAGGTGGGGATGACATCTGTGTTTTATTTGAATACCAAAAAAACATCTCCCTCATACGGCGAAAATCTTTCTGTTCCTTGTACTATCATCGAATGTCCGGCATTGAAGATTTATTCTGCACGATTCTACAAAAAGACAAATATCAACAATCTAAGATTGGCAAAGGAGTGCTTAAACCCTAAGATGGATAAAGAGATCCTAAGAAGAGTGCCAAAATCAAAGAAAACACACAAATTACCAGAATCTGTGGATGAATTTGCAGAGATCAGATTGAATGTTTATACTCAGCCAAAGCTTACAGGTATTGGAAAGAAAAAACCAGAGATATTCGAAGTTGTTCTTTCTGGAAAAAAGGAAGATCAATTAACATATATCAAAGAACATCTTGACAAGGAGATAAATGTCCACGATGTTCTGAAAGCAGGACAATTACTAGATGCTCACGCAATAACAACTGGAAAAGGTTTTGCAGGAGCTATCAAACGTTTCGGTATCAAAAGAAAGTTTGCAAAATCAGAGAAAAGTATCCGAACGCCTGGTTCTCTTGGTCCATGGAAAGCACAACAGCACATCATGTATCGTGTTGCTCATGCTGGAAGAATGGGATATCATACTCGTACAGATTATAACAAATGGCTAGTAAAGATAGAAACACAGCCAGAACTTGAGCCTGTGGGGCATTACGGCCGTGTCAAGAATCCTTATCTATTGATCAAAGGAAGTATCCCTGGTCCTAAAAAAAGACTGATCAAGCTTATCACAGCAGTGCGACCTAATAAGAGGAAAGAGGTTCCTGCACCAACACTAAAATGAAAGCAATAATATTTGATACAAATGGGCAGAAGAAGACTGATAAAGAATTGCCTAGACAGTTCAATGAAAAAGTAAGAGAGGACATTATCCAGAGGGCAGTGTTGGCACTGCAATCAAAACGGAGGCAACCTTACGGTGCAGACCCAAAAGCAGGTAAAAAAGCATCAGCAGAACTTTCAAGACGAAGGAGACAGTACAGAGGCAGTTACGGCCACGGAATCAGCAGAGTTCCACGTAAGATTTTATGGCGAAGAGGGACACACTTCATGTGGGTCGGTGCATTCATGCCTGGAACAGTAGGCGGTAGACGTGCGCATCCTCCAAAAGCAGAAAAGAAATGGGAAGAGCATATCAACAAAAAAGAAAACAGAAAAGCAATACGTTCTGCAATCTCAGCAACTGCTGATGCAAACATTGTGGCAGGAAGGGGGCACAAAGTTCCTGAAAATTATCCGATCATACTTGACAATTCGTTTGAATCATTAGATAAAACAAAGAAACTTAACGAGATCCTATCAAAATTAGGCCTTGCGAATGAACTAAAACGTTGCACAGTACGAAAAGTTCGTGCAGGGATAGGAAAACTGCGAGGACGGAAGTATAAGACAAAGACAGGTCCGCTGATTGTTGTCTCAAAGACATGCAAATTATCAAAAGCGTGCAAGAATCTTGCAGGTATTGATATTGTAAATATTAAATCATTGAATGCAGAAAGATTAGCACCAGGCGGAGCTCCTGGAAGATTGACTTTATGGAGCGCCTCGGCAATTGATATGCTAGAAAAAGAGAAATTATTCATGTAAAATGGAAGAAGCAAAACAAAAAGGAACAGAGAAAAAGAAGAAAGTACGGAAAAAGAAAATCATAGTTCCTAAACCGAAAAAGAAACTGCCGAGTAAGAAAGTTGGTCTGATCAAAACAAGAGAAACACGCACGAAGAAGAAACTGCCGCAGAAAGGCAAGCGAAAAAGAAAGAGAGCTAAGAAAGCAAAAATTCTTGGTCCGCATGAAGTTGTCCTGTTTCCATTATCAACAGAAAAAGGAGTGCGTTTGATGGAAGGAGAGAACAAATTATTGTTTGTTGTCAACAGACGTGCGAATAAACAGGATGTAAAGAAAGCCATTGAAACAATATTCAAGGTAAAAGTTGCTTCAGTCAACATGTTGAATACTATGAAAGGACAGAAGCGTGCTTATGTTAAATTTTCATTTGAAACACCTGCGATTGATATTGCAACAGATTTAGGTATGATCTAAGATGGGAAAGCGACCAATAATCAGACAAAGAGGACGGAGTCCAAAGTTCAAAGCGCACGGCTTTAAATTTAAAGCTCCTTCAAAACATATTCCTGTCTCAGAAGAAACAAGAACTGCAAAAGTTATAGATATCATACATTGTCCTGGGCATTCTGCTCCATTGGTAAAACTTCGGTTTGAAGATAAGACTGTTGCACATGTTGTTGCGCCAGAAAATCTTTGTGTTGGCGCTAGCATACAATACGGTACAGAGATCAGTTCTGATTCAGGAAGCACAGCACCTCTTGGTTCACTGCCAGAAGGAACCTTGATCTATAATATTGAACTTTCGCCAGGAGATGGCGGGAAATTAGTACGTTCCTCGGGTGGTTCAGCAAGAATCATCATGAAAACACCAGAAGGTGTTGTTGTACAACTGCCTTCCAAAAAAAGAAAAACAATAGATCCAAGATGCCGGGCAAGCATTGGTGTTGTTGCTGGCGGCGGAAGATTGGAAAAACCTATGCTTAAGGCAGGAAAACGATTCCATGCTCACAGAGCAAGAAGTAAATTATATCCTCGTGTTTCAGGGGTATCTATGAATGCAGTAGACCACCCATTTGGTGGAGGTTCTTCGCATCATAAGGGTAAACCAACCCAGACAGCTAGAAGAGCGCCACGTGGAAGAAAAGTTGGTAAGATAGCTCCGAGAAGGACAGGTAGGAGAAAAGGTAAATAAGACGATAAAAAATGGCAAAAGAATTCACATACAAAGGCAAAACATTGGAAGAATTGAAAAAATTATCAATCACAGAGTTTGCTGAACTTACTAATAGCAGAAACAGACGTTCATTAAAGCGAGGCTTTACAAAACCAGAAGAAAATCTGATGCAAAAGATAAGAGCTGGCAAGAAAAAATTAAAGACTCATGCTCGTAACATGGTTGTCCTTCCAGAGATGGTAGGATTGACAATAGGCGTCCATCGTGGAAATACCTTTGATGAAATTTACATACTTCCAGAGATGATCGGACATAGATTAGGAGAATTGGTATTCACAAGAAAGAGAGTTACGCATAGCGCTCCTGGTATTGGAGCTACAAAATCAACCTCTTCAATTTCAGTAAGATAAAAATGACAAAATACAACTACAGCTGCAAAGTGGAAGAGAACATGGCATGTGCTGTTGGTAGAGATCTTCCTATCTCGACAAAACATGCTATTGAGATCTGCACCCAGATCCGCAGGAAACCAGTGGAACGTGTCAGAACTTTCCTTACTAATGTAGTTGCATTGAAAGAAGCAGTACCATTCAAGAGATTTAATGATAATGTTGGCCATAAAAAGAAGATCGGTCCAGGAAGATATCCAGTAAAGGCAGCAAGAACCATACTTGGCGTGATCGATAATGCTCAGGCAAATGCGCAGAACAAAGGTCTTGCGACAGGAAAGCTGGAAATATACCATACCTGCGCACACAAAGCTTCTACACCAATGAGAAGAGGAAGGCAAGGAAACAGGGAGATGAAGCGTACTCATGTTGAAATCATATTAAGAGAAAGTCTGAAGAAAGCAAAAGAAAAGAAGAAAAGATTACCAGTTGCAAAGAATGTTAGAAAAGTTGAAGAAAAAGAAGCAAAACCTGAACCTAAGCCAGAAATCAAACCAGAACCAAAAGTTGAATCCAAACCAGAGGTAAAGGTTGAAGAGAAAAAGGCAGAACCAAAAGCAGAACCAAAGCCAAAAGCAAAGGTTGAGGAGAAAAAAGAAGAAAAAGAAGCGAAACCTGAGGAAAAGAAGGAAGAAAAATGATTGAGAGAAAATTTGTCAAGGATAAATTGCGAGAATTCACAGTCCAGGAGTTTATAACTGGACTAGTTCCAGGAGCAGGTCATAGTAAAACCAAGATAAAAAGGACTCCGCTAGGAGATAAGGTCATTGTATTCGCAGCAAAACCAGGGTTAGTTGTAGGAAAGAAAGGTGAGAATATCAGAGGACTTTCAAGCTCATTAAAGTCAAATTTCAAGTTAGAGAATCCGCAGGTCGAGATCAGTGAATTAGATTCGCCAATGCTTGACGCTCGCGTTGTATGCGAACGGATTGTCAGATCTCTGGAAAGATTTGGGACTGCACGTTTCAAGAGAATTGGCCATAGCACATTAGAGGCTGTGATGAATGCAGGCGCGCTTGGTGTGGAAATACATATGTCTGGAAGGATTCCAGGTTCACGTGCAAAATCGTGGCGGTTTTTCCAGGGCTATATCAAAAAGTCAGGGAGCACTTCCCAGCACGATGTTGATAAAGCAATACAAAACGCGCAGCTGAAATCAGGCGTTGTCGGTGTTCAGGTCAAGATAATGCCTCCGACAATAAAATTGCCGGACAATATTGTACTGCACGGCGAAGAGATCTCAGAGACAGAGATGCGGGTTGAAGCTGCAAAAGCAGGCGGTGCAGCTCTTCCAAAGGTTGAAGGTACTGTAGACGAAGAAGATCTTGGACTTGTTGCTGAACCAACAGAAGAACTGATTGAAGAAGAAGCTGAAACAACAGAAGAGACAAAAGAAAAGAAACCAGCGAAGAAGAAAACATCACGATCACGTAAGAAAGAAACA
>JAGLWF010000029.1 GCA_023133595.1 Nanobdellota archaeon | reverse complement strand
ATCTTTAGATTTTCACCTAAGCCGCGCAGACTTTAGATTAATTTTATATATACACTATCTTCTTATTCATGTATGAAAACCAAGCTATGGGCAATCCTTGTCATGATTCTGTGTACATTATTTACTGCGGTTGGACAGGTGTTCCAGAAGACCGGAGCAGACGGTGATTTCTTATTGTTATACAACACACTCATCTCACAGAGCATACTTGAGACTGTCAAGCAGGTATTCACAAATCCAGTATTCTTTCCAATAATCTTCATATTCATTGGATTGGCATGCTATGGTATTGGCTGGATTCTGATGATTATTTCATTCAAAGGCGGAGAATTATCAGTCTTATATCCTGTGTTTGCTGTGAACTATATCTGGGTCGCGCTTCTCGCTGCAAAAATCTTCGGAGACGCGTTCAATACCTGGAAAATTATCGGAATATTAGGGATAGTATTAGGCATAACACTAATCGGAATAGGAGGTAGAAATGGCGACTGAACTATGGGCAATAGGAGTGGCGCTTGCTAATGCAGTGATAGCTTCATTCGCGCAACTATTGTTCAAGAAAGGTGCGCACGATCTCACGCGCAAGCCGTGGAATATCATAAAATCAAAAAATCTCATGTTTGGCATAATAATTTATGTCGCAGTCACAATTCCAGGAGTTATTGCATATCATTACGGTGACCTATCTGTCATTTATCCGATATTCGCGACAAGCTACATCTGGGTCGCCTTGCTTTCAAGAAAATATTTAAAGGAGAAGATGAATTTATTGAAATGGTTAGGCATTGCATCAATCATAGTCGGAGTTGCATTGATCGGTTTTGGCGCAATATCATAAAAATTCAGAGAATTTTTAGGATGCCAAAAAGCTTTTGCTTTTTGTGCATAAAAAAAAGAGGAAGATGATGTCATTTTTCACACTAAAAGATTTAGACTTTAAAGATAAGAGAGTTCTACTGCGCGTTGATTTCAATGTTCCACTGGAACAGGTTATTTCCAAGGAAGATCTTAAGATAAAGGCAGCACTTCCCACTATCAAATATATCTTAAAAAAGAAACCAAAAAAACTTATTCTTATGAGTCATCTTGGTCGGCCAAAAGGAAAAAAAGTGCAGGAATTAAAAATGGATAAAGTTGCAAAGCGATTATCACAGCTGTTGAAACAAAAAGTTAAGAAAGTGGATAAATGTTTTGGCATAAACATCGATAAGATCAAAGAACAGATTATCATGCTCGAGAACCTGCGTTTCTATCCTGGAGAGAAGAAAAATGATACTAATTTCGCAAAAAAACTCGCAGCTCTTGCAGATGTTTATGTGAATGATGCTTTCGGCGTATCTCATAGAGAGCATGCATCCCTGGTTGCAATCACAAAAGTTCTTCCTTCATGTGCAGGTCTTTTGCTAGAAAAAGAACTAAAAATGTACGATATATTGCAGAAACCACGACGTCCGTTCATAGTTGTAATCGGAGGTGCAAAACTAGAGACAAAAATGCCTTTGATCAAAGCATTCATCAAAAAAGTAGATTATATCCTTCTTGGCAGCTCTTTAGGTCAGCATGTTATGGGCAAGCCAGAAAATTTATGGATGATAAAGAACAAAAAGATAATTTTCCCAGAAGATTATAACGGAAAATTCGATATTGGCAAGAAGACTATCAAAAATTATACCTATCTTCTGGCAACTGCAAACACGATCTGCTGGAACGGTCCTGTCGGAATGTCTGAAAAAAAAAGATATGCAACTGGATCAAGAGCTATTGCCAAAGCAATAGCAAAAAATAAGAGAGCAACCACTATCCTTGGCGGTGGTTCGACAGAACAAGCTGCAAAACAATTCAAGATTCTAAAAAAAGTAAAGCATGTTTCAACTGGCGGCGGTGCTTCACTTCTTGTTTGGCAGGGGGCAGAGCTTCCCAGTGTAAAAGCTTTACAACAAAATTACAAAAGACAGCAACATTTATAAACGCGAAAGGTATTGTTTTCTAAAAAAGAGGATGAGGAATGGAACAGATCTTTTTAGCCCTTGCAGTCATAATAATATCAGCAGCTGTTGTCGGATATATTGCTAAACTTCTTAGGCAACCGTTAATCCCAGCTTATGTTGTTACTGGTCTGATTCTTGGTCCTGCAGGTTTTGCAGCACTTTCAGGAATGTTTCCTCAATTTAGTGGTTTCTTAGCGCCTCTCACACTGACAAATGATGCTGCGATCCGGACAATGTCAGAGATTGGAATTGCATTTCTTCTTTTCATTGTCGGGCTTGAGATGGATCTGAAGAAGATACGTACTGTATCTCTTATCTGCTCGCTTGGAGGAACAATCCAGATCGCGGTTCTGTTCGGACTTGGTTTTTTCATTGCACTGGCACTGGGATCTCTGAAAATACAGGCTGTCTATCTTGGATTGATAGTTGCATTCAGCTCAACTGCAATTGTTGTCAAACTATTGTCAGATAAACGGGAAATAGACACACTGCACGGTAGAATCATAATAGGGATCTTATTGATAGAGGATTTCTTTGCAATACTTGCTCTATCTTTGCTAGCGACAATTGATACTTTCACTCTGTCATCATTTAGCCTTTCAATGTTCAAAGCTCTCTTATTGTTCGGTTGCGCAATATTATTATCAAAATTTGTTTTTCCAAAAATCTTCAAGTTTGCAGCAAAAAGTCAGGAATTATTGTTCATGGTATCTCTTGCCATCTGTTTTATATTTGCAATCGCGTTCAGCACAATTGGATTCTCAATAATAATCGGTGCTTTTGTCGCAGGTCTTGCACTGGGAAATCTTACTTACAGCCTGGAGATCATCAGCAGGGTAAAACCATTAAAAGATTTCTTTGTCCTCATATTTTTCACGTCACTAGGTCTGCAACTGTCATTATCATCCTTCAAAAGAGTATGGATCCCACTTGTAATCTTCATTGGAATCATAATTCTGCTAAAACCATTCCTCATCCAGCTGAATTGTTCCCTTTTTGGGTACAAGAAAAAAGTTGGATTTATGACTGCAGTAAACATGTCTCAGATGGGCGAGTTTTCCCTGATCATAATAAGTCAGGGATTACTCCTGGGACACATTAAAGAAGAAATTTTTACATTAGCAATGATGCTTGCCTTAGTCACAATAACATTGACTTCCTATCTTTCAAAGTATGATGAGGAATTATACAGCAAATTCGCAAAACCACTTTCTATTTTTGATCGCGCGAACCCGATCCACCATCTCGAGTATCTTCCAGAAGAGAAAAAGTATGATGTGATCCTGTGCGGGTACAACCGGATTGGATTTTCAGTCTACAAGGCTATGCGAAAATTGAAAAGGAAAATCTTGATCGTGGATTTCAACCCAGAGATAATAAGAGAGTGTATCAGCCAAAAGCTACACTGTATCTACGGCGATGTAGGGGATATAGAAGTGATAGACCATATGAATCTTAAGGATGCAAAATTGCTTATCTCCACAATCCCGGATTATTTTGATAATCGCCTGCTATTGAGAAGGGCAAAAACAGAAAATCCTGCAATCAGTGTCTTTGTCACGTCGCACGATGTGAATGAAGCATTAAGTTTATACGATGCTGGAGCAGATTATGTTATCATGCCGCACATACTTGGTGGAAAATATGTTTCATTGATAATCGACTCATCCAAGAAGATGCACAATCTTGTGAGCCAGAAAGTTCGGCATATCATAGAGTTGAAGAAAAGAAGCGGATATCACTAGAATTTTGTTATTTTCGCAGGCTTTCTCTTTATTATTTTTCTTATTTCTGCCAATATAAGTAATTTTTCTTTTGCACCATAGTGCGATAGTACAGATTCTGCTTCTGCCTGTCCCATCTGCAGTGCATACATAAGATCATCATATCTCATCAATCCTGTGATAAAGCCAGATGCAAAAGCATCGCCCGCACCTGTTGCCTCGATTATCCTCATCTTTTTTCCATGCACATGCAATCTTTCTTTTCCATTGCTTGCATACGCACCTTTCTTTGCATCTGTGATAACAACAATATCAGGTCCAAATTTATGAAGCGCGTTTATCTGTTCCAGAATTTTTATTTTTTTAGTTAAAGCCTTAGCCTCTTCTTTGTTCATTATCAAAACATCAACACATTTCAGCATTGGTGATAAGAATTTCTTTCCTTTCTTTGCAAGATACAAGGACATGTTCATCGCGACCAATATTTTTTTTTGTTTTGCATAGCGCGCAACACGATACTGAGTCTTATACGCAGTTCCAAGCATTGTGCCGAAATAAAGGAACTTTGTCTTCAACCTCGAAAGTTTTACATCACCGGCACGCAAATCATTATTCGATCCTTTGAAAACAAGTATTGTCCGGTCGTGACCTTTTGCATCAAGTATCACAGAATATCCGCTCCTTCCGCGCTTCACAGCCATATTTGTATGCACACCATCCTCTCTCATAGATTCAAGGATAGTATTTGTATGCTCATCATATCCAACATTACCAATGTATGCTGTTCTCAGGCCAAAACGAGCAAACGCAGACGCTGTGTTGCTTCCTCCGCCGCCAGTGCTTGTTCTCATATTTTCTATGAGAATTTTTGCTCCGAACGGAACAGAAACATAATTCTTTCTGCCGTGGAATAATCTGCTCTCTGTATCAACAAATACATCTACTGTCGCAGAACCAATACAAATTATATCAAACATCTTACCTTCTACGTTTTTTTGCTTTCCTCTTGACAACAAAGTAATAGATTATTGATCCAATCAGCCCTACAAGCACAATGATCAATATCCATACAACCTTCTCGTTCTCTTTCCGGAACTTGCGTTTTGCACAATCAACCAGCATCCATATCCAGAAGACAAATGCTGCAATCATAATTCCAATCAAGACTATGACCATTACAAGATACAATATTATAAAACCTGCAGCTGGGCCTGCTACCATAGCTGACGGAATCCCTAGTTCTTCTTCCTCTTCAGGAGGAAGTTCTTCAGGCATTTCAAACTCTAGACCTTCTGTTGTAAACAAATCCTCTTCAGGAGCTTCAACCCGAATGTCTGGTGTTGGTGCGACAATATCACCAGTTTCGTCTGGCAATGGCGCGACATCCAGTGCCCTAATTTCATCAAGAAGTTCGTCTTCTACTGCAATATCAGCATCTCCTTGCGCAAATGCGAACATAGAAAGTACAAGCAAAAATATAAATCCAGTAATCAGGAATTTTTTCATTACAACCACCTCTTTGTATATGCTAGAGATTGAAGATTTATAAATATTGTTATTATAACCAAAGGCATAGCACCTAGCATAACCATTGCTGCCAGGTGTAGCCCTCTAATTTTTTCAGCAAAAATACATAGACTCGACTTCTAAAACAAAAAACAAAACTAGCGGAACGGGCAATGACTCGACGTACATAGCACCTTTATCCTATATTGTCAAGCACAGAATGAGCATCCAGTGTTTTTGCATATTTCTCAAGATTGATCTTTGACGCCAATAGTGTTCTCAGGTAATTCTTTTCATTGTTGGTTACTCGTGCATGTTTGTCAGCTTCAACCAGGCCATACGGATACCCTAAATATACAGAATCTTTACTGTTCTCTGCAATATGATAAAACAGATCACGCAGATCCAAACCATCCAGCTCAACTCCGCTGTGAAGTTCGAACCTGAATAAATATTCTGCTTTTTCATGCAGTTTTGTAAAAAACAAATGCGCTCTATGATTCTCACTTTGTATCCTTACGATAGGAAAATAATACCATGCAGGCAATTTTGTCATCCGATTCACTGCAACCAAAGCATTATCACCAGAATCAGTGACAAATCTGCACGTCTTTGCAACAGCGCATACTTTCAGATCCTTGGAAAGTGCAATCTTGTACAGCAAGTTCAGATATTTCTCTTCGTGCGTATATTTTGCTTCCAGAGTTCCATCTAGAATGATAATATCCCCTTCCCCCAATCCATAAGCAATTTTCGCTGCAAGATTCAGCTCTGCAAATCGACGAGCACAATCTACAACCCTTCCGATTTCTGCCCTGCTCACGCCATTTCTCAAACTCTCATCCATAGAATCAAATTTCAGATCAGAGACAGAAGGGACACTCGCATCATTCACCGGATAGATGTTTGTTTTATACTTAATCTTATCATCCCCACTAACAGAAGAAACAATAACAAAGAATTCATGCTTCTGCATCGACAACCTCTTATTCCCCTGGTAAACGCAAGCACACAACCGGACAAATGATGCAATGAATGATGCAGATTCAACAAGAGTCGCATTCCCGCCATCAATAAACACAACCTTATGCCCATCAGTATCCAGATTTTTTGGTATCTGATGAAAATTGTCCGTTGAAAAATCAACAGCAGTATAATCTGGATTAGTGAACACAATCCGCTTAGACTCTCGACTGGTTATACTCTTCAATTCATCTGCAACTTTGTCTAGAATCTTTTGCATAGCCCTTTAGAATATAGGGAATATATAAAATTTTGTTTTCAGATAAGTTTATAAGTGTCTCAAGATAAATAGAATGCATGAAAAGAAATATCACATTGATGTATATCATTAGTTGCTTGATGTGGGGAAGATTCTTTATACCTGTTCTTGCTTTGTTCTATATTGCTTCACAGGTTCCTCTTGAACAGTTTGCGATTATCATGGGTGTTTTTTCATTAGCAATACTTGTCCTAGAGATTCCGTCCGGCGTTGTCGCGGATTTGATTGGAAGGAAAAATACTCTTTTGGTATCTAGATTTTTGTATCTGATCGAATTGTTTATGATTGCTTTTTATGATGGATTTTGGATATTTTTAATTGCAAAAATCATTAGCGGTTTTGCTGTAAGTTTATCGTCTGGAGCTGATGAAGCTCTGCTTTATGATTCCTTGAAAAAAATGAAACGTGAGAAAGAACATAAAACTGTATCTGGAAGACTTTATACATATTGTAATATCTCTATGGCATTTACTTTTATTGTAGGTGCTTTTTTATTTGGAATACATTATAAATTGCCTGCAATTGTTTCATTGCCTGTCGTTGGAATTGGTTTCATCTTAACTTTCTTCCTCAAAGAGCCATATAAAAGCTCAAAATGTTTTAGTCTGAAGAATTCATACCAACACATGAAGGAAGGTTTCAACTATTTCTGGGATCATAGTTACATTAAATATCTTGTGTTTTACTCAGTCCCTATTGCAGCTGCAATCGCTATCATGTTATCAATATCCTCTGCTTATTTTGAGGAAATCTTGTTTCCAGTAGCTTTGATGGGTGTTGTCGCATTTATTGGTTCAATGATCGCGGCATTTTCCTCTAAGAAAGCTCACAATCTTGAAGAAAAGTTCGGCGAGAAAAAATCATTGTTCTTTATCCAAGCTGCAACTGTTTTGGGAATATTCCTAATGGCCCTGATGATTAATTATGTTGGTGTTTTATTCTTTTTTATTATCTCTTTTGTTTCAGGATTCTTTGGTGTTGTGGTAAATCACTATATGAATGTGCACATTGAAACTTCGCACAGAGCAACAATGCTTTCAATAAAGAATTTCTTTTCTAATTTTGCAATATTCTTGTTATTTCCTGCTGTAGGTTATGTTGCTAAAGTCAAATCCATGGGAACTTCATTCTTGTATTTTGGAATCGTGATATTAATCTTTGTGGTCGCTCTGCAACTATATTCTACTAAATTGAGAATAAAACAGATAGAATAAGAAAAAGGCACATAAGATTATATCTCTAGAAGATAAAAATCGCCGTTAAAACCAACATTTCTAACTTCGGTTTCTCCAATCATTTTGACTCCTTTGTCTTCGTGGATATGTCCGCAGAATACATACCTAGGATGTTTCTTTTTAATATAATCCAGCAATAGCGGGCTTCCAGCATGTTTGCCCCTCCATTTTTCTGGAGCAGGCGGACCAACCTTATCCAAAACATGATATGGTGGAATGTGTGAAAGGACAATATCAACTTTTGGCAGTCTTCGGAAAAATTCTCGTGCTTTTCTGGTTTGTTTTGCTGCTCTTGCAATCTTGTCTTTGTCTTTAGCACCAAAATCTTTTATCCACTGCTCGTCGATGTAACAAGGCACCCCTGCAACTGTTAATTCCCCAAGATCTGCTATCTTCCAATTAATCCTGTGCAAATTCCTTATTTTTCTGATCTCAGAGTACCATCTAGGGATTGACCACCCATATTTTTTATTCAATGTATTTATTTTCCGATCACTACGAGGTTCTACATTCCCATCAACCATATAGACTGGAGCAATTCTGGTTAATCTTTTCAGAATCTGTATAGAACTTTTATTCATTTCACTATAAGTCAATTCTATCTCTCTCTTGCTAACTTGAGTTGTCCAATCAATTCCTTTTATTGTATATTTGAAAAAATACTTCCTTGCTCTATCTGCGCTTCCAATATCTCCAGTCAAAAGAATGTAATCAAGATTCTTCGGAATCTTTTCCGGCATCTCGCCGTGCGGATCTCCAACAACTAATATTCTCATGTTATATATCCGGCACCTTCAGCTTTATAAAGCTTATGGGCCCTATTTCTTTGTCTTCTTAGAAGTCTTTTTCTTTGTTGTTTTCCTTGCTGGCTTTTTTGTTTTTGTTGCTTTCTTTGTCTTCCCAGCTTTCTTTTCTTTTTTCTTTTCTTTCTCTTCTTTCTTAACCAGCTTTTCTGCTTCTATTTCTTCGAATTTCTGTTTCTTGTATTCAGAAGTCCATGTCACGCATTTAGGATTGATGCAAACGATCTGTTTTCTAGCACGTGGCGGCTGCACTTCGACCATTGGATAGCTGCATTCTGTGCAGATCTGCTGCACTGGCCGCACCAGACCGGTTTTCGGCAGGCTAAAAGTTGTCTTACAGTCAGGATATCCAGTGCATCCGACAAATTTTCCGAATCTGCTCTTACGGATCATCAGCATTCCTTCTTTGCAGTTAGGACATTTGCCGATTGTGTTTGCAATTCTATAACTTTCAGCTTCAGCGTCTCCCAAATTTTCTCCGATTTTCTTGGAATGTTTCTTGAATTTTTCAAGCACTATTTTCAGAATGCCCTGCGCTTCTTTCACAACTTCGCTGCTTTCTTTCTTTCCCTGTCTGATCTCTTCCATCTCTTCTTCGAAATGCCGTGTTAACTGGACATCAATAATCTGCGGCGCATATTTATCAAGAACCTCAATGGTTTTAATGCCAAGTTTTGTTGCTGTGACTT
>JAGLWF010000028.1 GCA_023133595.1 Nanobdellota archaeon | reverse complement strand
TTTCTGCTGCTTCTTTTAATCTTTGGTTTGCAGCAGCATCTGAACGTGGATCAATTCCATGTTGTTTTTTGAATTCTTCTGCCATCCAATCTATTAATAGTTCGTCAATGTCATCTCCACCAAGCATGTTGTCTCCGCTTGTAGCTTTGACTTCAAAGACTCCTTCTCCTAGTTCAAGTACAGATACGTCGAATGTACCTCCGCCAAAATCAAATACTAGAATATTATGTGCAATGCTCTTATCCAGGCCATAAGCCAGTGAAGCTGCTGTTGGTTCGTTGATGATTCTCAGGACATTCAGCCCTGCGATCTTTCCTGCATCTTTTGTAGCCTGTCTCTGCGAATCATTGAAATAAGCAGGGACAGTGATAACAGCGTTCTTGACAGGACCGCCTAAATATGCTTCTGCATCTTTTTTTAATTTCTGCAGTATCATTGCAGAAATCTCTTGCGGAGTAAAGCTCTTGCCGTCGATCTCAATCTTGAAATTAGGATCGCCCATACGTCTTTTGATACTTCTAACAGTATGTTTTGGATTTGTGATTGCCTGGTTTCGTGCAACCTGTCCAACTATTCTTTCTTTATCTTTTATACAAACAACAGATGGTGTTGTTCTTTGTCCTTCTGCATTTGGGATAATAGTGGCTTTGCCAGCCTCCATTACAGCGACTGCAGAGA
Organism: Nanobdellota archaeon; assembly: GCA_023133595.1. Classification (GTDB taxonomy): domain Archaea; phylum Nanobdellota; class Nanobdellia; order Woesearchaeales; family WJKV01; genus JAGLWF01. The sequence goes on along the minus strand of JAGLWF010000028.1, from coordinate 9,394 downwards.
ATGTCGTACCTAAATCAATCCCAATTGTTCTACCTGTTACATCGGTCATTTTCAATACCCTCCAATTACATTTGGTAATTTAATATTTTTTTGAGCTTGCTTCTGTCAGGCACAAGATATTTCAGTTCTCCGCCAGGAATGTTTTTTCCTACTGTGAGATACTGCGCCCACTGCCTGATTGATTCTGGATCTTCTGGATTAACAAGGTAATTCAAGTAGTACCAGACAACTGCTTCGTCACCGTGCGAAGAGCATGTTGTGATCTTGCAAAACAAAGGTTTTACAATATGTATCTTGCATCTGCCATTGCTGAAAAAGACACAGCTTCCAGACGGAAGATTGCTTTTTTCCTGCTTGAACTTGTGGACATCTGTATGAAACATGTCAGTCTCGACAAGATATTTGCCGGCAAACTTTGCTTTTGACATCCTAAGATGCTTTGCAATCCTAGGTATCTCCTGCGAAAGCACGATTCCTGCACCATGCCTGCAGCAATTGCCGCATTGCCTGCATTCAGCAGCGCGAATCATCACTGGTCTTTTTGTATCTTTTGTTATTATCATCTAATCACCCTTTTTGTTAACCTTGACTTTTGCATGGCGCAATACTTTATTGCCAATCATGTAACCTTTCTGGAACTCTTCTAGGATAATATTGTCTTTTTTTGAATCATTATTCTCAACCATCATTGCTTCATGCAATTTTGGATCAAAAGTTTTTCCTTCTGTTTTTATTTCTGTGACTCCTGCATCCTTCAGAATGTTTTTGAATTCAGCAAAAATCAGATGAACTCCTTTTGCAAAATCTTTTGGGTTTTGTTCTGCTTTCATTGCAAGATCAAAATTGTCCAAAACAGCAAGCAATTTTTCAATCAAAGCAGTATTTGCAAAAATATGGAACTCCTGCATCTCTTTTTCCACGCGTTTCTTGTAGTTTTCAAAATCTGCCTGGACACGCTGCAATGTATCTATTAGCTCTTTCTCCCCTGTTTCTACCTTGTCTTTTTGCTTTGCCATACGATTTTTCACCCAATATTGTTGACTTTAAATCAACTAAAACAGTGTAAAAACAACAAAATATATAAATGTTATGTATTTACCCTATGCTATGATACGCGAATTCCACAAAGTTACCATAGTCAAAATCCGAAAACCAGCTCAAAAGCAGATAAACAAGGATTTACAGTGGTTTTGTGAAAGTTTAGGCTTATTTTCTACACGAGACAAGAATTCAAGCTGTTTTAGAGTTTTTATCGAATTGCTGAAAGCTGCAAAAGCAGGCCAACCAATGTCAAGCGATGAACTCGCATACAAAGCAGGCCTGTCAAGAGGCACTGTTGTGCATCATCTTACTAATCTGATAGCATCTGGATTAGTCTTGGTTGAAGGCACTAAATATATTCTGAGAGCAAACAATCTTGAAGACCTGATCAGGGAAATCAAGAAAGATTCTGAAAGGGTGTTTGACAATCTTACTAATATTGCAAAAGAATTAGATGAAGAACTAGGTCTTGAAAAAGAATACCGCGGAAGAGAGATGTTTGGTTAGGTCAGTATCCGTTCTTCAAGAATCTTCTGCACATCTGTCTGCACTTCTTCGATTCTTTTTGTCGCATCTATGATGACTGTGTGATCCTGATTTAATCCTGCATATTCAAGGAAACCTTCTCTTACTTTTCTGTGGTAGTCTAAATCTCGCAGCTCGATCCTATCTAGTGCTTCTCCTCCTATGCAGCGTGCTATTCCGACTTCTGGAGGAAGATCAAAGATTGCTGTTAAATCCGGCTTCAAACTTTGTGTTGCAAAACTAATAACAGACAATCCTTCTTCCCTTGGAAGATTGCCAGCCAAGATTTGGTATGCAAAAGTTGCAGAACCAAATCTGTCCAGAAGCGCGATTTCCCCCTGCTTTAATATTGGTATAATAACTGTTTCAACTAATTGCGCGCGCGAAGCATTGTACAACAAAAGCTCTGCCCTCAATGTCATATCCACATTTGCTGGATCTAAAAGAATGGCGCGCACATCTTCTCCTAATCTGGTTCCCCCTGGTTCACGGAAATAATGAACAATCCTTCCTCGACTCTCTAGATAAGAAATAGCCCGATGGCATTGTGTTGTTTTTCCTCCACCATCAGGTCCGTCAAAAACAATTAGTTTACCTGGATATTCGTGCATTTAATCTCAACTGTTCAAGCTTCTTTTGCATCTCTTTTGCTTTGCCGCAGCTATAGCTTCCTTCGCTGCACGCTTTGTATTTTTCATTATGATCCCTCTGCGTGCATGTTGGGCCGGCGTTTGCAAAGATTACTGGACATTCTTGAAGTGAATATTTAAGCATTTCTGTTGCCATTGCGCGTATCTCCCACTGCGCGCGGTTGCAGCATCTCACACTATAGAAATGCATTAGTTCGCGCGCATTCATCGTGATTATTATTTTTGTCTCTGCTGCATTTGGAAGAAGGAAACGTGCATCTTGGTTTGAAGTCTCACCAGCATTGTTAAGTGTATCGCATAATTCATCATACCATCCCTGCATGATTTTCATCTTTTCCTTGAGCCATTCCTCTTTTCCAGTAGCTTTCACAGACGGTGGAACAATGAAATCGAAAATACTGTCTTCTCCTCCTTCTCCCTTATGCTTCTTGCTGTGCTCCCCTACATAGCGCTGGCTTTGCTGGGAATAAGACGCAAGTCTGTGGCGGACAAGCTGATGCGTGCACGCGCGTGATATGCCCTGCACACCAAAAGTAAAACTTACATGTTCCACAGGAGAAAGATGCCCCATGCCAAGCAGTTTGTTGACAAACTTTCTTTGATCCTTTTTTTCGATCCTTCCCTGCAATCTTTTCAAATCAGCCGCATTATAACATAATTTTGCAGACAAAGAAACTATTTCTTCTGCATCTGGAGTACACCTGAGCAGAGCTACCTCTAGTTTAGATTCCATTTTTCAATTCCTCCCTTCTCTAAAGCCGATATTAGGAGTTAGTTTGAAGACTAAAAGAGTTGGCCTTGACTTGTTTTGTTAAAAAAGAGTAAGTAATCTTTTGAAGAACATGACTTCTATTTAAACATTTATTTACTTGAGGCTGTTATACTAACAGAGTAGAAATAGTCTTTTAAAAAGATATTATTACTATATAGCTCAAGCATCCCTGCAGCAAAGAAGTACATTGATATATTCTGGATTATTCTCAACAGTTGTGACCTTTGTAAGGGTCACAGAGTGGGCGTGATCATTTCTTACTGCCCAGTTTTCTTCATCACCTCTTTCTCTATAATTGCCCCCGCTAGAATCTACCTGAGCACTGTTTCCATATGCTGCTGTATGCGTATGGTTTGCAAACCCACTACTAACATGTCCACTGTTATAAGAATCAATATATTTAATGTATCTTCCGTTATATCTTGTATCCACACTATATCCACTAGGACAGCTTGATAATGTTGATGATATTAGACAACCATTAGGACCTTGTATCTGTGGCCAGGTATGGTTTACTGTCGGATCCTGGAAATCAAATTCAAAAAATGCAAAATTCCCTTCAGAATCTGTTGCAGTAATATTTCCAGTGTACCATCTCAAGTTTGCCAAACCATGAGCTCTCCATTTAACTTGATAAATGTCTCGTCCTAATTTAGATGCAATCTTTTCCATCTCTATTTTATCAACTCCGCCTTCATAAGGGATCTCTGCATAGACATTAATGTTTTCTCCTCTACTTTTCACTTCTGTAGTTACTGTGAGATCCTTTCCAAGCTTGACCTTGATCGGATCTATTTGGGTATTGGTAATCTCTAATGATGAACCAGATAAATTTGGAATGAGTATTAGCAATATGATTACTGCAAAAATTGCAATTGCAGTTATTAATCTCTTTTTTGTCATTTTCAATCTCTACAGCATATATTTAGATGATAATAATCTGGCATGCTCGTTGTAGTATTTGTAGGAACATTTGTTATTGTATGATAATGCTCTGTATCCATTGCATTGTGGGCTCCGGTTCCCTGATCGTCACTTACATATGGAATAGATAGACTTGTTGTACCATTAACTATATGACTATGTGTTCTTACTCCGCCAGTTCCACCAATATCTGATGAATCTGCGCGAAGAAGCCTATGATTAGTTCCTAAAGATGTGTATCCGTCTGGACAAGATGTCTGCGAAAAACTGACAATGCAAAACCCAGTACCATCAAGCTCTGACCAATTATGACTAACAACTGGATCCTGCCATTCAACAGTTTTTTCAGCAACTCTGCCGTTCTTATCTGTAATAACTATATCAGTTGTGTACCATTTTTTATCTAATGTGTCATGTGTTAACCATACTGAACTGAATTCCTCTATATTATTATTGGAATACGTTCTTATCATACGCATAGTATCACTGCCATCTTCAAAATTGAAAGTCGCATAAGCAGAATCGACTTCATTATTACTTTTGACTTTTACATTTATCTCAAGCGGAATTCCAGGACGAACTTTCAATGGTGTGACTTGTACGTCGATGATGTGAGGTTTTGCATTAAAAAATCCAAAATCAACTGCAGTTGCACTAACTACAAAAATCAACACCAATATTAATAATACTAATATCTTCTTCATTTTTAGTCTTTGCAGCAAATATATATTGTCCGATATAATGGTTCATGATACTGATAATCTGTTGTAACTGGAGTTAGATTGTGAACATGAACACTTGTTGCGAGTGTATTTGCACCACCCCCGTGTCTTCTTCCATTTCCGATAGGACCATCTGTAAAACCATCTAGATAATGATTATGTCTGCTTCCACCACCATAATAACCTACACCGCATGGTAATCCTTGTCCTTGGTATACGCATCTTGAACCTGGATGTGTCGCATTCAACCCAAGATACATTGTAGTTGCGTCTGTCCATGGGCTTCCAGTATCATAAGGTAGAGAATAACCTGTTGGGCATAGAGTACTATTAACAAAAATACAATAACCCGCACCTGTGATGTTAGACCAAGTATGTGTAACAACTTCTGGATCCTGCCATTCAACATCTGTTGTTGCTGTCTGTCCTTTTCTGTTTGTCAATGTGACTTTTGTATTATAAAATTCATCAAGAAGTGTGTCATGCACAATCCAGATAGATTGGTATGTCTCACGGTTTTCATCAGCTGCGATCAGCATCATGTTAACAATGTCACTGCCTTTCTCGTGGAAGTATTCTGCTGTTGCACTTTCAATTCCGTATTCATCTTCAACTTCAACAAGAATTCTTAATGTTTGATTTGGATAGACTTTTGGAGGATCTGCCATTGCAGACAAGATCTGAGGTCCAGAAGATTTCCCATCCCCAGCTATTACATAGGCGCTAAATGAGAGTATACATAGCAAGAAAACGAACGTCCATAACCTCTTCTTCACTTTTCTACCCCCTCTTGATAAAGAGAAACCATCTGCTTATAAAATTATTGATAATCCTGAGTGCCTGTTGCATCAATTGTGGTGATTTTCATCTTTTGCGACGATGCTCCCCGGGAATCAAAGATGCCTCTTGTCCTGTCGCCAGATCTTCGGTTATGATAATCTTTAAAATTAGGATCCTGAGTTATGTTTGTGGTCGTGTCTGTTAGATATTCATGCGATTTTCCCTCAACATCTCCTCCTGCAGTCTCTTCTTCTGAGAATATCAATAGATTTTTTTCATTTGCTATGATAAAACGAGCACCAAATGGAATCCCTCCTGTTGGTCCAACAGGATATTTTGTCGAGACAATATGTTTATTATGGATCAAACTATTGCTGGTTGCGATAAGCCTCTTATTTGTTCCGCCGAGCTTGTCTTCTTTTACAAATGCAAATTCCTCTCCATCTACAGAGATTGCAACTGCGTAATTATTCTTATCAGGATCATTTGTTGCCATTGTCAGATGATCGCTGAGATGCCAGTACCAGAAAACATTCCAGACATTAGTAAGTTCGTCTCTTCTCATAATAATGTTTCCACTGTCTGCAATTAGATTTGCTTCGTAGTACTTGAATTGTCCCCCAGGCGGAATTCTTGTTGTGATGCCTCTAGTTTCTTCCTCGTGTCTGTCGTAGAGATAAACATGCTGTTCTCCACTGCCGTGATCTTTGTGGAAGACGATAAATCTCTCATTTTCAGAGACTAGTGGAAGTCCTTCTGGATCGTTTGGAATTGAACAATTACGCGTGCCGTCTGCAAATACTCTTATAACTTCTTTGTCCCGCGGATTATACTCGACTATTCTATAATTTCCGCCTGCAAGCTCTTGCAGAATCAACCATGTTCCTTGGTCCATTGGCTGGCCGTTTCCAGTCAGTTTCCTGAACTCGAAGATAAATATCTCGTCGAGAGCTGGTGTGTTTGTGACATTAGTTTCAGTATCATCCTGAGGATCCTTGAACAGCAAGTCATGTTTTCCTCCGCCCATATCCCGTGATAAAATTATCAGGAAATCTCCTTGTGAGTTTTTATCGTATGCATATTCTTCAATATCAGAACCAGTGAACTCTGTGTTCTGTGTGAAAGTTGTTCCTAAAGTATTGACAAACTTCTGGTCAGTATCTATATCCTTGTAACAGAATTCTATTGCTTGATCATCAAAATCCTTGAATTCGAATCTTCCAGATGATGGTGTTGCCTGCAATAACTGGGAATTCACAATATCCCATGCAAATATTGTCCTGAAAGTATCACCAGAATCTCTTTTTTCAAACAAAATATATTTTTCATCTCCTGTGAATGCGATAAACCTATTTTCAAAACCATCGCTTGCAACTATGACAGGTGTTCCAGTCGCAGTGTCAGAATATTGCACATCGATTGCAGCCCCATTTATTTTGTCAGCTGCAATATATGTGTGCTGAGAACTTAACCAATTTCTTTGATCATAATTTGAGAATGTCTTTCCAGGAGTCTTCCATGATGGTGGACTTGGTGCAGGATCATCATCTTTTTTGCTGCATCCAGCGCCTCCAATAACCAGACCGAATGCCAGGCCTGTCAATGAGAGTGCCCAACCTACCCAGCCTAATCTTCGCGGCATATGAAATTCTTTTGCAATATCGTATAATCCCATATTATCACTAAGTGATTATATTGCTAGTCCTTTAAAAGCTTTTTGGAACCTATCACATCGAAAATGTATACGTGCATAGCACGCTCCATTAGATCAATAATATGAGCTAGAAGACGAATCTAGTAAAATTGACTGTTTTATTGCAAAGCTACGCTTGGTGCTATGCACATACAAAATGACGTAACCTTTAAATACTGGACTGAAATTTTATATATGAATTAGTTCTTTTGGATGTAAAGAACTATTTTGGAGTATGAATGGCAGATACAATCAAAAAAGGTGATTTCATAGAAGTTCAATATACTGGGACAGTTGATGGCCAGGTATATGACACTACTGATGAAGCCAAAGCAAAAGAGCAGAATATTCATAATCCTACAATGCCGTACGGTTCTATCAAGATATGTGTTGGCAGGGGGCATCTATTGAAAGGTCTGGATGAAGCAGTTGTTGGAAAAGAGCCAGGAAAAGAATATGATTTCCATCTTCAGCCTGAACAGGCCTTTGGAAAAAAGGATGCAAAGATGATCCGTCTTGTACAGAAGACGAAATTCACATCACAGAATATCAATCCGCAGCCAGGCTTGGTATTGAACATTGATGGTGCAATGGCAACTATCAAGACAATAAGCGGGGGCAGGATCTTGGTTGATTTTAATCATCCACTGGCAGGAAAAAAAGTTGATTACAAACTTAAGATCGTAAGAAAGATCACTGAATTGAAAGAAAAAATCGAAGCAATGGTTGCAATGGAAGTCAATCTGCAGCCAAAAGCATACACTCTAGGCATAAAAGAGGGCAAAGTCACAATCGCATTCAGCAAGGAGGCACCTGATGTGATCGAGGCTGTACAGGAAGAATTAGCAAATCGTATCAAGGATACTTGCAAAGAAGTAAAGGAGGTCAACTTTAAACAACAAAATTCCACTAATAAGTGATTAACAATGTGGGATTTTGGTGTGGTCAAAAACCAAGGGTTTTTGACAAAGCAATAAGGAATGTTTATATAGAAGTAACTGATATAATGGCTTCATAAGACGGGAGGGGATGTTATAAGATGGATCCATTAATTCAAAACGCTGTTCATAATACAGGTGCTATACCTGTGCAAGAGCAAAATGTTGCGCCAGATCAAAGATCTGTTCGACGGATCTATGATTTGCCGTATTCAGATACTGACGAGGAACTAAAGAGATTGTTGGCACTAAAATCTGCCAAGATCAAAGTCATTGGTGTTGGTGGTGGTGGAAATAACACTATCAACAGGATATCAGAAGTCGGTGTTAAAGGTGCAGAAACAATTGCTGTGAACACTGACGCGCAAGATTTATTATACACAACCGCTGATAAGAAAATACTTATTGGCAAGGAGATCAGCCACGGGCTAGGCGCTGGAAGCGATCCTCGGGTAGGAGAGGATTCAGCAAAAGAGACAGAGACTGAGATCAAGAGCAATATCAAAGGCGCTGACATGGTGTTTATCACGTGCGGTCTCGGAGGAGGGACTGGCACTGGAGCAGCACCAGTGATTGCAGATATTGCAAAAAAAACAGGATGCCTGACTGTTGCGATCGTGACAATTCCGTTTGCAATGGAAGGACAGAAACGGTATGAAAATGCTGTTCAGGGGTTGGAAAAACTCGAGCATATTGTTGACACACTCATAGTAATTCCAAACGATAAGTTGCTGGAACTTGCACCTGAATTACCATTACACACAGCATTCAAGGTTGCTGACGAGATACTGACAAATGCTGTGAAAGGCATTGCAGAACTTGTCACAAAAGCCGGGCTGGTGAACCTGGACTTTGCAGACATCAAGGCTGTGATGGGCAACGGTGGTGTTGCTCTTATCGGTGTCGGTGAATCTGACACAGAGAACAGAGCAATAGAAGCTGTTGAAAAGGCAATAAACAATCCATTGCTGGATGTTGAGATTGCTGGTGCAAATGGTGCGCTCATAAATGTGTGCGGTGGTCCGGACATGACACTTGACGAAGCACGCCTTGTTGTCCAGGCTGTTGCTGAAAAACTCGACCCTAGCGCGAAAGTGATTTGGGGTGCGCAGATCTCTGACGATCTGCAGAGCATGATCAAGACAATGCTGATCGTGACTGGAGTTAAGTCAGCGCAAATTTTCGGTCCGACACATAAAGTTTCAGATATTAAAAGAAAAGAGATTGAGAACGAACTCGGCATTGAATTCATAGAGTAAAAATGGAAGAACAAGCACAACCAAAAGCAGAAGAGTCAAAAGCAGAAGAGCCAAAAGCAGAAGAGCCAAAAGTAGAGGCTAAACCAGAAG
>JAGLWF010000027.1 GCA_023133595.1 Nanobdellota archaeon | reverse complement strand
GAATGTTTCACGAATATTGTTGTTAGCAGTATTAGAAGTGAGCGTGTTATTCGCACTATTAGAGAAGTAGAACCCCTCACGATTATTGTTGTTAGCAGTATTAGAAGTGAACGTGTTATTCTGACTATTAGAGAAGTAGAATCCTCCTTGAACAATACTATTGTTAGCTGTATTAGAGGTGAGCAGATTATTCGAGCTACTAATGAAATAGAACCCCTCTCGAGTATTATTGTTTGCTGTATTATTTGACAGAGTGTTATTTCTGCTGCTAACAAGTTCGAATCCTTCACGAATATTTTGGTATGCTCTATTTGAGGCTAAAGTGTTATTTGAGCTCTCGCGAAGTTCTATTCCAGAATCAGAATTATTATACGCGGTATTCAAAGTTATATTATTATTGTGAGAAGAATTCAAATGAAGTCCGTCTCCTGAGCCTCGCGGGGATCCATAGTAGAGATAAAATTCAGAATTATTATGTAATGTATTATTATAAATAAAACTACTGTTAGAGTAATTAAGGAAAATGCCGTGCGAAAAGTTTTGTATTTTACAATTTTTTATTGTAACATTGTTCCTTAAGTTCGCTAAAACACCATAACCACTTCCAGTACCATTACCTTTTATTTCATAACCAACACAATCCAGTATTATATTTTCAGCACCAATTGTGAAACAGGTTCCATTGCTCTGCAAGTTTCCTGTTAATGTTGTATCAGATGTTAAAGTTTGGCCACAGGCAAAGAATGCAGAAATATCAAGCGTGTGAATGGACCCCAATGTTAATGAAATATTTATTTCTCCATTATATTGTGTAAAAGTACAATTAGAGCCACTACAAGGCTGCCCATCATAGGAAACATTATATGTGGCGTTGGGCATTAAAATGGACAGTATTGTATTACCAGTTCCATCCAAAATAATTTTAGCTGAATTATTCTGGTTTTGAGGTGATGTTGCAGAAACAATTTGAATATTTTTATTGGAAATATATTTTAAAGTTGGGTTAACTGTATATAAATAATTAACGTCAATATAAGATAAATTGCCAGGTTGACTAAGCCATTGTGGTGTACCACTTTCCATTTTCACACCTACATCTTGCCAATCAGAACTATTATAAATAAACCAACCAGTATCAAAATGTCTTTCTATGCGATTAAACACCCCAACAGATTCCGGGATTATTTGAGAAGCATCACGCTCACGACTGAAAGTTACAATGTTTTGAACACCTAAGAGATTATTGCCCGAAGTGGTATTTGTGGCATTATATACTAAAGAGGTATTAATATCTGTAATCTTTAAGATTCCAGTATCATTTGTTGCATTTTTAATATATGCTTGCACCCACATCGTACACCATACATAATTATAATTGCTTGGAGCATTTAGAACCAAGTAACCTTCATCATTTCTACTACCATTGATAAGATAAAACCTCTGTTGTATTTGATTACCAAAATAATAACGTTGCGTTATCTCATTTTGATTACAACCACTAATATTTATTTTAAGAGAATATAGTCCTTCTCTATTTGGTGTAAAATTACCATAAATTCGATTTCCAATTTTAGTATAGCGTGTTGTTTCTTCTGGACTAGTTGTTATATTATTTATTGTGAAACTATTACAATCAGTGCCGTTTGCATAATGCACTGAAATATTAAATTCTTTAATAATACCTACTTGTAAGCTATGAGTTAAATTAGTACTGAAAAAAACATTGTTTAAATTGTTTATATATGAATTTGATGAAATAGTGTTTTTGGTTGTGTATTCTTTAACAGATGAAAAAATATTACCGAAAAAAATATTATTACTAATTATATTTCCAGTTGGCTGTTGATGATATTCACAATGTAAATAAATCCCTTCTTTATTAAAAGAAACTGTATTATTTGTAATGTTATTATAATCAGAACAATTGGCATACCACAAGCTTTGATGGCTATTGACATTAATCCCTGCTATGGTATTATTATAGGCATAATTATTTGATATTACATTAAAGGAACTTTGTCTAAGATAAATTCCATCTTGATTTTGACTTAGAGTATTGTTTATAAGATTATTACTCGAACTAAAATTAAGATAAATTCCTTTTTGATTTTCTTCTAAAGTATTATTATAAATAGAACTATTGGTTGTATTTGAAATATCAATACCACAAGTAAATTTTTTAATAAAACAATTTATAATGGTTACATTACTGGCATTAATAATTTTAATTCCACCACCAGTGTCATCACCTGTAATAGTATAACCTGCACAATCTAATGTTATGCCGCTTGCATTGAGCGTGAAACAGTCTCCTGTTGATGTTAAATTCTGTGTTAACATTGTATTAGAAGTAATTGTTTGATTACAAGCAGGTATTTCTTGAGCTTTAAAAGCTGTGAAGTGCGACACATTGTACTTGTAAGTCGTACCAGTATAACTTTGTTCTGTACAAATGGATGCAGGGCAATGAACAAAGCTTCCGTCATCTTCTGGATCATAATATGGTTCCGGATCAGTCAATGATATGCTATAAAATGTTAGATTCGCGCTTATATTCAATCCAGGTTGTCCAGAACTGTTCACAAAGACAGAATTATTCCTTATTCGGATATCAGAAGACGAAGCGCCGAATAGATTGGTTCCAGTTTCTGCAAAATCGCTAGTAAACATGACAGAACCATTCTCATTCTCTAATTCAAAGTTTGTCGCGTTCTGGATATTGTAATCCGCTATTGTTGAATTTATTATTTTGATTATTGATTGATAGAACTGGTCTACATTCAAATCTGTTGGCGCAGCTGTGGATGTTCCATTTGTGATTGTCACATTACCTCGAACAGAAAATCCAAATGAAGTGCTTCCTAATACAACATCGTTTGTCGAGCTGACATTGTCCACGTCAACAAAATAATAAGTTATACTGTTTCCATTTGCAACATTATCTCTCAGACTGGAATTCTGGCTTGTGCCAACATATATTCCCCAACCTCCGGATGAATCAGTCACATTATTATTTATAATTTGAGCTCCATGAGAGCTGCTAGTAGTAATTATATTCCCATCACTATTATTATACAGAGTATTATTTAGAATGCGAGAATTTGTTTGCGAAGAGAGTGAGATTCCATATGCACTATTATTCCTAAGTGTATTATTCAAAAGAGTTGCATTATTTGACCCCTGGATAAATATCCCGTTGCTAAAATTGAAGATATCACAATTCTTGACAGTTATATTTGCTTTTCCAGTTGAAGATACACCATATGTACCTGTAGAATAATTTCCAGTTATTGTATACCCTGCACAATCAAATACTACATTGTGCGCACCAATTGTAATGCAAGTAATTGTTCCAGTCAGATTTTTAGTCAATGTTGTATCCTGTGTAATTGTCATCCCGCACATTATATCTGCTGTTTTAAATTCTGTGAAACGTGTTGTATTGAATATGAATGTGTTTCCGCTATAGCTTAAGTTGTAACAATCAGGTTCAACACATTCTTCTTCAAAGATACCATCATCATCCCTATCTGCAAAGATATTTGGATGGCCAGAGAATCCGCTGATGTCAAACAATGTGATGTTTGCAGTTGTATTCAATCCTGGCTGTCCAGAACTGTTTACATATACTGAATTGTTCTTAATTTGGATATCTAAGGATAGATTGTCACCAGATTCTGTAATGCTGTTGTTGAGATATCTTAATATTCCTGCTGAACTGTTCTCGATGATTATTCCTGCCTGATCAAAGCCATATGTGGAGAACACAGAATCATTCAGATAGATTCCACACGATGGGAAACCAACCTGTCCAGTTACGTTCAGGTCTGCATAATCATTTCCTTGTGCAGAACATCCTGTCAAAGTATGGTTCTCTGCTCCAGGGGATACCGATGTTAGGAAACGGAATCCGTCCCAGTTGTTGTCATTTGCAGTACATCTTGTGAAATTATTTCCACGCGAATTAGTTATGCTAAAGCCTATCCTTGTGTTATTATATGCTGTGTTATTTATCCAGGTATTATTATGAGATCCTGAGATCAAATATCCCATCTGGCTGTTATTAAATGCTGAATTGTTTATGAACAGGTTCAAGCCATTATTAGTGCTGGTCTGGAATCCATGCTCTGTATTATTATATGCAGTATTATAGAATAGATTATTATTAGATCCTGTTAAATAGATTCCCCCAGTATTATTATACGCAGTATTATTCGTGACATTATTATAATTAGAACTTAAGAGATAGATCCCATATTGACCATTATTATACATGGTATTATTATATAATGTCAGATAGTTAGTATTACTTATATAGAAAGCACTAGCGCTTCCTCCAGGATTATCTCTCACTATATTGTGTGTTACAATGTTATTAGAGGAAAGGTCGAAGCGGAATGGATTATTCAAATTCAAATCTGCAAGATTCTGAGTGAAATTACTGTTATTGGTAGAGACCATGTATATTCCCAGCACAGAATTGTTTGTGAATGTGTTCCAAGTGACAGTACCATTAACACAATTATTTAGTTGGATTCCAGAATAACTATTATTAGATGCAGTATTATTCTGCACAAAACTATGATTCGTATCATTAAGTTCTATTCCGCGTGTGAAATTATCTACATGGCAGTTCTTGATAATTATTCCTGTCTGAGCAAGTGCTGCGATTCCAATTCCGCTTGAATTTCCAACTATAGAATAACCTCTGCAATCCAAACTAATTCCAGAAGCATTGACCAGAATACAAGTATCAAGCGTTGGTGCTATAATATTTGAGGTCAAGATTGCATCCTGGGTTAAATTTGCACAGGCATTTAACGCAGGAGCTGTTGGATACCAAGGACCATAATCTGTGATATTGCCAGTGATATTTCCTATAGTTGTGCCATCTGAATGCCGTCCGTAAGGATAATCATTGCCTGTATCTCCAAAGTTATCGCTGTCACTATCAAAGATGCTGAAATCTCCAATATCTGCGTACTGGTTACCTTGCGGGACTCCACCAACACTAGTATTCAGAGAATTATTGCTGGTTGCTGCATTACTATCTAACACAAAATTATTGAATGGATCTGTTAAATTTGTAAAGTTGTTCCAGTAAATGGAGTTATTGGTACCATTATAGATACCTACACCAACTGTATTGTTTAGGAATGTACAGTTTCTGATTACATTATCTCTTGATCCGTTTGTGATGTTTATAGCATTCGCAGAACAATTCTCAAATGTCACATTATAGACTAATGTTGTGTTTGAATTATCAATAATCAGACAGTTGTCAGTGTTTCCAAGTGTTGTGTTTGCTATTGTTATATTGAACGAAGGATCTACATTGATGCTGCCTCCTGTGAAGCGATTGACTATCACATCATCAGCATTTGTCAACTTAAGTTCATGATCAGCATCCACAGTTACAGAGGTTATACGGTTATTATTCCCTAATATAATTATATCGCCGCTGTTAACATTAACATCAGTTATAGTAATTCCGCCAGAAGATTTTCCTCTTATGTTTCCAGTTATATCCAGACCTCCTCCATTAATTATAAGATCCTTTGCATTAAGAGCATCTATCGCATCGCCGCCACTGCCAACATGAACAATAGAGCCTACTCCCAAATAATTTATAGTCAGTTCACCTCCAGATGCAACAGTAATTACATCATATCCACTATCTCCGCTTAGTTCTGCTCCTATCTCCAAGATTGTTCCCTCGTGCGAGACAGTTAATGCTGCTCCGCCAACACCAGTACAAGCAGTTAATATAGAG
This sequence comes from Nanobdellota archaeon, assembly GCA_023133595.1. Classification (GTDB taxonomy): domain Archaea; phylum Nanobdellota; class Nanobdellia; order Woesearchaeales; family WJKV01; genus JAGLWF01. The sequence goes on along the minus strand of JAGLWF010000027.1, from coordinate 4,702 downwards.
ACTGTAAATGTTTGGGCTGCTTCTATTGTAGCATCCCCGCAGACCAACGCTGCCTGATCCTGGAATCCAGAATCTCCGAATCCAAAGACATCAGAATCTTCTCCAATGTGCAGGTTGAATTTAGGGATCTTGCCTTTTTTGTCTTTCTTATCTTCTTTATTTTTCTTATCTTTCTCTAATTCTACGACTAAAGTAACATTCTCTCCAGGCTCTGCATTATCTGTTGATAATATATATTTATCATCATCAAGAGCCTCTACCCAGATTGACAAGCTTGTATTTGCATTGTGCGAGAAGACAATTGTCAGATTTTCATCAGTCAGCTCGACAATATGGAACATTGTTTCATAATCAGGATCATCCTCTATAAGTTTTCCAACCTTTCTTGAAAATTTGTCCTTGATATTTATTCCGTCAAAGTACAGTTGTTCTTCTTCGTCTTCATCTTCGTCTTCATCTTCGTCATCATCTTCGTCATCATCATCGACAACAGGTGGTTTCGGGATGATGATTGGTTCTTCTACTATTGGAACAAATTCGTAGGCATCACCAAGGATTGGGCTTTCTGCCCGCAGTAATGCGATTGCATTCTCTTTTGCAATATCCCGCTTCAGAAGGTAGACGACAGTTATGGCAAATCGTCTTTTATTACCTAATGAATCTTCAGCAACAATCCAGACTATATTTTTCCGTTCAGAGGTTGGAGTAAACTCAACTGATAATAATGAATCATTCAATTGCGTCTGCAGTGCTTCAGTTGATTCAACAGTGAATGTCAGGTCCAAGTCAGATATATGGAAAAGGTACTCGGACAGATCGATCTGCACTGCACTATCAGATGCAAAGACAGTTCGACCTGTCCAGCCCATTCCAAATTCCCCTAGACTAGTGTGTTCAACTGTTGCAAAGCCTGTTATCGTATCCAATGTATTGAGGTTGAACAATACAATAACAGAAACAATAAGCAGAATTATGAGGACAATATTTTTGTGTGGGACATGATCACGATGCGTCACACGATCAAATGAAAATTCTCTTTTACGCCCGTGTATAATAGGATGCCCGGTCTTCACAAAATGAACAATTGATAATGTGATCAGAACACAGGATACTGCAAGGCCGATGAAAAGCAGAGTGGGGCTAAGGACTTGTTTTGAAGCAAAATAAAAGATATTGATCAAGAACAAGATACCAAGAGTGGCTAAAACTATGTCTAACACTGGTTTATTATCACCTCTCTTTCTCAAACCCATCTCGAATCAAACCTTGAACTATTCCTTTCTTTAATCCATTATTAACTCAGAATCAATTCCCCATTTAAACGAGAGATCAATCCTTTATAAATCTATCTATTTTCCATATATGAACCCGTTCAAAATAAAGGAATCCGTTACCCTGAAAGAATAGTAACATTTAAATACTCCTTCCGCTTTTTACTGCTATAAGATAGTTAATTAGCAAAGTAGGGGGTTTTATACAATGGAAAAGAACAAGTCAAAATTGATTCTTACTATTCTAATTGTAGCAGTTCTAGTTGTTGCTGCTGTAGCAGTCTATTTTGTGATAGCTCCATCAGATCTAGCTGATGAAGAGTCCTTTGTGGACGTGCCATCCCAATCAGAACTTGCTGCGCAAGAAGCATTGACAGAACTTCAGAAAAGTCAAGCCATCTTGCAGGCTGAACTAGAAAAAGCCAGGCAAGAGACACTAAAAGCTGCAGAAGAAGCTGCAAAGAAAGATACAGAAGCTGAAAGCACAGCACCAAAAGATATTGATGCTTACGGTATTGCAGATGATTTTTCAAACTGTGACGCTTTGATCCGGGCTGCAGAAGATGCTGTAGACGATGCAGAAGACGATGTTGATGATGCAGAAGACGATGAAGACGATGAAAAAGACGATCTTCGCGACGAACGTCAGAGGTTATCAATTGCTGAAGCTGCACTTTCCGCTGCACGAACAGCTGGAAACTACACAACTGCACAGATTCGTTCACTAGAAGATGCAGTTGACGATGCACGTGATGATGTTGACGATGAAGAAGACGATGTTGATGATGCAGAAGATGATGTTGATGATGCAGAAGACGAAGAAAGAGAAGCACGCCGAAGATTATCTGAAATCAGACGAAGATGCGCATCACGGACATCCTCAGGAACTGCACTTGACCCTTCAAAAATCAATGCAGAAACATGCCCGGCATTGATCAATGCTGCAGAAGCTGCACTTGACGATGCAGAAGATGAAGAAGACGATGTCGAAGACGATGTTGACGATGAAGAAGATGATCTAAGAGACGCTAGAAACGACCTGTTACTGGCAGAACAAGCACTTACAGATGCACAGGCACGAAACGCTACAATAAGCGAGCTGAATTATCTGCAAGACGCTGTTGACGATGCTAGAGACGATGTAGACGATGCAGAAGACGACTTAGACGATGAAGAAGACGACTTAGATGATGCAGAAGACAGAGTAGACAACGCACGAAGATATCTTAGAAGCATAAGAAGCCAGTGTAGTGCACATATGTACTAAGCTTTCTTTTTTTTATTTCTTTTTTTCTTATTTCATGATGACACCTAAACCAGATTTCAAAGAAATTCAGAATCAGTACGATGAATGGTCTCTTACATACGATAGAGACGCAAAAAGATGGTCTTATTCTACACCAAGAAAGATTGCAGGACGATTAAGAAAATATCTTCAGCCAGGCATGGAAGTAAATAAATCATATTACAGAAGGAGTTTATTTGTATGCAAGTTCTGGCATAAATGTTTCTTTTTTCCAATACTTAATAACCATTGGTGCTCCAAAGGAATCCAGCATTTCTTCTGCCTCAGCTAAAGCCCTTGTATTAAAGCGGAATCCCCCTGCGTAGTGATATTCAAAAGTTAGAACACATTCAAGACCGCCTGTTTGTTTTTGTTTTTCTTCGATTCTTCCTATTATATATGTTCGTTCGGATTCACTTCTAGGTGAATCGGGTCTTAAATTGGTCATATTGTATCTTTCCATAGTTATTGTATATGTTTTAGATGTATTTAAATGTTTTGACTATTCAGTGTCAATATATTCTATAACAAAGGCGTTGTTTGCGTATGCAATAACATCCTGCAAACTTGCGCCAAAGTGCTTTTTTAATTCTTCGTAAGCAGCGTGTTTTAATAAAGACTGATACTTTTTATGTATGCAAAAACTGAGTTCATTATTTCCTCTAATTAATGCTATTTTATGCACTTTTTTGAAATCAGGTATGCCTTCTGGAAAAAAATCTGAAATTTGTTTACCTAAAATAATACAAGGTGTTTTATCAGAATCTGGCCAAGGTTCGGGGTTCTTTGCATAAACGGGTTTTCCTTGCTCATAATAAGTTAAGCCTGTTTCAGTCATCTTTAAACGAAAGCCTTTAGTCCTAAATAATTTTAATGCTCCACATGCTTCAGGTGCGGTTTTGACATTTAAATTGAACTCAATACCGTCCAATTCGCGAAGTGCTATGAGGTATTTTACATCTCGATATATAGGAATATCATTTACTGTCTCTGCAGAATCTAACTTTGACCTGTCTAATAATTCTTCTGTGTAAAAATTAAATAATTCTACGGACCGCATTAGCTTGCCTGTTTTATCTTTAGGTAATGGCCAGTCTTTTCTAAAAAAGTACACGGCTCGCTTATCTCTGGTTAATTTTAGTTCAGCAGTACGCTCAGGCAGTAAAAGATCTGATAAAACTGGATCCTTTCTTAAATCTTCTAAAATTGCTTCTAAATGATCTTGATTTCTATGTTGATAATTAATACTAATAAGTAAGCCACTAGGATGTGCCAGCGCATAGTAATAATTAAAGCCTGTGATTATGCCGCCATTCTGTGCAGAATCTTGCATAAGATGATTCAAGGCGTTTTTGATCAAATTCAAATCAACATCCGAAAAATCCTGCATATTCTTCATGAAAAACCATAGACGAGAGTGGTATTTAAAGCTTTCGGACCAGTAATCACTTATAAATGACAATTATCTGATTTAAGCTAGTTTAAAAGTATAATGCCCACAAACACAAATTTCGTCTAACAGCGGTTTAACAGTTCGTCCTTACTGGCGTAATGTCCTCTCACAAATCCTGCAATTATATATTTTTTATCTAGGCAGGATTTTGCCAAACTGCTGTTAAGTGACCTGAAGCTTTAGCTGAAGGCTCGACACGATAGTGTCAAGAGTTTGTGTTTTATGGGCAAAGAGACGCCACACATGATGGCCATAAATAGATCATATTACAGAAGGAGTTTATTTCAGAAAATTCACAAATATATCGAAAGGAACATTGAAGAACTTATTAAAAGTCCATATAAGAAATGGATAATATTATTCAAAAATGGATAATTTTTATTTTTTCTTGTAGCCGAATATTTTGTTGTAGTTATCGTGATTTAGAATATCCAGAATAAAACAGATTATTTGAATTTCATCTCCCTTTATTGTGTATAACATTCTCCAATAACCTGTCAGCTCTACTCTCCATAAGTTTTGAACACTATATGATTTCGGAATAAGTTTCTTTTTTATACTGTCTCCATAGAAAGGGTTTACTTTAATAAAATCTCTCTTTTGTTTTATTGATCTCAATAATTGCATCTCTGTTGTATTTTCCTTTCCTTCTTTTATCTGTTGACCAACTACCTCATTTAATCTTTTATATTC
>JAGLWF010000026.1 GCA_023133595.1 Nanobdellota archaeon | reverse complement strand
TATGAACATAATCTTTAGGATCTTTTGGGATCTCATAATTATAGATGTGGGAAACATTATCAATGTGCAGTCCTCGTGCAGCAACATCAGTACACACCAGGATTCCTGCTTTTGCATTATTGAACATGTCAATAGATCTTGTCCGTTTGTTCTGTGATAAACCGCCGTGGGTTGCTATCGCTTTAACACCATTAGCCCTAAGATTTTTCACGATAAAATCAGTTGTTCTTCTGGTATTACAGAAGACCATGACTAATCCAGAATTTTCATTCTTCAACAGATGCACAAGTAAAGATAGTTTTGTATTTCGTGTAACATTATAATAGACCTGCTTAAGTTTGCTAGGATCAACTAATTTGCTAGCTGATACTTCTATTGGGTTATGCATATGTTTATTGATCAATCTTCTGATGCTTGTGGAAGTTGTGGCAGAGAAAAACAAAGTCTGCCTTCTTTCTGGACATGTTCGGATGATTTTCTCAACATCATCAATAAAACCCATGTCTAACATACGGTCTGCTTCATCTAAAACTAATAGTTTTATCTTTGAAGTATTGATTGTTCTTCTTTCAAGATGATCAAGTAATCTTCCTGGTGTGCCGACTACCACCTCAGCGTAAGCCAGATCATGAATCTGTGGATTGATAGATACACCGCCATAAACAGAAATTATCTTAAGCCGTTTTCTTCCTGTAAGTTTTTTCAGTTCACCTGTGACTTGCTCTGCCAACTCTCTTGTTGGAGTCAGAACTAATGCCTGCAATCCTCTTTTTGGATCAATATGTTCAATTATACCTGAACCAAATGCAAGTGTCTTTCCAGAACCTGTGGCAGATTGCCCCATGAGATCCTTTCCTGCCATAATAAGAGGAATGGATTTTTCCTGGATTTCAGTTGGCTGGGTTAGCCCTGATCTTTGTATTGTTGTAAGTATTTCTTTACTTAAGTCTAATTCACTAAATTGCTTCATTCTTTGTATACCTCTATCAGCACTTCTCCAGAAAAAGCGAAATGTTCATATTGAGCAAGTGCTCTCTCCATACTGATTCTTTTTGTTAAATAAAAATAAAAAGATGCCCTTTATAAAGCTTATGGTTGCTTTATAAGGGGATTTTAGCTAAACATAAATTTATGCTTCTGTGTCCAGTTTAACATTAACTGCTTTTGGACCTCTGTCTCCTTGTTCAACATCGAAAACAACTGAGTCATTCTCACGTAAAACAACACCTTCCTGTATACCAGTCTGGTGAACAAAGTATTCCTTACCGTCATCAGCTGCAATAAAGCCGAATCCTTTCATTTCATTAAAAAATTTTACTTTTCCTTTCATTTTGTTTTTGACCTCTCATGTGTTATGTCTTTTTAATCAGAAAGAGCTTAATTCTTGATGTCCAAATTTTAATCCAAATGACAAAATACTAAAGTTTTCTGAATACTGCCAGATAAAGCGAGGTCCTTTTTAAAGGCTTCGGTTCATATTGCTTCTTCTGTAGTGCTTATCTGCACTTTCACGACTTACAAGATCCTTTTATTTCTAGCAGTAAAAGTATGATATTCATGTGATTCATCAGCATCTGAAATCCTAGTCCTCATTGCATCTAATCTTTCTCCGCTCAGAAAAGTCTGTGCAAGAGATGATAATTGACGTATAAGCAATATAGTATTGCCATTAAGACTGAAATTAGGTCCCATATCATCAAGAATATCTCTTGTTTCTGGATAGATTTTCTTAAAGCTCCATTCACAGACTTCTTCTGCACAATCTGCGAGTTCGTCATCTGTAAAACCAAATTTCTCAGCAATTTTTCTTATTCTATTTTTGCCTAAGAAAGCGTATAGACCCTCTTTAGGACCTAGATTATAATCTGGTTTTTCTATTATTCCTAATTCACAGAGATAGTCAGACAATCTAAAACCCCCATGGGTCTTTGGTTCGTAATAACCAGCCATGCCATTTATTATCAAAGCACGGGCAGATGCTCTTTTCTTATCATCATCTAAACCAAACCTATGAGCAATGTAGAATCTATCATTATTAAAGCTATTATGCGGAGAACCAGGATGTTCGTATTTATGCAGAGCCATCCACTGCGCAGTTTCAGACTGTTCAGCACCAAGCGCAACAAACAATCGCAACGCTGTAATAAAAGGTCTTGTCATTATTTCAGTAACTTTCTGCAGATTATCTGTGCTTAACCCCGCTTCGAGTGCAATAGCTGCAAAATTTTCAACTGTTCCTTGTGCTATGTCTAGTCTCATTTTTTTTTCTCCTCTGGCAGATAGTCTTCTATTGATTTGCCATCATATTCTGCATAGAACTTTTTGCCATCCCTATCTATAAACAATTCTGTTTCTGCGCCGCCACGAATATTAGCTCTTTCTACAACAGGCGCATTTGCGTATTTTTGCAATGCTCTTATTCCATGATAAACACCGAATCCCATCGCAACAAATGCCGCTCCAAGTAACACAAAGGTCGCAATAAATACCGCACTTAATGTTTTCTCTTCAAGACTCATTTTTTCACCCTCATTCACTTATCCTTAATAACGGAGTTCCTCCAGATCTACTAGAAGATCCACCCCATTTAGACTTATCATCCATGTATCTATTCAAAGGACTGGCTGTTCCTCTCCAGTCGCCTCTTTGCCTAATATCCTCTATCATATGCGCACATGCTAAAGCCATATGATTTTTTCTAAGATCAGGACACTGTAATCTCCATTGTTCACTTCGATCTCCCATTCCATGCACACCAATCAATTCATAGTTACAGACAGGACATTCATAATTACAGAATGCGATTGGTTCATCACAGTTTGAACAAACAGAAGCACTGCATCCTCGCCTTAGATCCTGTATTTGCGCTGCAAAAACAGATTCATCTTTATATCGATACAATCTTCCTTGTTTTATTCTTTCTTCTTCTGTTGCAGGATTTGCAAGGCTTAATTCTCTTCCTTGTTTAGCAATCTCGCATAATTTTTTAGTCTGGTCCTTATCTTCAAAAAACCACAAATCATTATCATCAGACAAATCTCTTGCAAAATAAAAAATTCGAGTTAGCAAATCCTGATGCTCTTCTTCTATTTCTTGCAAAGTTTCATAAGTTCGAATTATCCTTGGAACAGCAATTTGTAGCTTTCTTCTTGCTTCAGCGCCATCATAAGGTCTTCCATTGGGAAATCTCTCCCCGTCTAGTACAACTTCTTCAACATGGCTTATTTGTTCATTTATTTCAGTCGGATTCATTTTTCACCTTCACGATTTACAACGTCACCTTATTCCTAGCAGTAACATCAAATATCATTCAATCACCCTCCCACAATCTCCTCTTTGCAGCTTCTACTCTTTTATTATAAGTATCAACAGTCTGTCCTATACGTATTCGCTCTGTTATCAATACGGCCATACTTATCTTCTTCCTAGCTGCTTCAGTTATATTTAATTCATATACTGGCTTTCTTCGAAGCAAATCAACACCACCTTCTGGATCAAAACTGCAGATTTCTTGCACTCTTTCCAAGACTTCTTCAGTAAACATGGTTTTCTTTTCAGCTACAGCTTCAGCCATTTTTCCACCCCCGGAAAATCTATCTATCAAAATTTAATTCTTTTACAACACTATAATGATGGCCATTGAACATTCCGTCATTAACCCTCAACTCTTTATCTTTAGGAGAGCCTTCATCACAACTGATAGTAGGACAATAGGCCATATCAAGATGAGTGAACATCATTTTCTCTATATCTTTAAGTTCCTCAGGTCTTACAACATCTCCCATCTTGTCAACTATATTTCTCACTTCTTCGTCTTCCACACAGATATATACTATAGACCTACCCATTTTAATCTGTACCCCCAATATCTCTATCTACCCTCCAATATAACAAAAAGAAAAACCCGAATATATAAACATTTCCGATTAATTTATATATTCAACATATTCGAATCGCTGAACAATGACTCTAGTCGTATTCGGAACACCAGAAGGAGAGAACCAAGATCTAATCGCAAGATTAAAAGAAGAAAAAGATGGAAAAGAAAGCACAGAAGTAGAGCTTTTCCACAGTGAAAAAGATTTTGTTGAACGAATACAAAAAACACATCCCGAGTTTGACGATAAATGGTGGGTTTCATATATGATATATGATACTAGATTAATAACCGAGGAAGTTGCTGCAAGAGACATAAGCAAATATCGTGAACGTTTAATAGAATTGGATTATCCGTTTGAAGAGTATAATACCCGCGGAGGATATTTCTTATCAGTAACTCTACCATACATTGCAAATTGTATGTGCAATCACGCTCTTATTCTTTTAATAGATGAAAAGGTTGAAAAAGAGATAATGCCAAGAATAGAAGCAGGAGATATTTTGAAAGGATATCCAAATAGACAGTGGCTGGTTCCAGTCAAAAGTCCATACAAGATAGATGATGTTATTGCTCAGATTAGAGACACAAGAGAAAAAGAAAGAAGATATAGAGCAATCATCTGGGGAGGTCAGGAAGGAGAACATCAGGAGGTAATAGAAAAGTTAAGACATCAAGAACGCCACTCTATAGATTATGTCACTGACATGGATAAATTTTCTCTGGGCACAATGGAAGATCCAGAAGATCCAAGCACCTGGTATAACACTTTTGTCTGGGACCTTTCTTTGATTGGTGGTGAATTTCTAGACAATGCTGCAGAAGATATTGTAGATAGTAGAAGATTTATTGAAGAAGAGGAAGAAGAAGATGACGATTATGATGGCGGATACTCTAAGCTGGAAGGAGATGCAGAGGATGTTAGAAAAGGACTCACTAGGGCGAGAGTCTTCAGTGATCATATAAATAGTTATATCCACAATCCTGTTGTGCTCATAGTGGATGAAGAGTTAGTAGGAAAAATAGAAAAAAGAGTAGAACAGGCAAGACAGGATAAAGATGGTTGCGGAGTTATTATACAAATAAACAAACCATACGATCAAGAAGAACTAGTAAGAGCTATTAATTCTATACAAGATTTATATGATACAGAATATGATAAAAGAGAAAAATTAAAACAAGAAGCTTAATCCTACCAGCACTTATAATAGAATGCTATGCATTTGCCCCAGACTTTTTTCTTGCAGACCTTTCTGCATTTCTTTGCTCGTCTGGTAATTTTCTTTATGCCTTTTTCAGTATATTTCTTAAGAGTGCCAAAAGTCTTCTTGACTGGCTTGACTCCAAACTTGTTAGCTTGTCTTTTGAGAGTTATGAAGTTTGATGCTGATGCAACTGTTACTATTTTTTTATTTCCAATATTCTGTACTATTGGCGGTTCTGGCATTGCTTGTAATTCTTTATTTAACTTCTGCCACTCTGCATTTGACAATTTTTTTGGGCTATAATAAATGTCAGGCTGGCATCTTGCCTCACGCGCATGCCTAGGATCATTGCAGTATTCTGGCGGCTTGATGACAAACTCAATGATTGGATCGCCTGTTACTTCTTCAACAGCTCCTCCTGTCAACATTTCTGCATCACTAGAACTTATCCATTCTTCTTCATAATATACCATATCTATCTCATCTGGAAATCCAGATGCAAAAGAGAATACGCCCACAGCTGCAACTGCAAGTACTATAAATAGAATAATTGGATATTTACCATTCATCTACTATCACCAGTACCAATAGTGACAATCATCATATATAAATCTTTCTAGAAACCTACAGCTTCATCATAAGCCAAGAAATAATCCTGGGACATATCTTCAAGAACATCATCCCTGACACGGCCCATCATCTCTTTGAACAGCATAAAACCTTCTCTGGCATATGCGACCTTTGGATCTTCTCTTGCATATCCCCTGTATCCAATGAATGCTCTAAGATCATCCATAACTTTAATATGATATTTCCAGTGATAATCAACAGATCGAAGTATTCTTGCTGTGACTTCTCTTTGCATCTTTGAACCAAATCTCTTCTCTAATTCAGCGTAAGTTTCTTTAGTCTGTTCGATAAGATATTGTATTGAATCCTCTGTACCCTGCACTTCAAGATTTTTGGTTGGGGCATACATACCGAATGTGCTCTTCATCCATTCTTCAACTTTTCCAAAGTTGGTCTTTCCTTTCTTTCCGTTTCCATTGAAACTTCCATTTTCTTCTGTGAATTCATAGATCTTGTCTTCAATCGCAGGAGCAATAATACTATTCAGGATTATTTCTCGAAGATCGGTTTTCTCTAATATCCGTTGTCTTATACCATAAACAGCCTTTCTCTGCTCATCCATGACCCGATCATAATCCAAAAGATTTTTTCTAATCTTGAAATGATCTCCTTCAATATCTGCTTGTGCATTTCCAATCATTTTTGTGATGATCCAGCTCTCGTGCGGAATTCCTTGACCCATTCCAACTCTTTTAAGGTAAGCTTTCATCTTTTTGCCTGCATATCTCGCCATCAATTGATCTTCTATAGAGATAATAAATCTAGAACTCCCCGGATCTCCCTGTCTGCCAGACCTTCCTCTAAGCTGATTATCAATCCTTCGAGATTCGTGCTTTTCAGTTCCAATTATATGCAATCCGCCAAGTTCTGCAACTTTTGTTGCAGTCAATTCACCGCGTTCTGCATCCCAATCATAGATAAAAGCATCAAATCTAAAATCGTGCATCTTTTTCTTTCTCCAGTATTTAGCCAAAGTTATCTCGCCATAACCAATAGCACCAATCTTCTTCTCTTTCCAAAACTCTCTTAACTTATCATCAATTTTAGGGTCGTTGATTTCTAAATCAGCAGGAGCAAGACCGTATTTTTTCCAGTAGGCTAAAATTTCTTCTGGTTCAAATTCTCCAAGGACAATGTCTGTTCCACGACCAGCCATGTTCGTTGCAACTGTTATCTGTCCTAATTCACCAGCATGTTCTACAATCTTAGCTTCTTCTTTATGCTTCTTTGCATTCAGGACTGCATGCTCAAGTCCATGTTCTTCCAGCATCTTTGAAAATAATTCTGAATCTTCAACAGACCGGGTACCAACCAGAACAGGTTGTCCTCTTGCATGATAATCCATAACCTCTTGGAGAACTCCTTCCCATTTCTCTGCCTTTGTCAGGTAGATCTGGTCAGAATGTTCTTTTCGCATCAATTTTTTATTTGGAGGAATCCCAATAGTATCTAATCCATAGGTCTTATCGAATTCTCCTGCTTCTGTCATTGCAGTTCCAGTCATTCCAGCTAACTTATCATACATAAAGAAATAATTCTGCAGTGTGACACTTGCTACAGTTACGTCATGCTCCTGTATCCTAACAGGTTTTGCTAGGCCGTCATCTTTGCCTTTTCTCTCTCCTTCGTGCTTTGCTTCGAGAGCCTGGTGCAGACCAGCTGTCCATCTTCGGCCTTCTGCTTTTCTTCCTGTGAATTCGTCGATGATAACAATCTCTCCGTCAATGACTAGATAATCTTTTTCTTCTTCAAAAAATTCTTTTGCTCGTATTGCATTCCGGACAAGATGTTCAAAATGTTTTGTATCTGGATCATCAAGGATTTGTTTCAATTTATCTCTTCCTCTATCTGTCAAGATAGGATTTTCATATTTAAGGTCATAAACAAAATCAACATCACTGTCATCATAAAATTCATCAGATTTTTCATCAGGTCTTTTTGGTCGGCCGACAAAAGTATCTGCAATCTGTTTTGCATATTTTACTTCAGCAGCGTCGTGTCCTTCTGTACCTCCGCTTAAGATGTGCGGTGTTCTTGCTTCGTCAATAAGGATACTGTCAACTTCGTCGATTATAGCGAAATGAAACTCTCTTTGTACTTGAGCTTCGACACTAGTTTGGGTGCTGTCTCTAAGATAATCAAAACCAAATTCACTGTTCTTGCCATAAGTGATATCACAATTGTACGCTCTTCTCTTTTCTTTTCTTTCTAATACTGGGTCGCCACCTGGTGTAGACATTGGAATTGCTCCAGCAGACATACCTAATGCATTATAGACCGGACTCATCCACTCACAGTCTCTATCTGCAAGGAATTCATTGACAGTAACAATGTGAACTCCTTTGTTGACAGGAACATCATCAATAAGCTCGAACAACCAAGTACTGACATCATCACCAAATCTCTCTCTTGCTTTCTCTATCCATTTGTCATTCAATGCTAGAGCATTAAGATAAGCAGGTAATGTTGCAACTAGTGTCTTACCTTCACCAGTCTTCATCTCTGCAATATCACCATTATGAAGAACAATACCCCCTTGCAATTGTACGTCAAAGTGCGGTCCAAATCTAGGGCCGTCTTCAAAAGTTCTCTTTGCAGCTTCTCTGACCAAAGCATAAGCTTCTGGCAATATTTTATCAAGAATTGTGTCATTAATATTTTTTCTTTTTTCTTTAATTGCTTTGATCTTTCTTCTGCCTCTCTCTCTGTCTTCTTCATTTTCAGAACGCAGTAGATCTTCAGCATTTCCATAAGAGATTAAATCTTGATCAGAATATGCCTGTGCTATCTGTCTTCTAAACTCAACAGTCTTATCCTTCATATCTTCGCCTGAAAGGCTTCTGACTTCCTCTTCAAGATTTCTTTGTTTTCTAACTAATCGACCTAGTCTGCTTCTTCTTTCCTGGCCATTGATATTGTTGATTGTAGGCTGCATATAATTCAGAAGTCTCTTATTTCTACTACCAAAAAGACGTAGAAATGCCATACCTAGAATCTCTTCGAATTCAGATATGTTCCTGTCAATACTCTCGAGTACATCCATATTAGGCCTCAATACAACCCATATATGGACCTTTATAAAGCTTACGGATAAACGTCCCTTTAAGGTGGTGACTTACATAACCTTTATAAGCTAGTTACTTTTTCTACTAGTATCATAAAAATGTTAAAAAATCAAGATAAATGTGTTGTAGAATTGCCGGATTCAGTTCATACTGCAAAAGGCAAGAATCTTTATGAAACTTTGGGAACTAATTCTGCAATGGCTTTAGCGATTGCTTTACATATTAGAGCTATGGCTCCAGTAATGAGTAAAAAGAAAGGACGTATCTACAACGATGCGGGATGGTTGGGTTCCATGGAGGGACCAGGAGAATGGATGGAATATTTTTTATCTGACGGCTCTAGGTTTAAATATAGACAAAATATTGAAAAACCGAGAAAAGGTTGTGATAAACCAGAATTAGCAACAGAATTTTTCAGTTATGAAGGATCTGCTAATGATGGAATGAAATTAGAAATCATGATATTAAATCACCTATCTAAAGATATTATAAATCAACAAGGTAGCTGCATATGGTATGCTTGCGTTCATGGTCCTGCATTAGAATTAAAACGAAGTGGAGGTTCTCAAACAGGGTATCATTCACTAGATGATGGCATAATTGGGACTTCCAACAAATTCGCTATAATTAATAGTGAAGGTGAAGAAACTATAGTTCAAAACAAACTTAGATCTACATGGCCTATCACAGGTGAGAATCGACCCACTAATGAATATAATGAAGATGAACTTTTTGAGTTATATGGCAACCTATTGAAATCAGCGTTATTAGATCTGTTACATCTACCCCATGTAAACTTAGCAAAAGCAGAACACGAACTAAAAAGACTAAAGAGACCTTTTTGGAAGAAATTACTTGGACGCGAGTAATTTATATTTCAAAAGTAAAGATTTTGATTTCTAAAAAAAAGTAGATCAGTTTGATTCCGTTTGGTGAGGAATGCCTGCAGGAAGGCCATATTACCGAGGCTGATTTTGAAAATTTCTTAAGGACACTGAAAGCATTGAATTATACTCCAAAGAAACATCTATGAACAATTAGAGAAAGTAGAAGGAATATACAAAAGATCACAGATTTGAGAATCTTCTTAAAGATTCATAGATAATCTTATCCAGATCTTTATCCTGCACATCATATGCTCTTCCAACTCGAACCCGAACTTTTGCTTTTGGTGTCCATAACGAAGCGAATTTTCCTCGAGAACCCCAAAGTGAGGAATATTCAATGCCAACAGGAACAACAGGAACTTTAATTCCATATTCTTCCTCGATATCTCTTGTGAAATCAATAGCTAAATTTTCAATCGGAAGCGTCTCCACTCTACAGTTACGACGACGCTTTCCCCTTAGAATTCAGGCAGTACAGACGTTTCATCAAAAATCAAAGATTTTTGAGCATGATTTTCAGCGAATTTCGGCACAATTGCCAATCCCAATCCTATAACGTTAAGTTTGATCAGGACCAATGTTAAGATGTCAAAACTGCTATATAAAACTAATCCAGGTTTTAAGTAAAATTGAGATTGTCCTAGAACTCGAAAAGTGCTAAAAAATCGAAACATTTATATATGTATATACTATTTAGGTATAGAGATATATCCATTATGTATAAAAAATGGTCCAAGCAATACAAACAACTGAAAAAATAAAGCATTCGCCTACTCTGAATACTGTGTTGATGGTAGAAGATACTTTAAAAGAAGCAGGTGAGGTAATAACTATAGCAGAGTTAAAGAGAAGGCTTCCTAAAAAAGTAATGCACCAAACTTTGATTCAGATATTGGATTATTTGCAGATGAGTGGAAAAA
>JAGLWF010000025.1 GCA_023133595.1 Nanobdellota archaeon | reverse complement strand
ATTTTCCTGATTTAGATATTATGCATGTATGTTTAGAAATCAACAACCGAATCGGCTATTTAGTGTTTCTTAACTACAAAGAAACAGTGATCCTTCTGGAAAGGATTCAATTTGATCTGTTCTATAATCTTGACTTCTTTCTTGAGCATATCTTTTACCTGTTTGTATATCCTCTCTGGCTCTGCAGTGACGTCCACGCTTTTTGCTTTCAATGCAAGAAAACCAATGCCTCCTTTTTTGAGGTACAAGCGAACATTATCTAGAAATATTTTTGCCTGGTGTTTCTGCGCAATATCCATGTAGACAATGTCACAGAAACCGCATTTGTGGAAATAAGTCTCTGGTTTTGAAGCATCGCCCAGTATTGGGATGATGTTTTTCCGGTCAGCGCAGATGTAAACTAAATCACGCATCACCCGCGGTGCAAAGTCAATCGCATACAACAGGCCTTTTCTGCAGATGTCGCCAAAGAATGAGACAGTGTATCCGTGGGACGCGCCGAGATAGAGCACTGTTGAATCTTCTTTCAGTGCAGTGTTCTTTAATCTTTTGACAATTGCTGCTGCATACTTGCTTCTTTTTGGATCCCATTCCCTGTATTCGATTCCGTCGAACTTTTCAATCCTGTCAAAACTAATCTTTTTTCCCGGGACACTGTTCGCTGTCCATAATTTCCTTTTTCTCTTCAAAAAGTTCGGAATCATTGTTCTATTCTAGATGGAAATATAATCTCCTGTTGTTTTTTCCTTTGTTCTCGACTTTTTCGAGTACGATCTTGCCAACTTCTTTTGTGTTTTTGACGTGTGTTCCTGCGCAAGCCTGCGCATCAACACCTTCGATTTTGACAACCCTGATCTCTTTGATTGTTGGAGGAAGCATATCTTTTAACCGAAAAATAGATGGAAGTTTGAATGCTTCTGTTGCTGGCATTAATGAGATATTCACTGGAATTCCTTTGTCAACCAAATCATTAGTTTCTTTAACGTATCTCTCCATTACTTCCCTGTCAAAATTTTCAAGACTGAAATCAATCCTGCCGCCAGCAGGCTTCAGCTGGTTGCCTGTGATCATTGCTTTTGTCTCGTTGAAGATGATCGCTGACAATAAATGTGCAGCTGTGTGATACCGCATCAAAGTATGCCGTCTTTCCCAGTCTAATTCAAGAGTGACTTCATCTCCTGGCTTAAGACCTTCTTTATCGACCTCGTGCGTTATATCACCTGCAATTTTTTTTGCGAAATGCATGTGGTATATTGTCCCGTCTTTGTCTATCTTTCCAGTATCTGTCAACTGGCCACCGCTTTCTGGATAGAAAATTGTCTGATTCAGTATTACAAATAAACCATTTACCTCTACCACCTTGGCTTTGCAAGTTTTTAGATAGCAATCTGTCATGTATAATGTTTTTGTCATTTTTTTCCCTTCCTCATCTTTGGCATTTTCAGATCTTTAAGATGAAAATACTTTGTTCCTTTGAACTTCTTTTTCTCCTCCTTAAACAAGAGGTGGTATATGAATGTGAATATGTACAAAATAAATGGAAGTGCTATTACCAATGCAATCAGCACAATGCCCCATATTATTACGAATTTTAATAACATCATCTACCTCCGAAAAGATTAATAGCGCTTCCCACAGCACCTGTTTTCTTTTGTGTATAATATTTTGCCAGCCGTCCTGCTAATTTTCGCGCAGGCAGTGACTGCAGCCAGACTTTTCCAGGACCGCGCATCACAGCGAAAAAGAATCCTTCTCCGCCGAACAAGACGTTCTTCACACCTTTCACAACCTGGATGTCATAATCTATTGTTGGTTCGTACATTGCTAGATGTCCAGTGTCAACTTTCAGGACTTGTCCTGCTTTTAGGTTTACTTCTGTGACTTCTCCGTCAATATTGATGAAAGCTTTTCCTTTGCCTGACAATTTCTGCAGGACAAAACCTTCACCGCCAAAAAATCCAGCACCCAATCGTTTCTTGAAATGAATATCCAGTTTCACTGTCTCTTCTGCGCAAAGAAAGGCATCCTTCTGGCAGATGTACTCCTTGCCTGGTCTGATGTCGATTGGCAGTATCTTTCCTGGAACTTCTGAGCCGAATGTGAGTATTCCTGTGCCTTTTTCACAGGTGAATGTCGTAAGGAAAAAAGATTCTCCAGAGAACACCCGCGTGACACCTTTCCATACTCCGCCTTTTGCAGTTGTGTCCATCTTTATATTATCAGACATCCAGGTCATGCCTCCTCGTTCAGAGTATACTTTTTCTCCTGCTTTCAGTTCAATGTTCAAAACCTGCATTACTGTCCCAACAATCTTGTGTTTCATTTTCTCACCTTTCTAGATTCTAATTTTTTGATAAATTTCTCGAGATCGTCCCTAAATTTATCGCCGATAAACTTGCCGCCGTAGAAATCAATACGTACTGTCAGCGCGATCTTGTTTGCGAGATGACGCGCGATCTTTCCTCTGTCCCTGTCCTTTGCAGTTGAGATAAATGGATGATCGAATAACAAGCCGTATTTTGGTGCGCGCGCACCAGTCTTCAAGTGACGGAACAATGCTTTTTCTGCTCCCAGCAGCTGGATTGTGCTTGCTGGAAAATTAACCAATTTATGCAATGAGCCTGCAGATTCTATCAGTTTCGCACCGACTAATGGTCCTGTGATCGCCAGCAGGTTTGGACACATATTTTTCATTGTCCTTTTCAGGTAGATTTCCTGTTCTTCCAGGAACTTGTACATTGCCACTAGTTCTTTTGCAAGCTTCTTGATAGGAGCAAGATCTTCTTTGCTCATGTCAGAACCCATAGTCTCTTTTGTTTTAATTTCTTTTAGCAGTTCTGTTTTATCCTTCTTCTGGATAAGCTCTGCGAATTTTTCATGGCTTCCGATTGATTTTGAGAATTCAGGACAGTGCAGTTCATACCATTCCCTGAGCCGCTTTGCAAGAATGTTGCACACCTTCTGTGTCTCTCTAATACTGTTGATAGCCTGGATTATGAACTGGTCTTCGCTAACAGAAGCTTTGATCGCATCTTTTGTCAGGGCTGTATTATATCTGTTGATATCTTTTAGAACATTCTTCTGGAAATATCCTGAAATACTCTCTAATTTTTTCAGGTCGTGGGCTAATTTTACTCCTGCAAATTTTTCTGTTTTGAATCCGACAAAGGTAGAATTCTTGTATCTTTTTGCAAAATCTTTTTCAGGAGCAAGCCATTTTCCTTCTTCTATATCTTTGTTATACTTTCTTGCCTGATCCAATGAGAATGATTTTTTAGCTACTAATTTATAGTTCTGGTTGAAGACATAGACACCTGTTATGTTTGTAGTGATAATCATTTTCTCTTATCCATGTTTAGGTCTTCCTATTTAAAAAGATTACCTTTATATATGACTTCTTCTTATATATTTACAGATGGCAAAGAAAAGAGGTAAAAAAAAGAGAGTTATTAAGAAAAGTCCAAAGCGAAGTCCTGGGCGTATAATCGCTTCTATGGTTGCATTTATCTTGATCATTGCATTTGTATCATTAGCAGTAAGTCTTCTGCAAAAGCCACTGGCACCAATAGGTGTTACACTGGCACCTTATGTTTCTGAATACGTGACCTTCAAAGATTATGTGCCGAAATTAAAGCTTAGTGATCCTGCACTAGAAATTAATGCAGGAGAGATGGCAGAAGTTGTGATGTTTGTCGGCAACAATAAAGAGATACAGAAAGATATCTTATTGGACGTGACATGCGAAGCGCGAACAACACAGGGATGCGCATTTATTGACCTCACATACGAACATCTCGTCAGTGTGGCGCCAGACACTGTAGAAGCATATCCCCTGCAGATAACAACAACTGATAAAGTAAAACCAGGAGAATATGATATTATTGTTGTAGCTAGTATGAATGGAAAGACATACGATACAGAATTCTTTATGCTGGATGTAAAATAATTATTTGAAAAGATTTAACATCTCTTCTTCTTTGAAATGCAGTTTTCCTGGAATAAGTAGTGAATGCAGAACTGGTCCAAAGTCTTTATGCTCCAGTTCCTGTGCTTCTCCTGCAACTATCACTTGTGTCGGTGAGCCTAATCGTGCGCATCCAATGCATAACGTGGATGCCTCGAACACATTCTCTCCTCTTTTTGCTTCTATCTCTAGTAAAATTTTAATCGCATCATTGATTGTCATGAATGTGTTCTCTCGATCATCATCTCCTATCTTCAGGTCCAGAAGGACGAGAGTGTGCAATCCGATTTCCTTGTTCATCTTGATGACATCGTAAGCAGTCTCTGGATCCCAGTTCGGTTCTGGTGTTGTCAGCGAGGTTGTCCTGCCGAATTTGTACAATTGCAGACCAGTCGCGCCGATCGCTGTTAGTATTGAAGCATTGTTTATCACATAACACTTGACTCCTTTCTCGATCGCTCTTAACACCAGATCTGTATGTGTTGTTGCACCGAAAGGATCTCCGACAACCAGGAATGCGACATTATTATTGATTGCTTTTTCCAGGATATCGTCAGCCTGATTCTCAACAAGATCCCTGTTCGCTAGTATGATCTTCTTGCCGTAGAACTTTTCAAGCTCTTGTTTTGGTTCGTTCAGAACAGATGTGTAAGATTCAAGAAAGACAAAGTCTGCTGTCTTCACTGCTTCCAGCCCTTTGACAGTGATATCTTTCTTGTCGTACAATCCCAGCCCTATTAATGTTAACATGCTATTGGTTGAGGAGAAATTGCTTATAAAGCTTTCTGGCAAAACTCTTTAAAAACCAGCGACATAAGGTTTATATACACACTTCTATATGGAACAGATATGCAGATAAGGTTTTTTCCTCTGGATGCTGAATACAAAATTATTGGGAATGATCCAGTCATCTATCTCTACGGACGGACCAGGGAAGGTGAAGTGATCTGTGTGATGGATAATTCTTTCAGGCCGTATTTTTTTATTGTTCCAGACAGTGATGCAGAAGAGATGAAAAAGCAGATTCTCGCGCTGAATCTCGAAGATATCAAAGTATTGGGTGCAGAAGTTGTCAAAAAGATGTATCTTGGAAAAGAAAAAACTCTGGTGAAAGTCACTGTGCAGATTCCTGCAATGGTTCCAAAGTTCAAAGATTACATGAAAGAGAATGATATTGATTATCTTGAAGCTGATATCTTGTTTGTCAGAAGATATTTGATTGACAAGGAGATCTATCCAACCCAGGAATATGTTGTTGAAGGAGAAGAAGTTCCTGCAAAAGTAAGAGTACGGTGTATTGAAGCAAAATCAATAACGATCGGCGAAGGGGGGTACGATGATCCCAAGATCTTGGCGTTTGATATTGAAACATATCCTAATACTGCGCGTTCGTTTGATTTTCCTATCTTATTGGTCGCATTCTATGGAAAAGATTATCGAAAAATTATTTCATGGAAACGGTTCGAGACAAACAATAAAGATATTGAGTTTGTGAATTCAGAAGCTGACCTGATAAGACGGTTTGAAGAGATTGTCAGAAAGCAGAAGCCAGACATCCTTACTGGTTATTTCTCAGATGGTTTTGATTTTCCGTATATAGTTTCAAGAGCAAGGAAGTATAAGATAAAATTAGAGCTCGGGCTTGATTACTCTAATATTCAGGCTGCAAAAGGAAGAAGCTTTAAGTATAGGATATCAGGAATCACGCATCTGGATGTCTTTCACCTGACAAGAAATATCCTTGGCCAGTTCCTGAAGACAGACCAGTATACTTTGGATGCTGTATCAAAAGAATTGTTGGGAGAAAGTAAAGTTGAAGTGGATATTGTGAAGCTTGCAGATGCTTGGGATAATAATGATGCTGTAATGCTGAATAAATACTGCGAGTATAATCTTCAGGATTCTGCCATGACGTATAAATTGTGCGAAAAGTTTTTTCCATCTATCCTTGAACTGGTGCGGATGATCGGAGTGCCGATCTACGACCTGAACAGGATGGCAATGTCGCAGATGGTTGAATGGTATCTCTTGCGGAATGCAAAAAAGTATAATATTGTTGCACCGAACAGGCCTGGAAGTCATGTCCGGGCTGAGCGCGCATCCAAATCTTTGATAGGAGCATTTGTTGTCAAACCAACACCTGGGTTGTACAAAAATATAATGGTGTTTGACTTCAGGAGCATGTATCCTACTATTGTTGCAGCGCATAATATCTCGCGCTCAACCATAGCATGCGATTGTTGCAGGGATACTGCGCCGCGCGTTCCATTCGAAGGCAAGGAGATATGGTTCTGCCAGAAGAAAAAAGGTTATCTTCCTCTGATGATCGGAGATCTGATCAACCGAAGATTGCGTATCAAGGAAATAATGAAAGAAAAGAAATCAAAATTCCTGAAAGCGCGTTCAGCAGGTCTGAAATTGTTAGCTGTATCTTACTGGGGTTACATGGCTTATGATAACAGCAGATGGTATTCCTTTGACAGCGCACAGGCAATCTTAGCGTATGAAAGATATTACATCAAGTCTGTGATTGACAAAGTCACAGAAGACGGTTATCAAGTAATCTATGGAGATACTGATTCGATTTTTTTAGTGAGTGAGACGCATACAATTGATGATGCGCATAATATCATTGCTGATATCAACAAGGGATTGCCAGGAATAATGGCCCTGGAATTCCAGGATATTTATCCTGCTGGAATTTTTGTTTCTGCAAAAGGATCAGAAGCTGGCGCAAAGAAAAGATACTGTTTGATTGATAAGAATGACGAGCTTGTAATCAAAGGTTTTGAAAGCATACGTCGGAATGCGTCGACAATCACAAAAGAAGTGCAGCAGAAAGTTCTTGCAATCATACTGAAAGAAGGAAATTATGACAAAGCGTTCAAATACGTACGGGAAGTTGTTGACGACTGCAGGAAGCATAACCTTGACCTGAAGAAGTTCGTGATAAAAACTCAATTGACAAAATCAATCGAGGAGTATGAATCAGTCGGACCGCATGTTGCGATTGCTCTGCGGATGAAAGACCGCGGCCTGCCAGTAGGTGCGAGGACAATCATCGAGTATGTGATCACAAAAGACGGTAAAAAAATTCGCGACAAAGCGCGTGAACTCCACGAAGTGACAAAAGATGACATTGATCTTGAATATTACATCTTCAATCAGATCATCCCTGCTGTCGAGAAGATCTTTGAAGTAATCGGTTATAGCAAAAGTGATCTGGTAGATGAAGCTGAACAAAGCAAGCTGGATAAATTTTTCTGATTATTTTCCGTTTCTTCTTTTCCAATTATTCAAATATTGTTTTGGATTTTCTAGATATTTCCATACTTCTTTCCGTGCCGTTGTTATTGTTCCAAAACAGGATCTAACAGGACTAAAAAGATTATATTTCTTTACTAATTTGCTATTTATATGAACAGAGTCTCCCTCAAGCATTGCTTGACATATTTTAGAAATAACCCTTTCAACTCCCCCAATACCTATCCAATCTCCTCTAAATTCAGTCCAATCTTCGAAGTTACCAGGGTAAATAAATCTGAAAAATTCTTTTCTTGAACCACCAAAATATTCTAGAATATAACCAGCTAATTTTTTTGCTTTTAGTTTTGAATACGAAATCCTATTGTAAATTTTATGCTCATCTATTCTTTTTATGCTAAATAACCTGTCTGTTAATGCTCTGAACTTTGCCCTCAAATCAATTTCCATATAATCTGCGCTTAATTCACCTTTATGGTATCTTCTTAGAGTTTCTTCGACAATAGAGGAATAGTCCTGTGCTTTTGTAAAATCATTGTCGTAAGGATTTCCTGCCATTGCAGTAAGATGATTAGGGTACATATTTTCAAGTGCGATTCTTAATCTTCCTCTTGCTCTGCGGAGTACAGTAAGCACACCATCCTTGTTAATCCTTGTTTTCTTCGCGATGTTTTCATATGAATGCCCTTTGATCCTAAGTTTGAACGCATTCAAATCCTTCTTGTCTATTCCTGAAAGAAGAACCAGGCTCTCCAAATCCAATCTCCGAATCTCTTCTAAACTGAATTTATGCTTTTTATTCTTAGTTATGCGTGAAATGAAAAGATATTTATTGATTTCTTCTGCAGAATAATCATGTTTTCCGCCAAATCTAGTTAATCTTCTAAGATAATTCTTACTGTACAGAATATTAAAGCCAGAAATTGTTGCACCAAGAGTATTCAGTAAGGATTGTAATTTTCTTTTTTTTGCCAATCTTTTATTAAGTGATAATTGCCCTTCATTTTCTAATTCATTTGCAACAATCGAATATGCAACATCTCCTTTAATTTTGTTCCAATACCCCATTACTGTAAATCTACGCAGATCATAATTAGGATTAATAAACATAAGTGCATTAATATGTGATCTGTCAAACATATTTATTATTGTATAAAACCGATACTTGCGAGTTAAAAATCTTTTAGTTGCGTTTCTATAAACATCATCAGCAGAAGTCCAATCATTATCCCTGCAAATATGATTCCAGATTATTTTGAGTTTTCTTCTTAGATCAAATTTGAAAAATTCAGAATTGAGGTCCTTTTTTGTTTTTAAAACTTTTTGGTATTCTCCAAGGGTTATTCGTTCCTGTTCTTCATCAGAAGTATTTGTTGTAAAAAGATGTTCATACTGTTCATTCGCACTTATTCTGAGCTTGGATTTAGCAATGAAGAGGCTTTGCTCTATTCTATATAATGGAACACTTAATTCTTTGCTTACAGCTTTGTAACTCTTAAGTTCAATATATTTCTCAAGATATATTCTTTCTTCTTCTGAAAGATTTGCTTTCTTTAGAATTTCATTTGGGTCCATTTCATTATCAAAATCTATTCTTCTATCATTAAATGTTATAATGCTCATAATATTATATGCCAGTTTCTGTTTAGGGGTTCTGCATAGTAACTCTTCAATCCTTGCATTGAGTTGATTCGTACTACAATCATACCTCTTTCTAATAGAACGAAGCATATAATTTACAGTGCCCCTTGGTTCTGAAATATGGTATTGATTTCTGCTCATTGCAAAAAGATGTAATGCTTTATCAACAATGTCTTCTATTCCATCCCAAACATATTTTCGCGCATACTTTCTCTTCCCGCTGAAAAAAGATGGAAATTCATATTCTAGAACTAATCTTAGTGCTTGAGTATATTTAGTGCGTTTTTTTTTCGAGAATTGTTTATAAGCACCAAGTATCTGTGCCAATCTCTCAAGTTTTTGTTTTGACTGTCCAACACTTTCTTTTTCTACATCTTCTCCAATAATCCTTAGAATCAATTTATAATTCTTAGTTCTTCTAATACTTTCTATAGAAAATTCTGGATCATTTCTTATATTCTTGAGCCCAAAAAAACCATTTTCAAGCAAGACAATTACAGAATCTAATGAAAATCCTGTTTTTTCTGCAATTTGTTGAGGAGTTAATACTTTTTCATAATCTACTGCCCAACCAAGCATATTTTCTAATTTCCTTAACGTCTTTGCTTCTATCTGCCTTACCCTTTCTCTTGATAATTTAAGATCTATTGCTATTTCTTCCAATGTTCTTGTAGAAACTCCACCAATGCCGTATCGTTCTCGGAGTATCTTTTCTTCCCGTTTAGGCAATGTTTGAAGAGCAAGGTTTATTCTTTCGCTTGTTAAATTGTTATCAGCAAGTATTTCGGGTCTTTCTACTCGCAAATCCTCTTCAAAAGAATATTTTGCATCTTCATTATCTCCATATAATGCAGAATCAAGTTCAACAACACTTCTTGCTGCTACTGAGATATATTCAACTTTTGAAACAGACCACTCTAGGAATTCTGCAAGTTGATGATTTGTTGGTTTATCAAGCTTGTCCCTTACTTTTTTTAATTTTTTTATTTCCTCTTTAACGCTTTGAGAAAGTTCAATACCTCTTTTCTGTCTTCCTAAAAATCTAGTTATATTTTTTAAAATATGATAAAAAGCATAAGTCTTAAACCTATATGGCGTTCCTGTCTTAGGATTTATTTTATCAAGAGAATATTCATCAATCGCTTCTAGCAATCCAATTGCACCCTCTTGTGCAAGTTCAAGCAAATTATCTTTAATATTGTGCGTTTTAAGAAAATCAAACACAAACCTGATATTAGATGTTACAAGTCTGCTTCTTGCTTCTAAATTGCCCTCTTTAGCTCTCTTGATGAATTCAAACTCCTCTTCAGCAGTAAAAAAATCAGAAACATCTTCATCTTTATATAACACAAGAGGTTCCATTTTTATTTCCTTCTTCCTTTATTCCCATATCAGCCTATCTTTAGAAATCACTATTTAAAGCTTATTATATGACCAAAATGTCCCATTACTATTAAATATCCTGTTCACCTATATATGGATTAGTGAATAAAATGTCATATGCAGTATCAGGCGGATATGGATGCGGAACAAGCAGTTGCAACCCTATCTCTTACTCCAGTTCTGCGCCAGGGATGTTAGAATCCAAGGTATATTCAATGGATGTTGGTTCTGGAAGTTCTGGATGTGTTTCGTACAGTATTGGCACCAGCTCTGGAAGCGGGTATACTGGATCTAGTGGAAAAGTCTACAACTTGGATCCAAAGCCAGCTGTTGTCATCAATTATACCAGTCCAGAAGCAGTATCATACTCTGATCCGGTCTCAAATGCAATAAAATCATACTCTAATTTTACAACTGCGCACGAATCGCATCCAATTTTCGTACCGCAGATATTCACAACAGGGGAGAGAACTAAATTTATCCATGCAACAGAGGATGTGAAGGAGATTGTTGAAGAAATTTTCAAGAAAATGACTGGAAGAGAGCTTCCAGAGTTTAACATCAATGTCTGTGATGAAAAAACTTTCTTTGAGCATCATGCAAGATTCGGCGGACACTGGTCTCCTGGAATATTAGGATTTTGTTCGCATACCACAAAAGAGATTTTTGTGAAACAAGCGCAATTAGCAGAAGTCATCATGGTACTTGGCCATGAAATAGGACATCTGATGTCAGCTGCACTGCCAGACGCGATCGATGAAGAAGCTAAAGCAATGGCATTCACAGCAGCGTGGGCAGAGACAATAAGAGAACATGATATCGGCGAGTTGAGGAATGCAGTTGTCATGCATCAGCCTGCTAATAATGGTTTACATAACGTGGCGCATCACTTTGTAAATAAGATGTTAGACGCTGGAACAAGAGCAGTGGATGTCTTTGAACAATTAAAGAGATGTTATGTCAGCAATAAATTTGTTTCTTAGAAATCTCTGAAACGATCTTGGGGTACAAACTTTTTGCGATAAGGTTTTTGCTCTGGCACTGAAAGTGATTCGCTTTTACTATAACCCCATCTTCCTGCCAATTTATGTTTCTTGAAAACAAATCTTTTTGCTTCTTCGGCAGCATCTTTTTCTCCTAAAGCTTCTAGAAGACGGACTGCAAATATTCTTTCTATAAGGTCATGATTCCCTCTCCTGTAATCTCTAACAGCATATTGCTTCAAACGTACAATTATGTCTTTCTGAAACTTAGGATTTTCTTCTACAGGAAGTGTTCTTTGAAATAATTGTACACTCAATTCTTCCAATTTCAATCCCAGTAAATGATATGTTGGGCCGTGTGGCAGTTCAACATCTTCTGCAAAAAGTTCTTCAAATCGATGACGGTTTGCCTGGAGATACTCGTCTGTAGCAAAGATATCATAGTATTCATCTCCCCATTCATGACGAATCTTTCTGATGTCTCCGAGACACTCTGGGTCGTGTCTCAGGAAAAGATTGCTTGCTGTTGTTTGTTCTCCATTGATTTCTGTTAAATCCAGCATGAATCCTTTATGAAAACCAACTGTCATCCCCCTTCCAAAATCTCTGAAAGATAAAATATCAGAATTTGCAGGTTTATTTATATTTCCAACAACACAAAGCACTGATGTTCCTTGTTTGTACTTTGCTAAATGTTTGCAAACTACATTTGGATCTTTATCAAAAGCCACATTATATCGGGTTCCAAGGTGCTCTAGCATGGGTGAAGAGATTGGATATCAATATTAAAAGCTATGCCCGGCTTAGGTGAAAAAGTCGTGCAA
>JAGLWF010000024.1 GCA_023133595.1 Nanobdellota archaeon | reverse complement strand
CTAGATAAGAACGGATGTTTCTAATCTTGATAGAGTTAACTATCATCTCTTTTCCCCCTCCACTTCCTAGAGATAAGAACTAATTATATAAGGATTTCTATTGATCATCGCTTCCAGGATCAAAAGGTTCTGCTTCATCGATGAGTTTTCTCAAACTTTCAGGTGTTACAATTCCCCATGTAAGTGCATCTCCGATACTATACCTTCCTCTGGGTGGATTTTTTATTGCTTCCTTAAACTCTTCATATGATAAAATCCTGATCCCTTCAGCTCTTCTCTCACCACCTTCTTCTTCCACTATCTCTGTTGGGTGTGATAATAACAGATCATTACGAACAAAATCTTCCAGATGTTCGCACTCAATCCTTGCAAGGCCGCGCAGCAGACCATGCCTTCCAAAGAATTTATGCACGTGATGCCAATAATCATATCCTCCAGTATAAACATATTCTGCAACATGTCCCTGTATCATTTGGCCGTCTTCTGTGCACATGGCAACATTTACTGCTTCTTTTGTCTGCCTGAAAACAGAACCATAGATACTGCTAGGAAGAATAGATTCTTCGCCTAAGGAATGTGTATTCAAACTCGGTTCTGTCACAAGATAAATATGGACATTCGGATTCTTGCAGTCGTACCAGATCCCGCTTAGAAATACTTGAACTTCTAATTTTTTATCAAAAGCGTTTTCAAATTCAAACTCTTCCCTTTGCCTGTCCAATTCTTCGATCACTGCGACTGCTGTCCTCAGACTCCTGTTTCCAGGATGTCCGTCCCGTCCTCTAAGATGGACAATATGATCACGATACATCAAAAGAAGTGTATCTGGATCAACAAGCTGGAAATTCGGTTCTGCAAAATAATCTTTTCCTTGGTCTTCTTCTTCCATTTTATTCTTCTGCCTCTTCTAAAGCTTTAGCTCTATCCTCTCCTGCCTTTCCTGAAACAACATATTCAACAATCTCTGACAAAGGTCTTGGAATATCTGTTCCAAAACGTCTGTTTTCATAATGACTATCTTCAGCTTCACATTTGTTTCCGCAATAACATGTATGATTTATATCCCTACATCTTGGAATAGATTGACCTGCAGCGATAAGTTCATGGGCTTTATCTACACGATGTATGCAAGTTTTCTCACCTATTTCTCTATCACTGCCCCAACTACCAACAGCTTCTGAAAAATCTTTTGTGTGAAGCAAGAAACAAGCGCCTGGTATTGGCATGGCGATTCTCTCTCCTCCAAGTGCAGCTTTGAGAAATCCTTCAACATCATATCCATTTTTTGCTCTGAACGGTCTTGGTGTACTCTCTCCAGTTGGTGCCTGATATGCTTTGGCATTATGGTACTCGGCAGATAAAAGCAATAATTCACTTACTAATCCATCCTCAGTATCCAGATCAAATTCTGGTTCCCAGGTTTTATGTGTATACATCATAGTTATTACCCCCTATATCTGATACCAATCCATTGTGCTGAATATATAAACTTTTTCATAGCATTTATATAGGAGTTCTTGCTGTATTAATGTACTATGGGGGACGGTACATGATAATGCATGGAGGATGATAAAATGGGAAAAAGCACATTGGTAATAACAATACTTGCAATAGGTCTTGTTATTGTATCTTTGATGATGGCGTATTCTGTAACAAAAGAAAGGGTTTCGCCTCTTGGATCAATGGATGAACCTATTGTGATAACACAAAGATCAGAGCTTGGAACAATAAGTGTTTCTGGCACAGGAGAGAAGACTGTTGCTCCTAACAAAGCAGAAGTCTACATTAAGATCGAGACAGAAGGAAAGACAGCAGACGAAGCACAGTCAGAGAACAGGATAATAGAAAAGGATGTTCTTTCAGCTTTGAGAAAAGCAGGTGTGAAAGATGATGATATGGAAACTACATCCTATTATTTGAATCCAAGATACAGATGGGATGGAAGAGTAAGACACATCTTGGGATACACACAATATCATGTTCTGAAAATCGAGACAAAGAAGATCGACAAAGTCGGTGATCTGATAGACACTGCTGTCGAGGCTGGTGCTAATGGAGTGCAGAATGTTAATTTCGGCCTGACACAAGAGAAAAGAGAGAGAGTCAATACAGAAGTTCTTGGACTTGCAGGAGGAAGAGCACTCGAAAAAGCAGAAGCTATTTCAAAAGGTCTTGGTGTGAAACTAGGAGATGTTGCAAAAGTTTCAGAGGCAAGCTATAGCTACGCACCTATGTACAGGGAGATGACAATGGCAAAAAGCGGGGGTTTTGACGAAGGGATGCCAGCACCGCAGACAGAGATCATGCCACAGGACCTGGAAGTGCGAGCTTCTATAACAGTGAGCTATTATCTTGAATAAGTTTATATATTTCTTTTTTTATTTGTTTATTATGTCGGATATTTCAAATTTAGTCTCAATACAAGCAAGATTAGGATTTATGAAAATGGATCATGTCGCTTATATGAAAAAAGCATGGGGATTGATTCCTAAAATACTTTCAAACGAGAAGAGGATAGAATCTCGATGGTATAAGACAAAGAGAGATCCATGGGATAATGTCAATCCAGGAGATAGAGTATATTTCAAGGACAGTGGCAAGCCTGTTACTGTTAAAGCAGAAGTTTCTAAAATCCTTCAATTTGCAAATCTGAGTGAAGCCAGGATAAGGATGATTCTTGAAGAGTATGGAAAACAGATAGGGACTGAAGATGTCGAGGAGACAGTAGAATCCTACAAAGAGAAGAAGTATTGCATATTGATCTTCTTAAGAAATCCAAAAGAAGTTGAGCCCTTTGAGATAGACAAGACAGGATATGGATCAGGCACTGCCTGGTTATGTGTTTCTGATATAAGAACTGTCAGAAAAGATTTATAAAGCTTGATTTCTCTCGTAGTTGTATGGGGAAGAATGATAAGATTGAAGATTTTATCTATCTAGCTGCTTTAGAGAATGCTATCCGGTTCAAGGGAAAAGCCAATCCAAAAGCATTGCTCGGAAAAGTTCTAGGCAAATTTCAAGAGTACAGAAAGGATACAAGGAAAGCAATTGAACTGATTGATAAAGTTGCAGAGAAAGTCAATGCTCTTGGTTTGGAGAAACAGGAAGCAGAATTGAAGAAATTGGTTCCAGACTTTTTTGAGGCTGAGAAGAAGAAGAAAAAAGAGCGGAAAAAAGAGAAATTAGAACTTCCAGAACTCTCAAATGCTGTGAAAGGCAAAGTTGTCACAAGAATGCCGCCAGAGCCGAGCAAATACAATCACATAGGCCATGCCCTGACATTTCTTATCAATTATATGTACGCGAAAAAATACAATGGGAAATGCGTGCTCAGGTTCGAGGACACTAATCCTGAGAAAGTCTCACAGGAATATGTTGATGCAATGATAATAGATGTTCTTGATTACTTGGATATCAAACCAGACAAGATCGTCTATGTCTCAGATGACATGGAAAAATTATACAAATACGGAGAGATATTGATGAAACAAGGCAATGCATATGTCTGTTTCTGCGAGAGAGAGGAGATGAGCAAGAACCGTAGGGAAGGCAAGGAGTGCAAATGTCGAAGCGCAGGTCCCAAGAAAACACTGGAAGAATGGAAAAATATGCTCAACAAGAAATACAAATCCGGGAACTGCATTGTACGCCTGAAGATTGATATGCAGCACAAGAACAGTACTATGAGGGATCCTGTCATCTTCAGGATGATAGCAAGAAAGCATTACAAGCTTGGCGAGAAATACTATGTCTGGCCAATGTATGATTTTTACGCTTCTATCGAGGAGAACCTGTGCGGAATTACGCATGTGATGCGGAGCGCAGAGTTTGAGCTACGCGCAGAACTGCAGAATCACATCCGGTCTTTGCTGAAAATGCCTCAGCCAGAGACAATGGTATACGGCAGGTTCAATATCCGCGGTGCAATCACGCAGGGACGGGATATTCGTTCATTGATAGAACAGGGAAGGGTCACTGGATGGGACGATCCTTCATTAGTTACACTGCGAGCCCTGAAACGAAGAGGTATTGTCAAAGAAACTTACTACGAACTTGCTGTCAGGGGAGGCATGTCAAAACAGCAGACAACCATTGACTGGACAGTCATCTCGACGATAAACAGAAAGTTTTTAGATGACAGTGTTGATCGATACTATTTCATCGCAGATCCTGTTGAGATTATTGTTGAGAATGCACCTGCAATAACAGCAACTCTTGACCTGCATCCAATGCACAGGAAAGGCGGACGGATCCTGAGATCAAATGGAAAATTCCTGGTCGAAAAAGAAGATCTGGAGAAGATGAAGGATGGAGAGATGACACGGTTGATGAACTGCCTGAACTTTGTCAAGAAAGATAACAAATACATTTTTGATTCACAAACACATGAAGATTTCAAGAAAAAGAATGGCAAAAGCATTATCCACTGGCTGCCAGCAGATGATAGTAATGCGAAAGTCAATATCCGGATGCCTGACAACAGTTTTGTGGATAGTATTGCAGAATCAAACATTGAGAAAGTCAAAGAAGGAGATATTATCCAGTTCGAACGTTTTGCATTCGTAAGACTGGATGATAAAAAGGACTGGTCGTTTTGGTTCACGCACAAATAATCCTCGACGACTCTATGTGCATAGCACGCTTCGCAAGATTATAATATCGCTCATAAAAACGATTCTATATTATTGGTGCGTTTATTCAAAGGCTACGCTTGGTGCTATGCACATACCGACGACCACAAAGCTTATATACTAGCGTGGAAGTCTAAATAATAAGAATCAGGGGGTGTAATTATGAGTTTGATAGTAAAAGCAAAAGTTAAAGAATATGCAAAAGGCATGAATGTTGCTTCAGATTTCAATGATAAATTGAATGAGAAAGTAGAACAATTAATAAAAGAAGCAGTGGAGAGAGCAAAAGGCAATAAGCGAAGTACAGTGATGGCAAAAGATCTATAGAATTATTTCTTTTTCTTTCTCTTTTTAAGAACTTTCTTCTTTTTCCTTGTTTTAGGCTTCTTTTTTACAGGCTGCGTTTTCATGACTTTTTTCTTTATTGGTTTCTTCTTGGCTTTTTTAGTTCTCACCATGCTTTTAGAGACGCGATCCAGTTTTTCCCGCATTGCTTTCATCTCTTCCATCTCTTGTCGCAACAGCTGTTCTTCATTCTCGAACCTAGAGCTCAGGACATCCAATTTTCGTCCTGATGTCTTTTCCCGTTTTATTGCTGCTTTTTCTTCAGAACTCATCTGCCCGACAGAAGCGCGAAGACGTTTCACACTCTTCTTCAGCTGATCTATCTGTTTAATCTTTTCGTCAAGAATTTCTATCTTTGAGTCGTCAACTTTATCCTTCTTCAAGACTTTCCTCAATAATTCCAATTGTGTGACATCATTCTCTGACAATCGACTCAATATTTGACGATTGAATTTCATCTCATTCTCGAGGAAGTGTTCGATCTCGAGCATGCGCTGGATCTGGGATTCAAGATGCTTGGCAGGTTTCGGCGCCATTGGTTTGACCTTCTCAACCTTTCTCAGTTCACTTACCTGCTCGATATTCCGTAGTTTGTCTATCTTCTCGAGAAATTTAGAACGATATTCATGCGATTGCTTCAGTTTATGCATCAGTGCGTGTTTTGCAACCAATTGCAGGAATCTTCTGCTTCGCCTGGGCTTAGGCTTAAGAGTAATGTACTCGTCGTCAGCCATTTTAGAAAAGGAAATGTTTTTTCTTCCTCGGTTTCAGTCTTGGTATCTCTGATCTTCCTGGCGGTGCTCCGACCGGAGGTCCAGGAGGTGGCGGCAGTGGCGCGCCTGTTGCAGGTCCTGGTGGACCAGCCAGCGGCATTCCTATTGTTGGTTCTGCTCCACTTGAAATGCCATCAATCTTGTCTGATAATAAATTAAGTTTTGCTCTGAACTCTTCCTGCGCGCGCGCAAGCACCTGCGCTGTGTCTGTTATCTGCGTTAGCTTCTCTTCAACAATCTCATTGATCGCAACCAAACCATGTGCAATCTTTTTGTTCTGTTCATCAACACTATCAAGCCGTGCAAATATCGGATCTATCTTTTTCGCAATGATCTCTGCCTCTTTATCCTCTTCTCTTAGTTCTGCTGCTGCAGATTCAAAGATATCAATCATTGCATCAATGCGTTCTGTAAGCTCTTCAAGGTGATCCCGTAATCCGATAATATCTGCACCTTTGCCTTCTTTAAGAGCTTTCAACTCAGTCTTTAGTTTGCGCACATCACGATGAGAAACAATTTCATAATCCTCTTCTTTGGCCATTTCTAACTACCCCTTTTTTTTAATATATGATATAATTCTCCTATATAAAGGTTTCTGTGATATTTCTATATAGGAAACGCATATATTTTTATACTGGATAGCCAAATGTTCCATATATGGTGGATGTTGAGATCGACACAAAAAAACAGCCTGAAAAAAAGATCAGGGCTGGACCGATTGCCGTAGCTATCTGGCGGAATACGACAAAAGATGGCATGAGATCCTTCTATTCAATAACTTTTGAGAAACGTTTCAAGGATAAAGAGAAAGAGGAATGGAGGAGCACAAACACCTTGGGAAAGAATGATATTCCAAAAGCAATGATCGCACTCCAGGAAGCATACAAATATCTTGTCCTGCACAAAAGTCCACAGGAGATCATAGAAGAAGCTTTTGATGATAGCATCGAACTGCCAAAAGAGCAAAGCCCTTTTGTATCCCAAGAACCAGAGGTTCTTGTAATGCCAAAAGAGACTTATTTTGAAGAAGAATTTAAAAAAGGACTTGAAGAAGACAAAGAAGAGGAAGATGAAGATAATTCTGAAGAGGAAGAATGAGATATAGAATTGTTCAATGCCCTAATTGCGGGAATCTACAGTCAACAAGTTCTACAGCTGTCTTCAAATGCTTTCGGTGCAATAAGAGCAAGAAATTAAATCCAAAATCAAAGTTCGGGCTGGGTGTGAAAGTACTGGCTGCTTTCGACGAGAGTGCTCAAGCAGCAAAGTTCATACAAGAATATACGCGTTTGTTGCACTCTAAATAACAAGAGTCTTTGTGATCACTTTCTGAGAATTGACATATCGATCTTTTACTGTGATCTTTACTGTGAAAGCTCCAGATCCAAGAACTCCTAAGGGCAGTGTCAAAGCATCCAATGAGTTAGAAGGAGTTCTGATTGCTTCTCCCAGGAATTTCTTTTGAAGATTTATCTCAGGTATCTCTATTAAAATTTCTGGCAGGATCCTTCCATCTGTATTCCTGAAACCATCTATCTTCGCAACATGAAGAAATATTGTCTGGTCTGCACTTACCTGTCCCACCTGCAGTTTCTTGTTCGCGTCAAATGTTGCAAATCCCGGATCAGTCATTGTCAATGTACTTTTTGGTGCTGGTTTAGCACAAGCAGTAATAAGAACAAGAATAATCAATAAAAAAATTATTTTATGCAGTGATGTGCTGTTCATTTACAACCTTCCCTGTCTCGTCTTTAAAGATCATGTAGATATCTTTCTGATCTTCACTGAAGTAGTATTCGACCATCATTGGCATTGCTCCTTCAACAGCACCGCCTTTCACTTCATAGACAACATGGCAGAATTTGCCGCCTTTGTAATCTTCAATACCCACTATCTTCCAGTTCGCAGCTTCACCCTGCGCACCAGCATAATCCCAGGTAGCACCTTCCTGGCACCAGCTTGAATATTTTCCTGGCTTCACTGTCACTTTTCCATCTGGAGTCTCTATCTCTATGTCTCCAGGCGTGATAACAGCCTTAGGACCGCACGCTGTCATTATCACTAGTAAAGATAATAGAAAAGAAACTAAGATTATTTTTTTCATATATACCCCTCCGCAATCTTTCTTCTATACCAGAGCTGCAACAGGACCAAATCCTAGGGATGATGCAATATATCCCAATAGGAAGCCTACCAATATTCCGATCACAAGGATGATGGCAAATATCACGATTGTTGCGCCAATACTTATGACCAACTCTTTTCCTGTGTTCTTCATTGTACCTGCATAAAAGAACTTGTATATCAAAGCGACTGCGACTACAAAGGCAACAATTATGTTCACTAGGTTCAGTATATATGCTATGCTTGCTGTTCCTATCATTGTAATCAGCAGTACAAATATCAGGTTGATCACAACTGAAATGATAGATACAATAAACGCTTTCTTCAGATTGCACGCCTTCAGGTGGAAGATCGCATCAATCAGATATGTTATAAGCCATATCACAAAAGCATTTACAAATGTAAATAGAACAGCAGATATCAATATTATAATTATTGCTCCTGTCAGTGCACTTAGTGCCATTTTATCTTACCTCCAAAAATTGAAAATAAAAAAAATTTATTTTTTTGCTACGCTTTTAGCCCAATTTCCAATGACTGGAATCAGGAATTTCTGTTTCTTGTAAGCTTTTACTGCATATACAATCGCGATGATTAGGAATGCTAACCATAATAATGGTATCAATGCAAGTAAAATTATCCCTACACCCAAAAACAATGTAGCTCCTGCAATAATCTGCCATACGATAAAGATGACAATGAATGCAATGTTCAAGAACAATGCCTGAAATGCATGGAACTTCAGATCTTTATCTTTTCGCGTAATTATTGCCATGATCAGCGCAATGATACCTATTGGGTAACCCAACGCTGCCAAGATTCTTTGTGTATCATCCATTTATGATTCACCTCCAAAATTAAAGCTTTTGAGCTTCTCTGTAAGCCTGATATGATGATAATGATACCAAGATTACATGAATGATAAGTATTACAGGCCAGGCAATTATTGCGCCAACACCCAGTGTCATTACTGTTAATACACTAGCAACAACAATAGCTATTATCAATAATATCCAATAGCCGATAAGATATGATACTCCCCGTACAATTTTTCCATTGTAGATGTGTCCGATCCCCAGTATGAAGATGATGCCGAATATGAATTCCAAAACAGCTGCGATTCTCGGATTTTTCTTTGGTTTCCGAGCCACAACTATCGGCCTGGCTTTTCGGACTGTTCTCTTTTTTGTTGCCTTCCTTCGGACAGGTTTCTTTTTGGTTTTTTTAGCCCGAGATTTCTTTCTACGAGTTACCTTCCTTATCTTCTTCTTAGAAGTTCTACCTTTTTTTCTCCTCTTTTTTGCCATTTTATATGATAAATGAAGAAGCGTTGATATATAAAGGTATCGAAATCATTTATAAAGAAGTATATAAAGGAAAATTTATTCTCATGCTAATCCTAAATTATCTATGACAATATCTGGTGAGAACTCTTTGAGATCATCATAACCCTGCCCCATCCCAAGAAACATTATAGGTTTTTTGGTGACATATGATATTGAGACAGCGCATCCGCCTTTCTCATCAACATCAGCTTTTGCCAGTATGATCCCATCAATGCCAACCGCTTCCTGAAACTCTTTTGCCTGCTCAACAGCATCATTACCTGTCAAAGCATCTCCAACAAATACGACTAAGTCAGGTTTTGCAACCTTGATCACTTTTTTCAGTTCATCCATCAGATTTGTGTTTGCGTGCGAACGTCCTGCAGTGTCTATTAATACTACATCCATGTCTTTTGCTTTTGCATGAGCAATCGCATCATAACATACAGCTGCAGAATCAGAACCATAATCCTGCTTTACTAATTTAATTCCTAATTTGTCAGCGTGCTCTTCAACTTGTTCTATCGCTGCAACCCTAAAAGTATCAGCAGCAGCGATAACGACATTCAATCCGTTCTTTTTTAGGAAGTGCCCTAGTTTTGCCAATGTAGTTGTTTTTCCGACACCATTGATGCCGATGAATGCGATTGTGTATGGTTTTTCTCTCTTTGCTTTTATCTGATTCAATAAATCAATCCTATCAACATCGAAAAGTTCCCTTATACTTCTTGTCAGGGTATTTTTTATTGTGTCCTCGATACCAATCCTGCTTATCTTCTCCTCGACCAGCTCCTTTTTCAGGTCTGCTTTTATCTTTTCAATAACTTCGACCGCAATATTATTCTCCATCAATGCAATCTCCAATTCCCAGAAGATCTTGTCAAACCTCTCCTCAGAGATGGAAGTCTTTGATACAGTCTCTTTTATCCTTCTGAAGAAACTTTTCTTTTCTTTTGGCGCTTCTATTTTTGGTTTAAGCTTTTCCAGAACTTCTTCGACAGGCCTGACTTCTGCTTTTGGTTTTTCTATTACTGGCTCTGGTTTTGGTTTGGGCTTCACTTCTGGTTTCAGTTCTTCAACCTTTGGTTTCTCCTCAACCTTCGGTTCAATCTTGATCTCTTCTTTGACTTCCTCTTTGACAACTGGAATCTCGACTACTTCTTTCTCGATACTCTTCGAGAATTTAGAAACAGCTTTCTTTAGCTTGTCTTTTAGGAATTTGAACATTTTCTTATTGTACGCCGGCTTTCTCTACAGCGTGCTGGATTGCGTGTGCACGCGCGTTCAGCATCTGCACCTGCTGTGCCAGCTGGTCACGGACAGTTGCCAGTTCCATCTTTTGCTTGCCGACTAATTCTTTTGTCTTTTCAATGCTTTTCTCGACTGCTGTTCCAGCTCCGACATTAAGTATGATCTTGTCATTCGCTTTAAGCCCGGCTTTTACAAAGATTCCAGCGCTGATAGGAACCAAAAGCTCTGAATCCAGTTTTGATTCTGGAATATCCTCCAGTGCCTGCTGTGTTGAACCTAGCTCTTCGATCTGCATTGTGATCTGCTGGATCTGTTCCTGTGTCTGTTTGATATTCTGACTTAATGTCTGCAGTTCCATGTATGCCTGCTGGACTGTCATTTCCTGTTTTTCTTTTGCCATTTTCACACCAATCTATTTTTGAAATATTTCTTCAAACAGTAATAATTCGTCACCCTTGCTCTGGTCACCAACAACATAACCGTTTGAATTGACTATCACCCCTGAACGAACATAAGGATTTCGATTAATAGTTCCTGAGACTACAGGGACATTTAATAACTTTTCTATGATCCCCTGTTCCTCTGGACAGACATCTTCGTGCACGCATGCACCTGTATTGACAGCAACACCAAGAGAACCTACAACATTATGCTCTGCAATCATGCCAGGAACAACCTTGACACCCAGAGCTTGCCGTATCAGCTTTTTCTGCGTTGCTGGAAAATCTGGATTCACCAGACAACCACTATCGTTTGCTAAAATATTATTGCCTAATGCTGTCAATTTTGTCCCGATGACTTTGACATCAAAGGCATTGCCGTAAATTTCTTTTATCTTCATTAATTTCTCCAGCTCTTCTGGAAAAATTAAGTCAGGGACAAGAATGCATTTGTTATTGCCAGCAACAAAAGCTCCGATCAAGTCAGTGCCTGCAACACTTATCTGCTCGACATGAACTCCAAGAACATCCTCCATCTTCCGGATCTGCGGTTTTGTGAATCTGTTGCCGACTAGACATATCTTATCATTGCAGAAAGCGAACAATCCAATGTTCGGATTTCCGTCGATATTTGTCTTAAATGCTTTCATTTTAACTTACCAACAACTCTGTCAGGTTATTCTTGAATAAAACTTTTCTGAGCCATCCAGAGAGATCTCCATCAACATGGTCTCTTAAGTTTTCTTGTACTTTAGATATAAATCTATCTCCTCTGTTTTGAAGGAAATCATGAACAGTTGTATAATTTTGTTCAGGATTATTTCTCTTAAACCTATCCCAATAAAGATCGAAATCCTCTTTAGGAAATTTATGAATCCATTCTGCCCCTAGATAAAGTGCCATGGCAACAAACTTGGGAGTTAGTGTGCGTTGGACAGGACAGTTCATATCAATGACAAACTCTACAAGCTCATCATCATAAAATGGATCTGAAGGATAGATCTGGCAGTCAGTCCCCTTCAAATGCTGGATTGAACATTTTTTTTCTGTGTTCAGATAAGGACAGTATCCTTTTGGTTTAGGTATGACAAAACTACCCCTTAATTCTTCAAAATGATCAGGAACTTCTGCGACAACAATGTCTCGTTCACCAGGCAGATAAAGAGGAGTTCCACGATAGCAGCAGCTACCATCACATATATCGCAATTAAGACTTAGTTCCTTATGCATTTTATCTGTCATAGCTATAACTGGCGAAATTGCCTTTATAAAGGTTATGGGTTATGGGGCTTAGGTGAAAAAGTCGTGCAA
>JAGLWF010000023.1 GCA_023133595.1 Nanobdellota archaeon | reverse complement strand
AAATTATAGTTCAGTTGAAACACCAACCCCCACTCCTTCTACAGCTGCACCAGAAGACCGTAGCCCTGGCGGCGGCGGAGAAGGATGGGATCCAAAGTATGGAAGTTATGCAGAGTTATTGAAATCATGGCTTTCTGAAGAGAAAGAAGAACCAATGGTACAGCAGCCAAAGAAAATCATTGAGAATGTCATACCTTCAGCTGTGGAACCAGAACCGCAAGAACCATATGGTATCGAGGAAGTTCCTGCAAAAGTTGGATACAAATATTGGGGGGTCTGGATAATCGTATTGTTAATAGTAGGATTTGTTGTTTATCGAATGAAACTCTATACTGAAGCACATCCAGCGAAGATACATGTGCCTAAGATACAGACACCAAAAATTCGTATGCCTAAGGTTCATGTACCCCTAATACATCTTCCTAAAGTTCATATGCCTAAAATACATGTTCCAAAGCTTGTTATTCCAGCTGTTATTAAACATAAGCCAAAAAAGAAGCGCAAAGCTAAACCAAAGAAAAAACATATAGTTCAAAAGAAGATTAAGCATAAACCAAAGCATAAGATAAAACACAAACCAAAAGCAATAAAACAAATATCAAAGAAATCCTTTTCCAAACAGAAGAAAAACATCAAAAAGGCTTTTAAAGATGTAGATAAATTGATACGTGAACTAGAGAGATCATAGGAGAAACTGAATGAAATACAAACAATTCACTCTTGATAAGTTTCAGGAAGATGCGATAAGATTCATTGAACAGAACAAATCTGTGGTTGTCAGTGCAGCAACTGGCACTGGAAAAACTCTGATAGCAGATTATATTATTAATAAAGCTATCAAGACAAAAAAGTGTGTCATCTATACAGCGCCGATAAAAGCATTGAGCAACCAGAAATACAGGGATTTTGTGAAAGAATATGGTGAAGAGAAGATTGGCATCATGACAGGTGACGTCACTATCAATGAACGTGCCCCTATTCTATTGATGACAACAGAGATCTACAGGAATATGCTTCTTGAACATCAGATTGTTCCGAACTTGAGTTATGTTGTTTTTGACGAGATCCACTATATGATGGATCCTGAGCGAGGGACAGTGTGGGAGGAATCAATCATCTTCAGCCCGCCGTATGTCCGGTTCCTGTGTTTGTCTGCAACAATCCCAAACGCACGGCAGTTTGCAGACTGGATCCAGACAATAAAGAAACACAAGGTTTCTGTTGTTAATTACATGAAACGTGCAGTTCCGTTGAAGCACTATCTTTTTGATAATGATGAAGGGATTATAGAAGCAGAAAAATTGAGAAAGATAGTGCAGATGGAGATGGACGGCCGTGCTATGAGAGGAAGAAGGCGGAGAAGAAGGCCGCAGCCAAATCCTCCGAATCACCTATACCTTATTTCAGATTTATATGAACAGGACCTCTTGCCTACGATCTTCTTTGTATTGAGCAGGAAATTATCCAGGGAATATGCACAAGAATGCGCAAAAGAATTTGATTTCACATCAAAAAAAGAAAAAGAAAAGATCATAGATCTCTTCTCTAAATATATTCCTGTGAAATTGCGCGGAATGAGAAGCATACAACAATTGAGAAAGATGTTGATCAAAGGAGTTGCAATGCACAATGCTGGAATGTTTCCGCGGGCAAAGGAATTAGTAGAGGTACTGTTCGGAGAAGGACTGGTCAGTGTCCTGTATTCCACTGAAACTTTTGCATTAGGCATCAACATGCCTGCGCGCAGCACCTGCATAAATTCGATGCGAAAGTATGACGGAAGATCTTTCAGATATATGTATTCAAAAGAATATTTTCAGATGGCTGGGCGTGCTGGACGACGTGGGATTGACGTTAAAGGACATGTCTTTGCAATGGTTGACAAGAATGCTTATGATCTGAACAAGATAATCTCTTTGACAAAAGCTGATTCAGAACCAATGATATCGCAGTTCAAACTTTCGTATAATATGGTATTGAACATTGTAAATGATTATGATGAACATCAGATTGACAATATATTGAAACAAAACTTTGATTATTTCCTTCAAAAACAGAAGAATAAGAAACAGATCAGGATTAAAGCGCAATACAACAATATGGTCAAAAGATTGAAACGTTACAGCTATATTGATAAAGACGGCCGTCTTACTGGAAGAGGAAAGTTTGCCCGGAAGATCTATGCAAATGAATTGTTAATAACAGAACTATTATTTGAAGGAGTTTTCTCAAATTTCTCAGAATCAGATCTAAATGTCCTGATAGCTGGAATAGTGTATGAACCTAGAAGATTGGATAAATTCAACAAAGTAGGCACAAACATCAAGATAAAAACTGACAATCAGATAATAAAAAAAGAATTGAAATGGGACAATATCAAGAAAGTGGATGCTCTTGTGCGTGCGTGGAGTGATGGATGCGAGTTCAGGCAATTATTCTCAAAATGCAATCTTCAGGAAGGAGATCTTATACGTTTCTTCAGACAGATAATAGACAGGTTAAGCCAGATCAAGAAAGCAGAACATATGATCACAGATAAGCTAAACAAATGCATTGAACGAATTGATCGTGATGAAGTCTCTATTGTATTCTAGCATTCTCCTTCAAAAGCAACTTCTACATTCTGGCATCCTGCAACGCATGCATTCGGATAGGTATTCCCATCAACACCACACACTGGAGTATAATCCATTGTACAGATGCAAGGTTCATTTTCTACAGGAGGCTCTGCTTCTGGTGCGCATGCTGTCAGGAATAACAATGTCATCAGAAATGCTATGCATATCATGTAGTTTTTCATGATAATCATACTGGCAAGACTCATATAAATAATTATCGCTCCTTACATGCATAGCACCTAGCGTAGTCTTATAGTAAACAATCAAGTAACATAGACTCGGTTTAATGATAAGATTTAATGAGCTAACGTAGCGTGCTATGCATATTCGAGCCATTGCTGCGTTCCGCTAGATTTGTTTTACGTTTTAGAAGACGAGTCTATGTATGTAGTATGAGAAAATCAGAAGGCTGCACTTGGCAGCAATGGCTATGCACATATATCGCTCCAAAACATTTATATAGGTGAGTTTGATGTGTATATAGAAAAGAGGGTGAGATTTTGCGGTTCAAACTTACATCAGATATAAAAGTTCTGAAAGAGAAAGCTAACCAGATGCGCAGAAATATTCTTATAATGTGCAATAAAGCTCAAAGCGGGCATCCTGGCGGTTCTTTATCTGCGATCGACATTATTGTTGGTCTGTATTATTCTGTGATGATGCACAATCCGTCAAATCCAAAATGGGTGGATCGTGATCGTTTTGTGTTATCAAAAGGACATTGCTGTCCTGCATTGTACGCTGTTCTTGCAGACTGTGGTTATTTTCCACTGAAATGGCTGTATAAATTCAGAAAAATTGATTCCAAATTACAAGGACATCCGTCAATGGTTGATACTCCGGGTATAGAGATGTCAACAGGAAGTCTTGGCCAGGGATTGTCAGCAGCAGCTGGAATGGCATTAGGGTATAAGATAGATAATAATTCAGGAATCATTTATTGCATGATTGGTGACGGCGAATGCAATGAGGGACAGATCTGGGAAGCTGCAATGTCAGCTGCGCATTATAAGCTTGATAATCTTATTGTCATACTTGATAAAAACAGATTGCAGATAGATGGTTTTACAAAAGATGTAATGGATTCAAGTTCTTTAGCTGCAAAATTCAAAGCATTCAACTGGAATATCTCTGAGATTGATGGACATAATTGCAAGGAAATTATATCCATATTAAACAAAGTGATAAAAAATCCAAATGGAAAACCATCGATGATAATAGCAAACACTGTGAAAGGAAAAGGCATCTCATTCATGGAGAACAAACCAGAATGGCATGGAAAAGCGCCAAATGATGAAGAACTGGAGGTCGCATTAAAAGAATTACAATGAAAGCAACACGAGATGCATATGGAGAGACTTTGGCAGGCCTGAAAAATCCTAATATCGTTGTTGTAGATGCAGATTTATCTGTATCAACACGCACAAGCAAGTTTGCAAAAAAACATCCTAAAAGATTCTTCGACTTTGGAATAGCAGAAGCTAATATGATCTCGCAGGCTGCTGGTCTTGCAACAACCGGAAAGATTGTGTTTGCATCAACATTTGCATGCTTTGCGTCTGCGCGTGCGCTTGACCAGGTAAGAGTATCTGTATGCTATTCAAAGCTTAATGTAAAGATTTGCGCGACACATGCAGGCTTGACAATAGGGGAAGATGGTGCATCGCATCAAGCACTTTCTGACATTGGAATAATGCGGTCGATGCCCTACATGAAAGTGTTTGTTCCAGCAGATCCGAACGAGACAGAGCAGATAATAAGATGGATTGCAAAGGATGATGGGCCTACTTATGTAAGACTGGGAAGAAACAAGATCGCTGATCTGCACGATAAATTCGGCAAATCTTACAAGACAAAGTTCTGTTATGCCCGGGCACAAAAAATAATAGATGGAAAACACGCAACAATAATAGCGTGCGGTTACATGGTCGAGAAAGCACTGGAAGCAGCAATGAAATTAGTAGAAGACAAGATACATGTGACTGTATTGAACATGTCAACATTAAAGCCATTGGATGAGAAAGCAATCCTTCGATGCCCAAAACCGATTGTAACTGTTGAAGAAGGTATGCTGAACAGTGGATTGGGCAATGCTGTTGCTGCTGTGCTGTGCGAGAAAGCAGGAAAGAAAGATACCCGAATGATCCGTCTTGGTGTGGATA
Organism: Nanobdellota archaeon; assembly: GCA_023133595.1. Lineage (GTDB taxonomy): Archaea > Nanobdellota > Nanobdellia > Woesearchaeales > WJKV01 > JAGLWF01. The sequence continues at coordinate 11,836 of JAGLWF010000023.1, read as the reverse complement.
ACCAGTTCGGCCAGTCTGGAAAACCAGAAGAGCTTCTAAAACACTATCATCTGCAGACTGAGAATATAGTACGTGCTGTCAAAAGACTGGTTTAGGCAATTAATTCTCTTAATGTATAATGTCTTTGCAATTCTTGATTGACAATATCTTCAAATCTTTTAATGTCTGCAAGTTCTGGAATCTTTTTCAGATCAAAGTCTTCTCTGAAATTCTCAACATAATGTCTGGCACTTCCCCTCCGGGGTTTGAATCTTTGAAGTGCAGTGTCAACAAATTGTCTAGCTGCTTCCAGGTAATCCCCGCCTTTATATTTTAATGAGAGTTTTCTTTCCTCTCTTAGATTACCATACATCCCTGTAACTCTTATGACTCCAGCTTCTCCTTGCGAAGCTTGTACTTTATAGAATCTTCCTACTTCATGGTCTTCCAAGTATACAGAATACTGTTCTCCTTCAAGAAGACCTTTTGCAATCTCTTCTAAAAATGTTTTTCTTTCTGGAACTTCTGAAAGCGGTTTGTCAATATTGTCTATTCCTAACCTGTCAACAACAGATATTGGTGTTATATTGACTCTTCTATCATTCCACATCAATCTGTCTATGAATAAGTTTCTCAAAACATATTCTGGAACCCTGAATTCAGTTTCTTCGATCTCTCCTTTTGGTTCTGCAATATCTCTTAGGCCTTGTGTGAAATCCTGAAGATGTAGTTTATCATATCTTCCTTTTCCAGCAAGCCGGGCTTCATATGTTCTTTTTCTATTTCTGTATCGGATGCCTTCAACAGTACCATGGATTACTTTCCATATATTCTTGTCTCCTTTGATTGCTTGGAGAACCCTGTTGAATATGGTTTTTGCCCAGACACCTTTTTCTTTTCTTACAACTGCTGCGATAACTGGATCTATTATATAAAGAATTTTATTAGTCAAGCTTTCATCTGTGTCAAACTTTTCAACATTTGTGATTGTTCCTTGTGTGAATTTCTTTCCAGCTCTTGTGCCTTTGTGTACATTGTATGCTAATTCTTCTAAAAATGATGGTTTCCAGACATTGCGAAGAATTGGATACTTGTTTGCCAGTCTTTCAATTGCTGCATATCTTTTTGCAAAGTCATCATCAATATCAATGATCTGCATATCTTCAAGTTGTCTGTAAATCTTTTCTACCTGATTTTTCACCTTTCTGTTTACAAATATTTTTTCAGGCATCCCTTCTTCTCTTATAGAGCTTAAATTATGAGGTTTAGACCATTCCAGGTCGAAATGTTTCCTTACTTTTGGGGTAAGCACTGCTGCAAGCTTGTCTAACCATCGACCTTCAACTTCAACACATTGATCTAACTTTTTCTTCTCTCTTGCAATAGTCGCAGGATCATAATATACAACATATGGATTCTTCTGTGTCTTTTGTGGTGTGACTTTTGTTGTTGGCCCGCGATAATCTCTTATTCTGAGATCTGCAAAATAACCATCTTCTTCTATAACATAATGACCTTTATACTTTTCATTCAATGCTTTCAATGCGTTTGCAACTGTCCTTGATTTTGTTTTTCCGAATCTAAAACTTAATCTTGTCAGAATCCTGTGGGCTCCTGCTATACGTTTGGCATCATCTGAACTAACATAACGTACTTTCCCCAGATCCTGGCTATATGCTTCGAAAGGATGTACAGCAACAATGTGCGGCTGTTTTGATGCTTTATGTATATCTTTTATCTTTTGAAGAAGATCTTTGTCAGCTTTCTTGACCTTTCTTTTTCTTAAACTTCTGTACCATTTAGCAATCTGTCCATCTTTTCCAAGATATTTTGTAGAGATGATCCCTTTTCTCAATAATTTTTCAATCCCAGCCTGTGTTTCTGTCTTTTTCACGCGTTCATTTACAAACTTTCTATAGACAGAATTTGTTGTGCTCAAACTATACATTACTGTGTTCAGGATTTCTTTTGAATCAACCCCTCTGATCCCAAAGTATTTCTCAGGATTCTCTTCAACATCTTCCCGCAGGACAAACTGGTCAGAAAGGTCCATATATTTACTCTCTTGGTATTCTGGCAATTGTGTTTTAATATAAATAGGCATCAGCAGTTTATATTTTTCTTCAAACGACTTTATTGATTCTATATTGCTGATATTCTTCATAATGTTTAGTGTACGATCTGATCGTGATTGATAAACAGCAGCTTTTCCAATCACCCATCTCTCAAAGAGTTTATTGACTGTCCAGAAATCGCTTCCAATATTTCTTGTTGTTCCCCGAAGTGTCTTGAATGATGAGATTTGTATGCCTCTATCTTTCTCTAGAATATCGAATAGATTTGCAATCATATCATCCATATCATGCCTGCGGTACCTTTTTGTGATCTGCTGGTGCTGGTATTGTCTTATTGGTAATATGTTAGGAGCAATATCAAGGATCTGCGCGATCTCGTAGGAATTCACAGCATCACGGTCAGCACCGAGCAATCCGTTTGTACGCGCGCGAAGATATCTAGGGTTATCTACTCTTAATCTTTCATCTTTAATCATCCATTCAATATCCTCTAGGATTGGTGCGACTGTCTCTGATTTTTTAAAGTAACATTCCCTGTTGTAAAAATCAAGCATAAGATCTCGTTCAAATTCTGTGACACTGGCAGGTCTTCTTATCATCTTCAATAGAATCTCTGTCTCTCGTGCTGGAAGATCTCCTGCAACAGCAGCTTCTCTAAAGAATCCAATATAACTTGCCCTGACCTGCATTGCTCTCAGCATCTCGCTTGCATCACCGTATTCTTTTCTGATCCTGTCTGCTTCTTCAAGACGCGCTAACAGTTTTTTTCTGTATTCTTCTTCTAGTTCTTCTTGTATTGCGCGGTCAAGACGGTTTTGTTTTTTTGTTTCTGGATCTTTTTCTTCTTTTTCTCTTTTTGCAAATGCAATATCCAGTGCGTTATCATATTCTTGCTCTTTGAGAGATGCACTTGCAAGCTTTTGCCTGAAACCGTCTATGTCAAACAATGAGAACAAACTTGATCCACAGTACTTTCCTGTTTTTAGTGAACGTGATCCAATCCTTCCATCTGGAAGGACCTCTCTCCAGGTGATTGAATATCTTGAAGTGTCGTGGGAACAGATCTCACATTGTGATGCAGATGCTGTTGTTGGCGGAGTTTCCTTTTTCTTCTTGCTTTTTATCCTTCCTGCATGGATATGTCTTGTACTCAATGCCTTCAATGTATTATCTAAATTTTTATCGAAAATTGTGCTTGGTTCAAGCGAATTCAGCAACTCAATAACATTGAATCCATATTTTGCAACAATGCATTTTAATTTGTAGATATGAGCTGTCTTGATACCTTCTTTTTCCCGGACAAGGCCTAATCTTCTGTCACGCTCATCTCTTACTCTTCTTAGAGCTTCTGCACGATCCCTTCTTCTGTGCTTTCGCACTGCTTCTTCAAAACTTGGTGTTTCTGGATCTGGTTCAAATGAAGCTTCTGCATGTTCTTCTATTACACCGCGATCTTTCAGATCTTCTGCAATAGCTTTAAGATCTGCTTTTTTTAAGAATTCTAATTTCTGCAATTTATCCAATCGCAAAATATTTCCACCATAGATGATAGTAAAGGCAATATCAACATTTTTCTGGAATTCTGGATCTGTGTTTGCTCTTATCCGTTTCCATAATCTAGGAGCTGTCCAGTTCCCACTGGTCATTATCTCACTGGATCTATATGTTATTCCTGATTCCTTGTCTAGAATATCACTTTCTGCAATATCTTCCAGACCAAATAAATCTCCTTTTGCCATGCTATATTATCCCCTTCATGCCTTATAATAGTATGTCGTATGAAGAAAGACATCAATATTTAAAACTTACTTAATAGAAAGATATATAAGTCATTTTTATGTTCTATTTTTAAATGCCTCTACAAGATATATACCATGGGATACATCTGAGGAGATTGTTTCCAAAGAATGAGATGTCAGAGATATATCTAGCAGTCGCAACAAGGGCATTGGCATTTTCAATGATCAATCTGTTTATACCATTATATCTATACATGGAACTGGGTTTCACACTAAAACAGATTGCAGTTTTCTATATCATATATTCAATAGCCTTTGGAGCTGTGACTCCGTTTGCTGCAAAACTCGCAGCGCGCGTTGGATTGAAACATGCTATATTGATGAGCTGTCCATTGTATATAATGTTTTATTTTTTATTGTACAGCCTGAAAGCTATAAGTATCCCTTTTTTAATAATTCCAATCTTTCTTGGAGTTGCAAGCGGATTGTTCTGGATATCATTCCATATTGAGTTTGCAAAAGTAAGCGTGGCTGGAAAACGTGGTGTTGAGACAGGCAAATGGATTGGGTATTCTTCACTGGCTGTCCTGTTTGGGCCATTGATCGGCGGAATATTGATTGACACTACTGGTTTCACAGTTGTGTTTGTTATTGCGAGCATACTTCTGGTTGCATCTGCAACATTCCTGTTTTTCACAAAAGAAAGGCATGTGCCTGCAGTTATCTCATTCAGGCACGTGTTTTCAAAGAGGAATATGAAGAACAGTCTGGCATTCATTGGGTATGGTGTGCATACAATGGCTGGCGGTGTTCTGTGGCCATTGTTTATCTTCTTTATCTTGCATACTTATACCTCATTGGGTTTCCTGGGATCTCTTGCAGGTGCCAGCACTGCGTTTGTCACATTCATTGTCGGAAAAATGAGCGACAAGTACAATAAAAGACACGTGCTTAAAGTCGGATCCTCTCTTTATTCAATATCATGGTTTATCAGGCATTTTGTAGAGACTGTCGGACAAGTCTTTGGAGTTACAATGTTTGCAAGCATGGTCTTTACAATGGTGCAAGTTCCTTCTCATGCACTAGTGTACGAAGAATTCCAGGAGAATCTTGCAGAGAAATTCGTATTCCGGGAAATGGCGCTTTGCGTGGGCAGGATTCTTGTGTTATTAGTGTTCTTATTCACAGGCAATTTCCTGTTCAGTTTCATGCTTAGTGGTATTGGTGCTTTTGCATTCTGGTTATTTTGATTGTCTTTTGCCTTTCTTAGAAATCAAAAATATAGAAATAGCCAGACCAGCTAAAGACGCAATAAACATGATCACGAACAGAAGTCGAAATCCATACAAGCTTGCCAGCAATCCACCAATAATAGCTGCGACACCTGTGACTATGTATGCCATTGATTCCCAGACACCCCATTCTGAGATATATCTTCCTTTGTCTAAGAATTTAGAATATAATCCGTCGTAGGCAGGAACCCCTATTGCTTCACCAACACCAAAAACAATCTGGACCAAGAAGAGATGTAGAGGAACCTGGACAAATATATACCCCAAATAACCTAAGCAACTCAGGGCGTATCCAATGATAATAAATTTCTCCTGATGCTTGACATGATCTTCCCATCTGCTGATAATAAAGATCAGGACTCCGGCTGCTATTGAAAAAGCAGCATAGGCGCCACCTGCTGTGAGCAGATCCCCGCCTATATCTTCGACAAAAACAGCGTATAAAGGCCCAAAAAGACCTCCGGCTAGCATGAATAGTGATGATGCCAGAAGCAATATCTTGAGCTCTTTTCGCATGATTTTAAGGCAGATGAGCTGTTATATATACTTTTTTATTTTGCTATTAGAAGCGCTAAAACCCAAGGATTCGGCCATTTCAGCCCGTTTCCTCCTGTTATCACTCGCAAGGGGCAATGGAAACGAAAGATTTAAATACTACTTCTATCATACTACTGTATAGGTACGATAAAAAGAGGTCCGGGTTATAATTTCTTTTCCCCAACCCCGAAATTCCTTCCTGGACCTGTTTTTCATACTAAAAGAGGGCCTAGGAGCCTTTTCATTCTTCCCCCGAAAATGCCTTCCTAGGAACTCTTTATTTTTTTATGATTTCTAAGATTTTAATGCACCTAAACTTTAAATACCACTCAATTGTAAATTTCTGTGGTGAAATCAAATGCGCATATTATTTCAGTTATTAGGCGGTGTGGGGCTTGGATTCTCACTCATGTTCGGCGGATGTATTTCAACAGAGATGCCTATAGATCCTTCTCAAGTAATAGAAAAAGAATATGTATATCAAAAGCGAGGAGCACATAAGGAAATAGAATATTCTGCTCCAGACTATAAACCATTACCAAGAGAAGAGTATAGTAAAGCTCGTAGAACCTATTGGAATATTTCAAAGCATTGTGCCTCTGTTCGCCATGAAGGTAAAGATTTCACAGAATGTGAAGAATTGATTAAACCTATCTTTGAGATTTTTGATAAGATTTCTGGAAAAGGTCCTAATTTTAATTTAGATATTGTTTCAAGCAGTTACAAGGCTGATGGAGGCTATTATGATCCTAGTGATTCTGAAATAGTATTTGTTAATAAAGTACTTTCTATTAATGGACTTGCGCATGAAGATGGGCATAGAAAAGATTTGATTAAGTTTTCAAGGCGGGATTATGCTAGTCTGTGCAGAGCAGAAGCTGTTGCAACAGCACATACACATTTTGTTGCTGATTATTTTCATCATGTGCTTAAACTTGATGGTGAAAGGATATGGAGCGATGAGCTTGAATTTTCAGATTCAACATTATATCACGGATTCCAGGATTTTAAGTCATTCGAAAATCTTTATAATGGAGATACGAATTTCATTGAAATTATGAAAAAGCGAAGAGAAAAAGGATTATTCGTTCGACCGGTATCACTAATGAAAGGTTTTCATAAATCTCCACAGCATCTAGTTGGTCGGATCATGCATCATATTATTTTACACAAATATAAAGGCAATCCAAAAAAATCTTTTGAATTTCTAAGAAGTCATGATGTTAAGGCTGTTTTTAAAGAGATTTACAAAATATTAGGAAAAAAGAATTTTGTTAATATTATTCAAGAAAGTACAGCAATGGCTAATCGTAGATTTACCTATAAGTAACCCCAAATTTTATATAACCAGACCCTCTAACTAAATTCTTAATGAGACCTATGCATAAAACTTTAACAACCTTAGGACTGGGCTTTTCGTTATTATTTGGCGGATGCATGTCAATGGAGATGCCGATTGAACCGTCTAAAGAAGCACAGAGGGCTCCTGATCTTCTGGACCGATTAAAAAAACGTAAAGGTGTTGAGATCAGGGTTGTCTCTAAAATTGAATTCACAGTTCCATATTATAGAAAACTTCCTGATGAAGAAAAAAGAAGAGATATTGAAACAATCAAAGGCATTGAAAGACTTTGTTCGCAAGTCCCTAGAGAATCTTTCACAGATAAAGAAGGGGAATTTGAACCGATTTTTGAAATATTCAAGAAGATCTCTGGCAAAGGTCCGAAGATTGAATTTGACATTGTCTCTGACAATGGCTGGAATTATCCTTTTCTTCGCCTTTATGATTGGGACGGTCTATATTATGCCCCATATCTTTTAGTTAAAAATTCAAAACTTACAATAAGCACTCTTGCGCACGAGGAAGGGCATAGAAAAGATAAATTCTATTCAAAGTGGGACTATGCTTTTGACTGGTCGAGAAGATGCAGGATGGAAGCTGTTGCAATCGCACACCAGCATCTTGTTGCTGACTATTTTGCAAGTGTATACAAGCTTGACGGGATCAGCAGAAAAATCTGGCTGCGTACAAAACTTTCAGAAGCAAAAATATACTATCTGAGAATTTTCAAGACATTCAAGGAGTTTTATGATGATGACCATGATCTTCTGGAAAAAAAAGGCATAAAGAATGGCTTAGAATATCTCACTGGAAGGACAATGTATCACATCCTCCTCTATAAATTCAAAGGCAGTCCTAAACAAACTTTTGAATTTCTGAAGTCTCATGATGACAAAGATGTTTTTGAAGCGATCTATGAAGTGCTAAAAAAGAAAAATTATATTGATGCAATCGATGAGAGCATAAAGATGACTTATGCAAGATTACGTTTTGGACGTTTTTTTGATATAATGCCTTTTACAATAGGAAGCAGTTATTGGAATAAAAAGAATCGTGATAAGAAGAAGTGATTATTTTTTCTGTTTCTTTAATTTCATCCGAGCTATCTTTCTGGTCTTTGCCTGTTGTAGTGAGACAATTTTCCTGCAGTCATAGCACCATTTGCGCATAGGTGAAAATGAATCCACAGTTACCCCGCACCTGTTACATTTACGTTTTATCAAATTAATTCCCCTCGAATATATGCCAAATCTATATATGAATTATAGTAGCGAATATATAAAGCTTTCGTATAAAGGACTACTAAGAAGTAGACACTCTCGAACACAATATTATATGCTTTATCAGCTACAGCTTGGGCAAATTCTCGGATTTGAAGATAATGATTTGCTACTGCACCATTTATTAAAAAAGCCCTAATTTCTTCTTGCCAAAACTCTTTTCAAACTCTTTGAGCAGCTTTTTCTGCTTGCTTGTCAGCTTTCTCGGCACTTCAACAACAACTTTGACAAACTCGTCACCGTGTCTCTTGCTCTGCAGATCAGGAAGACCTTTTCCGCGCATCTTGAACAAAGTCTCTGATTGTGTTCCAGCTGGAATCTTTAGTTTTGCTTTTCCATCAATTGTCGGAACATCGATTTCACCACCAAGTATAGCTGTAACAAAAGATAGAGGAACAGTGCAATGAAGATCATCTTCATCTCTTTCAAAGATTTTATGTTCTCTCACTCGAATAAAAACATAAAGATCCCCTGGCGGTCCGCCATTCGGCCCTGCATCTCCTTTCCCAGAAACCCGCAGTTGCATTCCACTGTGCACACCTGCAGGAATCCTGACAGTTATCTTAGAATCTTCTTCAATACGTCCCTGTCCTTTGCATTCCAGGCATGGATCAGTGATGTATTCCCCTTTTCCCCGGCATTTACGGCAAGTGGTTGTTGTGGCAAACATTCCAAACGGAGTACGGGCAGATTTTTGTATAACACCAGAACCACCGCAATCAGGGCAATGCTGGATTGCATCTTTTGTTTCTGCACCAGTGCCTTTACAATGTTTGCAGGTCACGTGATGGCCGATATGTATTTTCTTTTCAACATCTTCTGTGACTTCTTTCAGGTCAATTGTCAGATCATAACGCAGGTTATCCCCTCGATACACTGCTTTTCCTCTCCTACCTCTTCCAAAAGGACTGAATCCTCCTCCGAACATTTCAAATATCTCTTCGAACATACTTCCGAATTCCCCAGCACCTGGCCTGAAACCTGAGAAATCAAATCCGCCCATTCCTTCTGCAGTGCCAAAGCGATCGTACTGATCCTTTTTTTTATCGTCAGCAAGAACAGAAGCTGCTTCATTTATCTCTTTGAACTTTTCTTCTGCACTTGGCTCTTTATTGATGTCAGGATGATATCTTTTAGCGAGCTTTTTGTAAGCTTTCTTAATCTCCTCTTTACTTGCATCTTTTGAAACTCCAAGTATTTTGTAATAATCTTTCTTAGCCATTTTTGTATTCTTCTTTTCCAACCATCTCTAGAATTCTTTTCTTGAATTCTTTGTAATCCTCTTTTTTGAAATTCGCACCAGCTGCTGGAGCATGTCCTCCTCCAGAAGCTTCTTCAAATCCTTTGACAGCGTCGTGCATTATTTTTCCAAGATGCACTCTCTTGCTCTGGCAGCGTCCGCTTACTGCAAGTCTTTCAGGATCACTCTTGTCAGCCTGTACTACAAAAAATATTTTTTCAGGGAGATTCAGACTAATTCTTGTTGCGATAATAGAATTGATATAATATTGAGATTTGATATGGATTATTGCCATATTCTTGTCAGGAAATTCTTCAGTGCATTCCTTAGAATTATCCAGAAATTTCTGAATCTCATCTTCAATCTTATTATATCCTTTAAGATTTTCAATTGCTTCATCCATTGTCCTGCTCTCGATCACTTTCAATGCAGCTTTTTCCGCTTCTTCGAAACTGATTGTGTTTGCAGCGACTATTAATTTAGCAATTGCCCCAAATTTTGAATCAATATGCATCTTTTTCTTGTCAACATTATATTTTTGATACAAACCGTCCAGATAATCTTCCCAAGCGTCAAATGCGAAATCAGCGATTATACCAATACCGCATAACCAGTCCAGATCCGACAGATCAACAAGCCTGGACATTAAATCGTAAACAAGTTTTGTAGTGCAGTATCTTGAAGGAATAATTCCCTCGACAAAGATCTGGGGCTTGATAAAGATAGTTTTTTCAGAAGCAACATCATTCTCAATAGGATGATGATCGATTAAAATGATGTTTGCATGCTTCTCCACTTCTTTGATCTTATCTGGATGCCTGTCTGCTAATAAGTCTAAAAATACTATCACATTGATATCACTCTCTTTTACTTTCATAAGAACGTCTTCAACCATATCCGGATCCCCGTGGTCAAAACCTTCAAGGATCGCTGTTTTCAGACCTAACTTCTCCAAAGCATTGAACATCAAGGTTGCAGCACAGATACCGTCAGGATCAGTGTCGTGGTAGATTGCGATGTTATCCTCTGGAGAAAGAGCTTTGATAAAATCTACAAATCTCTCTATCAGCCGTGGATTTATGATGTTCATGTTAGTTTCACTATTATCATTGACTGTCCTGCTTAACTGTCATCTGATTCTGTGCTAGTTCATTAAGTAATTGTGTTTTTGCAATCTCGAGCACACCGATTGCTTCTTGAGTATTAAGTCTTGATTTCTGCAGATCCAGTCTCATTCCCTGGCCTTTGTCTGTAAATACAGCACGAAGCAACAGTTGCTTTTGCACTTTCTGTTCTTTTTCTGGTTTTTCCATCTTATTTCTCCTCCTTGAAGTCAGCGTCAACAACATTCTCATCTTTTGGCTTCTCTTCTTCACCAGCCTGTTGCTGGGCAGCAGCTGTCTGCTGGTACATCTGCGCACCAATCTCCTGCATAACTTTGTTGACTTCATCCAGTTTCTTTTTTAGTGCTTCGTGATCTCCTTTAGCTTTGACATCTTCAAGTTCCTTTATCTCTTTTTCGATTTTTTCTTTCAGGGATGCATCGATCTTGTCACCATACTCTTCAAGAGCTTTCTTGCCCTGCCTGATCACACTGTCAGCAGTATTCTCTGTCTCTACTTTCTCTTTTGCTTTTTCATCTTCTGCAGCATGGGCTTCTGCTTCTTTTTTCATCCGCCCAATATCTTCCTTGGACAGATTGCTTGAACCTGTGATCTGGATGCTCTGCTCTTTTCCAGTTCCTTTGTCCTGTGCATTTACATTCACAATACCATTCGCATCAATATCGAATGTGACTTCGATCTGCGGTACCCCTCGAGGTGCAGGCGGCATTCCAACCAGATCGAACTGTCCAAGCAGCTTGTTTCCAGCTGCCATTGTCCTTTCTCCTTGGAATACCCGGATTGTGACTGCTGTCTGGTTGTCAGACGCAGTTGAAAATATCTGGGACTTTTTTGTAGGGATTGTTGCATTTCTTTCAATCAGTTTTGTAAAGACTCCACCAAGTGTCTCGATCCCAAGAGATAATGGTGTGACATCCAGCAATAGGATGTCTTTTACATCTCCTGCAAGAACACCAGCCTGGATAGCCGCACCAATTGCAACTGCTTCGTCTGGATTGACTGATTTATCCCCTCCAAGCCCGGTAATGCCTTTGACCATGTTCTGGACAGCAGGTATTCTTGTAGAACCACCGACCAGAATAACTTTGTCAGGCTTACCAATATCAGAATCTTTCAATGCCTGTCGTGTTGGTTCTTCTAATCTTTTCATGATTCCCTCGATAAGTTCTTCGAACTTTGCACGGGTAATGTCCATGACAAGATGTTTTGGACCAGAAGCATCTGCTGT